>NC_014394.1:1897482-2529976 GCF_000145255.1 Gallionella capsiferriformans ES-2
GCATCATCGCGGCCCCCTTCGGACAGCATCTGGCGCATCGGCTTTCGGAGCGCTGGCTGACCGGACTATTCGTCTGCGTGATGCTTATCGTGGCAGTGCGCCTGTTCCGGTCGACACACCCTTCGGCAAAGAATTCGACACGCGCCAGAACCTGCGTGATCGACACTAAAACCGGTCGTATCAGCTGGAACCCCCTGTCTTTTTTAAAATTAAGCCTGATCGGTTTAGCATCCGGCCTGTCAACCGGCTTGCTGGGCGTTGGCGGCGGCTTCATCGTGGTACCGGCACTGCTGCGCTGCAGCGATATTGCAATAAGCGGTATTATCGCCACCTCGTTAACCGTGATCACCTTTGTCTCCGCAGGTGCGGTTATTTCGGCATTTTCATCGGGACATCTGGCCCTCACGGAACCGGCCTTGTTGTTTATGGCTGCCGCCGCAACAGGCATGCTGCTGGGGCGCCTGTTTGCGCCAAAAATACCCGCAATCATGCTGCAACGCGCCTTGGCCATGCTGATTTTCAGTGTAGCCTTGTTTTTGCTGTATCGCGCGCGCTAAACCTGAAACGGTATCAGGACATATAATCCGAAAATGAAAACACACATCGATCTTCAAGTGACCGGCATGCACTGCGCAAACTGCTCGTCACGTCTTGAAAAAGCATTGAACCTGCTGCCCGGGGTTAACGCTGCGGTGAGCATCGCGACCGAAAAGGCGCATATCAGCTACGACCCCAAAACGCTCACCCCCGAAGGGCTGATCAAGGCGATCCAAGAGACCGGTTTCGATGCACACCCGATGCGCGATTTTGCGGCAGAAAAGCTGGCGAGACTAGCGGCCCTGCAATCCCAGCAGCGGCAATTTATCCTCGCCGCCCTGCTCACCGCCCCCATGCTGTTACAAATGCTGTTGATGTTCGCCGGCATACACCTGATGCTGCCTGATTGGCTGTCCTTTTTGCTGGCAACGCCCGTGCAATTCTGGATCGGCGGACGCTTTTATTCAGGCGCGTGGCGCAGCTTGCGCGGCGGCGCTGCGAACATGGATGTATTAGTCGTACTGGGCACCAGCGCTGCCTATTTCTTCAGCTGCGCGGTATGGCTGCTCAATCTCGATCAGCCGGTGTATTTTGAAGCGGGCGCAACGTTGATCACGCTCGTTTTGCTAGGCAAACTGCTCGAAGCCCACGCTAAGGGAAAAACATCAAGTGCGCTGGAAGCACTGATCAGCCTGCAGCCGAAAATCGCCCATGTCGAACGCGATGGCGTGATGCTGGAAATGGCAATTGATCAGATGCGCATAGAGGATGTCTTTCTGGTGCGCCCGGGCGAGAGCGTGCCGGTGGATGGCATCGTATTGTCGGGATCATCGGCCATTGATGAGGCGATGCTGACGGGCGAGAGCCTGCCGCAATCGAAAAGCAAGGGCGACACCGTGTATGCCGCCACGCTCAACGGGCTCGGCGTGTTGAAATGCCGCGCACAGGCAATCGGCTCGCATACGCGGCTCGCCGCTATCATCCGTCTTGTCGAACAGGCTCAGGGTTCGAAAGCGGCAATCCAGCAACTGGCCGACAAGCTCTCCGCCGTGTTCGTGCCGACCGTCGTGTGCATCGCTCTGCTGACCTTTGTCGCATGGTGGGTAGCCGGCAGTACGCTGGGCACGGCACTGATCAATGCAGTGGCGGTGCTGGTCATCTCCTGCCCCTGCGCGCTGGGTCTTGCCACCCCCACGGCCCTGGTCGTCGCAACGGGACGCGCGGCCCAGACGGGTATTTTAGTCAAGGATGCCGAGGCGCTGGAACGCACGCATAAACTCTCCGTATTGCTGGTTGACAAGACAGGTACGCTAACCGAAGGGCATCCAGCCGTCACCGATCTGCTGCCGCACGGCGATTTGACCGGCGACGAACTTTTGAAAATTTCCGCAGCACTGGCCCAAGGCTCCACGCACCCGCTGTCACGCGCATTGACAGCGCATGCAAGCACGCTGCGCATCGATACCGAACAAGCCGGCAATATTCGCGAATTTCCAGGACAGGGGTTGTGTGCCGAAATCAACGGAATGTCGTACTTGCTAGGCTCCCCCGCCTTCGCCGCCGGACGTGCGGTCGCACTCGATGATCAACGCATCACAGCGTTGCAACAGCAAGGAAAAACGGTGCTGGTCATCGCACAAGATTCAGCATTACTAGGCTACATCGCAGTGGCTGACCCGTTGCGTCCCACCAGCCGGTCAGCGGTCAGCAAACTCATTAAACTTGGCATCCGCGTGATCATGATCAGCGGCGACAATCCGGTCACATCACAACGCATCGCGGATCAGGCCGGCATCAGCGAGTTTCGCGCCAACGTGCGTCCGGAAGAAAAGGCTGCGCTGGTGGAATCATTCAAACAGGGCGGGAACACCGTCGGCATGGTAGGCGATGGCATCAACGATGCGCCGGCACTCGCCGCAGCCCACGTGAGCTTCGCCATGCGCGGCGGCAGCGACATCGCCATCGAGGCGGCCGACATTACGCTGATGAAGAGCGACCTGATGAGTGTCGTTGACGCCATCTCCTTGTCACGCGCAGCCCTTGCAAAAATCCGCCAAAACCTGTTTTTCGCCTTTGGCTATAACGTGCTGGGCATACCGCTCGCAGCGGCCGGCATGCTCAATCCGGTGATTGCGGGTGCGATGATGGCGCTGAGTTCACTATCGGTCGTGAGCAACGCACTGCTGCTCAAGCGCTGGATGCCCGCCGTCGAAGATTAAGCTGAACCTTTCCCATTGTCCGCACTGAGTTTAATCATGAAAACCACCTGGCGCCCCCTTCTAATCGAAGAAACGCACAAACCCTATTTTGGACAGTTACAACAGTTCATTGCCGAACAGCGTGAAAAACACACCGTTTTCCCGCCTGAAGCCGATGTTTACGCGGCACTGCACCTGACCCCGATTGAAGAGGTCCGTGTATTCATACTGGGTCAGGACCCCTATCACGATGACCATCAGGCGCATGGACTCTGCTTTTCGGTGCGCCCCGGCGTGAGCATTCCGCCCTCGTTGCTGAACATTTTCAAAGAATTAAAAGCGGATCTCGGCTGCCAGATACCCAATAATGGCTGCCTGATCCCATGGGCCAGACAGGGCGTCTTACTCCTCAATGCCGTATTGACCGTCGAGGCGCATCACGCCAATTCGCACAAGGCGCGCGGCTGGGAGACCTTTACCGATGCGGTGATTGCGGCCGTGAATGCCAAAACAGATCCCGTGGTATTTGTACTCTGGGGTGCCTATGCGCGGAAAAAAATCGGTCTGATTGATCAAAGTCGCCATGTGGTGATCGAATCCCCCCACCCCTCACCGCTGTCCGCCTACCGGGGATTTTTCGGCAGCCGTCCGTTTTCTAAAATTAATGCTGCACTGACCGATGCCGGCCGACGCCCCATAGACTGGCAGATTACCGATCTGTGATGTGCGTGCAGGATTACTTTTTCCAAAAAACGGGTTCCTGATTAAAAGCTTTAAGCTTCTTATTCAATAGCTTTAGATTTTTTGACGACTTTAAGCGAATTTCATGATCGATCAGTGCCACACTGTCTGCAGGCAGCGTATCTGCCAGACGAGCCAGCAAGCTGCGAGCAACCGATACATCGTTGATATCCCCCAGAAATTCCTGCACCTCGCTCAGTCCTGAAATATAAACCTCGGCCTTGGCCGCATTGAACAGACCTGCAAAACATTCCGCGCTGTAACGTAATTTTTTGGCATCGATGCGCAAATCGTGCAACGCCACCTCATCGAGCCTGTCTGATTGCTCGCTGGCCTTTTGATAGCGTTTGTGTAACTGCTGCAGACAACGACGGGCAAACTCAGGCATGTCAGGGGCTGTCAGTTCAGCCTGCTGCCAATAGTTTCCGTTCATCCAGACCGCAAAACGAAGCAATAAACGCTGCATCGCACTCCCCTGAGCGCGCAGCGCAGCATTCGAGGCCGCGCGTTGCGTCTCACACGCCGTCAGCAGCGCTTCAAAACCCGGTGGAGCGAATGAAAGTGCATGCAAATTGCCGATAAACACATCCCAATCGCGCACCCGGCCCAGCACACCGCTCATTGCTGAAAGCGCTTCGCGCAAACAGGTAAGTTCCTCATCAGCGCAAATCTTGTCAACCATGCGCAGCACGATACGCAAGCGCCGAAATGCCACGCGCAGCTGATGCAAATATTCGGCGTCGTCAGCACAGCTCAGAGCGCCGCGTAAATTGCCTTGCCAATGCTGCAAACATGCCCAAACCAGCGTTTGCAACGCAGACGTCAAGTGATTCGCCCCCGTAATATCGGGCAGTTCACTTTTAACAGGCTGAGCGACAAAGCCTGCCATGAGCCTGAATCCCAATTCAGCCTTACTGACGGTTTCCAGCTCAAACGGCACGATATCCAGAATAGCCTGCGCCAGCGAAAACAAATGCTGGGAGTCACCCGACTTCAATTCCAGCTCCAGTTCGCAGATCGGCGTACTGAGATTCTGCGTTCTGACTTCACCTTTATCCATACACACTTCGATGATGGTGCCATGCCAGTCAAGCAGCCGACTGGCGCGGTAAAAATCCGTGGTAAAAACAGGCTGCAGATGTTCGCGCCATGCCAGCGGCAGGTGCTCGTCCCAGACCACCGCATCTAACCCGGTAAAATCAAGACGGGCCGATGGGACAGGGGTTTCCCATTCAAAACGCTGATGCAAGCCCGCTCTGACCTGTCCGCCTCCCTTCAGGGTCTGTATCCAACGCCCCCCGACGCGCCGTATTCGCAACGCCATACGGCTCTTGTTGAGGTCGAGGGCTGGCGTGTCGTAATAAACGTTGTGCAGACGCCGTGTTTCGGGCACCGTTACCTGATGCGACTTAAACAGGGAATGACGACGCAATCTTGCCAGATCATCGGGCAAAATGCGCAATTTGAGCTCGGTTTCGACAGACATAGATACCTCAAGCGTAGCAAGAATGGTTTACTATAACAGGCCGTCCGATCCGGTGCAGCAAATCATGTTTATAATCATTGCACTGATAATAAACTGATGCCCATGAAACAAATCACCGGTTTCCCTCCCATCGAAAATCCGGATGCACGCCTGCTGATTCTGGGCAGCATGCCGGGCGTCGAATCGCTCAGAAAAAATCAGTACTATGCTCATCCGCGCAACGCCTTCTGGCCTATCATGGGCGAGCTGTTCGGTGCTGCCCCCGCCCTACCCTATCAGGCACGAACTGAAATACTCAAATCATCAGGCATCGCAGTCTGGGACGTACTCGCTTCATGCCATCGTCCCGGCAGTCTGGACGCTGACATCAGCGCCACCCGTGCGAATGATTTCGCATCCTTTTTCCAGTTTCACCCGCATATTGAACAGCTGTGCTTCAACGGCGCAACGGCTGAAAAGCTTTTTCTCAGACAGGTAATGCTAAAGCCCTGTGGCATGCGCCTCGTACGCTTACCCTCCAGCAGCCCGGCACACGCCGCAATGTCCTATCCGGACAAAGTCGCACAATGGCGCGATCGCATTCAAATCAAACGGCCGGGATAAGTCGCGTTTTACTGAAAACAACCCGGCTTAAAAATTAACTGGCTTTTATTTAGCGCATGCGTATAATGCGCACCTTGCCGCAGCCTATGCGGCATTAGCTCATCGTTTCCGACCTACCTCTCGTGCACTGAAATCAGCGCACCTGTCTAAAGAACTCTACAAGAATTCGTTTTTTAACGGATTTTCAGGGTTTCCCGGTTAGCAACGATGTTTTTTGCGCCGGTTAACTCTCTACCCCTATTCGGGTAGCTCTCGCCTGCGTTTACCATAGGGAACGACTAACGTTCACCATGCCGTTTTTGATTCGGCGTCCGACTTCTATACGGATGCGATTCATCAGCGCATTGCGACGCGGATTCCCTTTGATTAAAAGGAATTAACATGACATTTGAAGAACTGAATTTAAACCCATCCATCCTGAAGGCTATCGCCGAAACAGGTTACACAGAACCGACACCAATTCAGGAACAAGCGATCCCTGAAATCATCGCCGGTCACGACCTGATGGCTTCTGCTCAAACTGGTAGCGGCAAGACCGCAGCCTTTATCCTGCCAGCACTGAACCGTTTGGCAACACCCTCCGCTATGCCCGGCAAAGGCCCGCGCGTATTGGTTTTGACACCGACTCGCGAACTGGCACAACAGGTGTGCGATGCCGCAACTAAGTACGGCAAAAACATGCGCTTCAAGATCATCAGCATTCTGGGCGGCATGCCATACCCTGTGCAAAACCGTTTGCTCTCCAGCCACGTGGATATTCTGGTGGCAACACCAGGCCGTCTGATCGACCATCTGGAACGCGGCCGTATCGATTTCTCGCGTCTGGAAATGCTGATTCTGGATGAAGCCGATCGCATGCTGGACATGGGTTTCGTGGACGACGTAGAACGCATCGCTGCAGCGACACCGGCAACCCGTCAGACTTTGCTGTTCTCGGCAACGCTGGAAGGTGTTGTTGGCAATCTGGCATCGCGTCTGCTCAAGACACCTAAGCGCATCAATGTATCCGCCGCTAAAGACAAGCACGAAAACATCGAACAGCGCATGATGTTCGCTGATGACGTTGCCCACAAGAACAAGATGCTGAGCCACCTGCTGACCGATACCGAAGTCAATCAGGCATTGGTATTTACCGCCACCAAGCGCGATGCGGACGGCCTGGCCGACCAACTCTCAGCCCAAGGCCATTCAGTTGCCGCTTTGCACGGCGACATGAGCCAGCGCGAACGTAACCGCACCCTCTTGAACATGCGTAACGGTAACGTGCGTATTCTGGTTGCAACTGACGTCGCTGCTCGCGGTCTGGATGTACGCGGTATCTCACACGTGATCAACTTTGACTTGCCTAAGTTTGCTGAAGACTACGTACACCGTATCGGTCGTACCGGTCGTGGCGGTTCATCCGGTATCGCGATTTCCTTCGCCTCTAACCGCGATGCACAACTGCTGAAGCGTATCGAGCGTTACACAGAACAAAGCATCAAGATGCACACCATCGAAGGTCTGGAGCCTAAGTACAAGCTGCGCACTGGCGGCCCTTCTTCTGATCGTCCTCGCGGCAACGGCGGCCCACGCAGTGGCGGCTTTGGCGGCGGCAATGGCGGCGGCTTTGGCGGCGGCAATGGCGGCGGTTTCGGCGGCGGCAACGGTGGTGGCGGCTACAACGGTAACCGTGGCAATGGTAGCGGCTTCGGCGGCGGTAATCGCAGCTCAGCATTCGCTGGTAACGGCAACAACGGTGGCGCAGGCTTCCATCACAGCGCACCGGATAGCCGTCACAGCCATCCTGCTCGCAACGAAGGCTTTGGCGGCCAGGCGCGTCCGGCTTTCGGCGGCCAGGCTCAACAGCCACGCAGCCAGGAGCGTAGCTTCGGCAATGCACCTCGCGCTAACACTGGCGCACCGCGTGGCGATCGTCCGGCATTCGGCGGCAATGGCGCTCCGCGTCGCGACGGCGGTGATCGTCCAAGTTTCGGCGGCAACAACCGTCCTAGCTTCGGCAATCGCGGCGGCAACAAGTAATCCTGCTATTTAAGGCATAAAAAAAGCACGCTTTATGCGTGCTTTTTTTATGCCTGCCTGAAAAGCCTACATGGATGCATCGAAGACGACCTACTCGCCCTCCAGCGCAAAAACAACCGGCACGCTAAACCACTGCGTGACGGCTTGCCCGCCATGACGGGCCGGCACAAATCGCCAGCTTCTGACGGCATTCATCGCCGCATGATCCAAAATATCGTGACCGCTACTGCGCAGAACACTGACCTCCCCGCAAGCACCCTCACTCAGCACTTCAACACGCAGCAACACCCGCCCCTGCCACCCCATGCGTTGCGCCACGGCAGGATAATTCGGCCGCGGATTTTTCAGATAGTTTGCCCTGTAATCAGGCTCCGTATCGATGACAGGAGCAGCAACGATCTGCGCCACAGGCGCACTATTGGTGATCACCGGCGTCGCGACCGAGGCTACGACCGGCTCGGCTACTTCGGGCTCCGACTTTTTAATCAGCGGCGCGCGGACAGGTTCAGCCTTGGGTGACTCAAGCTTAGGAGATTCAGGGCTAGGAGGTTCCTTTCGGGCAGGCAATGACGGCATGACGGGGTGCGGTTGAGCCAGTAGCTGAGCCTGCACAGACACCGACATCACACTCACCACAACCTTGGGGGGCACAGGCTGCATCAGCCAGATACCTATAACGCCAGCATGAATCACCACAACCAGCGCGACGATGCTAATACGCTCAGCGTAGCGAATCTCGGGCAAGGCAGTGATGAATGGAGACATGCGAAATTACTCTTGAAATGAACTGCCGATTTTACCGCCTGTTTACCCGTCGCGCTTTATTTTATACGGATTGGGCAGAGCACATTGACAACATTACCCGCGGTCAATAAAAAACCGCCCGAAGGCGGCTTTTTATTGACGGAAGAGCAACCTTAAAATTTCACCGTCACACCGGCGTTGATCGAACGCCCCATGCCGGGAACAGCGGTACCATATAAAACGCCCGTCCCCATCGTAGCTCCCTGCCCGACATACGCGCCGCCCAATGGATTGGCGTAAAACTTGTTGAACAGATTTTCAACACCGATATCGAAGCGCATTTGCTTCCATTCATAACTGCTATACAGATTCAGCAAACCATAGCCGCCGGTCGCCAACTCTTTACGCACGGCCTCCACGTTCGTCTTGGCACTAACCAACTTGACTTCCATCGTATTGGTCCAGTCACCTGTGCGTTGTTCGAGCGCCAGCTTTGCATTCAACGGCATAATATTGTAAAGATTGCCACCGCTAGTCAGGTTCTTACCATTCACATAGCTCAACACACCCTTTGCAGTGATCCCGCCAAAATATCCGCCCTTAGCAAGCGACACTTTTCCAGACACATCCGCACCATACAGACGCGCGGTCTGGTTCGCCAAAGTTAAATTAAGAAAACCATCAGCAGTTCGTGCAGGACAAACAACACCTATAACAGTACAGGTGACCGCATCAATGTAATTTTGTACATGCGTATAGTAAGGCGAGACTTTAAAACCCCACGCGTCGCCGTCATGCCAGTCCCCCGATGCGCTCAAAGTGTGCGCCACTTCGGGCTTCAAATTAAGATTACCGACATAGCCATTGCCATCACCCACCCAGTTGTTCATGTTCATCACCATGGTATTGGTGTTTGACCAGGCAAACTTCTCATACAAATTAGGTGAACGCGACTTCATCGCGTAGCCCGCCTCGAACGTTTTGCTTGCATCGGGGGTATACCGTGCGAGCGCGATCAAATCAATGTTGTTGTCGGTGCTCTGACGGTTCGCCGCATTAAAAATCGCTGCTGCCGCGTTATATGCAGCACCATAGCCCTGCACCGTGCCTGTATTCATTTTCACTGATTCAGCGCGCAACCCAAACTGCGATAACCATTGTTGATTCCAACGTGCTTCCCATTCGCCAAAAATACTGGCGCGATCTCGTTGCCCGTTGTTGATATTCTTAAAAATATTGGGGGACATCATTGCCGAGTTTGCAACCGGGTTCCACCAGTCGTTCAACCTGTACTGCTGATATTCCGCGCCCACGCGCAGAATATCGCGCTCGGAAAGGATCACGTCACCTTTGACCGAAAACCCGGTATTTTTACCATCGGTGTCCATCGGCATACCAGCCACATTCTGAAGCACACCGTACCAATACAATTTGTCATCGCCAAATTGCATCTTATGGCGGGTATGTTCGTTATAAGCACGCGCCTGCAATTTCCCCCAATCATATTGACCTGTGTAGTTCAAATTGATCTGTTGACTGTCATTTCCCGTCATATCCATACGCTGATTGGAAAATCCCTGATAGGGGATGTTTTGTATGCCTAGCTTCAGTTCAAACAGGTGATTATCACGTCGCAAGCCAAATGCCAGCGCATGATTTTCCGACTTGTAAGCTGATGATCCGACCACATCACCAGCCAGCCAGCCTCTGCCCACTGCCGCCAAACCAGCAGGTTTAAATGTGCTTGCAGCGGTATAATTTCCCGCCGTCACAGTCGATCCGGTATAGCGCATGGAGAGATTTTCACCGGCAATCGTCGCCGAGAGATTGCCGCCTTGAGCCCCATTGTTGCTACGATAAAAAGCACCTGCCTGCCCTTTGAGCAAAGTGCCCTCCCCCGCAAGAGCAAACTCGGGAGCCAAGGAGTCCACTTGTATGGTGCCGCCTATACTATCCCCGCCGATACTGACCGGCGTAATGCCTGCAAATACCTTTACGCTGCCGACATTGGCAGGATCGATATATGACAAAGGAGGATTCATATGATTGGCACAGGCAGAAATCAAATCCATGCCGTCGACTTTAACGCGCACACGATCATCGGCCATGCCGTGAATAACGGGCAGACTGGATACGCCGCCAGCACCGTACAAGCTGACACCCGGTTGGCCGTCGAGTAATCTTGCGGCATCGCTCGTCCCGGTGCGCAGGCGCAGCAATTCTTTTTTATCCAGCCCGGTGCTTGAGGATGCCGGTAGCGTCAGCAACTTTTCAGCAGTGACGACGACGTCAGGCAGCTCCGCGGATTCTGCGGCAAAGGCAGACGGGGCGAATGCCAGTGCGACACAAAGGGTGATTCGTTTCAATTGCATATCTTTTCCTGGTGAAAGTTAATGTATACGCAATTTTACTAAATTACTTTTCGTCTCCTCTGCGGCATTTTGTCGCACCACCCTGCGGCATTTTGTCGCACCCCCTTACAATCGAGCACTTTTACTCGGACGGCGGGCATAAAAAAACGGGCCGAAAATTCAGCCCGTTAATAAACTTATACCCTAGATCAAGCGGATAGTTTCTTGCACTCTTTAGCGCAAGCCGCACAACTCTCGCCGCACGCTTTGCATTCTTGGTGTTTTTCAGCATGCTTTTTGCAGGCTTCTTCGCACTGGTTGCAGGCATCCTGCGCAAGCGCCGCCAATTTCGGCAGCAATTTCGAATTCTGATTCGCCAGTTGTTGCAATGCCCCACATAGCGCAAGCATCTGACTGACGCTTTTTGCGCAGGCCGCCATCTCTTTCTCGCCGTCCCCCAACAATATCAGGCAGTGAGCGAGACACACTTCGCCAGTTTGCACGCAGTCGGCCGCCGATTTTGCCAATGCCGCGTTACCCGCGGCTCCGTGATGATGTTCATGAGCCATATGATCATGCTCAGCAGCCTCAGCATTACCCACCAAAGCCGCACCCGCTAATGCCATACCGCCTAACAACAGCTCTCTTCTGTTCATAACACACTCCATTCGTTAACAAGCCATACAACATTACATAGGATCCAACACGGACGAAGCTCACATCCTGCCTGATTCGAGCTGCAATCGTCAATATAATGCCGTCGAATTTGGTTACTTCGCTAGTGTGACAAAAGACAATTTGCTCACTCCCGCATGCTGTGCCAGCGCCATCAATTCGGCAATGCGTCCGTAGGGCACCAGCTTATCCGCCTCAATCTGCAACTGAAACGCCGGATCCATCGCCCTCACACGCAACGCTTCGGACAAGCCTGCATCGCTCACATGCGCATGATCCATGGCCACATTGCCGCGCGCATCGACTTCAAGACTGACTTTTTGTAATTTTTCCGTCTGTTGAACCGCATCCGTTTTCGGCAGCGTAATCTTGAGTGACTGAGGGGATAGCAAAGGCGCGGTGATAATAAACACCACCAGCAACACCAACATCACATCGACCAGCGGCGTAACGTTGATTTCGCTCATCATTTCGCCATCTGAATTATTACCGGCCATCCCACTACCCCTTAAAATTATGCTTGAGTGCCAGACGCATAAAGTCGTGCGCAAAATTTTCCAACTCTGTGATACGCACCTTTAAATTGCGCAGAAAATAATTATAAGCTAGGACGGCAGGCAAAGCGGTAGCAATACCGATCGCTGTCGCAATCAACGCCTCACCGATCGGACCCGCCACAACATCGAGTGATGCCGCCCCGCTTTGCCCTATGCTTTGCAGCGCATGCATGATGCCCCAGACTGTGCCGAACAGCCCCACAAAGGGCGCCGTCGAACCGATAGTCGCAAGTTCTGCCAGCCCCCGTTCGTGATAGCGTTTTATATTTTCCACCTGTTGCCGCAACTGACGCTCCAAAATTTCCTGCGGCGCACCGGTATGCATCAGATCCTGCCGATCCGAACCCAAAGCACGAAGCTCTGAGAAGCCGGCTTTGGCCAGCAATGCGACATCGCCCTCACCTTCGCTGGCCACACCTTCGGCTGCGCTCCAGTTGCTCGCTGCCCAAAATGCGCCGTGAAAAGTACGATTATGCTTGCGATCCTTCGTTTGCTTCCAAAGCTTGAACAACGCAATCGACCAGGTGGCCACCGACAACAGGATAAGCAAAAGCAGCGTACCGACCACGACGGGGGAGTTCACGGAAAACAAATTACTCATACTCTTGCATCCTCTAACGTAAAAATAGCGGGTTCAGTTGAACCTGCCGATCACACACATACCCGGGAGGGAATAAGCCGCTGTGCCACCGGCATGGGAGTCGAAATGTAGCGAAAAAAACAACTTTCGGGAATGTGGCATTTTGTCGCACCCAAATCAGAACCGCATTCAATCCCTGCGCAGCGCGGCCTTAGTCATCTTTTTTGGGTAATCAACTGACAAAATACCGTCAACGATGATTTTTAGCTCAACTGCATCGATTTCCGGATAAGGGGGCATATCCATTTTTCCCCAGTCACCTGAACCGCCTTGCCTAATTTTTTTGAACAGATGCTCACTAGCCGTTTTGTCATTGCTGTATTTTTCAGCCACTGCGGGCCATGCGGGAAGCCCCATGCCATTCCCGGCGAGGTGGCATGCCAGACAGTTATGTTTAATGATCAACTCATCGAATGACTCACTCTTCACCGGTGCTGCAACTGGCGCATGCTGACGGTCGTCACATGCGGACAAAGCCATCACGACCATCATCAGCGCGGCGCAATAAACAAGGCAATATCTTAAAGAGGCCATCATATGTTCCAGCACTTTTCCATAAAATGGTGCATTTTAATAGTTTTTATCAAAACAATCGCCTGTCTGCCGCGCTTAACGCACCCGCCCGCCAATTTTCAGGTCGCATTACGCAACTTTTAAGTTCAGTTAAGGCTTAGACTGTTGCTCAAAAGCTTCCACCGCCTTCTTAACAGATACGAAAAATTGCTGACTCCCTAGTGCTTCTGAAAGACCGACTTTCGCCAACTCTTCACGAAAAGGCCTTGGTGCATCGGCGATCTTGATTTGCACCCCGCGCTCCTGCATTTCCCGGTGTAACTCGGCAAAACGCTGTGCGGCCGTCACGTCCATGTCGGTAATCGCCTGTGCATCGATGATCAGCCATTCTAGATTTTCATCAGCCTTATTCACAAATTGCACAATGCGTTCCATCACGTAGCGCGCGTTAGCAAAAATCAGCGGTGCATACAGACGGTAGACCATCACGCCGGGCACGGTTTCCGCCTCGTCATCCTCCAGACAATCATGAAACTTGCCGTCCTTGATCAAACGCTTTAACACCGCATCGCGCGGCCGCGACAATTCGACCAGCAAAGCGATAAGCGACAATAGCAAGCCGACGATAATACCGGTCACCACCCCGGCCAGCAGAATCGCCAGCGTCACGCTAACGGCAATCGCAAACTCGTTCCGGTCTATCTTGTATAGCGTGCGCAGCGATGCCAGCTCCAGCATCCCCACAGCGGTGACGATCAAGATGGCACCCAGCGCAACTTTAGGCAGCAAGGCAATGAGCCCGGTCAAAAACATTAAAAACAGTAACAAGCCCCCTGCCGAGACCAATTGTGCGACCTGCGAATGACCACCTGCCGCATCGACGATCGAAGTACGCGACTGACTGGCTGACACCGGAAACCCCTGCCACATGGCAGCCAGAATATTCGCCGAACCTAATGCAACTAACTCCTGATTAGGACTGACCGGATAGCCATGTTTTTCAGCAAACGTCTGTGCCAGCAAAATCCCATCGGAAAAAGTCAGAAATGCCAGCGCAACCGCCGCAGGTGCCAATGCGGCAATATCAGACCAGAGCGGCACGAATATCTCAAATCGGGGAATGCCGGAGGGCACGTGACCGACCAGCGCGATACCATACTGCCCCAGATCAAAAACAACCGTCACCAAAATTGCTATCGCCGATACGGCCAGCGCTCCCGGTACGCGCGGCAGCCAGCGCCCCATGGCGACCAGCATCAACACCAGCAACACCCCGAATAGCACGGTGGGCAGATGAGCCTCGGGCAACTGGCGGATCAAAGTTGAGAGCAGCGGAAAAAACTCTTCACCCTGAGTCTTGATCGCGAACATTTTCCCTAGCTGAGTGGAAATAAGCACCAGGGATGCGCCATTGAGATAACCGACCAATACGGGTCTGGACAACAAATCGGCAACCACGCCCAAGCGCAGTCGCGCGGCAAGCAGCAATACCACACCCGACAACAACCCTAATTCTGCGGCCAACTGCGCTACCCGCCCAGCATCCCCTGATGCCAGCGGCAAAATCGCAGAGCCCGCCAGCAATCCGATCGCTGCATCCGGCCCCGCAATGACATGACGCGAACTGGCAAACAAGGCGTAGCCGATAGACGCTGCCAGTGCGGCATAAAGCCCGGTGATCGGCGGCAAATGTACCAGCTCGGCATAGGCGACGACTGCCGGTATCATCACGATGCACGCCGACAAGCCGGCAGACACATCGCGACCTATCCAGCGTGGATGGTAATTTCGCAGGGTATCTAGCAGCGGTAAAAACGAATTGATCGGTTGTCGGTGCAGGGGGATTTTCATAGTTCAGCTAGTTCCGGTAATCAGTTAAATCTCATGCGTACTGTTAATACTCCCGTCATACTAAACTAGCCTGAAAAATTTGCTCATAAAATTGCTCAATGGCAGACATCCGTGCCGTCGATAGGTTTGCGTTATAATTACCCCCCTTTTCAGCCAGCACCAGCTCAGGACAAAATCATGGAAGTCGAACAAATCAATTCAATAAACAATCACTTGCAAGACTTGAGCTTACGCAGCAATGAATTACGGAGGTATCTTTGACTACGATACCAAACAAGAACGTTTAACCGAAGTTTGCGAACTGGCCGAAGATCCGGCAATTTGGCAGGATGCAAAACGCGCACAGGAACTGGGACGCGAGCGAAAAATGCTCGAAAGTGTTGTTTTTGGCTTGGGTAAAATCCAGCAGGATCTGACGGATGCGGCCGAGTTGTTTGAAATGTCCCAGGAAGAAAATGACGAAGCGTCATTAATGAGCACCGCTGCCGACATCGATGACATAGAGCGCCGCGTCGCCGAAATGGAATTTCGTCGCATGTTCAATCATCCGATGGACCCGAACAGCTGCTTCATCGATATTCAGGCAGGTTCAGGCGGTACGGAGGCGCAGGACTGGGCCTCCATGCTGATGCGCATGTATGTACGCTATGCCGAACGCAAGGGCTATCAGGTCGAAGTACTGGAAATCTCCGACGGCGATGTCGCGGGTATTAAGGGCGCATCGATTAAGCTCATCGGTGAATACGCCTTTGGTCATCTGCGCACTGAGACCGGCGTACACCGGCTGGTACGCAAATCGCCGTTCGATTCAGGCAACCGCCGCCACACCTCGTTTTCCAGCGTGTTCGTCTATCCGGAAGTGGATGACTCGATCGAAATCGAAATCAACCCGGCTGATCTGCGCGTGGATACCTATCGCGCGTCAGGCGCGGGCGGTCAGCACATCAACAAGACCGATTCGGCCGTGCGCATCACGCACATTCCGACCAACATCGTGGTGCAATGCCAGAGCGATCGTTCGCAACACCGTAACCGTGCAGAGGCAATGGCGATGCTAAAATCGCGCATGTATGAAGAAGAGTTACGCAAGCGCAACGAAGAAAAGCAGGAGATGGAAGACGGCAAGACGGATATAGGCTGGGGGCATCAGATCCGCTCTTACGTGCTAGATCAGTCGCGCATCAAAGACTTAAGAACCAACCATGAAGTCGGCAATACGCAGGGCGTGCTCGATGGCGATCTGGATGACTTCATTTCAGCCAGCTTAAAGCAAGGCGTTTAACCACCGCTGCCCCAACAGGGGCAGCGTATAAATTAGACACGGGAACTCTCGTGCTCCAGCAACTCACGAATCTCTTCTAACTCATCAATCGTGATAGACAGATGATGCAGCGCTTCCTGAAAATGCGCATCACTCACTTCGAAATTGGCGTTTTCATCGAGCCCCGCGATCAAACGTTCTGCCACATGGGTTACCGCGATCAGCGCAACAGATGATCCCGCAAGGGTGGTTTCAGGCAGCTGATACACATCGCTTTCATGGTGAAACAAAATCGACTGCCCGATATTTTTTGGCAACCCCCAGTTTCGCGCCAGCAAAGTGCCGACAATAGGATGCGTACAAGGAAAATACTCATTCTCAGCATCGATCAACGACTGACGCCTGTCCATCGCCAGCTTGATGACATCACAATAGTTGTCAAAACGCTTGCGCAGCAAGGGGATAGCCGAATCATGAAACAAGGCGAACGTATAAGCTGCATCAGGAGGAATGCCGTATTGTTTTCTGGCGATCAAGCCGGCAGCGGTGGCCACTAGCGAGGCGTGATTCCAAAAGCTCTCCAGCCATTTCGCATCCACACCACTCATGCAATTACGCAGAGCAGCCGCCACAACAACGCACACAACGTTACGTATTCCCAATCTGGCCAGTGCAACAGATACCCCACTCACGGGTTGACTGGTGCGAAACATCGGTGAGTTTGCCAGCTTGATCGTCAACGCAGCCATCCCGACGTCCTGCTCAATGGCTGCGACCAGTTTTCTGATATCAGGCTCATCGCGCTGAGCCTCAGACATGGCCAAACTTACGATTGCAGGACAAGTCGGAATATCGATGTTTTTAAAAACGAGACTGATATCGTCGTGTGACAATTCCAGATTATTAACTTCCTTGCAAACACCCATAACGACCCCTAAAAATACTGACCACAAGATTATCTGCGAACGATAATACTTTTTTATGTTGATGGATACTAGCCAATAGGGCTAGCCCCGTGCGCCGCTCAAATAAAGCTAACGCACATACCTTGTCAGTCTGTTACAGGTTCGACATGCCAGATCCGCTCAGCATATTCTTTAATCGTACGATCACTGGAAAACTTACCCATCCCGGCAACATTCAGAATGGCGCGGCGCGTCCACTCCTTTTGATCCTGATACAAAGCGCTCACCGTATCCTGACACGCAACATACGCCTCATAATCGGCCAGCAAAAAGTACTTGTCCCCCTGATGAAGCAAGGCATCAACGATAGGCTGGTAACGCGCAGGCTCATCCGAACAGAAATAACCACCGGATATCATATCCAGCGCCTGTTTTAACTCGGCACTGGCATGATAATAGCGCATCGGATCATATCCCTGACGACTTAACTCCTCCACTCCTTCCGTTGTGAGTCCAAACAGGAAGAAATTGTCGCTACCCACTTCTTCGCGCATCTCTACATTGGCGCCATCGAGCGTACCGATGGTCAATGCACCATTGAGCGCAAGCTTCATGTTTCCCGTACCCGAAGCCTCGGTCCCTGCAGTGGATATTTGCTCCGACAGATCAGCGGCCGGAACGATACGCTCGGCATTGGAAACATCGTAATTCGGAATGAAGACCAGCTTCAATTGATTACCGACCCGTTGGTCGTTATTTACAATATCTGCGACATCATTGATCAGACGGATGATGCATTTAGCCATCGCGTAACCTGGCGCTGCCTTACCCGCAATGATCACCGTGCGCGGCATACCGTCAGCACCTGCGCGAATGCGGTTATAAAGCGTGATGACATGCAGCACGTTGAGCAACTGGCGCTTGTATTCATGAATCCGTTTGATCTGAATATCAAAGAGCGAGGCTGGATTGACTTCGATGCACAACTGCGAGCGTATCAACTGAGCAAGCCGCACCTTGTTTTCATGTTTGACGGCACGAAATTGCGTCTGAAAGTCATCCTCATCAGCCAGTTTGCGCAATTCTTTGAGCTGATCAAGATCGGTGATCCAGCCATTGCCGATCCGTGTACCAATCAACGCGGCAAGTCCGGGATTCGCCTGATTCAACCAGCGTCGCGGCGTCACGCCATTGGTCATATTGACAATTTTTCCCGGTGTGATACGTTCAAAATCGGCAAAAATCGTACGCTTCATCAACTCCGTATGCAACGCTGCGACGCCGTTAACCGTATGGCTGCCAACGATGGCCAGATGAGACATTCGCACACGCCGCCCGTTGGTTTCATCGATAAGAGACAAACGCCTGAGTAACTCACCGTCTCCAGGGAACTGATGCATCACCTGTTGCATAAAGCGGTAATTGATTTCAAAAATGATCTGTAAATGGCGCGGCAGCAAGCGTTCAAAAAAGGCCACCGGCCAAGTCTCCAAGGCTTCTGGCATCAGCGTGTGATTCGTATAGGAAAAAATTTGCGTGGTCAGTCCCCACGCCTCATCCCAACTTAACTTATGCACGTCGACTAATAGCCGCATCAGCTCTGCAACGGCGATCGACGGATGAGTGTCGTTCAGCTGTACTGCAATTTTTTCCGGCAGCATCGCCCAGCCGTCAGCATGCTTTTTATAACGGAACAACATATCCTGCAACGAAGCACTGACAAAAAAGTATTGCTGTTTGAGCCTTAACTCCCGTCCGACTTCCGTTGAATCATCCGGATACAGCACCTTAGATAAATTTTCCGAATCATTCTTGTCGGCAACGGCCTGTATGTAATTACCCTGATTGAAATAGCGCAAATCAAAATCACGAGAGGACTTCGCAGACCACAGCCGCATGTTATTGACCGTTTTTCCGCCAAAACCCGGCACGGGCGTGTCATACGCCATCGCCATCACATCGTCCGTTTCAACCCAATGGTGATGCAGCGAGCCGTCCTCGTGCCTATATTCAACAACGCGCCCGTAAAACTTGACCGGATACAATAACTCAGGACGCGGGAACTCCCAGGGATTTCCGTAGCGCAGCCAGTTATCAGGATGCTCAACCTGCTCGCCGTTTTCGATACTCTGGCGGAACATACCGTATTCATAGCGTATACCATAGCCATAACAGGGCAAATCCAAGGTCGCCATTGAATCCAAAAAACAAGCGGCTAGACGCCCCAACCCGCCATTTCCAAGCGCTGCATCAGACTCAATTTCAGCAACCTTCTCATACTGCTGCCCGAGCTCATACAGCGCAGTCTTTAATTGCGCATCGAGCCCCAGATTGAGCATGGCATTGCTCAACGTACGCCCGACAAGAAACTCCAATGAAAGATAATAAATTCTTTTGGAGTCGTGTTCATAGTAGCGCTGCATCGTCGCCATCCAGCGCTCGACCAGACGGTCTCGCACCACGTGGGCTGCAGCCTGAAACCAGTCGCGTGTGGTGGCATTGGGCAAATTCTTACTGCTGGAATAAATCAGATGTTTTGTCAGCGATGCACTGACGCCCTCAACACTCATATCCGAATTTCTCGGTATCGAACTGCTATTCATTACATCCCCCGTGGTGGAATTCTTCAATTCTGCCTGATTCTCCGCGCCTTGTCAGACCCTGTCAATCTTGCCTCTTGTCAGGATGAGATACTGCAAAAAATGCCTGACAAATATGACAATCCGTTCGCATCAGGTGATAATGAGCGTCACTATATTAGGGTGCTGGTACGCAAAGATAGCCTATGGCCTAACGAATCTGTAACACGAAACTGTTACAAAGGTCTGAATTACCAAAATCAACCTGATGCATAACATCTTAAAGAGTGAAAATCATGAACTCAAAAATTCCTCCCTTGTCAGCTAGCGAAATAAACCATATCAATGCCTACTGGCGCGCCTGCAACTATCTGGCTGCCGGCATGATTTATCTGCGCGACAATCCGCTGCTCAAAGAGCCACTCAAGCTCGAACACATCAAGAACCGCCTGCTGGGACACTGGGGATCAAGCCCCGGTCTGTCTTTCGGCTATATCCACATGAACCGTCTGATCGTCAAATACGATCTGAATGCGATCTTTATGGCAGGCCCGGGGCATGGCGCGCCCGGCGTGCTGGGTCCTGTGTATCTGGAAGGCCGCTACAGTGAGGTGTATCCGAACAAGGGTGAAAACATCGACGGCATGCGCCAGTTTTTCAAGGAATTTTCTTTTCCCGGCGGCATCGGAAGTCACTGCACCCCTGAGACACCGGGCTCCATCCACGAAGGTGGCGAATTAGGCTACAGCGTCTCACACGCCTTTGGCGCCGCTTTTGACAATCCTGATCTGATCGTCACCGTGATGGTCGGCGACGGCGAATCCGAAACAGCCCCCTTGGCGACCTCATGGCACTCGAACAAATTTCTCAATCCGATCCGGGACGGCGCCGTGCTGCCTATCCTGCATCTGAACGGCTACAAGATCAACAACCCGACCATCCTGTCTCGCATCTCGCACGAAGAGCTGGAAAACCTGTTCAAGGGTTACGGCTGGACCCCCTACTTCGTCGAAGGCTCAGACCCCGAAACCATGCATCAGCGCATGGCACAGGTGATGGAAGAATGCGTACTGGAAATCCGCCGCATTCAGACCGAAGCACGCGAGAGCGGCATCCCGGCACGTCCGCGCTGGCCGATGATCGTACTGCGCTCCCCGAAAGGCTGGACGGGACCTGCCGAAGTGGATGGCAAAAAAATGGAGGGGTTCTGGCGCTCGCATCAGGTGCCGATTGGCGACGTCAAAACGCCGGAGCATTTCGCCAAGCTGGAAGAATGGCTGAGCAGTTATAAGATCGATGAACTGTTCGATGAAAACGGCAAACTGTTGCCGGAACTCAAAGCGCTGGCCCCCAAAGGCATCCGCCGCATGAGTGCCAATTTGCACGCGAATGGCGGCCTGCTGCGCCGTGCACTGCACATGCCCAACTGCCGCGACTACGCCGTTGAGGTCAAAAATCCGGGCACCACGGTCGCGGAAAATACCCGTCCGCTGGGAAAATTCCTGCGCGACATCATGCAGGCCAATATGCAGAATTTCCGCGTATTCGGCCCGGATGAAAACAGCTCGAACAAACTCGATAACATCTATGAAGTGAGCAAAAAAACCTGGCTTGCGGACTACCTGCCGGAAGATGCGGGTGGCGGTGAACTCTCGCCGGATGGCCGCGTGATGGAAATGCTCTCCGAACATACGCTGGAGGGCTGGCTCGAAGGCTACCTGCTCTCGGGACGCCACGGTTTCTTCTCGACCTATGAGGCCTTCGTCCACGTCATCGACTCGATGTTCAACCAGCATGCCAAATGGCTGGCGATGTCAAAGGACGTGCCCTGGCGCGCGCCGGTATCGTCATTGAATCTGCTGATCACTTCCACCGTATGGCGTCAGGATCACAACGGCTTTACCCATCAGGATCCTGGATTTTTGGATCTGGTGGTCAACAAGAGCCCTGAAGTCACCCGAATTTATCTGCCGCCCGATGTCAATTGCCTGTTGTCGGTTGCCGACCATTGCCTCAAAAGCACCGATTACATCAACGTCATTGTCTGCGACAAACAAAAGCATTTGCAGTTTCTCAACATGGAAGCGGCGATCCTGCATTGCACCAAGGGCATCGGCATTTGGGATTGGGCCTGTAACGATCAGGGAAGCGAACCGGATGTCGTGATGGCCTCAGCCGGTGATATTCCAACCAAGGAAGCGCTGGCCGCCGTGATGCTGCTACGCGAGCATTTCCCGGATCTGAAGATTCGTTTTATCAATGTGGTCGATCTGTACAAACTGACGCCTTCCACCGAGCACCCTCACGGCCTGAGCGATCGCGATTTCGACAGCCTGTTCACAAAAGACCGTCCTGTGATGTTCAACTTCCACGGCTACCCATGGCTGATACACCGTCTGGCCTATCGCCGCCACAACCACCAGAACTTCCACGTGCGCGGTTACAAGGAAAAAGGCAGCATCAATACGCCGCTGGAACTGGCGATTCAGAATCAGATCGACCGTTTCAGTCTGGTGATCGACATCATCGACCGTCTCCCTGCCCTGCAAGTTTCCGGCGCACACATCAAGGAGAAGATGCTCAACAAGCAGATCGAATGCCGCAACTATGCTTACGCGCACGGCATCGATCTGCCTGAAGTCGACAACTGGACCTGGACGCTTTGAAACAGTCGCGAGTCGTTAGCGGCTAGTCAGCACCCAACTACAAACTAGCGACTCACAACTTATGACTAGCATTCTGACCATTAACAGCGGTTCGTCGTCGATCAAGGCCAGCCTGTTCGACGCGGCGGGAGGCCGGCGCAATTTCCGCTACGAGCACCTGAGAGATCATGCGCCGGCGTTTGACTTATTGATGCAGGAGCTCAAACACGATGCGCCGGACATCATCGGCCATCGTTTCGTGCACGGCGGCGAGATCACCGATGCCGCGCGTCTGGTCGATCACACTGAACGGGAACGTCTGGAAAAAATCACCCATCTGGCACCCTTGCACCTGCCGGGCAACCTGATGGGGCTGGATCTGTGCCGTCAGCGTTTTGATGTACCGCAAGTCGCCTGCTTCGATACCGCATTTCATGCGGGCATGCCGGAATTTTCGCGTCGCCTGCCGATTCCACAGGAATTTGGCCTCTGCCGCTTTGGCTTTCACGGCTTGAATTATGCCTATATCGCAAGCCGGCTACCCGAACTGTTGGGCCAGACGGCGCGTGGCAATGTCGTCATCGCGCATCTGGGCAGCGGCGCGAGTCTCTGTATGCTCAAAGACCTGCACTCGGTCGACACCACGATGGGATACACGCCAGCCGGCGGCGTCGTGATGGGCACGCGCAGCGGCAATCTCGACCCTGGCGTCATGCTGGAACTCTCCCGCCGTTTCGATACCGCGCAATTGACGGATATCGTGTTCCACCAAATGGGGCTACTGGCCCTGTCGGATGGTGAATCCAGCGAAATGAGCGAACTATTGGCAAGCAATACGGCCTCAGCCCAGTTTGCCGTCGATTATTTCTGCCGTGAAGTCAGCGGGGCAATCGGCGCACTGGCGGCCAAAGCGGGCGGCATCGATGCGCTGGTTTTCACAGGCGGCATCGGTGAACACGCCGCCAGCATACGCCGGCAAATCTGCGCTCCGCTGGCCTTTTTAGGATTTACATTAAATGACGACGGGGCCTCGATAAAAATCAGCAGCGCCAACAGCCGCCCTGTACTCGTCATTGCGGCTGACGAAGAAGCGATGATCCAGCGACTGTCCTTATCCGCCTGCCTGAATTGATCACCGTCACACCCTGTTAATAATTTAACAACCGCAGTCTGCACGAATCCGGATGCCAACCGTTACAATATACCCATAAAATTTGTCACCACACTCATGTACGCTCACTTAAAACGTCAGGTTCCGGTAGCGCTGCCCCGAATTGTCGGGAATGTCGCACTTGCTCTGTGCATACTGCTAGCCAGTACTGAGTCGCAGGCAAGCGACACGTCAGATCCACTATTGACTGAGTCTCGTCTTACGCCCCTCGCCCCCTGTACCGAAACACAAAATGACCGCACTTTTGATCTGATCGACATCGTCAATACCGCGCTTTGCAACAACCCGCAAACAAGGGAAGTCTGGGCCAACTCACGTGCGCAGGCCGCACAAGTGGGCGTTATCAGTGGAGGCTATCTACCCGGCGTTAGTGTAAGTGTCAGCGAAAATCAAAGTACGCCCGGCAATAAACTGAGCAGCCTAGGTCTTAATTTTTCCTACTTGTTATACGACTTTGGTGCACGCGCGGCCAATCTGGAAAACGCCCGCCAATTGCTGATTTCGGTGAGCGCGACCCAGAATAATACCGTGCAAACACTGTTTCTCGCGGCGGTACAGGCCTATTACCAGACTCGCTCGACCCTCGCTGCATTTGACGCATCCGTGGTATCAGAACAGGCTGCACAGGAGAGTTTGAAAGTGGCCGCGGCACGCTACCAGTCCGGCAGCACCACACCTGCCGACAAGCTCACTGCACAAACCGCCTACTCACAGGCAACGCTCAACCGCATTACAGCACATGGCGCGATGAAAATCGCACAGGGCAGTCTTGCCAATATCTTAGGCATCGATGCAAATTTGGGTGTCAAACTCGCCTCCGGCAGCACGCCCGTTGACAACGGGCAGGATAAATTCGATGCGATCGAACAAAGCATCGTCACACTGATTGAGACGGCGAGACTAAACCGCCCTGATCTGCTGGCTGCGCAAGCGGCCGTTAAAGCGGCACAAGCGGCGGCTGATGCAGCGCGCGCGGCGGGCATGCCAACCCTGTCGATGACTGCTGCGGCGAATCAGAACAACAATGCAGGGGTCAATACTCATGGCTCATCGCTGGGGCTGGCGGTCAGCGTGCCGCTGTTCTCGGGGTTTACCCCCACCTACCGGATACGCGCGGCCGATGCGCAAGTCGAAAGCAAAAAAGCGCAAATGGATCGTATTCGTTTGCAAATCGCACTCGATGTCTGGAACGCGTATCAAAATCTGGCCACAGCATCACAAAACAGGCGCTCCACTAGCGATTTACTCAGCAGCGCCGAACAATCCGAACGCGTCGCCTCGGGGCGTTACAGGGCGGGTGCAGGTACTATGCTTGATTTACTTAATGCGCAAACCATACTGGCCAGCGCACGCCAGCAACGCATCCAGGCCGATCTGAACTGGAATATCAGCCGCGCCACACTCGCGCAGGCGATGGGCAGTCTGGATGCGCAATTATTAACGTCCTTACCCGACGTCACAACATCCTTTAAGCCATGAAAAAATTTCTGCTCTCCCCTCTCTCACTCCTGCTAATCAGCGCAGCGCTCGCGATCGCGGGATGGTCAATCTACCGGCAATTTAATCAGACTACGCCCGAACAGCAATACCGGATGCAAGCGGTGGAACAGGGCGACATCAGCCAGACCGTTTCAGCCAATGGCACGATCAACCCGGTGACGCTGGTCAATGTTGGCACTCAGGTGTCGGGCACGGTAAAAAAACTGTACGTCGATTTTAATAATGCGGTTGAAAAGGGACAGGTGCTGCTCGAGTTAGATAATGCGTTACTCTCAGCCCAGCTCAAACAGGATATGGCAAACGTGGAAATTGCACGCGCATCGGTGGAATTGGCGAGCGCAAATGAAGCGCGTACCCGCAGCCTGTTTAATCAGGAATACGCCTCCCGCCTTGAGCTCGACACAGCGATTCAGGCCAAAAAAGCAGCGCTGTCACAAATGAAACTCACTCAAGCCACCGTCGAAAAGGACCGCGCAAATCTGGCCTACTCGGTCATCCGCTCCCCCGTATCAGGCGTCGTCATCGACCGCTCGGTTGATGTCGGTCAAACCGTTGCCGCCAGCTTACAGACACCGACTCTGTTCAAGATCGCACAGGATTTATCTAAGATGCAGATCAACAGCAGCTTTGCCGAAGCCGATATCGGGAAAATCCGCGTCGGCCAAACCGTGCGCTTCACGGTGGATGCGTATCCGAACCGAAATTTTCAGGGGTCGGTGCGCCTGATACGCTTAAATCCCACCACCGTGCAAAACGTGGTCACTTACGACGTGGTCATCAACGTCGCCAATCCGGAACAGATTTTAATGCCCGGCATGACCGCCTACGTGAGCATCGCGGTGACTGAACGCCGCAATGTGCTGTTCGTGCCCAACGTCGCCCTGCGTTTCAAACCCGTTGAAAAATCAGGCGCAAACACAAAACCCCGCAGCGAGACGGCAAAGCCTAAAGAGGACAAGCGCGACGGATTTTCCGGACGATTGTATGTCATGAGAAACGGCCAGCTCCTCGCCGTGCCGGTTAAACTCGGCATCACCGACAACCGCAACACCGAGATTCTGTCAGGCGACATCAAAGCGGGCGATCAGATTGTCACGGGCGATGCACAGGGCGGCAGCACGGCGCAAACAGGAACTCAACCGATGCGCATGAGAATGTTCTGATGAGCGAGGCTGTCATCCGCATTGTGGATTTGAGTAAATCCTATGCGACTTCCGCAGGCTTGTTTCCGGCCCTGAAAAATGTCAGCCTGACGATTAGCCGCGGTGAATTTGTCGCCATCATGGGTCCGTCAGGCTCCGGCAAATCGACCTTCATGAATATACTAGGGTGCCTTGATGAGCCCACCGGTGGCCAGTATCAACTCAACAACCGCTCGGTCGCAGAACTCAGTCGCGACGAGCTGGCACTGCTGCGTAACCAAACCATAGGCTTCGTATTTCAAGGGTTTAATTTGTTGCAGCGCATGACGCTGCTCGACAACGTCGCCCTGCCGCTGATCTACGCAGGTATCGAGCATGCAGAACGGTCGCAGCGCGCGCATGAATTGCTCACGCGCGTTGGACTGGCCGATAAAGCGAATTCACTGCCCAATCAGATTTCCGGCGGACAACAACAACGGGTTGCCATCGCACGCGCCCTGATCAACCGCCCGCGCCTGCTACTGGCGGATGAGCCGACCGGCAATCTGGACAGCCACACCAGCATCGAAATCATGGCGCTGTTCAGTGAATTGAATCTCGAAGGCATCACCATCGTGCTGGTTACCCACGAGGCCGACATCGCCAGCCACGCCAAACGCCAGGTGCGCTTTTACGACGGCAGCATCATCAGCGATCAAGCAACGGAGCATCAGTCATGACACTAGCGATGCTGGGCGAAGCGTGGCGCGCAATGGGGGCGAACCGTATGCGCACGGTGCTGACCATGTTAGGGATGGTCATCGGGGTTGCGGCCGTCGTGCTGATGATGTCGATCGGACAGGGTGCGCAATATGCCATCAAACAATCGATTAGCGCGATGGGCAGCAATCTATTCATTTTGCTCTCCGGCAGCACACAGGCCGGCGGCGTACGTACCGGCAGCGGCGGCGCGCTGACGTTGACGGTGAACGATGCGGCCGCCATTGCCGAATTGCCCGGCGTGCAGGCGGTCGCCCCGATCAATCCGGGCGATGCGCAGGTCGTTTACGGACCGGCCAACTGGAATACCGCCATTATCGGCACGACACCAGCCTACTTAGATGTGCGCGCCTGGCAGGTCGTCAGCGGTGCGGCGTTTACCGCCTCCGATGTGCGCTCGGCCACCCGTGTGGCGCTGATAGGCCAAACTGCCGCACAAAACCTGTTCGGCGATGACAATCCGCTCGGCAAAACCATCCGTATCAAGCAAAGTCCTTTTATCATTTTAGGGGTGTTAGCGAGCAAGGGTCAGGGCATGGATGGCCGCGATCAGGATGACACCATTATCATTCCGTTAACCACCGCGCAGCGTAACGTGTTCGGTATCCGCTTTCCCGGCACCGTGCGCATGATCATGGTGCAATCGACGGGGCTGGACGTGATGCCGGAAGTGGAAGCAGCCATGACAGGCCTGCTGCGTCAACGCCACCGCATCCGTGAAAATGCTGACAACGATTTTTCGCTGCGTAACCTCACTGCAGTCGCCAATTCAGCCGCAGAGAGCACCCGCATCATGTCGATGCTGTTGGGGGCGATCGCCTCGGTCTCGCTTCTGGTCGGCGGCATCGGCATCATGAACATCATGTTAGTCTCGGTCACAGAACGCACCCGCGAGATCGGCATCCGCATGGCGATCGGCGCGCGTGAACGCGACATTCTGCTGCAGTTTCTCCTCGAAGCCATCATCATTTCTGTGGCTGGCTGTCTGATTGGTCTGCTGTTGGGCGTTGGCGGTGCACTACTGACCGAGGCGCTGACCGGAACGCTGGTGATTATCTCGGGAAATTCGGTGCTAGTCGCTTTTGGCGTGGCGGCGACCGTGGGAATTTTCTTCGGTTTTTATCCCGCCAGAAAAGCCGCCCGCATGGATCCGATCGAAGCATTGCGTTACCAATAGGTGCGCCTGAGTCGAATTTTTAACGGCTAAAACCCCATGGACATCTTCGCTGCACTGCTCATCTTCGCCCTTGTTGCCTGGTACTGGTTCGACAGTATGGGCGCACTGGACGCGGCCAGAAACTATGGCAGACAAGTCTGTCAGGATGCCAACCTGCAGTTTCTCGACGATACGGTCGAGAATATCAAAATCCGGATTGCACGTGACAAACAGGGCCGACGCGTAATACGCCGTACCTACCAGTTTGAATTTAGCGAAACCGGCAACAGCCGACTGGAAGGACAATTAATCCTGAGTGGAACCACGTTAGAATCGGTCACGCTAGATCCTTACCGGATTGAACCATAGACAAAACAGTCTCTTGGCATTTTTAACCCCGTAAATAAAAACCCCCTCAAGCTTGGGCCTGAGGGGGTTTTCAACAACAACGTCGAATTACTTGAATGTCAGCACATAAGCAATGAAATTGCCTTTGTCTTTGGCAGAGCAATCTTTACCGTAAACTTGTTTGCAATGCTTAGTGAAACCCTTAGCAGATTCGTTCAGGTCAGAAAAACGTTTTGGATTCGCAGAAGGCGCCATAGGCTGAATTTCTTTGCCGGATTCATTGTGCTTGCCCTTGTTTGCAGGATTATCTGTGTGGCAAGTTGAACAGGCCAAATCTTTACCCTTAACCATTTGCTTGCGAGTATAGAATTCTTTACCGTCATCAGCCGACAGAGTCGACTTTGCAAACAAAGAATATTGCGTGGCAGCTTGCTCGGCAGTCGTAACATCTGCTTGTGCAGAAAAACTGATCAAACCAAAAATTGCGAGCAACAAGTATGATGCTTTTTTCATCTGTGAATCCCTCCCATGGGTTTAAGTTTGTACAACAGGCTGTATTCTCCAGCACCCAACCACACGCTGTCAATAACTATATGCAACGTAGGTTATTGTCTCGTGCACGGCTGACATTTAGGTACTTTACACCCCGTCATACCCCTTAAATGGGCGCGATCACGGATTGAGGCGACCACACAAATTCGTGTAAAACCTACGCCCGTAAAAAAGCGGCACCCCAAATATAAAGGATGCCGCCCTTAAATGCACCAGTACTATTTCACTGTACTGTCAATCGTGATATTTAAACCCTTAGTGCCAGGCTTAACGACACCGGCGGACCCTTCCAGATCGCCAGTTTGCGCCATCGGCGTGCCCGATTTTGACACCCGTGCCAGCACCACGACCTTGTCGAAACCCGAGAGTTTCAATTGCGGCTGCATCGCCATGCTGTCGTCGAGTGTAAACTCCATCGGCAAATCTTTAACCTGCTTGCGTATCACCGCGAGCGGCATTTTAGGGCCTTCGGCTGCACGCGCCAGGATGAAGACAACATCGGTAGGTGACGCTTTAGCCAGCAAAGCTGGACTCAAAGTGACGCGCCCGGTAATTGCAACAGCCGGGTTGGCCGCCACTTTTTCAGGTGCATTAGCCGCCGGCAATTTAGCCAGCATCTCCTTGCCCCCCTTTTGCTGAGACAGATATTCGCGCGCCTGATTAATCCCGTCATGGATCATCTGGATTTGCGGATAGTCCGGCGGCAACAGAGTGACCAGCTTCTGCCAGTGCGTGATCGCCGACACATAATCACCGCGTTCCATATCGGATGAGCCCGCCAGCGCCAACGCGGTAGTATTTTCCGGATCGAGTTGCAGTGCCTTGCTGATGAATTTGGTCGGCTCGCCCAGCAGCGACTGATTGTTGTTCATCGCCATCGCATCAGCATAATTTGTCCAAAGTTGCGACTCATTCGGCACCAGTTTGACTAACTCGCCGTAGGCACGAACGGCATCCGCATAGCGCTGCAGTTCGGTGTAGGAGCGCGCAAGCATCAGCCAGCCATCTGGATTTTCCGGCAGTTTCACAAGCTTCGCCTCCAACTCCTGCAAAGCCGCTTCAGAGCGTAAAACCCCAAACCCTTCCGCGCCTTCGCCTTGTATCTGCTGCGGCTGCATGGCCTTCAAACTACCTATTTGCAGATAGAGCAAGACACTGCCAAGCGGAATCAGCAACGCCAGCACAATCGCCAGCAACCGTGCCGGATTGCGAACCACCGCCTGCGGCACCGCGGTCGTTTTAACTTCTTCTATCAAACGCGCCTGCAATTCGCGACGCCCCTGCTCGAAGGACGCCTGCGTGAGTAAGCTGTTATTGAGATCAGCCTGAAGCTCATCGGCCTGATCGCGCAGGATTTCCAAATTAGCTGCATCACGCAGCACATCATTGTTCGCTGCGTGCTTGCGCCACAGCGGCCAGATGACAAAAGGCAGCGCCACGAGCAGCAGCGCTGCACAGATTATCCAGAATAGGGTCATGCGTGTGTATCCTTGTGTGGTTCAGGTGCATCATTCAAATCGGGATCATTGAGTAAGGCGCAGGCGCGCAGTTGTTCCTGTGCAGACAGTTCAACGTCAACGACCTGTCCTTTGCGACGTCTCAACTGATAAAACAATCCCGCCCCGCCCAACAGCAGCAAGATGAACGGCGCCGACCACAATGGCATGGTTTCCTTATCGACCGGCGGATCAAACAACACCGACTTGCCGAAGCGCTCAACAAGCAGATCGAGTATTTCCTGATCGGTGGCCCCGGCCTGCATTTTCTCGCGCATGATTTGACGCACATCTTTCGACCAGTCCGAATGCGAATTGGACACCGGCTCACTCTGACACACCAGACAGCGCACTTTTTCAGCCAGCAGCATCATGCGGCGCTCCATCACAGGATCATCTGCGATGTCCTTTGCAACGCCGGCAAATGACATCGCCGGCAATAGGCAAAACAGCAAAATTGAAAGGTATCTCATTTGGCTTGTAACTCCGCGACCTTCGGCAAAATTGTATCGCGCAAATTCTGTGCAGTCAGCGCGCCGATCAACTTGTAGGCAATCATTCCTTGCTTGTCGATCACATAGGTTTCCGGTACGCCATATACGCCGTAATCGAAGCCAACTTTGCCATCAAGATCCGCGATCACCAGAGAATACGGGTCACCCGCGCGCTTTAATGTCATTTCACCGTCGACAGCCTTATCCTTGTAATCCAGCCCCACGATAGGCACGATATTCTGACGGGACAATTCCATCAAAATAGGATGCTCGTCCTTGCAGGCACCACACCAGGAAGCCCAGACATTGAGCAGCCAGACTTTGCCTTTCATCTCTTCAGGTGAAAACTTTTTTTCCGGCTCATGCAATAGTGGCAATACAAAAGCAGGCGCAGCTTTCCCGACCAGCGGCGAAGGTACTTCGCGCGTATCGCGCCCTAGGCCCTTATATAAGAACACCGACAAGACCAGAAAAATCACAAACGGTAAAATGAAACGCATCATGATGCGACTCCTTGATCAATTGCGGAAGACCGTGCAATTTTCCCCGCCTTCTTGTGGATGCGATAACGACGATCAGACACGGCCAGCATACCGCCCAGCGCCATCAACAGCGTGCCAGCCCATATCCAGTCGATAAATGGTTTGATATAAACGCGCACCGCCCACGCACCTTCCGATTCCGGAATAGGCTCGCCCAGCGACACATACAGATCGCGGAACACGCCGGTCTGAATCGCAGCTTCCGTCAGCGGCATACCGGAGACATTGTACTGACGTTTTTCAGGGGTCAATTCACCGACAATTTTGCCGTCATGACTGACCGTGACATGGCCGACACCGGCAACATAATTAGGCCCCTCAGTCTCAGTCACGCCGTTGAAACGGAACTCATAGCCACCCGCCATCACGGTGTCGCCGACATTCATGCGCACATCGCGTTCGGTTTCATACCCCTTCACCAGCGTTACGCCGATGATAAACAACGCCACACCCAAATGCGCCAGTTGCATACCGTAATAGCTCATGCTTTGCTTGCGCACCCGCGCCATGAATGCGCCCTGCCCTGATAAGCGCTGGCGCAAGCCGACGAACAGGGTCGCGATAATCCAGAACGCCATCAACAGCCCCAACACGATCATCGGCGACCATTTGTTCGATTCCAGCGACAAAAAACGACCCATCAAGAGTGGCAGCAGCAAGGCCAATACCAGCGAACTGGCAAACGCCCATTTCACACGCTGCGCTAGATCAGGCACGGCCATTTTTTTCCAGCGCGCCAGTGGCCCTAAGCCCATCATGAACACCATCGGCATCATCAGCGGCACGAAAACGGCTTCGAAGTACGGCGGACCGACCGAGAGTTTTCCGTAACCTAAGGCATCCATGAACAGAGGATACAACGTACCGATAAAGACGGAAGCCGAGGCAACCGACAGCAACACGTTATTTGACAGCAGCAAGGACTCGCGCGACAGCATATCGAACTTGCCGCCCAAACCGACCTTAGGTGCACGCCAGGCGAACAACAGCAAGGAAGCACCGATCACCAGCACTAGAAAACTCAAAATAAAGATACCACGCTTAGGGTCGGCGGCGAACGAGTGTACCGAGGTCAACACACCGGAGCGCACGAGGAAGGTACCCAACAGGCTAAACGAAAACGCCGCGATCGCCAGCAACACCGTCCAGCTTTTGAATGCGCCGCGCTTTTCAGTTACGGCCAGCGAATGAATCAGGGCCGTGCCTAGCAACCATGGCATGAACGAGGCGTTCTCGACCGGATCCCAGAACCACCAGCCGCCCCAGCCCAATTCGTAATAGGCCCAGCCGCTGCCCAGCGCAATGCCGATGGTCATAAACACCCACGCCACCGTCGTCCAAGGACGCGACCAGCGCGCCCAGGTTGCATCAAGCTTTCCACCTAGCAAGGCTGAGATCGCAAAAGCATACGCCACGGAGAACCCGACATAGCCCATATAGAGCATCGGCGGATGAATTACCAGCCCCGGATCTTGCAACAGAGGGTTCAGATCGCGACCATCGGCAGCCGCCGGCAACAGGCGATCGAACGGACTGCTGGTGAACAACATGAACATCAGGAATCCGACCGAAATCAATCCCATCACGCCCAACACACGTGCGACCATCTCTTCAGGCAAATGACGGCTAAACATCGCAACCGCAGCGGTCCAAACCGATAGCAGCAAGGCCCACAGCAAGAGCGAGCCCTCATGCCCGCCCCAGATCGCCGCAAAACGATATTGCCCGGGCAATTGAGAGTTCGAATGTTGCGCGACATACAAGACAGAGAAATCGTTGCCCAAAAAGGCATAGGCTAGCGTGGCAAACGCAAGTCCGATAAAAAGCAACTGCCCGTAAGCCAAAGGTCGCGCAACCCCCATCAAGACAGGATTGTTGCGCGCAGCGCCCACTATGGGCAGCACACCTAAGACGATCGCCAGACACAGCGCGACAATGAGAGAAAAATGACCTAGTTCTGGAATCATGTACGATCTTTCAACAATTATTTGGTAGCAGGGGCGCTGACTGCAGAGGCGGCTTCCGCCCTCTTCAATGCATCGGCAGCTTCAGGCGGCATGTAGTTTTCATCGTGCTTGGCCAGCACTTCTGAGGCGTGCATCACGCCATCCGCCTCCATCTTTCCTTGCGCGACAACCCCCTTACCTTCCTTGAACAAGTCGGGCAGGATGCCTTTATAGACGACCGGCAATTTTTGTTTTAAGTCGGTAATCATGAAATGCACGGTTAGCCCGTCCTTCTGGCGCTCTATACTGCCCTCTTCGACCAGCCCGCCAATACGAAAACTACGTCCCTGCGGTGCCTCCTTGTTGTAAACCTGAGTCGGCGTAAAATACAGACTGACGTTATCTTTGAGCGCATTGAGCACTAAACCTACCGCAAGCCCTACCGCAGCAATCGCGAGCACAATGTATAAAATTCTTTTCTGACGCGGTTTCATCTTATTCCTCTTCCGAAGCTTCACGCATCAGGCGCACCTGCTGCAGGGTAATTTTTCGTTTATGTATCACCATCGCGATTTCAACCGCGAAGATGATAAAAGCAACTGCGTAAGAGCCCACCCAGATATAGGTAAGCGGATTTTCTCTCATCCAGATGTCCAGTCCCATTACTTAACCTCCGCCAATTCAGTGATCCATTTGGTATTTTTTTCACGTTCGAGGATGATGCTGCGCACCCGCATCAACGCAATCGCAATCGCATACAGCCAGCAGGCAGCCAGCATGGTGAACATCGCCTGTTGCATCGCGATGTGCATTGAGGTACCCGAGTACTTAATGGTTGAGCCTTGATGCAAGGTGTTCCACCATTTAACCGAGAAATAAATGATAGGCACGTTCACGGAACCGACGATCGCCAGCAAGGCTGCTGCGCGGTCAGCCCGACGAGGATCATCAATCGAGGCGTGCAGCGCGATAAATCCGAGGTACAGGAACAACAAGATCAGTTCCGAGGTCAGGCGCGCATCCCAGACCCACCACGCGCCCCACATCGGTTTTCCCCACAGGGCACCGGTCCAGAGCGAAATAAAGGCAAACAAAGCGCCGGTCGGCGCTATCGCGCTGGCCATCATCGAAGATAGCCGCGTGTTGAAGATTAGGCCAAGCGCAGCATAACCTGCCATGATCAGATACAAAAACATCGAAATAATCGAAGATGGCACGTGAATAAAGATGATGCGATAAAACTCGCCCTGCGTAGCATCACTAGGCGCCACGACAAAGCCGATGTACAAGCCGACCGCAAACAGGATCGCTGAGGATATCGCGAACCAGGGAATCAACTTGCCGGCGAGCGGATAGAAGGTGGTCGGTGCTGAGTATTTAAACCAGTTAATTGCCATACATTACTCCATCGAAATTCTTAATGCCTGTGCCGTCACCCAGGGGGTAAAGGCCAGCGCCAACACCAGCAATGCGCCCATCAAAGATAGATGAGACGACACATTCAAACCGCTGGTCACCGCCTGCACCGCACCGGTGCCAAAAATCAGCACCGGAATACATAAAGGCAGCACCAGCAGGGAGAGCAGCACGCCGCCGCCTCGCAAACCTAAGGTCAGCGCGGCACCGATTGCACCGACCATGCTCAATATGGGCGTACCCAAAAGCAAACTCAACATCAACACGCCGATCGCTTCAACCGACATATCGAACTGCAAACCCAGCACCGGCGTCATCAAGACCAGCGGCAAACCCGACACCATCCAGTGTGAGGCCATTTTACCCAGCACCAGCACCGACAATGACTGGGGCGCGAGCAGCATTTGCTCTAGCGTACCATCCAAATAGTCTGCCGAGAACAATCTGCCCAACGACAACATTGATGCGAGTAAGGCTGCTACCCACAAAACACCGGGTGCCATTTTGCGCAACATATCCATTTCTGGACCGACACCCAATGGAAACAAACTCACCACCATGACAAAAAAGAACAGTGTCGTCAGTACGTCCGCGCGGCGACGCATCGCCAGCACGAGATCACGACGTATAACCAGCAACAATAAAGAAAATAACGATAATTTCTTCATGACAACGACAGACTGCGCATCTCCATACCCGCCACGACCAGCGGCTGATGGGTGGTAAAAATAACCATCCCCCCCCCTGCCAAATGTTCGCGGATCAATTCCCCGATCAACGCCACCGCTCCGACATCTAAAGCGGCCAAAGGTTCATCCAACACCCACAGCCTGGCATCATTCACCAGCAGACGCGCCAGCGAAACGCGGCGGCGCTGCCCTTGTGAGAGCACCTTAGTCGGCAACCGCTCGCGCCCCTTGATCCCCATGCGTCGCAAGGCGGCAATGGCATCCGCCTCACTCAGTTCCATGCCCGACAACCCCGCCGAAATACGCAGATTCTCAAGCGCGCTCAATTCATCCTTGATGGCATTCAAATGCCCCAAATACATCATCTGGGCAAAATAATCCTCAGCCAGTTCGCGCACATCGGTGCCCCCCCAGGAAATACAGCCCTCATCAGGGGAAATAAAACCGCACAGGGTACGCAACAAGCTGGTCTTTCCGCTGCCATTCGCGCCCTGAACCTGCATGATCTGCCCCGGCGACAGCGCAAAGCATAATCCCGAAAACAGGCGATGATCACCGCGACTACAAGCAAGATTGCTGACTTCCAGCATGAAAAAAGACCTGAAATTGAACAACTCAGGATTATATACGATTGCATACGCCCGATGCGCGACATTCAATTGCTTTATAATTCGCCCACTTTTGACCAACCTGAAGGAGTACACATGGGATTTTTGGCCAACAAACGCATTTTGATTACCGGCATGATCAGCACGCGCTCCATTGCCTATGGCGTCGCCGTTGCGATGCACCGTGAAGGCGCGCAACTAGCGTTCACCTATCAGGGAGAACGCGTGCGCGAGCGCGTTTTAGGATTAGCCCGCGAATTTAACAGTGAACTGGTGTTTGAATGCGACGTCGCCTCCGACGAGGACATCAACAACTTGTTTATCAACTTGAAGCAGCACTGGGACGGTTTTGACGGTTTTGTGCATGCGATCGCCTTTGCGCCGCGCGAAGCACTCGAAGGTGAATTTCTCGACGGCTTCAGCCGCGAAGCCTTCCGCGTTGCCCACGACATCAGCTCCTACAGTTTTCCTGCTATGGCCAAAGCTGCACTGCCGATGATGGAGGGACGCAATGCGGCCATCTTAACATTAAGCTATCTGGGCGCCGTACGCACTATGCCGCATTACAACGTGATGGGCATGGCCAAAGCCAGCCTTGAAGCGTCCGTGCGATATCTCGCGATGCAGCTGGGTGCACGCGGTATCCGCGCAAACGGCATATCGGCCGGCCCAATCCGTACACTGGCAGCAGCGGGCATTGCTGATTTCGGGAAACTGCTGGGTTACAACGAAAAACACGCGCCACTTAAACGTAACGTTACGGCCGAAGAAGTAGGCAACGCCGCCGCCTTCCTGTGCAGCGATCTGGCCAGCGGCATTACCGGCGAAATCACTTATGTCGATGGCGGTTTCAACACCACCTCTCTGGGTTCAACTGAAGCCTGAACAGGCATCACTGCTTTACGACAGCTAAAGACTGCGTACGCGCTGCAAAAGGGCTCTCATGGGAATTGAAGATACTAAATTTTTGGTCGTGGATGATTTTTCCACCATGCGCCGCATCATCAAAAACTTACTCAAAGAACTTGGCTTTGCTAATGTTCAGGAGGCTGAAGACGGCGTCGATGCATTGAAAAAATTACGTGCAGACACATATGATTTCGTCGTATCAGACTGGAATATGCCCAATATGACCGGGATTGAACTATTGCGTGAGATTCGTGCGGATACCAAGCTACGCCATCTGCCCGTTCTGATGGTCACCGCAGAAGCCAAGCGCGAAAATATCATTGAAGCCGCTCAAGCGGGCGCCTCAGGTTATGTAGTCAAGCCGTTCACCGCCTCAACACTGGATGAAAAGCTGAAAAAAATATTTCAAAGTTTGAACAAGTGAACGCGGGCATAACAAACATGAACGAATCGAACGACGAAGATCTTGAATTGCTGTTTGAAAGCATACTGGCGAATAACAAGCCTGCCGTTATCGAACCGGCCGAGGCCGCGCCTACCCGTTTGATTAATCAGCTGGGACAAATCACCCGAACCTTGCACGACACGCTGCGGGAGTTGGGTTTAAACACACACATCGAACAGGTTGCCTCCTCAATTCCCGATGCCCGCGACCGCTTGAATTATGTAGCAACACTCACACAGCAAGCCGCCGAACGGGTGCTCAATGCCACGGAGGCTGTACAACCCCTGGTGCAAAATCTGGAGGCAGAATCACAACAACTGGATCAGCAATGGGATCTGCTGCTGGCAGGAAAATTAAGCCCTCATGAATTCAAAACATTGGTCATGCGCAATAAAGGCTTTCTGCAAACCCTGCCGGACAAAACCCGCACGGCCAATGGTTATCTGATAGAAATTATGATGGCGCAGGACTTTCAGGATTTAACAGGTCAAGTCATCAAAAAAATTATCGATTTGACACAAAACATGGAACGACAATTGCTCGGTCTGTTACTGGAAAATTCGCCTATAGAAGGCAGTTCAGAACCCGACAGCAGCCTGGAAAACGGCCCTGTGATTAACCAGAACAACCACAATGTGGTGACTAATCAGGATCAGGTGGACGATCTACTAGAAAGCTTAGGATTCTAAAAAATATGCTCCAAGCGGCGCATGCTCATGAAGTAGAGCGCAACGTCATTGAAAACAGCGCCCCCCCCCCTGCGACATTACCCAGTCGTACCTCTCCACCGCCATGCGCTTCAGCCACCGCCTTGCATAAAGCCAATCCCAGCCCTGTCGAGGATGACTGATCAGGAACATTACGCTGTACGAGTTCACCGACGACACCTACCCCGACGCCATCGTCCTGCACGTTTAAAATCAGCGCGTCCGGGGTTTGCTCAACCCATACGCCAACCCGGTGATGCGTATAACGAATCGCATTATTGATTGCGGACTCCATCGCCAACTCCACCAGATTCTCATCCAGCCACGCTGTCGCCATGCTGCCCATCTTCATCTTCTCGTAATCAATGCTCACGGTAATTTTGTGACCGTGGTGACTTTCTGCCGCCATGCCGGATTGACTGTTGCGAACCAAATCTTCGATGAATTCGAGCAAAACGACTTCCTGCCTCAGCGGTTGTAGCCCCGATTGGTCATGCTTATAAAGCGTTAAGAAACTGATCAGGCGGCTCTTCAAATCGACACAGCGCCGATACGCCCGGAGCCCTTCAGTCGGCGCATTCTCGCGGTGTATCAATTGCTCAAGATCGATTTCCAGCAAGGCCAAGGCATTTTTAATGTCATGAACAACCAGTGCAGACAAGGTTTTTTCCATTTATTTGCTCGCAATCTCATTAAAAAATCGATAGAAATTCATCACCTTCTGATTGTTTGGCACGAGTTTATCCAGCATCGACAAATAGTTCTTGGCGCGTGCCATAATCTTGTCATCCAGCCCCCCGTGCTTTAACCACAACAAATGTAACTGCGCTGCCGTCATCAGCGTTTCAATATTTTCTTCCTGAATATCGAGTGCCTCAACAACCATTTGATTAGCCTCCTCGAAATGCGCAGTTCGCATCAGCTTAGTTGCCTCATCGAGCAGCAGTAAAATCCGCTTGCGTCCGCCATCGATGACATCCTCCACCTTGTCTTTTTGCCCAGTGTCTACCATGGATTTTTTGACGTATCGCGCGATGCGCATTTCATCCTTACCGCTGCACTGAATGGCCTTGGTTAATAACTTCAAACCTAGAATGACGTCACCCACCTTAAGCGCGGCTTTCCCCAATGCCGTCATCACAAAGCTGTTTTTACGGCTGGCCAGCAGGGAAATCGAACGATCCATCAATTTTTTTGCCTTTTCGCGTTCACCGGCATCGAAATAAGCCTGGGCGAGTATGGCGCCCTTTGCCACACCGAATATCCCTTCATCGCCATGTTTGCGGGCATTTTTCTCCAGCGTGAGCATGGCCGACTTATGGTCTCCCATATCCACCAGCGTCTGAGCAAGCGACAGGTAGTCCCCCGACCTCTCGACCATCGAACCTGTAGACAACTGAATTGCCGCCTCCGCGTTCGCTTTGGCTTCGTCAAGCCTCCCTAACAAAAAGGCCGCTTGCGCTACAGAACGGAGTCGCTTTGCACTGGGCAAAATTGCGGAGGAGCGTAAGAGCAGATCAAAAGCACCCTCTTCGTCGTCTGCTTCCAGGCGAATTTTTGCCAGCAGCTCATAAGCTGCGACATAACTCTTATTTTTATCGATCAGTTCACTGGCGAGAGTGGACGCCTGCGCAGAATCGCCGAGCGCGTAATGCGCACGTGCCATGCCCAGCAGTATCCACGGGGTATCCGCCCGGATGGTTGCGGCCCGCGCATAGGTATCGAGCACCGCGGTATATTCTTCTAGTTTTAACTGAGCTTCAGCCTTGCGCCGCAACACATCCATCCTGCGCCGGTCGTCTGCGGCCGTTGCGAGCAACTTATTACACTCATGGATCGCCACATCGTAGCGACGGATATCCATCGCTTTGAGCACCCGCATTAGATAAGTGCGCCGGTCTATCAGACGTTCCAGTCGTGAACGCAACTTCGCCTCAGAACAGGGTTTGAGCAAATAGTCGTCTGGGATAAATTCAACCGCATTGGCCACAAAACTGTATTCCGTTTCAGCGGTTAGCATGATAAACAACGTGGTAGCACTGAGAATATTTTCGTTGCGCAGATATTCTAAGAAGTGCTGGCCGGAGCTCGACTTATTCAAGTTGTAATCGCACAAGATCACATCATAGGTATTCAGCCCGATCAACTCCAAGGCTTCATGTGCATTGACTGCCACACCAACAGAATTCATTCCGATCGACTGTAATTGCGTGCGTATCGCATGTCGCATCGAACTAATGTCATCGATGACCAGTGCAGACAATTTATCGAAACGAATGTATTCGTTTTCTACATGCTTGTCGAAAATGCTCGCGCCCTGAGGGAGGATAGTAGCCAAAGCAGTCGAACTCCGGAAAATGTGAGTTTGGTATTCTAGCCTTGATCAGATGAGTCTGCTGACCCTTTATATGTTCAGTCGCGCTCAATCAGCACGCGGACTGGCTTGAAACTCCTGCGATGAACAACACTGACGCCGTGCGCCTGCAAAGCGGCAAGATGCGCGGCGGTTGGATAGCCCTTATGCAGTGCGAATCCATAGTGCGGATACTGCTCATCGAGCTGCAACATCAGTGCATCTCGATCTGTTTTTGCCAGTATGGACGCAGCAGAAATGGCGGCGACCTTGCTGTCACCCTTAACAATCGCCTCACTGGCAATCCCCGTATCAGGGCAGTACAAACCGTCGACTAATACAAGCTGCGGCTGAACCTGCAAGGCCTGCACTGCACGCCTCATCGCAAGCAGCGTCGCCTGCAGGATGTTGAGCCGGTCAATTTCCTCCACTGTTGCATAGGCCACGGCCCAGGCCAGCGCGCATTCGCGGATCAGCGACGCTAATTTTTCACGCTGTTTTTCGCTAAGTTTTTTCGAATCATTCAGGCCGGGGATGGGATTATTCGGGTCAAGAATTACCGCCGCCGCGCTCACGGGTCCGGCCAACGGCCCTCGCCCCGCCTCATCCACACCACAGATCAGTGTGAATTTTTCATCATTTAACGCCATCTCGCCTGAGCTGAAGAGCGGCATCAGACTGCGGGGAGATAGGGCAGGATTGCAGCGGCGGCTTTCTCACTGGTATTCTGGCGCAGCGTGGCATGCAGCTCAGAAAAAACACCTTCCAGCTGCGCGATAGCATCCTTATCGTTCAGCAAGTTGAGCAACGCCTGTGCGAGATTTTCAGGAGTTGCATCGTCCTGTATTAGTTCGGGCACGACAAAGCGCCCGAACAAAATATTGGGCAAGCCGAAGTAAGGCAGGTAGCTTTTACGCTTCATCATCCGCCAGGTCATCGGATTCAAACGATAAGTAATCACCATGGGGCGTTTGAGCAGGGCGCATTCGAGCGTTGCAGTGCCTGAGGCCACCAGCACAATATCGGCCGCAATCATAGCGTCCTGCGCATGGCCGAACAACAGCACAAATGGCAAGTCTTCCGCATCGCAATCGTAAATAGCCTGCTCAAAAATAGTCCGCGTTTCGCGACTAATCAGCGGCACCAGAAAGCGCGCTTCCGGCTCCTGCTGCAAGATCAGCTTAGCCGTTTCGATATACAAACGAGCCAGTTGTTTCACCTCAGACTGACGGCTACCGGGCAGAAAAGCAAATACCCTCGCTGACAGCGGAAGGCGCATCGACTCCCGCATCCGGTCTCGATTGGGCGAATCGGGCAACATATCCGCTAAAGGATGGCCGACATAATCCACAGAAATTCCGGCATCCCGGTACAGTTTTGGCTCATGCGGAAAGAGTGCCAGCATGTGCGTCACGGCCCGCTTGATTTTTTTGATGCGCTCGCCGCGCCACGCCCAAATAGAAGGACTGACATAGTGCACGGTTGGAATGTCGTGTCCTTTGAGCGCCTGTTCCAGATCAAGGTTGAAGTCAGGCGCATCAATACCAATGAACAAAGCCGGACGATGTGCCAGAAAGTACGCGCGCAACTTAGCCCGGATACCGGTAATTTCACGATAATGGCGCAATACTTCGACATAGCCGAATACCGCGAGTTTTTCCATCGGAAACAAAACTTGCATACCTGCAGACTGCATTTTAGGCCCGCCAATACCGACAAACTCGATATCCGGACGAGCCAGTTTAAGGGCCACCATCAAATGGCTTGCGAGCAGGTCACCTGAGGCCTCGCCTGCGACGATACCGATGACAAGTTTTTTCTGAATCATACCCGACTACCGAACGATGCCGCGCTGAGTACTCGCCAGAAAATCGACCAGAGGCTGCAACTCGGCCTGATCCATTTTTGCGATGGCAGTCTGTGCCTCGAGCAGACTTAAACCTGACTTATACAAGACCTTGTAAGCTCGCTTGATGGCCATAATCGACGCACTTGAAAAACCGCGTCGTTTAAGGCCTTCGGAATTAATACCGTGCGGCGCACTCGGATTGCCGGAAACCAGCACAAAGGGCGGCACATCCTGGAGCAGAATCGTGCCCATGCCGGTGATGATGTGCGCGCCGATACGAACAAACTGATGCACAACGGTAAAACCGCCCAGAATCGCATAGTCCGCGACCTCAACATGACCTGCAAGCTGTGCATTGTTGGCAAAAATCGTGTGATTACCGACCTGACAGTCATGCGCCAAATGCACGTAAGCCATAATCCAGTTGTGATTTCCAACGCGCGTCACGCCGCCATCCTGAGCAGTACCGAGATTGAAAGTACAGAATTCCCGGATGGTATTGTGATCGCCGATTTCCAGTCTGGTCGGCTCACCTGCATATTTTTTGTCTTGCGGCACTTCGCCTAGCGAACAAAATTGAAAAATATGGTTATGCTCACCGATCGTCGTATGACCGTTGATGACCACATGGGGACCTACCACCGTACCGGCACCGATGGTGACATGTTCACCGATCAGCGAGTATGCACCGACTTCAACGTCAGGGGCAAGACGCGCACCCGGATGAACAATAGCGCTTGGATGTATTTTCGACTGAGTCATCAAGCCACCGTCTTAACCGTGCACATTAGTTCAGCCTCAGCCGCCAACTGCCCGTCGACTTCAGCGATGGCTTTAAATTTGTACACTCCGCGCATGCTGCGGGTCAATTCCACCTTAAAAATGAGCTGATCACCCGGGGTGACAGGACGTTTAAAGCGCGCGCCGTCGATACCGGCAAAGTAATACACTGTGTTTTCATCCGGTTTTTTTTCCATGCTCTGAAAAGACAGCAAAGCAGCAACCTGTGCCATCGCCTCAATAATCAGCACACCGGGCATAACCGGGTGGTGCGGATAATGCCCCGGAAAAAACGGCTCGTTGATCGTGACATTTTTCAGCGCAACGATATTTTTACCCGGCTCGACCGACAACACGCGATCAACCAATAAAAAAGGATAACGGTGCGGCAAGCTTTCAAGAATTGCATGAATGTCCATCGCGTGGCCGGCCTTCTCGGACTGAGTACTCATTCTGTATTACCTTTCTGTGATTCTTGTTTTAGCAAGCACATCTCTTGCTCCAGTGTTTTCAAGCGTTTCGCCATTTCATCCAGATGACGCAGATGAACCGCATTTTTGCGCCAGTCGTCCGTCTTGGCAAAGGGATAAATCGCGGCATAAGAGCCCGCTTCGCGGATGGATTTTCCAATCAGGGTAAATGAAGAAATCACCACACGATCCGCGATTTTCAAATGTCCGAGGATACCCGCACTGCCACCGATCTGACAGTACTTGCCGATCGTGGTACTGCCGGCAATTCCCACACAACCTGCAATCGCGGTATGCGCACCGATGCGCACGTTATGCGCGATCTGAATCTGGTTATCCAGCTTCACGCCGTCTTCGATCACCGTATCGTCCAGGGCACCACGATCAATGGTGGTATTCGCACCGATTTCCACATCGCGACCGATCACGACCCTACCGATTTGCGGAATCTTCAGCCAGCGCCCCTCGTCCATCGCGATGCCAAACCCATCGGAGCCGATCACCACACCGGAATGCGCGATCAAATTGTCGCCGATCACACAATCGTGGTAAATCACGACACGGGGATACAGCCTGACATGACAACCAATCACAACGTTTTCTCCGATGCTGCATCCCTCGCCAATCAGGGTATGCGCACCGATCACAGCGCCCGCGCCGATCACCGCCGTCGCGCAAATACAGGCGGAGGGATCTATCTGCGCGCCCTCGCTGACGACGGCAGCCGGATGCACCCCCGGCTTGATCTCAGTAGAGGGATTGAGCAAGGCGGAGACGCGGGCAAAATAGGCATAAGGATTTTCAGAAATAATGCGCGGCAAATCGGTCGCATCCGCATCCGCCTCGCCAAGTATGACCGCTGACGCACCGGTATTCGCTAACTGCGCATGATATTTACTGTTGGTAAGAAAACTGATCTGACCGGCCGTGGCCCGCTCCAGCGTGGAAATTTGATCGATGAGCACCTCGCCATCACCGAACAGGCACCCGCCTAATTGCTGCGCAATCTGAGCTAATGTATAAGCCATGCTATCGGTTACTTGTTGTCTGTTTTGTCCGATGCAAGATTTTTGATGACCTTATCGGTAATATCGATCTTAGGATTGCGATAAACCGCTTCTTGCAAAATCAAATCAAATTTTTCTGTTTCGGCAATCATTTGAATGGCCTTATTGGCACGTTCCAGCACCACGGCTAACTCTTCATTTTTGCGCAAACTCAAATCCTCGCGAAATTCGCGCTGCATGCGTTGCAAATTGACGTTAAGCGCATTGAGTTCGCGCTCCTTATTGCGCCGGTCGGCCTCAGGCAGCGTACTCGCGTCCTTTTCCAGCAGCACCTGCAAATCTTTGGCCTGCCTCATCGTTTTCTTGATTTCCTGATCTCGTCCGGAAAATTCTTTTTCGATTTTCTTCTCGGCCTTCACCGCGGGGGCTGATTCGCGTAATACGCGCTCCGTATCGACCACACCCACCTTAAAATCTCCTGCCATAGCAGAACCTGCAGCCAGCAATGCTGCAATAAACGCCAACTTAATCATTTTCGTATCCATCGTGAGTTCCTTTTTATATTTATCCGGTACAGGCAGTCGAACAGACACGTCTAAAACATGGTACCCAAAGTAAACTGGAAGGCCTGCAACTTATCAACAGCCTGTTTATTCAACGGCAAACCATAACTGAATTTCATTGGTCCCATCGGTGACAACCAAGTGACCGCAGCACCATACGAATAACGCATCCCGACACTGCCCGGCAGCGTACCGGTACCATAGACGGCCCCGCCATCGACAAAGCCGCTCAAACGAACCGATTTATCCTTGATACCCGGAATAGGCGCCATAATTTCCATGCTTGCTGCAACGCGACGCTGACCGCCCAGTGAAAAATTATTGGCATCACGCGGTCCTAGCGAGTTGGCTTCATAACCGCGCACCGAACCGCTACCGCCCGCGTAGAAATTCTTGAAGAACGGCATTTGCTTGCCACCGTACCCCCGACCTGCGCCGGCCATGCCATTGAGCATCAAGGTAAAGTCCGATGAAATCGGGTAATACCACTGTTGATCATAATTGACCTTGTAATAGCGCATATCCATCACCGGCAAAGCAACCTCTGCATACGCGCGTTGCACCGTACCTTCAGTGGTGTAGATTGCGCTGTCACGACTATCGCGCCCCCAGCCTAATGTGCCTAGCACCGTTGTGTTGGTACTGCCGAAGGTCGTCACATAATTTTGATAGGACAACGGACTCAGGGCGGTCAAACCAATCGTAGATTTTTCAGCAGATAACCCGAATGAGATACTTTGATCCTCGCTGATAGGGATCCCGAAGCGCACGCCACCGCCGGTTGTAGCAGAGGTATATCGACTCATGATTGTATTGGTCGCATTGGTGTTGCGCTGATAGATATCGAAACCGCGACTCACACCTTCGTCCGTATAATACGGATTGGTATACGACACCGAAATGTTCTTGTTGATCTTGCTGGTATTTAACTGGGTTGAGAGCATATTACCGCTACCAAACAAGTTTGCCTGCGTTACGCCCCCCGAGAGCACCAGACCTTCTCCCTGACTGATACCCGCACCGACCGTAAAACTACCCGTCGATTTTTCCTTGACGGAGGCATTCACATCCATTTGATCAGAAGTCCCCTGTACGGCGGGCGTTTCAACATTCACTTCGGAGAAGAAATTCAACCGGTCAACGCGTTGTTTGGATTTTTTAATTTTAGTCACGTCAAACCAGGCACCTTCAACCTGACGGAATTCACGGCGAATGACTTCATCGCGCGTCTTGGTATTGCCCGCGATATTAATGCGGCGGATATACACGCGCTGCCCGGGATCCACTACAAAATTGAACGCGACCTCATGCTTTTCCTTATTCAGATCGGGAATCGCATTAACGTTGGCAAAAGCATACCCCTCCGCCGCCAGACGTTCACCAACCAGCTTACTGGTTTCAGACAACGCCTTACGAGAAAACGCATCGTTCGGTTTTACCTGAACGAGTTTTTCGATCTCTTCCTTAGCAACCAGCGTATTTCCGGAAACGGCGACTTTAGAAATCGTGTACTTTTCACCCTCAGTGACATTGATGGTGATATAGATATCCTTCTTATCGGGCGTAATGGAAATCTGCGTGGAATTGATATTGAATTCCAAAAAACCGCTGTCCATGTAGAACGAACGCATCGACTCCATATCGGCAGACAACTTCTGCTTCGAGTACTGATCGTTCTTGCTCATCCAGCTCATCCAGTCGGGTGTGCTAAGTTTCATCAAATCGAGCAGATCTGCTTCAGAATAAGCCTTATTTCCGACGATGTTGATCTGTTTGATCTTGGAAATTTCTCCTTCGACCACGTCAAACACAACGCCGACGCGGTTGCGTTCCAATTCCGTTACCTTGGCATTCACGCTCACGCCGTATTTTCCGCGCGCCACATACTGGCGCTTCAAGTCCTGCACTGCCTTATCCAGCGCGCCTTTATCAAAGATGCGCGCTTCAGCTAAGCCTGCATACTTCATGTTGTCTTTGAGTTGATCTTTGGAAAAGTCTTTGACGCCATTCACCTGAATACTGGCAATCGACGGCCGCTCTTTGACCAGTACGATCAGCACGCCCTGTTCAACTTCAAGGCGTACATCCTTGAAAAATCCGGTGCCATACAGGGCGCGTATCGCGACAGCGGCCTGTTCGTCGTTCATGACCTCGCCGACTTTGACGGGAAGGTAGCTAAATACAGTCCCCGCTTCTGTGCGCTGTATGCCTTCGACGCGAATATCGGTAACCGTAAAGGGGCTAATCGCCCATGCGGGCGCTGCAAACAACAATGAAAGAATTCCTGCCAGTTTTGTCTTGTTCATTTAGTACTAACCTGAGATGAGGCGATTAATATCATTATAGATGGCAAAAACCATCAAGGTACCCAGTAATGCAATGCCGATCTTCTGACCGATTTCCCAGGCCTGCTCGGAAACCGGACTGCCTTTGATCAATTCAGCGACATAATACAGCAAGTGCCCGCCATCCAATAAGGGAACAGGCAGTAAATTCAACACCCCTAAGCTAATGCTGATCAGCGCCAAAAATCCCAGATAAGCGGTCAGCCCCATGTGGGCCGACTGCCCGGCATAATCTGCGATTGAAATCGGCCCGCTGATATTCTTCATGGACACTTCGCCCAATAACATTTTCCCCAGCATTTTCAAACTGATAGCAGCGGTATCCCATGTCTTCTTCAGCGACTGTCCGATCGCATCAACCGGACCGTAGCTCACCTCGGTGAACATCGCCGCAATTACCGCAGGATCGACACGAGGCGCAGCGCCGATTTTTCCAACCATTCTGCCTGATTCTAAAACGGATTGCGGCGTCAGCGAAATCGTCTGCACGCTTCCCGCACGCTGGATTTCAAGCGCAACAGACTGACCGGGATGCGTGCGGATAATATCGACGAGGGCACTCCAACTGGCGAGCGTTTTTCCGTCAGCACGCAAAACAAGGTCCGATTCCTGCAAGCCCGCCAGTTTAGCGATGCCGTCGGCAGTCAATTTTCCGATGACCGGCATAACAGCCGGTTGATTTAAATGCAGCCCCAGTTTATCGAGAAACTCGCCCTCTAAGTCGTGCGCGTCGAGACTGCTCAAACTCAAGGTATGCCGCACCGTGGTTCCGCTGGCTGTTTGCGCCTCAACGGCAACCTCGCCTTTTTGCAGGGCCAGCGTCAAAAGCGTCCAACGCAACTCCTGCCAGCTTGGAATGGGCTCGTCGTTGATACGGATGATCGTCTCACCGACCATCATCTGTGCATTGGCAGCGGGCGTCCCCTGCACGACTTCACCTAGCACCGGCTTCAAACCCGGCACGCCGTGCACGAACAAAATCCAATACAAAAAAACCGCCAGCAACAAATTAGCAACCGGGCCTGCCACGACGATCGCCATGCGCTGCAAAACGGGTTTGCGATTGAAAGCCCTGTCCAGTTCACCGGGCAGCACTTCCCCCTCACGCTCGTCAAGCATCTTAACGTAACCGCCTAGCGGGATCACTGACAACACCCATTCCGTATCGGAACCGGCAAAACGCTTGCGGTACAAGACGGGGCCGAACCCCAGCGAAAATCGCAGCACCTTGACCCCGCAGCGCCGGGCAACCCAGTAATGACCGTACTCATGAAATACCACCAGCAGCGCGATGGCTGCCGCGAAGGATAACAGCGTAATCATTTAACTAAAGTTGAAATGACGTTCTCTGCGGCGCGACGCGCCGCCAGATCTGCATCCAGCACATCGTCAATGACCGTTACGACATTAACAGGCAAGCGATTGAGCACCTCATTAATCACACGCGGTATCGATAAAAAAGAAATTTTATGATCTAAAAAGGCGGCAACCGCGATTTCATTTGCCGCATTGAGCACGGCAGGTGCCGTCCCTGCGGTGCGCAGCGCCTGATAGGCTAACGCCAGACAAGGAAAGCGCTCAAAGTCAGGCTCGTCAAAACTTAACGTGGCTACCTTGAACAAATCGAGCGGTGCCACGCCTGAATCGATGCGTTCAGGATAGGCCAGGCCATAGGCAATCGGCGTGCGCATATCAGGGTTCCCCAACTGCGCGATCACCGAGCCGTCGATGTATTCAACCAGTGAATGAATCACGCTCTGCGGGTGGATAACAACCTGAATATCATCAGCGCTGGCATTAAACAGCCAGTGCGCTTCAATGACTTCCAGACCTTTGTTCATCATGCTGGCCGAATCAACTGAAATTTTACGACCCATCGTCCAGTTGGGATGCGCGCAAGCCTGATCCGGGGTGACATTTTGCAATTCAGATAACGGCGTATTGCGGAACGGCCCGCCGGATGCGGTGAGCAGGATGCGTCGCACGCCATGATCAGCCATATTGCCGCTGTAATTGCGCGGCAAGGCCTGAAAAATTGCGTTGTGTTCGCTGTCGATCGGCAGCAAGGCCGACCCGCTGATGCGAACGGCGTCCATAAACACATTGCCCGCCAGCACCAGCGTTTCCTTGTTGGCCAGCAGAATTTTTTTGCCGGCTTTTGCCGCAGCCAGTGTAGGCCGCAAGCCTGCCGCGCCGACAATCGCCGCCATCACCGCATCGACTTCCGGCAACACGCACACTTGTTCTAACGCATCCACGCCGCACAACACCTCGGTCGCAAGTCCAGCATCACAGAGCAGCGCACGCAACTGCGCAGCGGAATTCTCATCGAGCAGCACGGCAAAGCGGGGTTTGAACTGCATGCACTGGCGAAACAACAGGTCAATCTGACGATGAGCCGTTAAAGCCGTAATCCGGTACTTATCGGGGTGACGCGCCACCACATCCAGTGTACTGGTGCCGATACTGCCGGTTGAACCTAATACCGTAATGTTTTGCATATTAACTAAACTGCCCCAACAGAATCACCATCGCAGCCAGCGGCAGCGTCGAAGTCAATGCATCGATACGATCGAGCAGCCCGCCGTGCCCCGGCAGCAGGGTTCCGCTGTCTTTGACTCCAGCCTGACGCTTGATCGCTGATTCAAACAAATCGCCAATCACGGCCAGTCCCACCCACCACCAGGCCGCCAGCAAAATTATAGGCAGCATGGCGAACGGGAAGATATACCAGACGATCAGCACATAAATCGTCACAGCGAACATAGCGCCTGCCACCCCTTCCCAGGTTTTTCCGGGACTAATGCTGGGCGCCAGTTTATTTTTGCCAAACCTGCGACCTGAAAAATAGGCCCCGATGTCAGCGACCCACACCAGCGCCATCAGCAACAGCAAGACCCAGGGACTCACGGCGTGCAAATCGAGCATCGCAAGCCCCGTCGGAATCAAAAGCGCCCACCCCACTACCGCCATCAATACCGGGCTCTCGATGCGCCAGGATGCGATCATCCAAGTCGGCACGATGATTAACCACAACAATGCGGAAACGGCATAGATCATCAAATGAACAAACAGGCGGTCGGGCTCGCTATAATTTGCGTCAAACCAGAGTAAAGCCAGCATGGCCGCCAAGGTCAGGCCCGCATTGACATAGGCGCCCATAATCTGTAATTTAGCCAATTTCGACCACTCAATCGTCCCCTGCATCACAAGCAGTACGACCAAAGCCGACCACCACGCAACCGGCAAGGTAAAAAGCACGCCCAACAGCAACAGCAGGAGAATGACGGCAGTAATGATTCTGGATTTAAGCACGCGACTCTCCTTCATTCGATTGCACAGGGACGCCCACCAGTTGCTCACTGGTGCGACCAAAACGCCGTTCGCGATTTTGATACGAAGCAATGGCTTTTTCCAGTTCTTTCCGATCGAAAACCGGCCACAGGGTATCGGTGAAATACAACTCCGTATAAGCTAACTGCCACAACATGAAATTGCTGATGCGCATCTCGCCACCGGTACGAATAAAGAGATCCGGCTCAGGCGCATCCCCCATAGACAGATAAGGCTGCAGATCATCCTCAGTAAACGAAGTCGCAAGTTCAGGATGAACGCTCAGCAAACGCTGCACGGCGGCCATCATATCCCAGCGTCCGCCGTAATTAGCCGCAATGGTCAGCGTCAAACCCGTGTTACCGGCCGTGAGCGACTCTGCATGCGACATCGTATTTTGCAGCTTTTCATCAAAACGGCTGCGGTCTCCGATGATTTTCAGACGGATATTGTTTTTGTGCAGGCTGGCAACTTCGCGCTCCAGCATTTTCAGGAACAGCGACATCAAAAAGGAGACTTCATCAACCGGACGACGCCAGTTCTCACTGCTGAAGGCAAAAACGGTCAGATATTGTACGCCCAGATCGCGGCAGGCGCGCACCGCCGCGCGCAAGGATTCCACGCCGCGCTGATGCCCCATGATGCGCGGCATGAAGCGTTGCTTCGCCCAGCGCCCATTACCATCCATGATGATGGCAATATGACGCGGCACACGAGCCACATCCGGAATAGCACGCGTGGAACTGGGCAAAATGGCCATTACACTGCCATCAAATCGACTTCTTTAGCGGCCAGCATCTGGTCAATTTCAGAGACAAAACGGTCGGTCAGTTTCTGAATATCATCCTGAACGCGACGCTCATCGTCTTCGGAAATTTCTTTTTTCTTGAGCAAATCCTTTAGAGAGCCATTGGCATCGCGACGGATATTACGCACCGCAATTTTCGCATCTTCGCCTTCTGACTTGACCAGTTTGATCATATCGCGACGACGCTCTTCGGTGAGCATCGGCATCGGTACACGAATCAGTTCGCCGTTCGTTGCGGGATTGAGCCCCAGATCCGCATCGCGGATCGCGCGCTCAACCTTGCCCACCATGCTTTTCTCATAAGGCTGCACACCGATGGTGCGCGCATCGACCAGCGTGATGTTGGCCACCTGCGTCACCAGTGTCGGACTGCCGTAATAATCCACCATCACGTGGTCCAACAGACCTGTATGTGCGCGACCGGTACGAACCTTGCCTAAATCCGCGCGCAAGGCGTCCAGCGACTTGCGCATTCTGGCTTCGGCATCTTTTCTGATTTCAGTAATCACAACTTTCTCCTGTATTTGCGAGAGTACTACTCAACACGCACCAGCGTACCTTCACCTTCGCCGAACACCACGCGTTTTAACGCGCCCGCTTTGAAGATGCTAAATACGATGATAGGCAATTTCTGGTCACGGCACAAAGTCAGCGCAGTGGCATCCATCACCTGTAAATTTTTGCTGATCGCCTCATCAAAGCTCAGGCTCTGATAGCGAACCGCGTGCGGATCCTTTTTAGGATCTGCGGTATAAATCCCGTCCACCTTGGTGGCCTTGATCACCACTTCGGCACTCATTTCCACGCCGCGCAAAGCTGCAGCCGTATCGGTGGTAAAAAACGGACTACCGATACCTGCCGCAAAAATGACGACCTTGCCTTCTTCCAAATAACGCAGGGCCTTGCCGCGAATGAAAGGCTCAGCGACTTGCTCCAGGTTCAGCGCTGACTGCACGCGGCAATCGAGCCCCGCGCGATTCATCGCATCCTGCAGCGCCATTGAGTTCATCACCGTGGCCAGCATCCCCATGTAGTCGGCGGTAGCCCTGTCCATTCCCGCTGCGGCAGGCGCCACACCGCGAAAGATATTGCCGCCGCCGATGACCATCGCCACTTGCACACCCATCGCCACGACTTCTGCTATCTCGGCAACGATGCGCTCGATGACCGTGCGATTGATACCATAACTGTCGTCGCCCATCAGGGCTTCGCCGGAAAGTTTTAACAGAATACGTTTATAAACGGGTGCGCTCATGGCAATTATCCTTGTGCAGCTGCGATGGTTGCAGCAACTTCTGCCGCGTAGTCTTCTACCTTCTTCTCGATGCCTTCACCGACCACAAACATCTGGAATGCAGACACCGAAGCGCCACGCGCCTTCAACAGTTGCTCGATGGTTTGCTTGCCGTCTTCAGCCTTAACGAAAACCTGCCCCAACAGCGTTACTTCCCTCAGGAATTTCTGCACAGTACCTTCAGCGATTTTTTCCAGCATCGCTTCAGCCTTGCCGGCTTCACGTGCTTTTTCGATCGCAATGCGGCGTTCAGTTTCGATATCCGCAGGATTAACACCTGAACTATCGACCGATTTAGGTTTAGAAGCTGCGATGTGCATGCAGATATCACGACCCAAAGTTTCATCGCCGCCGGTGAAATTCAGCAGAACACCGATCTTGCTACCGTGCAGATAGCTTGCCAATGTGCCAGTAGTCGTTTCGTAACGCTCGATACGACGAACGGTCAGATTTTCGCCCAATTTCATTACCAGCGCCTTGCGGGTTTCTTCAACCGTATCGGTTCCGTTGGCAATCGTGAGTTCGGACAACGCAGCGATATCGGCAGGATTATGCTTTGCAACCGTTTCGGCAACATTCTTTGCAAAGGCAACAAAGTCATCGTTCTTAGCAACAAAGTCAGTCTCGCAATTCACTTCAGCAACCGCACCCGACTTGGCATCCGCAGCGATAAAGGCACTTACCACGCCTTCAGCTGTTACACGTGAAGAAGCCTTGCTGGCCTTCGCACCGCTCTTGATGCGCATCTGCTCTTCAGCCACCTTGAAATCACCGTTCGCTTCAACCAACGCTTTTTTACATTCCATCATGCCGAGGCCGGTGGCTTCGCGCAATTCCTTAACCATACTTGCAGTAATTTCTGCCATAACTAACTCCAAAAATTCTTAAAAAACTTACAAAAAAAGGGGCTTGCGCCCCTTTCAACGCCTAAAGAAAACTTAGGCTACTTGTTCTGGCTCTTCAGCTACTTGCTGAACCAATTCATTCAAGGCCTGTGCGCGACCTTCCAATACCGCGTCAGCGATACCGCGTGCGTACAAACGAATTGCCTGAGTCGAATCGTCGTTACCAGGGATCACGAAATCCACACCGATCGGTGAGTTATTGGTATCAACGATACCGATAACAGGGATACCCAACTTCTTGGCTTCAACGATTGCGCCCTTTTGATAGCCCACGTCGATGACGAAAATTGCATCCGGCAGATTAGGCATATCCTTGATACCGCCCAGACTGCGATTGAGCTTTTCCAGTTCGCGCGCCATAACCAGCGCTTCTTTCTTGGAAACGCCTTCAGCGCCTTCAGCGGTGATCGCTTCGAGTTCGCGCAGACGCTTGATCGATTGCTGAACGGTCTTGTAATTGGTGAGCATACCACCCAACCAGCGGTGATTTACGAACGGTGAATTTGCACGAACAGCTTCTTCTTGCAAAATTTCACGTGCCTGACGCTTAGTCGCGACGAACAGGACAGTGCCCTTTTTCGCGGACAATTTGCGCACATAGCTTTCTGCTTCTGCAAACAGGGCTACGGATTTTTCCAGGTTGATGATGTGAATACGATTGCGGTGACCGAAGATGAACGGAGCCATCTTAGGATTCCAGAAACGAGTTTGGTGACCAAAGTGAACACCAGCATCCAGCATTTGACGCATTGTTACAGCCATGTTTATTCCTAACGTAAGGGTTAAAACTACCACTCGCCAGCCTGACTCTTACGAAAACCGCAAAAACCTTACGATTTTTACCGCTTCCTACGAGCACCCCAACTTGTGCGAGCGGGAAATTTGCACCGGCCAATTCCGATGCAACACGCATTCTACCACCAATTTACCATCCGGCTCAACACGCTTATCAATCAAAAACTCGATTCAAACGGTGGCGCCACCTTGACCACCTCAGCCAAAGTCGTCAGACCTGCGGCCACTTTTTCGGCACCCGAGAGCCGCAAGGGCTTCATACCTTCCTTGATTGCCAGCGCCTTGATCGCCGCCAAATCGGCAACGCCTGACACCAGCCTTTGCATGTCCACACTGAACGGCAGCATTTCATAAATCCCCGTGCGCCCGCGATAGCCGGTCATGCGACACTCCAGACAGCCGGTCGCCACACTGACACTGGGCGGCACGGGCGCCTGCCACGGACGCACCAACTCCTGCCATTCATCGGTGTTTATTTTACCCGCCGCCTTGCAATGCGGACACAGCGTGCGCACCAGACGCTGCGCCATTACCCCCAACAACGTGGAATTGAGCAGATAGGACGGCACCCCCAGTTCGTGCAGACGCATGATGGCGGAGGGCGCATCCCCGGTATGCAGCGACGACAACACCAGATGCCCCGTCAGTGCAGCCTGTATCGCCATTTCGGCCGTTTCCGCGTCGCGAATTTCGCCGACCATAATAATATCGGGATCCTGCCGCAACAACGTGCGCACGCCAGTGGCAAAATTCAAACCAATATTTTGCTGCACCTGCATCTGATTGAAGGCAGGCTCGATCATCTCGATCGGATCTTCCACGGTGCAGACATTGACTTCCGGTGTCGCCAACTGCTTGAGCGTTGAATACAGGGTCGTCGTCTTTCCCGATCCGGTCGGCCCCGTCACCAGAATGATGCCACAAGGCTGGGCCGTCCATTGATCCCACAGCGCCGTCTGCCCCCGCGAAAATCCCAGATCGGCAAAACTTTTCACCAGAATTTCCGGATCAAAAATCCGCATCACCAACTTCTCGCCAAAGGCGGTGGGCATCGTTGACAGTCGCAACTCGATTTCATCGCCCGAGGCGCTCACCGTCTTGATGCGTCCATCCTGTGGGCGACGCTTCTCCACCATATCCATGCGCCCCAACAGTTTGATGCGATTGGTAATCGCGTTATTGACACTGACTGGCAACTGATAAACCTGATGCAGCACGCCGTCGATACGAAAACGTACGATGCCAATGTCGCGGCGCGGCTCAAGATGGATATCGCTGGCGCGCTGCTCGAAGGCGTATTTGAACAGCCAGTCGACCAAGGTCACAACATGCTGTTCGTTTGCGTCGAGATTCTTGTTTTTACCGAGCTCGACCAGCTGCTCAAAATTTTGCACGCCGACCGCCTGCCCGGCGCGAGCCCTACTCGCCTGCTGAACCGAATTGGCAAGACTGTAGATTTCCGGCAAATAGCGGTTGATATCGAGCGGGCTTGCCAGCACCCGGGTAATCTTTAGATTCAGGATGCGTTCCAGCTCTGCCACCCAGTCGGTCACAAACGGCTCGGAGGTTGCAATCACCACCTCGCCCTCCCCGACCTTCACTGGCATAATTTTAAGCCGCTCGGCATAGGATTTTGAAACCACATTGGCGACGCTGCCAAAGTTCAACTGCAAAGGATCGATATGAAAATACGCCATGCCTGTGCGCGCCGCCAGCCACTCGGTCAGATACTCGACCGTCAAAAGCCTCGCAGGCAATGTCCGGCTGAGCCACTTTTGCTCCGCGATCAGAACCAGCGGATACAGGCCGTGCTCCCCCTTGCGATTGCCCGCAAGAAGCTCAGCATCCGCCGCCAGGATCACGCCATCCTGTGCAAGCCAGCCCAACAACTGAACGAGCGTCAACCTTGCCTCGAGCGGCCTCACTTCTTTACTCATCGTTCACCCCACACCTTAAAGAGTTGAGCCACGCCCCGGAGTCGCCCAAGGCTTATCGCTCTCATCACAGCTAAAAACCCGCCAGCATCTTCCTGACGGCGGCCGGATCGCGCTCAGTGCGCAACGACTGGTACTGCTCCTGCGCCTCAGGATATGCCGCGCGCATCATTCCCATCCATTGCTTGAGCCGCCCCGGCGCATGCCGGTGTTCCATTCTGGCACACAACAAATCGAAGTAATCGAGCACCCAAGGCCGCAACGCCTCCCAGCTCATCGCCTCACCCCCCTCTTTGATGCGCCGCATCAGATCGGGCCTGAGGATAACCCCGCGCCCGACCATGACATCCTCACACCCGCTGACCCTGCGTATATTCTGACCATCCTCCGGCGTCCAGACGTCCCCGTTGACTACCATCGGCAGCGTCACCACCTCACGAATCTGGCTGAGCCACTCCCATCTCGCAGGCGGACGGTAGCCGTCTGAGCGCGTACGCGCATGAACGGTGATCTCATCTGCGCCGCCCGCCTCAATTGCACGAGCGCATTCCAAGGTCAGCGAAGTATCAGAAAGCCCCAGACGCATCTTGGCTGTCACGGGAATACCTTCCGGCACAGCCCGGCGCGTAGCCGCCACAATGGCGTGGATTTGTTCGGGAAACGCAAGCAGAACAGCCCCGCCGCCGTGCCGGTTAACGGTCGGTGCGGGACAACCAAAGTTAAGATCAATCCCCGGCGCGCCAAGGCTTGCAATAAATGCAGCATTTTCAGCAAGGCAGACGGGATCGCTTCCCAGCAACTGCACACGCACCGGCACACCGGAAGGTGTACAGCCTCCGTGGTCGAGCTCAGGCACCGTGCGCAGCACAAATTTTTCGGTGAGCAGATGATTCGTGACCCGCACGAATTCAGCCACACAAAGGTCGATGCCGCCCAGTCGCGTCAAGATGTCGCGCAGACTGGGATCGGCCAATCCCTCCATCGGAGCAAGAATCAAGCGCATGTATTTATCTGCAATTTTGAGGACTTGTGAGTTTAGTGTAAAAACACCTCGATAATGCTAGTTTTGCGCCGAGTATTTTAAATATGTCACATGCCGATTGCACTAAAGCGCAATCTGGTTTATTCTGCGCGCCCTTCGGAGAGGTGGATGAGCGGTTTAAGTCGCACGCCTGGAAAGCGTGTTTGGGATAATATCCCAACGGGGGTTCGAATCCCCCCTTCTCCGCCAGTTGATAAAACTGGTTGATTTATGAATATAATCAGCTAGTTAGGTAAGCGTCTAATTTACCTCACCCACACGTTATACCCACACAGCTCACCCACACGGCAGGCTATTAGGCAAGCTCCTAGAATCTCAGGAACATCCCAACTCCCCATATCTGGGCAATCAAAGACAACCCCCTAGTATCGCGTTTAAGCGCCTCTCATAGCTTCGCCCTTGTGTTGGTATCAATAAATGATAACAATCCACTGTATCACCCTTAGAGCGCCTCCTTGCATCCTCTAGGGTCTAATCTTCCCCTGTTGTACTGCCTTGATGTACCCCGTAGTCAGCCTGTCCAGTGCCTCCCATCCATCCTCAGGCAGTGCCTTGAATTGAATCATGGCTTCGTTGAGTTCCCGCCTGTAGTAGTCCGATAGGTTATCCGCTGGTTCAAGTGGGGGAGGTATGGCGCGGCTGATCGCCAACCCACGAGAGACCGCCTCCCGATAGTTCTTCATGGTTGCCGTGAGTGCGGCTCTGTGTTGCTCGGTGGGTTGGTACTGGAAGGTCTGCATTGCTGAATTCAAGAATCTGATATGGTCATACAGGATTGCGGTATGGTTGTGGGGCATGACCCCTCCTTTGTTGGTTGATGGCTGGGAACTGTGCAGATGTGCACAATTGGCTGAAGGCTTAAAGCAGCCCCTCAAGGCGCTCAATGCCAATCGCTAGGTGTTGGTATCAAATAAATACACGGATGCGCTCTAGGTGGCTTAAAGAGGCTCTGTGGGTGCGCTGGTGCTGGCTAGCACTCCTGATTAGTGATATTCAGAAAAGTGACAGATACGCCATACACGAAAAAAACCCCTACCGGACAGCGTTAGCCATTCGATAGGGGTTAGTGTGGTGCGCGCTACTAAGTTTGTGTGGCGGAACTCTCGGGTTCAGCCCTGCCACATTCTGAACTTCCTTGAGTACACCACCCAGAGAGGTTCAGAATGAGCCTGAAGTAAAGCACTGATGAGTGTAATCAATAGTTAATTCACACCCACTTGCGTATCGGTGACTACCTAAGGAATCATTAAGAACTTCTTTAAGTAATCATTAAGAACTTCTTTATGTATCTTCTCTTTTTATCAACCACTATAACCCCCCTATCACGCAGCCCAATGAATACGCGGCTTGCAGCCCTGTGGATAACTTTGGTAATGCGGGGCTTGAGTAGTGGTACTAAATGATGCTCCCGCTAGGATTGCATTTAACGCTATCTTATCGCTCCGCCTATGTGTTGGTATCAAATAAATACACGGATGCGCTCTAGGTGGCTTAAAGAGGCTCTGTGGGTGCTGACTGAGCATTATTAATCAATATGGCAGCACATCCGCGATGAGTTCCCTTGTGTAATCCTCAGGGCTGGCGCTGGCTAGGTACTATTTCATCATCCGCTGTAATGTGGACAGGGATATATTCAAATCAGTAGCGGCCTTCCTCCAGCTAGTACCGCCATCAAGTAAAGCCTGTGCGCTGGCCTTCAGGTCTGCATTGTTGATCTTCATAGGTCTACCCAGTTGCACCCCGTTGGCCTTCTTGATCGCCAGTGCTGCCTTGGTACGCTCACCTATCAGCTCACGCTCAAACTGGCTAATAGCTGCCAACATGGTCAGGGTCAATCTTGAGGTCGGGGAACTATCCAGCACACCCAGCCCCAGCACCACTACTGAGACACCACGGGCTATCAGTGCTTCAATGGTGGCGATTACATCCATCGTATCCCGCCCCAATCTATCCAGCTTGGCAACCACTAAAGAATCCCCTGAGGTGATCTGTGTACTCAGTTGCTTGAACTGCTCACGCTGCATGGCTGGAATCTTCCCTGATACACCATGCTCTGTGTATACCAGCCGCTCACCTACAGCATGACCAGCCTGTTCAATTGCATATAGCTGCTGCTCGGTAGTCTGATCCTGTGTACTGACCCGAAGATATGCGAAGATTGCCATGATGATTCCCCTGTGTGTTTGATTACTCAAAATAGGGGTGCATTATCTCGGTACAGTGTATCGCTGTCAATACCCCATTTAAGAATACGCATTCACTGTATTCATTTTCGTACCTGTAAACGTTGGTTAAAGAATACAGTGTGAGAGTGCCAGCAAGGGGTTAGCGGTAGCTTGCCTATATGTTGGTATCAATTGATTGCAGCGGTGCGCCGTATGGCTTCCTGAGGGTTCTATAGGGCTGTGCGCTGTCCTGCTGTGCTGCGTGGCTACATCAACAGGCAAAGAAAAAGCCGCACAGTGGCGGCCTGATGTATTCCTTAGAGCTGATGCTGGATTATTGCCAGCTATGCGCCGCACCTGAGCGGATCGCCCCCGCATAGTGACCCAGCCCCCCGAAGCTTTCTAGGAGTTCATCAATCCCTTCTTTAAGCACAGCACCCGATATATCCCACTCCGTTGGGGTCGCCTTATTGAGGCTGTACGCCTTCACCGTATCAAAGTCATCAAGGAACTCGCGCACCCTTGCGGACAGGATCGCTTCAATGTCTGCCCGTTGGTAGTCCTCTATGCGCTGTGCTGATTCAAGTGCTGCTGTGTGTACCTGTGTCATGTTCCGTTGCTCCGTTGTGGTTGAAAGAGGGCGCACTGTATCGGATATAGATGGGCTGCACAAGAGTTAATTATCAATATAATCAATCACATATCAAACTCTTTGACTCTTGATAACACCCTGACAATTGAGAAGGGAGGTTAGTCAGGCTACCCGCCCTTGGTACTTCAAAGCCCCCGAAGATTCCCACGCCACACCATAGGCACAGCGACTGGGCACAGGGGGAAGAACGGTGCGGAAGACCTTTAGGACACCCCTCGAAAATTTACAGAAAATATAATCCAGTTCATGCCTAAACTGTAAGTGTGCTTATCAGGTTAACCCCGTACAATCCGCCCCCTCACCAAGATCAACGGAGAAGCATCGTTCACAGCCGAGAAGTTTTTATGAATAAAGTTATTAACTCGTTATCAATAGGCGTTTTGGTATCCATCCTGTGTACCGGATGTAGCCCACAGCCAGCACAAAACACAAAGTCCGAAGGTGTGCCGTTCATCATGCACTGCACAGAACATCTCCCTGAGTTCTCTCTAGGCGTTAACTCACACCCGAGCATTGAGCAGCAATCTGCCCTTTGCTCCTGTATATATAACGGACTCAGTGAATGGACACGAGAAGTAGCTGAAAAACTCCATCAAAAGAAAGACGCCGAACTAACATATTTTGAACAACGAGCCTTCCCTAGCGGCTTTGGTGAAGCGTACCAAAAATGCGGCGGCATGAATTTATAAATTTATATACAAATCAAGGAGATAATATAATGATTAGAATTATAAGAACTATTGGATATGCGCTGTTTTATGCAGCCCTCGGCTTCATCATTTTGGGCTTTATCGGGGTATGGATGAAGGAAGGATTCTCGGCTGCCATAGAGCTAATGAGTCCCTACAATCTGATTAATTTCATTTCCATGCTAATTACGGTTGCCCCCGGTATTGGCCTAATTGTTTGGGCTGAGAAGATGGAAGATAGAAAACTTAACAAGTCACCCTTGCGTTAGTTAATTCAGAATGGATACTTCACCCGCTCCATCGCCGCCTGTTTGACCTTCAAGGTAGCGCCCCCTGAGTAAAGCCCGTAGGTGATCCTCGGCTTCTCATGGCCTACTATGTCAGCCGCTAGGTTCTCACTCACTCCAGCATTCTCAAGTAACGTGGTGAGGGTTTTCCTGATTGAGTGGAACACATGGCCGCCGCTGTATTTCAGGTCAGTCTTGAGAATCCCGAAGCGCTTCCCTATAGCATTTGACCTGTCCCCGTACTTGTTGAAGGTAAGCCCTGAGAGCAGATAGCCATCTACGGATTCCGCCTTGAGTTTACCCACCAGCTCCTTAATGGATGAGTGAATAGGCACTTCCCTCACTCCAGCCCCTGTCTTGGCCTCAATGATATGGAAGGAAGAGTCCGTCACATCGGCAACCTTGATGGCGCATAGCTCGGCTATCCGTGCGCCCGTGTACGCTCCCAACATAATCAGGCTTTGTAGCTGGCTGTCCTGTTTATCGTAAGCGTCCGGCCGCTCCACCTGTTCGGATGAGCCGGTTTATGCAGTCGGTTTGATAGGCAGCAATTCGTCGATGCGGCGCATAGTCCAGACGGGGAGTTTTTCCAGTGTGTCTTTCAGCCAGGCGGACGGTTCAATGCCATTGAGCTTGGCGGTAGCGAACAAGCTTTGAATTGCAGCAGCCCGTTTGCCCGTACGTTCACTTCCTGCAAATAACCAGTTCTTCTTACCCAGTGCAATCGGGCGGATCGCATTTTCCACCGGGTTATTATCGATGGGTAGATTGCCGGTCTGTGCATAGCGAATCAGGCTGGGCCAACGATGCAGGCTGTAGTCGATCGCACGGGCCAGTCCGCTGCCGTCAGCCGTTGCGATACGTAAGCGGATCAGCCAGTCGTGCATGTCCACCAGTATCGGCAGACTGTTTAGTAGGCGGTGTTCTCCACGGGCCGCATGGTCCATTTCGCGAGCCTCTGCTTCAACAGCGTAAAGTTGGGCAATACGCCGCAACGCTTCCGCCGCCTGTGGATGTGCGCCACTGACCTGAAGGTCGAAGAATTTGCGCCGGGCATGCGCCCAGCAGCCAAGCTCGGTAACAGCAAATTGTGCATCGGCGGCAAACATCTTCTTGTAGCCGCCGTAGTCGTCGACCATGAGACTTCCTTGCCAGCCATGCAGAAAGTCTCGCGCATGCTGACCGGATCGGCTGCACTGGTAATCGAACACCACGATCGGAGGTCCCTCATCCAGATCGTTACTCCGGTAGCTCCACAGATAAGCACGCTTGGTCTTGCCTGCTCCCGGATCCAGTTGTTTCACCGGTGTTTCGTCGGCATGCAGTACCTGCCGTTGCCTGAGCAGTTCAGATAGCCTGTCTGCAAGCGGTTGCAGGGCAAAGCCCATGCGACCGATCCATTCGCTCATGGTGCTGCGCGACAGATTGACTTGTTGCCGGGCGGCGATCTGTTCCAGCCTGTACAGCGGCAGATGATCCAGATATTTGCTAGTGGCAACCCAGGTCAGCAAACCGGGCGCGGCCAACGAGCCGTCGATTACCGCAGGCGCCACGGGTGCTGCGGTGATGGTTTCGCACTTGCGGCAGGCATACTGCGGGCGAATATGGCGAATCACAAAGAAGCGCGCCGGTTCGATGTCCAGTTGTTCGCTGACATCTTCGCCGATCTTGACCAGATCGGACTGGCAGGCGGAACAGGTGCAGGAATCCGGTTCGTGGCGCACAACGACACGCTCCAGATGTTCGGGCAAGGTCTGGCGACCGGAACGCGCTCTCGGTGCTGCAGTCGTTGCCGGTAGCTCGGCTTCAACGGCGGCGATATCCTGAACCACATCATCCTCGAACAATGAGCGCTGTTCTGCGCTCATCGCTTCGTTCTTGACGCCATACCGCATGCGGCGCAGATAAGCCACCTCCTGGATCAGTGCCTGAATCTTGATATCTTGTGTTTTGAGCGTTGAATTCAGCGACTGAACAAGTTCGGTGAGACGGGCAATCTCGTCATCGCGAGACTGAGAAGTGACAGAATGATCGGTTTTATCCAGTGAATTCATGGGCTTGATTATATCAAATCCAGCCAAAAAACTCACTTAACATCAGGTGGTTAGGCGCTAAACTCGCCACTGCACGGAAGGTGATGCACACAGCCGTTGCCAGTCCACTCCGGTTGTCAACCAACGCCATTGTTCCGCGCTCATTTGGAACAAGGTTTCACCGGGTGCAGGCCATTTAAAACGTCCCTTGTGCAGGCGACGATGGCACAACCAGACGCCGGTGCCATCCCAGATCAATAGCTTCAGGCGGGAGTAATTGCGATTGGTGAATCCATAGGCTGTGCCATCGCAGGGAGAACGTCCGTCAATCTGCTGGATCAGCAATGACAGTCGATCCATGCTCCAGCGCATGTCTACGGGTTCCGCGTGCAGGAATACCTGTTCCGGCTGGATCATTTGAGCCACGCACTTAACCATGTGGCACAAGCTTGCGCTTGATTGCCTGGCCAGCGGATGTTGATGTGCGTGGTGCGCTTGGTCAGACTAATCTCAATGGGCTCAGTGCAAGCGGCTTCAGTCTGAGCCTTTACCGGCAATTCGACTTGAACGGCAACCAGTTTTGAAGGTTCTGCTGAGACAGAGGCTGGCAGTTGATTCCGGTAGCGGTCGATCCATTTGCGCAGCAGGTTGGTATTGATACCGTGCGCCAGCGCGATTCTTGAAACAGATACGCCAGGCTGGCATTGTGCGACCAGTCCTTGCCTGAACTCGGTTGTATACGTGCGTCGGCGAGGTGCAGGATTCGTAGTACTCATGATGGTGTCCACTTAAATTAGGTGGACACCATGCTCTTATCTTTCGCTTAACGAATCAATGTGGCGCGGATGGACGCTTACTGTTTATCCCCTGCCTTCTTCCATAGGGTGACAACATCGGAGGGCTTAAAGGGAATCCATGAGCCAGCCGTGGAAGCCTTCTTGTTCTTGGTGAGGTTGACAACCCCGAAGAATGGGTCAATATCAATCGGCACAACATCCTGTGATTGCAGGTACTTCCAGTAATTACGGCAGAAGCTGACTATGCGCTCCAGTGAGGCGGACTTCTTGCCGTCCTTCTCCAACTCCTCAAGCCAGCCCTTCACAGCCTTCTTATTGATGGACTCAAGGGATGAAAACTTACCCAACATCATTGAGACATCCTTTACCATCTGGTCAATGGTCTTGGGTTTCAGGTGGCCTAGTTGCGCCTTCCATGCCTCATAGTGTGCATTGCTCTGGGTGCGTGTACCTGTGGCGATGCCGTGGAACTCTTGGGCAGCTTCCTTCCCTTTGGTTTTAACCAACTCCCGCGCTTTGTCAGTTAGGAATTCCTCGGCAATCTGTAGCTGATCTGGGTCATGCGCCTTGGATTCCAACTCACGTTTCCATAGTAGCGCCTCAAGATGCACGGGGTTGGTTATCCCCATTGCTTGTCTGAATTGAGCCTTCCAGCTTGCCACCAGTGGCGCTGCCAATATCTCAGCTTCCCGCTTGTCAGGTGTACCGAGTGACTTAACCAACCTCCGCTTACCATCAAAGAGGCTTCTAACTCCCGTTGGGACTTCTAGTGTTGCGTACCAAAGCTGACGGCGGCGTTCTATGTGTGCCATGTTGGGCGCTCTATGAGGTGAAAAGGAGGCCATTATATCACGCCTCACCCACACGTTTCACCCACACACTCAGGGTAAATAATTCAATATAATCAATGCTATTAGCTAGTTACGCCCACCTTACGGAGTCTCCCCCCTTCTCCGCCAAACAGCGCAAACCCATTGATTTTACGGCACTTTTTTTAAAATCATGGTGAAACGATTAGGGGACACAACTTGACGGTTGGAGTCCCCTTTTTAATGCCTCCCCCCTCGCAACACGCCTCAAAACCTCACGCCACGGCATTTATTGCTTTCGCCCCCCATTCAAAAGCGATACACCGCCCCCGACTGTTCAAAGAAAACTCTCGATTTAATATTTTTAAATTTATCAGTTAGCTCTTGAGTTTCTGCCCCACAGCTTTATGCGTCCAAAGAGGTTAATCAGCGCGACTGTAAGCAATGCAACATTACTCATCTTCTGCATAAATATTTGCTACTTGAAAGATAGTGCCGAAATCATTTTCAAGGTTAAAATCAGCAAGAACCAACAGGGAGCGTAACGATGGAATACCGGCAATTAGGCAGCAGCGATTTACAGGTGTCAGCACTCAGTTTGGGAACCATGACTTTCGGCGAGCAGAACAGCGAGGCGGATGCCCACGCGCAACTTGATCTGGCCACGGCGCATGGTGTGAATTTTATCGATACCGCCGAGATGTATCCGGTGGCCCCCAGAGCCGAAACCCAAGGACTCACCGAACGCTATATCGGCTCATGGCTCAAACACCAGCGACGCGATCAGCTGATCATAGCCAGTAAAATTGCGGGCCCCGCTCGCGGCTTCTCGTGGATACGCAACGGCCCGCGCATCAACCGTGAACACCTGAATGCTGCGATCGACGGCAGCCTCAAGCGCTTGCAGACCGACTATCTGGATTTGTACCAGATTCACTGGCCGGACCGCTACGTACCGATGTTCGGTGCGACCAGCTATGAAGCATCGCAGGAACATGAAACCACACCGATTGCAGAACAACTGCTGACCCTCTCCGAATTAGTCGAAGCGGGAAAAATACGCCATATCGGTCTGTCCAACGAAACGCCATGGGGGGTCGCCGAATTTGTGCGCTGTGCGGAGCAAATGGGACTGCCGAAAGTGATCAGCATCCAGAATGCCTACCATCTGATGAACCGCACCTTTGAGAGCGGACTTGCCGAAGTCTGCCATCATACTCACATCGGACTCTTAGCTTACAGCCCGCTAGCCTTTGGCCATCTGTCAGGCAAGTATATCTCCGACCCGAAGGCTGTCGGACGCATCACGCTGTTTCCCGGTTTCGGCCAGCGCTATAACAAGATCAACGTTCCCTCTGCCAGTGCCGCCTACGTGCAAATCGCCATGCAAGCCGGACTTGACCCCGCACAGATGGCCTTAGCCTATGCCCGCACCCGCTGGTTCACCGCGAGCGTGATTCTGGGCGCAACAACGCGCTCGCAACTGCTCGATAATCTGGCGAGTGCAGAACTGACACTCTCAGCCGAGGTCATCGATCAGATCGACGCCATCCACAAACTGTATCCGAATCCTGCACCGTAGATAAAACGCTTACGACATGCTTAAAAATCTTCTTGGCTACGCAGCTTCCCGAAAAATCCTCACGGCATTACGTCCGCTGTTTTTGGCTTGATACATTGCAATATCCGCATGTTGGCATAAAGCGTGCTCATCGAGACCGTGCTCAGGATAAATAGCAATCCCTATGCTCGATGAGATGCTCAACTGCTCACCTGACAGGTAAAACGGCAGGTTAAGCGAGGCGCGAATTTTCTCTGCAACCCCGCACGCATCCAGTTCAGTTTCAATAACAGGCAATAGCACAATGAATTCATCTCCGCCAATGCGGGCCACTGTATCTGATTTACGCAGGCATTCGTGTATGCGTCTAGCCGCTTCTTTGAGCAATAAATCACCCACTGCATGACCATACTTGTCATTAACCGGTTTGAACTCATCCAGATCGATAAACATCAGTGCCATGGTAGTTTTTTCGCGCCGCGCAGCCGACAACGCCTGCAGCAGGCGATCATTCACCAACTGCCGATTAGGCAGTCCGGTCAGCGCATCATGAGTCGCCAATTTGGTGAGCTCATCGTTAGCAATCTGCAACTCGCGGGTACGCTGAGCAACGCTGTCTTCTAAAGAGGCATTGATCTCGTTAATCTGTTGAATCTTCTGTTTTACGGCTTGACTCATCGCAAAAAAACTTTCGGCAAGCTCGCCCATTTCGTCTCCACGATGCCCCGCCAATTCGGCAAGCTCACGATTGACCATCCCGCGTCCACTTGCCACACCGCGAAAGACCCGACTTAGCAGGGTCAATGGACGTGAGATGGAGTTTGCTAAATACCAGGCGAACGGCAAGATGACTACCAGACTAGAAATAGCAATCAATCCCAGTATCTCAAGCATTTGTCTGGTATTTTTTAATACGGCCTCCTGCGAACTCAATACCGCGATTGTCGCGATACGACGGCCTTCGCCCATGACAGGTAACAGGCGCTGATAAAAAGAGTTTCGCCCAATCACAATCTCATTAAAGCCCCCCTCATCCACCTTGCCCGCCCCTCCGTCTGACAAGGTCTGGTAAGCCGGCAAATTCGCACTGCTTAACATATTGCCGACAAAAACATTGACTCGAGTGTCAGTCAGGTGCGAGACATGATCAACAAAAGCCTGCCCTAATGGCTGCACCATCACCACCCATCCGAGTTGCTTCGCCTGCGCCCCCAGCCCAAACACCTCGCCCATAATCGGCATTTGCGACCGGATCGCCAGCCCACCGGCATTGATGACATAGTCGATCTTTTCATAACTTAGCATTGGGTCGCTTAACTGTGCACTCAACCCGGCAACGGTGCTGATCGTTCGCATGTTATTCCGGGTCAACTCTTCGCCATCCGCTAATACAGCAACTGAAAACACGACTTTCGGGGTGCGCTCTACAAAACCGACCCGCGTACGATGCCCGTCAAACTGAGCAAAACTTACCAGCTTCCCTTCAAAATCATAAATAGCAATGTCCGATAATTTTGCAACACGACCCATTTTATAGGTGTCCTTAACCAACTGCTGGTAAGTGACGAATAACGTTTCACGATTTTCCCCGCTATGAGCATATTGCGAGAGATACCAGAGCGTCGATCCTAAATTTTTTTGACTTGCCAACTGGCGCGATGCGATCAACTGATTGGATTTACGCTCGTTCAAATTGTCGTTAATAATGGCAGCATCCTTTGCCGAATGCTCACTGGCTTGCTCCATGTATTGGCGGCTGACAGCCCATGATACGACCAGCATGGAGACGACTGTGATCAGAACACCAAAAAAAATTGTGCCTAACAGTAATCGGGTCCGCAATCGCAACGTGTTCATTTTGCTATTTTTACAGTCGGGTCCACTACTGTCCGGTAGATTTTAAGTTCATTTCGCTGTAGCCCTTTATTGACGTGGCTTTCAGCACGTTTTTGCATTCCGACGATTTCAAATACTATCTGGAATCGCCTTTGGTTAAAAAACCGTATCGTTTGCCCTTTAATCGGCAGACGGAGCGGCAGCATGAATCGGGGCAAAACAGTTTTCGCACAATTGCTGGACTTCGTGCCGTTCAATCATTTCGAATATCTGACCGAGCGCTTTGCCGCCAACCACGGGATCAAGCATTTCTCCGCATGGAGCCAATTCATCTGCATGGCCTATGCACAACTGACCCGGCGCGATGGCTTGCGTGATTTGGTTGCCTGTCTCAATTCTCAGAAGAGCAAGCTTTACCATATCGGTATCCGCAGCAAAGTATCCCGTTCCACACTGGCCGATGCCAACGAACGGCGCGACTGGCGGCTGTTCGAGGCACTCGGCCATCGTTTGATCTCCATAGCGCTCGAACTGTACCGGGACGAGGACATCGGCCTGGGACTCAAAGAACCGCTCTACGCCATGGACTCGACCACCATCGATCTGTGCCTGACGCTGTTCCCCTGGGCGGAATTTCGTTCAACCAAGGCCGCCGTCAAAGCGCACACCATCATTGATCTGCGCGGTTCAATCCCTGTGTTTCTGTCCATTACCACCGGCAAGGTTCACGATGTCAATCTGCTCGACGTGATCCCATTCCCCGCTGGCACCATCGTCGTCATTGATCGGGGCTACCTGCACTTCGCCAGATTGTATGCGCTACACCAGCGCCAAGTTACCTTTGTCATCCGCGCAAAGAACAATCTCCGCTTTACCTGGATTGCGTCGCGCGAAGTGGACAAAGCCACTGGATTACGCTGCGATCAAACCATACTGCTGGCGACACCCAAATCAAAAACCGCTTACCCGGAACGCCTGCGCCGGGTTTCTTTCCGCGACCCGGAAACCGGCAAGCATTTGGTGTTCCTGACCAATCGCTTCGATTTGCCCGCGCTGACCATCGCCAATATCTACAAAAATCGCTGGCAAATCGAACTGTTCTTCAAGTGGCTCAAGCAAAACCTTGCCATCAAACATTTCTATGGCAATTCCCTCAATGCCGTCAAATCCCAAATCTGGATCGCAATATGCGTTTACCTGCTGGTCAGCATTGCCAAAAAACAGCTCAATCTTCCTGCCTCCCAGCAGATTTTACTGAATCTTTTTGAGGTCAATATGTTCGATAAAACCCCAATAAATCAAATGGTTGCAAATGCGATACAGAATCTTGACGAACCGGACATCAGTAAACAATTGAATCTATTCGATTTTTAACCGGACAGTAGTGAGTCGGGTCATAGGAAAGCACGGTCCGGTAAGCCGGAGGAGACGTTGAGACATCGTAGTTGTACTGTGCATAATTATCACGATCAACCATACCGAGCTTAATCAACATGGTATGAGGACGCGATTCGATGCGCCCCTCCAGATAATTAACTGTTGCATTGATAGCGACCCGCGCCTGACTCACCCCCTTAACATCAGTGGCCGCATAAATTTCGCCACGACGAATATGACCTATCATCTCGCGGGTCAGTCCGAAAGCAACAATTCTGATTTTTTCCTTTAGCCCGGCGTCATGAACCGGCAAAATAGCGGCAGGCGCACACGCCGTACAGCCTAAAATATAGTCCAGTTTTGAGCCGTGCGCAGCCAACAACTGCTCCGCCAACTGCGATTGGCCAACCAGATCGCTGTCGCCGTATCGGATATCGGCAATATTCACTTTAATCGGTGATTTTTTTGCGGCAGCGCGCGCCCCCGCCACCTCACCCATCACCCATCCCGCATCGGCAGGCCCCGGCAGCAATGCAACATTGATTGCCTTTAAACCGCGCCGCTGCGCATCGCGAATGACCCAGCCCATGGTATCAACGCCCATGCCTTTAAGCGACGAGGTAATTTTGATGGTCAAATCGTCACTGGTACTGTCGTTCGCCAGTTGAAAAACAGGAATACCTCGGGATCGAGCCTTGGCAATACTAGGATTGTTGGCGGTCTGACTGATGGGTGAAATGACGATTGCATCGTATTTTTCTGCGATAACCTCGTCCATCTTGCGTAATTGCCCGATCAGATCGTCATAACCATCAGCAGGAAATATATCGATTGCAACGCCCAAACGTTTAGCTTCGCTGATTAAACCGTAGGTACAATCGACCCAGTAAGGATCCTTAACATGCGGAAACAGAAAAGCGATGCGCCACGGACGACTTGCCGGCTCTGCCATCACATAAGTGCTGTCGACCACACGTCCGGTGGACAATGCATCATCGGCAGAACCACTTCTTTTCAGGGGAGGAAAAATCGAAAAAACCGGCACGGGTTCAAATTTTACGGTCGAGGACACCTGAGGCGTTTCCGCCGACGCCGCAACGCCACCGTGCAGACAGCATAACAGTAATGCACCATACATATATTTCTGGGACATATTTATCCTGCCAAGTGCGTAGTTGATCCCACAAACGGCTTAAATGCCTGCGGAGCTGCCAATGCAGTGTGCTGAACGACTAACCTAAAATTAACAACCGAAGGTTAGAGACACGATAAATTTCGGGGATAGGGGCTCACTATAAATCAAATTCAGATAAAGGGGTATTAGCTCATGAGCTAATACCCGATCGTTCACGCGGCCCGTCAAGCCTTCTCGAATTTCATCACGCCGCCCCGGCAATCTACTTGTATCGTATCTTTTGCGGCAAAACGCCCTTCCAATATCAGTTTAGCCAGCGGATTTTCCAGTTGCGACTGAATGGCACGCTTCAACGGCCTTGCACCATACACCGGATCAAACCCGGCAGTCGCAATCTCAGCTAAAGCTGACTCACTCACTGCCAGCTTCATCTCCATCGCCGCCAGACGTTTTTCCAGATACTGCAACTGGATGCCCGCGATGGACTTGATATTCTTCTCATCCAGCGCATGAAACACCACCACCTCATCGATGCGGTTAATAAACTCCGGCCTGAAATAGGTTTTGACTTCACCCATCACCGCAAGCTTGATCACCTGATAATCATCACCCGACATCTGCTGGATCATCTGACTACCTAAATTGGAGGTCATCACAATCACGGTATTTTTAAAGTCCACCGTGCGCCCCTGCCCGTCGGTCATGCGCCCGTCGTCCAGCGCCTGCAGCAAGACATTAAACACGTCAGGGTGCGCCTTTTCGACTTCATCGAGCAGAATCACCGAATAGGGCTTGCGGCGCACGGCCTCGGTCAAGCCACCGCCTTCTTCATAGCCGACATAACCTGGCGGCGCACCGATCAGACGCGCGACCGAATGTTTCTCCATATATTCGGACATATCGATGCGGATCAGATGATCTTCAGAGTCAAACATGAAACCTGCCAGTGCCTTGCACAGTTCGGTCTTGCCGACACCGGTAGGACCTAAAAACAGGAACGAACCATAGGGGCGATTAGGATCGGACAAACCAGAGCGCGAACGGCGGATCGCATCCGACACCAGCCGCACCGCCTCATCCTGCCCCACGACACGCTCATGCAACTTGTCTTCCATTTTGAGCAGCTTGTCGCGCTCACCCGTCATCATCTTGGAGACAGGAATGCCGGTCGCGCGACTCACCACTTCGGCAATTTCTTCAGCTCCCACCTGAGTGCGCAACAGTTTATTCTTTGATACGCCCCCTTCAGCTTCGCGCTGCGCCGCTTCTTTGAGCTTTGCTTCCATCATAGGCAACTGGCCATATTGCAATTCGGCCACTTTTTCCAGTTTCCCTTCCCTTTGCAGACGGACGATTTCGGCGCGCACCCTGTCAATTTCTTCCTTCAACTGCGCCGTGCCTTGTGCTGCGCCCTTTTCAGCCTTCCAGATTTCTTCCAGATCGGCATATTCACGGCTCAATTTGGCGATTTCCTCTTCGATCAGCGCATGGCGCTTTTTAGATGCCTCGTCCTTTTCTTTCTTAACCGCTTCGCGTTCGATCTTGAGCTGAATCAAACGGCGCTCCAGCTTGTCCATCACTTCAGGCTTGGAGTCGATCTCCATACGCACGCGCGCGGCCGCCTCGTCGATCAGATCGATCGCCTTGTCCGGCAAGAAGCGGTCGGTGATATAGCGGTTGGAGAGTTCCGCGGCAGCGATGATGGCAGGATCCGTGATATCCACGCCGTGATGCAGCTCGTAACGCTCGCGCAGCCCGCGCAAAATCGCGATAGTCGATTCAACCGATGGCTCGTCTACCAGCACCTTTTGGAAACGACGTTCTAAAGCGGCATCCTTCTCAATATACTTGCGATACTCATCGAGCGTTGTCGCACCCACACAGTGCAGCTCGCCGCGCGCCAGTGCAGGTTTCAACATATTGCCCGCATCCATCGCACCTTCCGCTTTACCCGCGCCGACCATGGTGTGTAATTCATCGATAAAGACGATCGTTTTCCCTTCATCCATCGCCAGCTCTTTGAGCACGTTTTTCAGACGCTCCTCAAATTCACCGCGATACTTAGCGCCTGCCAGCAGTGCTGCCATATCCAGACTTAGCACCTTTTTGTTCTTTAAGGATTCGGGCACTTCACCGTTGACAATGCGCTGCGCGAGTCCCTCGACAATGGCGGTCTTGCCCACACCCGGCTCCCCTATCAGCACCGGATTGTTTTTGGTGCGGCGCTGCAACACCTGTATCGCGCGACGAATCTCGTCATCCCGCCCGATCACAGGATCCAATTTTCCCTGTCTTGCGCGCTCAGTCAGATCGACCGTATATTTTTTAAGCGACTCGCGCTGCCCTTCAGCCTCTTGAGAGCCGACCGACTCGCCCCCGCGTACCGCAGCAATCGCCTGCTCCAGCGGTGCACGCGCAACCCCGTGGGTTTTTAGCAAGCGCCCTGTCTCACCCTTATCGCCCGTTGCGGCCAGTAAAAACATTTCACTGGCAATGAACTGGTCGCCGCGCTTCTGCGCTTCCTTGTCGGTCAAGTTAAACAGATTAGACAAATCGCGCCCCACTTGAACTTCGCCGCCGTGTCCTTCCACTTTAGGCAAACGTGACACCGCATCGGTCAATGCGACTTTCAAGGCGTTGACATTGCCCCCTGCACGAGCCAGCAGCGATCCGGCACCACTGTCGGCATCGTTCAACATCGCCAGCAACAAATGCTGCGGCTCGATAAACTGAGAATCTGAACCGACTGCCAGACTCTGTGCATCGGTCAGTGCTTGCTGCAACTTGGTAGTAAATTTGTCGAAACGCATAATGCTCTCCTTGATAAACAATTCAGTTAATGCGCAGGTGGGGGGAGAGAGTAACAATTTCAAGTCTGCACGATGAACGCTTATACTACGCTACCTTATCGGACAATACTGTTACTTGCCGCACCTATGAACAATCTAACCTCTCACATTCAGAACAATGTCAAAAACTCGCTCGATGAGGACATCGGCGACGGCGATTTAACGGCACAACTCTTGCCTGCAACGGCCCGCGCTCGTGCTCAGGTCATCACACGCCAGAGCGGCATCCTGTGCGGCAGCGCATGGTTTAACGAATGCTTTCTGGCGCTCGACCCGGCCTGTGTCATCACATGGTACGCAAAAGATGGCAATGCACTCCGTCCCGGGCAAACCCTGTGTGAAATTGAAGGGTACGCGCGCGCGCTGCTCACAGGAGAGCGCAGCGCACTAAACCTGTTGCAGACGCTGTCCGCGACCGCCACGCACACCCGCCGCTATGTCGATGCGGTGGCCGGCATTAATGTCAAAATTATGGATACGCGAAAAACCTTGCCCGGACTGCGCCATGCACAAAAATACGCAGTGACGGTCGGCGGCGGACACAATCAGCGTGCCGGGCTTTTTGACGGCATCCTGATCAAGGAAAACCATATCGCAGCAGCAGGCAGCATCAAGGCTGTTTTGGATGCGGCTTTCAAACTCGCTAAGTCTGACGTATCAGTACAAATCGAAGTGGAAAACATGATGCAACTTGATGAAGCACTGAATGCCGGCGCAAAATTGATCCTGCTCGACAACTTTGATCTCGACGCATTACGTTTTGCCGTAGAACACACCCGTGGGCGCGCTGAACTGGAAGCCTCCGGCGGCATCACCTTATCGGGTTTGCGCGAAATCGCCGAAACCGGCGTGGACCGCATTTCGATCGGCACACTGACCAAAGATATCGAAGCGCTGGATTTATCGATGCGAATTATGTAGCAAGTGGGAAGTGGGAAGTGGCAAAATATTTTAGGAAAAAATCATGACTGAATCTTTGCACATCGTCTGCCCGCATTGCGACGGCATAAACCGGGTACCTGGCGACAAATTAACGGAAAACCCGGTCTGCGGAAAATGCAAGGCATCGCTGTTCAACGCGCATCCGGTCGAACTCAATGCAGGAAATTTCAACCGCCATATCGGGCGCAGCGATATTCCTGTGCTGATCGATTTCTGGGCGCCCTGGTGCGGACCTTGCAAGATGATGGCGCCGGCTTTTGTAAAAGCGGCAGCGTTACTCGAACCCCGGATGCGGCTTGCAAAACTGGACACCGAGCAGGCGCAGGAACTGGCTGCTCAATACAACATCCGCAGCATCCCCACCCTGGCGCTGTTCAAAAATGGCCGCGAAATAGCTCGCCAGGCAGGCGCAATGGATGTAAACGGGATCGTCCAGTGGGCCCGCGCAAAACTTTAAAGTCCAGCCGACTCATAGATGAGCTAAAAGAATACAAAACAGGAGTTATCCTACAAAAAATAACGGCATTGGCCGACATTTTATTTTTTGCCGATATGGCATCATCCTCACAGTGGGTTTTAAGAGAGGGACGGATTTCCATCCGCACTTTTCACCGTATTTTGCAAAATCTGCGGTGAAACTTCACTTGAAATTCACAGAGGTATGCAATTTATCTCTCCTCCTTGGGGCAATCTTCGGGTTGCCCATTTTTTCATAGTCGCCCCGCAATAGCTAACCCGGTAATATCAAACGGCGGATCCCTTTTCCGCCTCACGCTGAGCAGGTTTAAAGCGACGTGATAGCCACTGCACGACATCGTCCACATAGGTAAACACGACCGGCACGACCAGCAGACTCAGGAAGGTTGACGTAATCAGCCCGCCGATCACGACGATTGCCATCGGCTCTCTGAAGCTACCATCCCCCATGCCGAGATTGAGCGCGACCGGCAGCATGCCCGCCCCCATTGCCATCGTCGTCATCACAATCGGACGCGCGCGTTTGCGACAGGCGTCGAGCAGCGCATCTCCCCGGTTCATGCCCCGTTCGCGGCGCGAAATGATTGCATATTCAACCAAAAGTATGGAGTTTTTGGTCGCGATCCCCATCAACATGATCAAACCGATCATCGAGGGCATCGACAGCGCAGTGCGCGAGAGAAATAACGCTAAGAACGCACCGGGTATTGACAGCACGAGCGCGGCCAATATCGTGGTCGGCTGCATAAAGTCCTTGAACAGAAGCACCAGCACGATATAGATACACAAAACACCGGTCGCCATCGCCAGACCAAAGCTTGCAAACAGTTCCTTCATCGCCTCGGCGTCCCCTATCGGTGCCAGCTCGATCCCGGCGGGCAACGTCAGGATTGACGGCAACGCCAGCGCGGCCGATTGCACCTTGCCCAAGGGTTGCCCCGCCAGTTCAATTTCGAAGGTCACATTGCGCTGCCGGTCATAACGGTCAATTTGCGCCGGCCCCGCATTCATCTCGATGCTGGCGATATTACCCAGCATCACAGGCCCCTTGGCGCCCGGCACGACCAGACGTGAGAGCAGCGCGATATTCTGTCTTGCCTCATCCTGCAACTTCACGACGATCGCCAACTGCCGGTCGGGCAGATTGAGTTTAGCCAGCGCCTGATCGTAATCGCCATTGGTTGCCACCCGCAGGGTTTCGGCAATGGCGCTGGATGTCACCCCCAGATCCGCCGCTTTCGCATAATCCGGACGCACCACGATCTCGGGGCGCAACAATCCGGCATTGGATACCACATTGCCCACGCCCGGTATCGTGCGCAACTCCTGCCCCACCTTGATCGAGTACTCATTGAGCAACTCGCCGTTTTCAGAGGACAGCACCAGTTGGTATTTATCGGCCGATGAGCCCATCCCCACCTTGACACGCACCCCGGGCAAGACCGACAGTGCATCGCGCAGTTCGGCCTCGATCTTCTGCTTGGCAGGACGCTGATCCATGGGTTTCAATTGAACCGACAAAGTCGCACGACGCACTTCGGAAACCCCGCCCGGCTCGAACGGATTACCCGCCGCAGAGCCGCCGCCGATCGCCGCATACACGAGTGTCACGTTGGCATTTTTAATCAGAATTTGACGCGCCTGCTCGGTCATCGCGAGCGAACTGTCAAAATTGCTGCCCGGGGCCAGCGTCAAAGACACCTGAGTTTGTGACTGGTTGTCTTTGGGCTGAAACGCCTTTTCAAGCGTACCGGCAAGGCCTAATGACCCCGCAAAAAAAATCGCCGTAACCAATAGCGTTGTTTTGCGGTGGGCAAGACACCAGCTGGCCCATGTCAGATACATGCCCATCCACGCGGGTTCGGCATGGGGCAACCGCGGGCGCAACAAATAGGCCGACATCATCGGCGTGAGCATGCGCGCCACCAGTAAGGAAAACAGCACGGCAATCGCGGAGGTCCAGCCGAACTGCACGAAGAAGCGTCCCGGAATGCCGCTCATAAAGGCGGTTGGCAAAAACACCGCGACCAGCGTGAAAGTGGTCGCAATCACCGCCATACCGATCTCATCGGCTGCCTCCATTGCAGCCTCATAGGGTGTTTTTCCCATTTCCAGATGGCGCATAATGTTTTCGATTTCGACAATCGCATCGTCCACCAGCACCCCCACCACCAGCGACAGCGACAACAAGGTAATCACGTTGATGGAAAAGCCGAACAGATACATCACGGCAAAGGTCGGAATGACGGCCAGCGGCAAAGCCGTTGCGGCGACGACCGTTGCACGGGTATTGCGCAAAAAGAAGATCACGACGATCACCGCCAGCAACGCTCCCTCGAAGATCATCTCCATCGAGCCCCGGTAGGCATCTGAAATCCGCTCGACGGTATCGAATACCTTTTCAGTATGCACATCGGGTCGTGAGGCTTGCAGTTTGTTGAGCGCTGCGGTCACACCATCGAACACCTCGACATCGCTAGAGCCCAACGATCTCATGATCTCAAAACCCACCACAGATTTTCCGTTAAGCATCGCCGCCTGACGGCGCTCCGCGATGGTGTCACGAACGGTTGCCACTTCGCCCAGTCTGATGCTGCGACCGTCTTTAAGGCTCAGCGTCATCTGTTCGAGCTGCTCGGCTGTCTGCACGGTTGCGACGGTACGCACGGCCTGCTCCATGCCGCCAATATCCATACGCCCGCCGGGTGCTTCCTGCTCGATCAGTTTCAGCCTTGCGGACACATCCGCCGCCGACAGGTTGAGTGCAAGCAGTTTGGCCGGATCAAGCTCTACACGCACCAGCCGCGTCACGCCGCCCACCCGACTGACCGCACCAACGCCCTTCACGCCCAGCATCAGCCGCGTCATGTTGTTGTCGACGAACCAGGACAATTCTTCCTCGCTCATGTTCGGCACGGTGACCGCATAAGTCAGTATGGGTTTACCTGAAATCTCGACCTTGCTGATGACAGGCTCGTTGATTTCGCGCGGCAGATCGCTGCGCACCCGCGTGACGGCTGAACGCACATCTTCCAAGGCCGCATGAGAGTCGCGCTCCAGCCTGAATTCGGCCGACACGATCGCTACGCCCTCTTTAACCTGGGTGTACAGGTGTTTTAAACCTTGCGCGCCCACTAGTGCATTTTCGATCTTGCGCGCAACCTCCGCCTCCATCTGGTCGGGCGATGCGCCGGGCAAAGTGGTGGTCACCGTGATCATCGGCAAATCGATGTCGGGAAACAGCTGGACCTTCATGGCCGAAAAGCCCATGAAGCCCGCCAGCGTCAACAGTACAAACGCGAGTATCGCGGGTATCGGATTTTTGATCGACCAGGCTGAAACGTTCATTGAGCGCGTCCTGCTACACGCACCAGATCACCCTCGACCAGAAATGCCCCACCCGATTCGACCACCTGCACCTCAGGCGAGAGTCCGCTGACAATCTCAATCAGATTGCCCTGACGTCGCCCGGTGATAATTTTTTTCGCCGCAACATGGGAATCGGCCCCAAGCACGAACACAAACGCTGAATTGTCACGCAACAGTACGGCCGACTGAGGCAATACCGTTGCCGTGTTTTCACCTGCGAGAAATACTCCCTTGGCAAACATACCTGCAACCAGTTCCGAATCAGCCGGCAGATTGACCAGCACCTGCCCGTAGCGCGTCTGCTGATTGATCGCAGGCGATACCGCGCGCACCACCCCCTGCACCGGCTTACCCTGCGCCGTAGTCAATTCGACTTTCATGCCTTTTTTGATCAGCCCCAGCTCGTCTGCCGTCACATCGGCGTGCCATTCCAGCCTGCCCTGACGGATCAGTCTGAACAGTTCCGCAGCAGGCTGCGTGATCGCGCCCACCGTGGCGTTGCGCGCTGAAATCACCCCCGCATCTGGCGCGGTGATATTTTGCTGCGCCAGTCGTTGTGCGCTGACCTTCAGACGGGCGCGTTGCGCGTCCAGTTTGGCGCGCGCCGTATTTTCCAGCGTCACAGCCTGTCCCGCCTGCTGCGCGCTGACAAAACCCGATTCAAACAGTTTGCGTATGCGCGCGGCATTGGCCGATGCATCAGCCAGCACGGCCTCGCTCTCCCGCAAGGCTGCCTGAGACTCAGCCTCATTTGCCTGCAAAGTATCGTTTGCAAGCGTAGCCAGCACCTGTCCGCGCACAACCTCGTCGCCCACGCTCACCCGCACGTCTGCGATGCGCACGCCGGTAATTTCCGATCCGATGATCGCCTCCTGCCACGCCACGATGCTGCCGTTCGCCTGCAGCGTTTGCTGCCACTGTGCCGATTTCAACGTGGTCGTGACCACTGTCAGTGCGGGTTTAGCAGACTGGGGGATGCCTTTTTCAGCCGGCGCACGATGCAACACCAGCACGCCTGCCACCAAGACCACGCCTAGCATCGCCCAGCGGACTTTATTCGATTTCAATGCACTCAAAGTACTCTCCGTATTCCCGATAGTCAGGTGCGTTTACGCGCGACCAGATCGATCAGCGCCGACATGCCGCAATGGCCTGCGCCTTCACATAGTTCGCTGTCATGTTCTGTCAGATGCAGAATATCCATATCGGCAAACGCATCGCGCAAGAGTGCCTCCGTATACAGATTCTCCGCAGCAGAAGGCCCGCCGGTTTTATATTCCAGCTGGCGCGGCGTATAGCCTTGCAGCAGCAACAGCCCGCCGGGTTTTAAGCAGCGTTTGATGCCTGCAAATTGCTGTTCGCGCGCAGCCGGATTCGCGTACTGTATAAAGATACCGGCAACCAGATCGAAACGACTTTCCGGCCAGTCCCAGTGCGCCAAATCGACTAATTCACAGTCCATCTTGACGCCGCGCAGTTGCGCTAACGCGCGCGCCTTTTCAACCGCCACGCTGGCACTATCCACCGATAAAACCTGCAAACCTTGTTCAGTCAGCCACACGCCGTTACGCCCTTCGCCGTCCGCCACGGCAAGACAGGACGTACCGGGTTGCAGACGGTTCTGCTGCGAGACTAAAAAGGCATTCGGCTCGGTGCCAAAATGATATTCCTCACCCGCATAACGCGCATTCCATACGCTCATAATCCCATCCCCTCGCCCATGCGCACGGGCAGCTGCGGCGCCCATTGCGCGTTAAATTTCAACGTGTCTTTCGGGAACAGCATCACGACCGTGGAACCTAGCAAAAAGCGCCCCATTTCATCGCCCTTTTTCAGATTAATTTGCTGATCGTCGTAGCGCCATTCACGCACCTCGCCGGTACGCGGCGGATTAACCACGCCATGCCAGACGGTCGCCATACTGCCGACGATGGTCGCACCGACCAGCGTCAAAACAAACTCACCCTGCGCGGTATCAAAGACGCACACTACCCGTTCATTGCGCGCAAACAAACCCGGCACGCCGCGCGCGGTCACAGGATTCACCGAAAACAGATCGCCCGGCACATAGATCATGCGCGTCAGGCGTCCGTCGCAAGGCATGTGGATGCGGTGATAATCGCGAGGACTCAGATAGATGGTGGCAAAGCTGCCGTCCTGAAACTGTGCCGCCAGCGTAGCATCGCCGCCGACCAGCGCGGTCGTCGAATAGGTGTGACCTTTCGCCTGAAACAGCTGATCATTTTCAATCGCTCCGAACTGGCTGATCGCGCCATCGACCGGACAAACATAGGTAGCCGACGCCAAAGGACGCGCATCAGACTTTAAGGCGCGTGTGAAAAAATCATTGAAAGTGGCATAACTCTGCACATCGGGATTGGCCGCTTCCGCCATGTTCACGTTGTAACGTGCGATGAACCACTTGATCAACGAGGGCGTCCATGAGGCCTGCGCACTGGCGACTTTTCCGGCGATTTCGGTCAGAGTCTGTTTTGGAAGAAGGTATTGCAAGAGAACTGCGAGACGATCGAACACGGTAGCCTGTCTGATTTTTATATCGGGTGCGCATTATACCCAATCATGCTGGTAAAAATTTTTAGCTATGCCCGCTTGATTCCATATAAAGCGAAAATCCCTTGCAAAATCAGAATTTTCCAATAGCGCCGAAAGCATTCGAGACACATAATGTACAGCACAAATTTATTGCCCACCTTGGATTTCGTCAGCAATTATGAAAAGGTTGGCACAAAGCTGACGATCGTGACAAGCAACAATGCGCCAATAGCAGCCACTCAATTTTCAATAGGTAGCCGATACAACTCTCCCCAAGACATTTCATTTTCGATTGATATTAAAAGCAACATTAGGCCAAGGGCGCGGCATGAATTTTGATGATTACGAAAAACGGTACTTTTCGCTCTACACCGAATATGCAGAGACCGTGCGGTTCATTATAGAGAAGGCAATAGCCGCTACTGGCGGTTTGCCTGTCCTTCAGTCAATTCAAGCGCGAGCAAAAGCGCCGGACAGACTGAAAGATCGCCTTGAGGAAGTAGGCTTGATTGAGTCGCAGAACATTGAAGAGGATCGAAAGGACCTCGCTGGGATCCGACTGATCTTTTACACAAATACTGACGTTGATAGGTTTTTAGCATCTCGCCTTATTTTCGAGAATTTCGAGATTGACTTGCAGGCCACTAAGATTCACCACCCTACGAAAGAAAATGAGGGCACGCGATACCAAGCAATACACTATGTCGTAAGCCTGAAAGAAGAGCGCGCCAAGCTTCCGGAATATGCAAAGTTCAAAAAATTGCGCTGTGAAATTCAAATCCACACCATCTTGAATCATGCATGGTCTGAAACTTCACACGATATTCTTTACAAGGATCGTCCGCATGCCGGGTTTGGCTCCAAGGCAATGGAGTCCATTTCCAAACGCTTCAACAACATCATGGACACGTATCTGATGCCAGCTGGCTACGAGTTTCAGCGAGTTCAGCATGATTACGAGCGGCTTCAACAAGGCAAGAAGCTTTTCGACAGAGGCGCTATTGCATCGCTACTCAGTGCAAAGAATAACAACGAGCGATACGATCTTCTCGTGTCTCTAAAGGAAGTCGCATTACCCAATTACGACGACATCGCGGCGATTTTCAGTGATCTGTACGAACCATTACTCGAAAGTGCCAAACTGGCGCGATCAACACCAGACGAGCAAATCGACACGCCATTCGGTAAGCTTAAAGGTAAGAGCTCAACTGATGTATTGCGTGTCATCGTTCAGATTTTTGATTACCTTCGATATGTAAATATTGAGAAAACATTCAACGCTTACTGCGAACTATTTGAGGCGGAGTCAGACGCTGATGTGCGTAAACAAATTCTGGATAGTGTAAAGCGCCTATCCGAATACGAGTTTAAAACTTGGAATCAAGTTGGGCCACAAATTCAGCAGTTTCTGGCAAATATGCTTTCTCAAATGAAGCCAGAGAGACAAGCATCCCTCCGCTCACTAATCATAACTGCATGGCGCGAACTATTAGCCGGAGACATCTCGGGTACGACTTGGTCAGCCGATTCAGTGACATGGCAAACCGGAGCCTTGCCTGTATCGGACACGCTAAAACAGATACGAGGTCTGGCTATCGCTGGTCTATTCGACCTCTTTCAAAGTGCGCAAACAGACAAGGAGAAAAGGGATGTTTTATCCGCCTTGGATGCCGCTGCACAGTTGCCCCATCAAGCTGCATACTCCAATGAATTGATGGCGCTTACCCTTGTCAATTCAAAGCAAATAGTCGATTTTTATATAGGAGCGTCTGACACGCTTTCCTATGAACTGCTGGAACATGTCGAGCATAAGCTTCTGTGGAATTATCGACGTACTCCCCAACTTGCTAATGACGAAGGAGGCAAGTTCAATTGCCAAGCTGAAGCCCAAGCACTCATCGGCGCTATCGAGGCATTTCGTGACCGCATAAATACGAACGATGATTTTGTGCGTTATAAGACGCTCGTGGGGTACGAGGCAGTCTTTCCACAACATTGGATCAATAATAAATTCGACTACCAAGAAGTCGAGAAGTATCGAAAAAAACAAATAGACCAGTTTGTGAATTCCATAATTGCCGAAAACGAAGCTGAATGGTTTGCGTGCATGGAGCGATGTGCTCTTACCAAGTCAAACGACTTGGCTACCTTCCCAACCTTCGTTACCTTTGTTGTGGCTCTGTCGAAAACAAAGCCTGCGGTTGTTGATAGATACCTTGAGGCTGCAACAGAGAACCTTCTTAATTTCTTGCCGGGTTTTCTTGATGGGCTAGCTCAAAGCGGTAATGAGGATATTTACCTGCGTGTGGTGGCAAGGTTTATAGAACAAGGGACACAACTAACAGCGCTGGCAAGACATTGGAGAAATTCAAAGCCAGCGCAGCCCTCGCTGATTTTCGAAGTTCTCAGGAAGGCGATTGCCGCTAAAGACAATATTGCAGTTATCGAATGCATGCTCTTTTCGATGGAAGAAAGCGGGAGCCAAAGAGTTCCACCAAGCAATGACCTCTTCCGCCCCGCGTTGGTTTACCTGACAGAAAGCAAGGACGCGCGTTGGGTGCATGGGGCTTGGTTTTTGGGGGAAATACCAGACTTCTTTAAGCACTTGTCTGACGATGACGCCTCACTCCTATTGCAAAACCTTGTCCCAGCACCGCGAATCGAGTTCGACTCTGAAAGGCTGCTTGAGCTGATTGCCGAGCATCACCTCCAAGCTGTCTGGAAGTACTTCGGCGACCGGCTAATCTACGAGGCAGATAAAGGAGAAGATGATAAATACGAAGCCATACCATATGGATTTGGTGGACTTGAAAAACAACTCTCGCGAGACGTCTCACTCGCAATATCATTCGGACGCACTTGGTTTGCTCAAGATAAAGAAATATTTCAATACAGAGGTGGACGCCTACTAAGTTCGGCATTTCCACACTGTGCTGAGACTTTTGCGCAGGCGTTGGCTAACCTAGTAACTAACGGCAACGATACCGATGCAGATTTTGTGTTAGATGTTATGCAAAACTATAATGAAGAGCCTTCCACTCACGAAGTTCTCAAACGAATCGTGGATCGCTATTCTCAGGACGATTCAAAACTAAACAGGGTGGAAATTTGTTTCGACAAGACTGGCGTGGTAATGGGGGAGTTTGGATTTGCCGACGCATATCGAGCAAAAAAACAATCCATATTGGCATGGGTGGATGATCCACGCTTGGCAGTCCGCAATTTTGCCGAGGCTCATTCTGCGGAGTTAGATGTCCGCATTGCTTCAGAGCAAAAGCGAGCTGATGAACGCATCGAAATGAGACGTCGCAAGTTTGATGTCGACCTCGGTTCCGATGGCAATGGGGAATCATAAAAATTTTAGAGTATTTGGAAGAAAATACATGCTGTTCTTTCCAGGTATATATCCTGCAATAACGCCAACCTAATCAATAAGTTAGTAGCATAAACTTTTGAATTTTTAAACAGAATAAATGAAGTATCCTAACTGACTGCTGTGTCTCGATTGCAGATATACAGGATTGAAAATTGTTTGCTCATTAGCAGACCGTCACGCACGGGGCAGGGATTTTCATTTAAATGAACACCAAGTCAGGCAATAGCGGAAAAATCGCCATTCCTCATCGCGCAGGCAGATCCAGCTCCCCTGCGCTCCTCGCACTTGTACTATGCGCATCTATTTAATGCACCAGCTCGATACTGACTATGCAGCGCGCCGTCACTCTGTTGTGTGTTATTAACCCGCATTCTCGCAATAGACCGAAATACATAGCCCATCAGACATATTGATTCGTTGTTGACTTGCCATTATCGTCTGCGCTCAGGATTTGCAGAGATTTTCAGCATGACCCGGACTGCAAAATAGCTCGATTGAAGGCTCGGCTGCAGCGGTTGACAGGCAAGTTACACCCCTCTGCCGACACCGCGCACCATTCTGTGTAACCCACATATTCTTCTGTGAACACGGCAGAACATTCGGTGAAGAGATCATCGCATTCGACGGGCACGGAATAGCGTTCGGTAGCGATTACATTTCATTCGGTGGGTACCGCATAGCATTCGCTGGGAACATAGCACCGGTTAAAAACAATTTCACACCTCTCGCTCGCAACCCGCGAGAGGTTGACAAGAAGTTCAGAGCAATCAACAGGAAGCTTCCAGCACAAAAAAATGGCTCTAAAAAGCAGGATTTACTCGCAGCGTTAACCGCGTCATCAATCAAGGGAGTTACTCACATGCCGAATGCCACTTACATGCCGCAAAACGAAACAGCGAAACTCGAACTACTGGAACATCTGGCCGCTATTTCTCCGAAGTACCAGAGCACGGTTGAAATCAGTGATGCTGACATGGAGGCTCTGAAAAACGATGCGATTAACCTGCGCCTCGCTCACACACTGAAGCATCAGGCGCAAAGTTTTGGGCACCAATGTACCGCTTACATGCATCTGCTCTGGGAGGGCGACAGCGGCGATACGAGCTGGCCTACCGCACCCGCTATCGTACCGAATCCCGCACAAATCATCACACCCGGCGCTACCGCGCGACTCTCTTCTCTGGTGGCACGCATCAAGGCGCATAAAAATTACACCACCGCAATCGGACAGGATTTACATATTATAGGGGCCGCAATCGTGCTTGATACGGCAAGCTTGAAACCCGCTTTAAGCGTTAAGTTCAATGCCGGTCATCCGGTTATTGCATGGACTAAAGGCCAGGCCGCTGCGATTGAAATCCATGTAGATAGAGGGGATGGCAACGGCTTTACATTTTTCACTATCAACACCGAGCCTGACACCCTTGATGACACACCGCTCCCTGCTGCTGGCACCGGCGTTAACTGGCAATACAAGGCCATTTATCGTTTGCATGATGCACAGGTCGGCCAATGGAGCGATGTCGTAAGCATCAAGGCCGTCAGCTCATAATTTTTTCTGCGATGTATATAAGACAGTCTGACTGTCGCCAATTAAAAGTGTGCCTAGAGCATATTCCGGCACACTTACTTAACCATCTATATACCCCGCATCAGCCACCACCACCCGGTGAGGGTGAAGAAGGACGCAATCAGTCCTACCGCGACCATCAGATTCACCAGCGGCGGATCCAGATCGTGCTCGGCGGCGACAATAGCCGCCGTAATCATAGGCGGCATCGCGGCTTCAAACAGCGTGACCTGAATCGCCTGACCGTGCGCACCCAGTATCGGCACATACAGCAGCAAAACGGCAAGCGGCGCCAGAATCAGCTTAAATCCTAAACCCAGCGCCAGATTGCGCTTGTGCTCGCTGACATGTCCGAGGCGCAGTTGCAGACCGACCGACAGCAAAGCCAACGGCGCCAGTGTATCCCCTAAGCGTTTGAGTAACACGGTAAACCAGTCGGCATACTCGACTGGTATCAGCAGCAAAGCAATCGCCAATGAAATGAAAGGCGGAAACAAGGCGATGCGCTTGAAAATCTGCATCGCCGTCGGACGCCCCGATGAGTAAATACCCGCCACGGTGATGCCCAGAATAGATAAGGCAAAGAAGGAGCCTAGTTGATCGGCGATAATGGCGGTGGTCAGGCCCGAGGACCCGTAAAACGCCTCCACCATCGGCAGACCGAAAAACGAGGTATTGCCTAAACCGCCCACCAGAATTAACGCGCCTGTGGTGGCTCGCGGTAATTTCAGCCAGCGCCCGACAAAATAGAAAAAGCCTGCCGACAGCCCGAACACCAGCCAAGCCATCAAGCCTGTGAGGAGAATATCGCCCGAGAGTGTCAGCCGATGAATGTACAGCAGCGACAAGGCCGGCAATGACACGTGAATAATAAAACTGTTCAGCGTTGCCGGCGCATTGTCCGGCATGCGTCGAAAATACCGCAGCAGCATACCTGCGACAAAACAGAGGACGAGCAGCAGCAGATTGTTCATGCCTCTGTCAGGTGCCGATCAATTAGGGATGTGCGCAGAAATGAATGCCTTGAGCTGCATCACATCCGCATCCATCACCTCGACTTTTTGCGGCAGTTCTTCGATTCCCATCATCGACTCCGGACGTTCAGGTTTGCGCCCCAATGCCTCGACGATGGTTTCTTCGAACTTGGCGGGCAGTGCTGTTTCCAGACAGATCAGCGGCAGACCGGGACGGCGCTGCTCAAGGCCGACCTTCAGCCCATCTGCGGTATGCGGATCCACCATCACGCCGTACTCTTCCCACAACTCACGGATCGTTTTGAGGCGATCCAGATGAGTGCTTTTTCCCGACGAGAATTTAAACTTTGCCAGCTCGTGCCAGCAGTCACTTCCCTTGATGTCGAACGCAGCGGTATCTGTTGAACTGGCAGCATCCACTCGGCTCCAGAATTCCCGCACCTTCTCGCCATCGCGTCCGACCAGATCGTACACGAAACGCTCGAAATTGGACGCTTTGGAAATATCCATCGACGGGCTGCTGGTCTGATAGGTGTGATCTGTGCCGCGCGGACGATAAGCCCCCGTGCGGAAAAATTCGTCCAATACATCGTTTTCGTTGGTGGCCAGAATCAGCTGACCGATCGGCAATCCCATCATGCGCGCGATGTGACCTGCACAGATATTGCCGAAATTGCCCGACGGCACGGAAAACGCAACTTGCTCGTCGTTCGATTGGGTCGCCGCGAAATAGCCCTTAAAGTAATACACGATCTGCGCCGACACACGCCCCCAGTTGATCGAATTGACGGTGCCAATCTTGTGAGCGGCCTTGTAAGCGTGATCATTGGACACGGCTTTGACCATATCCTGCGCGTCGTCGAACATGCCGTTGATCGCGATATTGTGGATATTCTCATCCTGCAGCGAATACATCTGCGCGCGCTGGAAGGCCGACATTTTCCCGTTCGGCGAGAGCATAAACACACGGATGCCGCGTTTTCCCCGCATCGCGTATTCGGCAGCCGATCCGGTGTCGCCCGAGGTCGCGCCGAGAATATTCAGCTCCTGATGCTGCTTGTCCAGCGCGTATTCGAACAGGTTGCCCAGCAGCTGCATCGCCATGTCCTTGAACGCCAGCGTCGGCCCGTTGGACAATTCGAGTATATGCACGCCCGGCACCAGGGTGCGCAACGGGGTAATCTGGGAAAAGTCAGAATCTGCACGACCGTTGTTATAGATGTCAGCCGTATAGGTTCGTGCGACGATCGCCTGCAAATCCGCTGCCGGAATGTCAGTGGCAAACTTGGACAGCACCGCATACGCCAGATCCGCATAGGACAGCGTGCGCCATGCATCGAGCTCAGCGCGCGTGACCTGCGGATATTCCTCAGGCAGATACAATCCGCCATCGGGCGCCAGGCCTGCCAGCAGGATTTCGGTAAACGTCTTGGCAGGCGACTGCCCGCGTGTGGAGATGTATTTCATTTAGAAGGCGACCTCATCTCTCGCGTGAGAGAGCAATTGTTTATTTACCCAGTTCTTCCATGCGCAGCTTGGTTACGTGACCTGTTACCACGCCTAAACCTTCGATCTTAACGATCGCCGCCTTAATGCATTTTTCGCGCGTCTGATGGGTCAGCATGATCAGATCGGCTTCAGTTTCGCCGTCCGCCGGCTCTTTCTGAATCACCGCGTCGATCGAGATCTGCTCATCCGCCAGAATGCGCGTGATGTCGGCCAGCACGCCGGTCTTATCCGCGACACGCAGACGCAAATAGTAACTGGTGGTAACGTCATCCATCGCCAGCATCGGCAATTCGACCATCGCATCAGGCTGGAATGCTAAGTGAGGGACGCGATTTTCAGGATCCGCCGTATGCATGCGCGTGATATCCACAAGATCCGCGATCACCGCACTGGCAGTCGGTTCCGCTCCTGCGCCCTTGCCGTAATACAAGGTAGCGCCAACCGCATCGGCCTGTACCAGCACCGCGTTCATCGCGCCTTCAACATTTGCAATCAAACGCTTAGCCGGAATCAGCGTCGGGTGCACGCGCAACTCGACGCCCTCATCCGTGCGGCGGGTTATCCCCAGCAGCTTGATGCGGTAACCCAGTTGTTCTGCGTATTTGATGTCGACCGCATCGAGTTTGGAAATGCCTTCGATGTAAGCCTTGTCGAACTGCATCGGAATACCAAAAGCCAGAGATGCCAGTATCGTGATCTTGTGTGCCGCATCCACGCCTTCGATATCGAAAGTTGGATCCGCTTCCGCATAACCCAGACGCTGCGCTTCTTTCAACACGGTGTCGAAAGAGAGCCCCTTGTCGCGCATTTCCGACAAAATGAAGTTGGTCGTGCCGTTGATGATACCGGCGATCCACTCGATGCGATTGGCCGTCAAGCCTTCACGCACCGCCTTGATGATGGGGATGCCGCCTGCAACCGCAGCCTCAAAACCGACCATCACGCCTTTGTCCTGTGCCGCCTTGAAAATTTCGTTGCCGTGGGTCGCCAAGAGCGCCTTGTTGGCCGTGACCACATGTTTACCGTTTTCGATGGCCTGCATCACCAGCTGCTTGGCAACGCCATAGCCGCCGATCAACTCGATCACGATATCCACTTCAGGGTCAGTCACCACCGAGAACGCATCATCGGTCAGACGACATGCGCCGCCTGTTACCTGCTTTGCCAGTTCCAGATTTTTATCCGCCACGGCCACAATGCGGATCGGACGACCGGCGCGACGGGTGATTTCATCACAGTTGCGCTGCAATACGGTAAATGTGCCGCCGCCTACGGTGCCGATACCTAAGAGTCCTACGTTGATTGGTTTCATAAATTAGTTCCTAGTCGTTAGTCGTGAGTTGCTAGTTGGAGGCGCGCCGTTTTAACTAACGACCGGCACTACAGACTAGCGACTGTATTATTTGCCGTGTGTCTTGCGGTAGTGTTCCAAAAAGCGCGCGATGCGCCCGATCGCGTCTGTCAAATCATCTGCATTGGGCAAAAACACCACACGGAAATGATCAGGCGATTTCCAGTTAAATCCGCTGCCCTGCACAACCAGCACTTTCTCGGCTTCCAGCAATTCAAGGATGAACTGCTGATCGTTCTCGATCGGATAGATTTCCGGATCCAAACGCGGAAAAAGATACAACGCCGCCTTGGGTTTAACGCAGGTAACGCCGGGAATCTCGGTGAGCAGTTTGTAGGCCAGATCGCGTTGTTTGCACAGGCGGCCGTTGGGTGCGACCAGATCGTTGATGCTCTGATAGCCGCCCAGCGCGGTTTGAATCGCAAATTGACCGGGAACGTTAGAACACAGACGCATCGAAGCGAGTATGGTCAGGCCGTTGATGTAGTCCTGCGCGTGTTTTTTCTGCCCTGACACTACCATCCAGCCGGCGCGGTAGCCGCAAGCGCGGTAATTTTTCGACAGGCCGTTCATGGTCACAAACAATACATCATCGGCAAGCGACGCCATGGACGTATGCGTTGCACCGTCATACAGCACCTTGTCGTAAATTTCATCGGCAAAAACGATCAGTTGATGCTCGCGCGCCAGCTGGATGATCTGCTGCAGAATTTCATCGGAATACAAAGCGCCGGTCGGATTGTTCGGATTGATGACCACAATCGCGCGCGTATTTGGCGTGATCTTGGACCTCATGTCATCCATATCCGGATTCCACTCATTGGCCTCGTCGCAAATGTAATGACGCGGCGTACCGCCAGCTAATGTCACGGCGGCCGTCCAGAGCGGATAATCGGGCGCCGGCACCAGCACTTCGTCACCTGTATTGAGCAAGCCCTGCATCGCCATCACAATGAGTTCCGACGCCCCGTTACCGATGTAAATATCATCCAGCCCCACGCCCATGATCTTCTTGGACTGACAGTAGTGCATGATCGCCTTGCGGGCGGCGAACATCCCCTTGGAGTCCGAATAACCGGACGAGTTGGGCAGATTCAAAATCACATCCTGCTGAACCTCTTCAGGCGCTTCAAAACCGAACGGCGCAAGATTGCCGATATTCAGCTTGATGATGCGCTGCCCTTCCTCTTCCATCTGCTTGGCGCGCTCCATAACCGGCCCGCGAATGTCGTAACATACGTTAGCCAGCTTGGTGGATTTTAAAATTGGTTTCACTGTTTAAATTTAGTATTGATTGGTAAGTGGTTAAATATGTCCGCAATGCAACAAGGGCATTCCCCATGAAACATAGTCGCTTCGCTCGTTGTTTCATGTGAAAGTAGGCGATTTTACCCGTGCTACCCGCGCACAGCAAATTTGTCATTCATAATGATGCGGCAAATCCGGCCTTCCGTTTGACTCGAGCGCCTGCAAACCTCTACACTCGCCGCAATCTCTACACTTACGAGGTCATCGTGAAACTGCATTTGGCTAACTTAGGCGAAACAAAACTCTTTACCGACTACTCTGACACTCACGTGAGCGTCAACCGTGAACGCTTCGAAACCTGCATTGTCGTAATGGGCGAAGAAGTCAGAACTGACTGGAACGCCAGCAATTTTGACGCGCTCACCGAAGCGCATTTCGAGTATTTTCTTGCACTCAAACCGGAAGTCATCCTGATGGGCACGGGAATCGCGCAGCGATTTGCGCATCCTCGCTTGTATCGCGCGCTCACCAATGCGGGCATCGGCGTCGAATTCATGGACACGCCCGCCGCCTGCCGCACCTACAACATACTGGCCGAAGAAGGCCGTAAAGTCATTGCAGCGATATTGTTTTGACAAAAGTGCAGAGTCGAAAGTAAAACGCCCCTGCCTCAGCAGTCCCACTTACCACGCCCTACTTAGCGGATATAAATGACCATGAATTCATCTTTGAACAACGTCATCCGGCAGGCGGAAAGCGCCATTCTGGGCAAGCCGCAGCAAATCCGCTTTGCGCTGACCTGCCTGCTAGCGGGCGGCCACCTCTTGATCGAAGATATGCCGGGCGTTGGCAAAACAACATTAAGTCAGGTACTGGCGCGCACCTTGGGACTGCAATTTTCCCGCATCCAGTTCACCAGCGATTTACTGCCGGCGGATATTTTGGGTGTGTCCGTCTTTGAACGCGACAGTGGCCAGTTCAAATTTCACCCGGGCCCGATCTTCGCGCAAATGGTACTGGCGGACGAAGTGAACCGCGCCACACCCAAGGCACAAAGTGCGCTGCTCGAAGCGATGGAAGAACATCAGGTCACCATTGAAGGTACGACGCGCCCCCTACCCTCGCCGTTTTTCGTGATTGCCACACAAAACCCGTCCCATCAGGTCGGCACGTTCCCCCTGCCCGAGTCGCAACTGGACCGTTTTTTGATGCGCATCCGCATGGGCTATCCGGATGAACTGGCCGAACGCGGCCTGCTGTCAGGCATAGACCGGCGCGAGATTATCGCAAAGCTCACGCCTCAGATGGAGACAGCCGAACTCATCGCCTTGCAATATAAAGTCAAACAAATTTTTGTCTCCCCCGCGCTGCTCGATTACGTGCAGGCCCTATTGCGCTACACGCGCGAGTCTTCTCACTACACTCAGGGTTTGAGTCCGCGGGCGGGGCTGGCGCTCTTGTCTGCCGCACGCGCCTGGGCGCTGATCGACGGACGCAGTGCCGTCATTCCGGAGGATGTGCAGACCATCCTGCCGGGCGTAGTCAGCCACCGCCTGCAAGGCGAACACCCAAGCACGCTGGCGCGCGACTTAATCGAAGCGGTTGCAATCCCCTGACACCGTGCTCACCGCACTCCGGCACACATTCCGCAACTGGCTGTTCCGCCCTAAAATCGAGCATGGCAGCATCGTGCTCACGCAGCGGCGCATCTTTATCCTGCCTACCCGACAGGGATTCGGCCTGGCGCTGGCGCTGATCCTGATGCTGCTGGGCGATATCAACTACAACCTGAGCCTAGGCTATGCACTGACTTTTTTGCTGGCGACGATGGCGGTGATCTCGATGCTGCACGCCTTTCGCAATCTGGCACATCTTGAAATTAACGCAGGCCGTGCCGAATCTGTTTTCTGCGGTGACGTTGCGCACTTTGAGCTGCATTTCAAGAGCCGCATCGCGCGCTACCAATTGACTTTGCGGGACACGGGCGGCCACACCGTGAGTTTCGATCTTCCCGCAACCGAAAACCACACTGTCTTTTTCCCCGTACAGACTCCGCTGCGCGGCTGGCTGCAAGCGGGAAGATTGACGCTCTATACCGAATTTCCGCTGGGACTTTTTCACGCATGGTCCTATCTGCACTTCGACACGCGTTGCCTGATTTATCCCAAACCGAAAACCGACGCAGCGCCCCCGCAAGGAAACGTCCCTGACGGCGCGGGACAACACAGCGTCAAAGGTGACGACGACTTTGCCGGATTGCGCAACTATGCTGCGGGTGACCCACTGCCGCGCATTGCATGGAAAGCCTATGCCAGAGGCCACGCCTTGCAGGTGAAACAGTTTGCGACCCAGACCGGCGAGGAAGTCTGGCTGAATCTGGCCGACACACCGGATATCGATCTGGAAGATAAACTATCCCGCATGACCCGCTGGGTGCTGGACGCAGAAGAACAAGGCGTGCGTTACAGCCTGAGCCTGCCCGATGGCGAATTACCCGCCGGGAGCGGCGCCGCGCAGCGGGATGCCTGCCTGCGCCGCCTCGCGCTGTTCGGACTGACTGAGCCATGAAAAACTCGCTGATCTATGGGCTGCTGCTGTGTACGCTGATGGTCATAGTGCCCCACGCATCTCATCTGCCGCTCTGGGTTTGCGCCCTGTGCGCGATGCTTCTTGTCTGGAGGACTTACCTGACTCAAAGCGGCGCGCCGCTGCCGCCCCGCTGGCTGCTGACCTGCATCACCGTGGCCGCGATGGGCGGCATCGCCATCGACTTCCACACGCTGTTCGGCCGCGAAGTCGGCGTCACCTTGTTGATGTTGCTTGCCACGCTCAAGCTGATGGAGCTAAGAACCCGTCGCGATGCGATGGCGCTAATTTTCCTCTCCTGCTTCATCCTCACCACCCATTTTTTCTATTCACAAAGCCTCATAACCGGACTGTACATGCTGGCCTGCCTGCTCGTCCTCACCGTAACCTGGGTACATCTGCAAGCGCCGGGCAGCGCCTTCCGTCCCCGGTTAAAAATCGCCGCAAGCTTATTGCTGCAAGCCGTTCCTCTGACGCTGATCCTGTTTGTGCTGTTCCCCCGCGTACCGGGGCCGCTCTGGGGCCTGCCTCAGGACGCCTTCTCCCGCAGCGGATTGGACGACACCATGTCACCGGGCAGTCTGGGACGTCTCGCGCTCTCCGATGCGGTGGCGTTTCGCGTCACCTACGCGGGGGCTGCACCGCGCCGCGAGCAAATGTACTGGCGGGGTCCCGTGCTGTGGCAGTTCGACGGCCACACATGGACGCCCGGCAGAACATTGAACGGGGTCGCACCAGACTTTACGCAGACGTCACAAGCCATACGCTACAGCGTCACGCTGGAGCCCAACAACAAAAACTGGCTGTTCGCGCTCGACGTACCGGATAAACTCTCGGTGCCTGCCCGTATCAACGCGGACTTTCAGGTATTGAGTCCGACACCTGTGACCGCGCGATTGCGCTACGAGGCACAGTCGCAACTGAGCTATCGCGCCAATATGCAAGAATCCGCGAAGCAACTGCAGCGCGCAAGGCAATTGCCGCCGGGATTAAATCCACAAGCACTGAACCTTGCAAAATACTGGCGTGCAGGCGGCACAAGCGATGCGCAGATCATTCGGCGCGCGCTGGGTTACTTTAATCAGCAGAATTTCCACTACACGCTGGACCCGAACCCCTTAGGCATAAACGGCATAGATGATTTCCTGTTTACGACCCGAGAGGGGTTTTGCGAACATTACGCCTCCGCCTTCGTCTACCTGATGCGCGCAGCAGACATCCCGGCACGAGTCGTGACCGGCTATCAGGGCGGTGAATACAACGCCTTCGGCAACTATTACATCGTGCGCCAATCGGATGCACATGCCTGGGCGGAAGTCTGGTTACCCGAGCAGGGCTGGCTGCGAATCGACCCGACCGCAGCGATTGCCCCCGAACGGGTGGAACACGGGCTGTCCGCCGCGCTGACGGACAATTCCGCGCTCTCTTTCATGTCAGGCAATCCGCCTCTCTGGCTGCACGAATTGCAGCTGAACTGGGATACGCTGTCCTACCAGTGGAATCAATGGGTGATCGGTTATAACAACGAGCGCCAGTTTGCATTCTTATCGCGATATGGCATCGACTCCCTGAGCGCACAGGCAATCGACATGCTGGCAGCCCTAGCCACGCTCATTGCATTGATCGCACTGACGATGCTGCGCCACCTTTTAAAACGCGAGCAGGACAAGACTCAGTCGGCCTGGCTGAAGCTGTGCCGCAGGCTGGCAAAAGCCGGCCTGCCGAAATTGCCGCATGAAGGTCCGCGCGATTACGCCAATCGCATCTGCGCTGTCCGCCCCGACCTTAGCGACGCGATGAACGAACTGAGCACACGCTATCTCGCGCTGCGCTACGGCGAGATACCTGAGAAGGACGCACAAAGCGAATTCATCCTTCAGGCTGCGAAATTCAGACCGACACGAGTGAAATCCGTTGCGATGCTATAATCCGCGCCAATTATTCTGACTGCAACCACCATGCTCATCACCCGCCGCCTGGAATTCGATGCCGGACACCGCATCCCCAATCACAACAGCCAGTGCAGACACCTGCACGGCCATCGCTATGCGATTGAGATCACCCTGTCGGGAGAGATCATCAAAACCGAAGGCCAATCCGAACAGGGCATGGTGATGGATTTTTCCGACGTCAAACGCATCGCGCAAGAAAAACTGGTCAACGTTTGGGATCACGCTTTTCTGGTGTATCGGGGCGACAAGCAGGTGTGCGATTTTCTGGCAACGATGCCAGACCATAAAACCGTTGTATTTGACGTTGTGCCGACCGCAGAAAACCTCGCGCAAACGGCCTTCGAACTACTAGACCCCGCCTATCAGGACAGCTACGGCAATCACCTGAAACTTGAGCGCATCCGGCTGTTTGAAACCCCCAACAACTGGGCCGACTGCGTACGCAGCTAACTTTTTTATAAATTTTCTGGACAGACTGCGCAACTTCATGGAAAATGCGCGGCTTCGATGGATAGGCAAATGCCTTTCACCAGAACAAGGAAGTGTGGCCGAGCGGTTTAAGGCACTAGTCTTGAAAACTAGCGAGGATGAGAGTCCTCCGTGAGTTCGAATCTCACCGCTTCCGCCAGAACAACGTTTCAATCAGTCTCACAAAGACTCTAAAACCCGCACTGCGTATAGCTTTAGCGGGTTTTTTAACGCCTAAACGGTAACAGACATTCTCATTCAAGCTCAATCTTTTGTTGGTATCTTTGTTGGTATCTGCTATTGTTGGTACGTCAGATACCAACAAAGGATAGCGAAATGGCACTCACAGAACTGGCTGTTAAGAACGCGAAACCCAAAGACAAACCCTACAAGCTTTCAGATGGCGGCGGCTTATTCCTGTTGGTACAAATTAACGGCGGCAAATATTGGCGGCTGGCCTATCGCTTCGCTGACAAACAAAAAACGTTAGCTCTGGGCATTTATCCAGACATTAGCCTCGCTGACGCACGGGAACGGCGCGAACAGGCGCGCAAGCTGCTGGCAAACGACACCGACCCGAGCGCCATTAAGAAAGAAACAAAGCGGATATTACAGACCGCTACCGTCAACAGCTTTTCGGCTCTCGCCAAAGAGCTGCACAAAGTCAAAGCACCGATGTGGACGGAAGGCCATGCCAAGCAATGGATGCTCAACATGGAAAAATACGCCTTCCCGGTTATCGGTGATCGCCCGGTTGCCGAGATCGAACCGCTGGAGCTAGTCGGCATCATGCGCAATGTTGAGGCGCAAGGCACATTCGAGACTCGCGACAGGCTGTTACAGACAATCAGCTCCACTTTCAAATACGCAATTGCAATTGGCAAAGCAAAATATAACCCCGCCGAAATTCGTTTGGCGCTGGCTGATCGCCCAAAGGTGGAAAACTTTGCATGCCTTAGCACGGATGAAATTCCGGCCTTTTTGCGCGCCTTTGACGACTATCAGGAGAGAGGAAAAGTTTCGCTGATTGCAGTTGCAGCGTTCCGCCTGTTACTGCTGACAGCGACACGCTCCAGCGAAGTGCGCTTTTCCAAGTGGGCAGACTTCGATCTTGATGCCGGCTGCTGGATCATCCCCGCAGAGCAGACAGGACGAAAGGGAAAGCACGGCAAGCGCAAGCCCCACGCCGTACCGCTATCAGATCAGGCCATAGCCGTACTGCGCGACCTCTATCCTGTCACGGGGCATGGCGAGCATGTATTCCCCAGCCGCAACGGCATGGGGCGTGTTATCAGCGAGAATACCGTCAACAAGATCATTGAAACGATGGGCTACAAAGGCAGGCAGACAGGGCACGGCTTCCGCAGCCTTGCACGGACAACGCTGGGCGATATGGGGCATCGCTGGGAGGTATTGGAAGCAATGCTATCCCATGCGCTTGAAAACCAGACAGCGGCGGCCTATGTGCGCACCACCTACTTTGAAGAGAGGCGCGGCATCATGCAGAAATGGGCTGATTATCTGGACGCTGTGAAGTCTGGCGCGCAAGTGATACCGTTGCGCGCATAATCAGGTTATCGCCCTTGAAATTCCACTTGATTCGCGGCACGATGCGTCGAATGAAAATACCTTTTCTACAGCCTCGTTAGACCTCATGAAACTTCCAGCTCACGTTCTCCTTCAATTGGCCGACCAAGAGCGCGCTCCAATTGGGCTCCAAGCTGGTGGTACAGCACGTTGGACTATGGTTCAGGCCGGGAGTGGCGCTACTAATCAAGCCAAGATTATGAGGAATGCCCTCTCAGTAGCTCTTTATCGTGGACAGAACCAGCATTTTGATCAATGTTGGCCATCACTCTGCCGAGACTTTCAACGGAATACGTACCGAGTGGTGGATCTTGCCCCCCTTGACCAAGCTCTTCTACTCAAACGGCTTGCGCTCAACCGATGGTTCGCTGATGAGTTGACAAAGCACCCCATGATGAAATGGGCAAAGTCCCAAAATATCTTCGTTGATGCCATTGCCCTAGCACAACATTATGGAATCCCAACAGCGTATATCGATGTATCGGAGTCCTTCCAAATAGCTGCCTTTTTCGCAACGTGCCGCTTCGTACAAGAAACCGCTTCTTGGGAGCCAATGACTACGGGTGAAGGTGTCATATACCATGTTCACTTCAACGCAATCGACGAGAGAATCTCCCCAATCTGTTACCAACCATTTCCGAGACCATTGCGGCAGTGGGCATGGACAGTTGAACTTCGGTTGGGTGAAAACTTTCTACACACACCCAAGCTTCAGGGATTTCGTTTCGATCATGACGCAAAAGTTGGCGAAGAGATGCTAAGGCGCTTCGACGGTGGCTCTAAGCTACTTCCCCCAGATCCTAGTGCACGCCTTGCATCAGCGATGTGTTTTGCCACGGAAATTCCATCGATCTATATTGACGAGGTCGAGGCATGGATGGCGAGTGACCCCAATGGACTTCCTGCGCATGAGGTAAAAAATATTCGCACAACGCTTAAAAATAAATTGGGAATTGGTTTGTCGAATACATCTGCCGTTAGCTACACTTTGGATGAGCTGAATATTGCGGAGCGCGAATGCACTAAATTCACCCACGGTTTTTTTGATGATGTTGGCTTCCGTGCCACGCTCCCAACAAAATAATAAGGTCTAACAGGCAGTTGAAAAACGCCTTGTTAAGGAGAACCTGCGATGCACTATGGGTATTTAGTTGGACTGTTTGACATACTTGGCTTTGAGAAAAAATTAGCGAGCATTGGCTTGACTGAGATGCTTGCTCGCTATGAGGTTCTGATTGAGGCGGTAAATTACCAGAAAGATCATGAGCAGCGGGTATTTAATGACATGGGTTTCGTCGAGTCGCCTTACTGGACTTCTGACGGAGACGTATTTATTTTTAGCAAGATACATGGTGCATATGCTAGCGATTCCATTTTGTTATGGGCGAATCGCACTTGGCCTGAAGCGCGAGATACCCCCCCTGAAGACATTGAAACGCTTTCAAAAGACCCCGCAACGAGTTGGAAATTCCATCCTATTCCTTGCGACAACTTTCTAGACATTTGCAACGACTTGATGTGTTGTGGGTTGGAGGTTGGACTTCCGCTTAGAGGGGCTATATCGATGGGGGAGGCTGTATTAGATGGAAACAAGAACATATTTCTTGGGCACCCCATCATTGAAGCCGCACGCCTTGAGCGTGGTCAGAAATTTATTGGGGCTGGCTTGTGCAAGAGTTTTGTAAACCAAACTATTCCAAAACGTTTTTCGTTGCAATTTGATAAGCACCTGAAGGATGGATATTCCGAACAGTGCGGGGGGCTTGTGTTAGATTGGCCGCGTCATTGGCGAAAAACCAGGTCTGAGGATGTTAGTCAAATTATCGGGGCAATGAATAACGACACACAGCATGCAGCCTACTATGAACACACGCTTGATCTAATTGCACACTCAGATAAATTCGCAAGCCAATTTGACTCAAGGGAAGAAAAATCAATTCGGTCTGTATATGATGAGTTTTCATTTGCCAACAAAAAATTGATAGTTCCAGCTAGGGCAATTCGTCGTGTTCCAATTTAGGGCACAACGAAGTAATGATTGAATTATTGGTCAAAAGCGTATTGGGCTTTCACTATCAATATAAATCAACCATAAAATACGGTTCACTACACGTGAATTTGCATAGATACCAAATTCAACTGGGGCCGTGAATGCTGCTGACGAGAGCAAATATGCGCAAATTGAAGCGATGGTTATTTTAATGTTTATGGCATTGCCTTTTCCTTAATTGCCTGTTTCTTGCTGTACCTATCCAAAGCCTTCAGCAACATTCCCGGCTGGCTGATCTCCCGTGACAATGCTTGCGCCGCAGCAATTTCTTTGGCTGTCATTGACGATGACAACTTTTCCCGGTTCGCCGCAGCCCCATCGATTTTGTCTGCTGAATGAGCATTTGTTGCCGACACGTTGAATAGCGCGTAGGCAAACACACTGTTTTGATGCACACCTTGACCGCTTGCATACATTGCTCCGAGGTTATGTTGCGCAGAGGCATCGCCTTGGTCGGCGGCAACCAGAAACCACGCAATAGCTTCCATGTAATCTTGCAAGACACCACGACCGTCTCTATACATCACTCCGAGGTTATATTGCGAACTGGCAATGCCTTGTTTTGCGGCGAGCTGAAACCACTTTGCGGCCTCCTTATAGTCTTGCGCTACGCCTTTGCCGAAGAGATAAGCATTTCCAAGATTTTGTTGCGCAGTGTCAACGCCTTGGTCAGCGGCAAGCCGATACCACTTGACGGCCTCCTTGTAGTCCAGCGGAATACCCTGCCCCTTCGCATATATCCGGCCGAGGTTGCCTTGCGCAACGGCATCGCCTTGACCAGCAGCGAGCCGATACCACCTTATGGCCTCTTTGTAATCCTTGGGCACACCTTCGCCGTGCTCATAAATCATTCCGAGGTTTGCTTGCGCCGAGGCATTACCTTGTACAGCGGCGAGCCGATACCACTTAGCGGCAATTTTATAGTCCTGCTGCACACCTTGGCCGTTGTCATACATCACCCCGATGTTATCTTGCGCAACGGCATCGCCTTGACTGGCTAATGGCTCCCACTCCTTCAGGGCAGTTGCAAAATCATTTTTTTTATACGCAGCTTCCCCAGCGTCATAGTCGGCATAAGCACTTGAAGTAACGATAGCGAGTGGAATGAAAAAACAAACGGCGATTTTGCGCATAGCATCCATTTACATTCCCTTTGGGCTGGTTGTCGGGTTGTGGAATTAACTTTCACAGTCTAGCGAATACAACCGTATGCAGACAAGCCCGGGAGTTTAGGCAAATCTAGTCCTCCTATGAAGGACAAAAAATTACCGACGAAAATGTTTGGCGCAGTGTTGCAGGAACTACGCTTGCAACAGGCACTCACGCAAGATCAACTTGCCGAACGTGCCGATACTGAGCGCAGCCATATCAGCGCCCTTGAGCGTGCCGAAAAAGGCCCTTCACTCGCAACGATCTTTAGTCTTGCCGATGCACTGAAAATTCCTGCGGGGGATTTAATGACTCTCGTCGAACAACGGCTCAAAACTCATCGAAGCTGATGACAATGAACGGCTTTTCTAAATGAACATGTCACACACAACATTCGATTGACGCCCCCTCAAAAAACCTTACAATCCCAATAGGTTCCGTTCACCAAAGACTCAGTTCAATAAGTTTGTTCGCCACCAACAGGTTGCGGATTTAACAAATTTGGTTCGGGCGGCAGATAAACGCTATTCGTTAGACCTGACCATTCATGGAAATAAATGTCCACTTTGCTTGCACATGCGGAGCATTCGTCGAAGAAAACATATACGTTAGCGAAGAAAACCTCGCTACTGACACCACTCCTTGTAACTCTTGGAAAGTCCTTATCTGCGATGGCTGCGCTAAAGATTACGAGGCGGCAATAATCAGCACACAAAATGAACTAGACGTCAGCATTGATGGCGCTGTATCGCTTGAATACGAAGTAGTTGACAATCATGAGTATGATGAGATTTCTTGGACAATTGAATCAACACAGCAATTAGAAACATACACAAAAATATCAAGGGATGTTGTCTTACTGCTACAGCTAAAGATTCCTGATGAAGCCAAAAACACGCTCTATAACATGCTGTACGCCCAAGTTGTTACAGTAGTTGAAGCGTACCTTTCTGGGATATTTATCCATACTGTTATCAACTCGGATGACTTAATTCGAAAGCTAGTTGAATCCGATCCTGAACTTGCAAAAAAACAATTTTCGCTCAATGAAATATTTTCGAAGTGGAATGAGCTAAAGTTTATCGTTGCCAAGCACCTTAAAGATATTATCTTCCATGATCTTAAAAAGATTAAACCTATGTATTTTAGTGTCTTAGAAATTGATTTTGGAGACATAGGTTGGCTTTTCAAAGCAGTACTAATCAGGCATGACTGCGTACATCGGAATGGGGTTGATAAAGAGGGAAATCCGACTGGAATTGATGAAAGCATGATTATTGATTTAATCAAAAATTGTGCATCACTGGTAGCCGCTATCGATGAGCAAATTCAATTTCGGAATTTAACCTAACACTCAACAGAAACGAATCTCCTTATAAAGTTTTCCTCTTTGGATCAGTTCGACAATTTGCTTGCCAATTTCACTTGATTGATTAACGTGAGTTTTTAGTTTTTCTCGTAATTCAATAACGCTCCGTTGACCATCAAAGGGAAGAGTTGCCCCGCTGCACTTAATGAAGAAATTCTGATTAATAACTCAAGCAAATCATTTTGCAAGTCGAACCGCCGCAATATGCGTCCCTGTTTTTTATAAAAACCAGTCAAGGCGTCTAACACCAAGGCTCTTGCAACTTTACCTTCAGATAGATCGCGTCGCTTGGCATCATCTTGTATTAATTCCCACTCATGATCGGCAACACGAAAGGCAACATGGTGAGATTTACTTTTTGCCATAATTTTTTAACTTCCCGCAAATTGTTTACATCTGTAAACACGCATAAACCCCGTAGCTACAATCTTATTAGCATATGCTTATAGACAGTATGTCGTTTTTAATATTTTTTGTTAACATAAAATTGTTTATATAAATCAATTATATAACTGACATTTTACTCGTCGCATGTCGCGTGCGTAATGTGTATCCTATTATCGGGGGTGAAGTTCGGCCCATTTGGACATACCCAGCCCATCCTTGGCAGTGAATTTTTTGCCGCGCCCCGCAACCTATGATCTGCCATATTTAGCATTTAACTGAGCAATAGCTTGCTCAGTCGTAAGCCTGCCATGAATGATTTCTTCTTGCCGTGTGAGCTGCGCCCTGTCAGTCGCAAATCCCTCTAAAGCCAGCGAGGCGTTGGCGTAACGAAATGCGGCGCATTTACGTTCCTGCGCGTTATCAGCCTGCGTGCGCCGAATGATCAAATTGTCTGCAAAGCTCGTCATGTTTCATTCCCCCTCTTTTTGGATTTCAGTCATTAAAAAGCTATTTGAGATTTCATCTCACCGGGGCAGAAACCGGCGCGGCGATATAGCAAACATCATCGAAGCCAATCCCAATTTTTCCCATCAGCTCGTAATACCTTTCGCGGATGCTATATACAAGTTTTAACATTTCAAGGCGTGAGTCGGAATTTAAAACTTCTCCGCCGGGCAGCAACGGCATAAATGCTCCATGAATACGTTCCCAATAAAAATCGAGCGAATCAATCCGCCCCCAAAATAACGTTTTCCAAAAAAAATGCTGATTCGCAAGATACCCCAACCCGGGTGCATCATGCTCCGGGGTAGCCAGTAAATCTGTAGTCATCAAGGCTACAAGTGTTGCCATATCTACAATCCAAATATCTCGCAGCCAAAGTGGTTGCAGCCTAGATTCGTACAGCAAGCTCTCGAAAAATCGAAAAAGTCCAAATTTCTCTGATTCAACATATTGCATGCGTGTAGCTTTTGAAAACTCATACCGATATGGATTTGAGTCAGAGATCAGCAGACTCAATTTTTCCTCTTCGGACGCATAGCGCAGCGACGGGGCTGGTAAACTTTTCTCACGGCTCTGCCGTTCGAAACTTAATGGCGAACCCGAAGGCTCACACTTGGATTTTGTGAACGTACTCCAAATTCGTTTTAGGCTATCGAGACTTCGTTTTTGAGCATCGAAATTATGACGCCACCACTCCTCGTCGCGAGCTAGCTCAATTGACTTTGAGTCGAGAGCCAGCATGTGTCGCTGAATGGGATTGCCATTTTCGGAAAATTCCAACCAATACCTTGCACCCGGCGAAATGTTGTCGCAGGCGCGAAGTTGCGATGACTGAGGAATGCTGTTTGCCTCCCACCACTTTTTCCAAGTCTCTTCATTGCTCACCGGTGCCAATCCAGTTTCCAGCAAGTCAGACGTTTGCGGCATATAGGGGTCATGCATCGAAGTCAGAAGGATCGACTTAACCTGATTGCACATTGCGCGCATTCGCATCGGGAACGTTGGCTGCTCAATTCGACGCCACACTACCTTGCCAAACCTACCAAAATCTTTGGGATGTTTTTGCATACGTCAACCTACAAAATGCAACATTTTTCGAATGATTTGCCCATTTTTTATCGTAATTATTTGGCGGATGATGGCGGCACATCATCCGCCGCGCATAAAGGCTCGACGAATTATGGCATGTAACGAAATTCGAAATAAAAATCTGTACTCGCGGGAGCGCCTGCTTTCACGCCTGCGCTGATGCACTATCTCTTTCAGGAAGAAAATGATGCAATCTAAATTGCTACAAAACGTACCTGTTCACGCTCAACAACAAGTCGTTGATTACCTCATACCGCGAAAGACAGTTGAAAAATTGTCCGGACTGAGCAGAGCAACAATCTACCGCTTAATAAAAGCAGGTAAATTTCCACGCCCATTATCCATCGGCCCAGGATCGGTACGCTGGCGGCAATCCGATGTAGTTGCCTGGCAACAGTCTCTTTCCGCCACGGTTTAAGGGGCCGCTTTGTGCATTCCAATGATTACCGCCACTCATTGCGACCATAACCACGCCACCTGCTACGATACCGTTTCGACTATCCAAACCGATCTAAATTACTTCTGATTTTGAATGACTGGTGTTGTCGCGTAAGCAGACGTAAAATCATGCAAGGATATGCTTGCGCCATGGTCAGCAAGGTGCCAGCTGACGCTCGACTAAAGAATTTTAGTCTGCGCTACGAATTGCACAAACTTACGCTAGCGAGTCCATGCTCGTAGCTATCATGGGTTGGTAACTCACTGTGACGGCCCGCCACCCGCCGAGTTTCTTCTACATTAAATAATAAGGAGATGATATGGCAGAGCCAACACTACTTAATTTCATCTCGGCCTTGGCATACATGGCGAAGGCTAATCCGCTCATGCTTGACATGGCAAGGCAACAACCCACGTTTGCTGAAATTGAACAGACGGTGGTTGCATTGATTGCCAATGCTGATTCTGCCAGCGAAGCACTGCTTGCTTATGAGGATTTGCGGGGTCTGATTCCGGATTGGAAATTCGTGTTCGCGTCAGACACAGGGCAGATGCCAGGATTCTCAGTGAATCGGGCGTTTTCAGACGGCTCGGTCGTGCGAAGTCTTTTTTCAAAGGAACGTGTGCTCGTACTTGATGAGGCCACGCATAGTGAGATGCTCGTCAACGACAAAACGACATTTCCAATCGATTATTCGATCGCGTTAGACACACAAGTATTGAGTTATCTAGCCCCTTATCTCGAGGGAAAAACAACGCGAATTCCGGACGATTTTCATGAGATCTTTGCATTCATCGCGCAGAAAAATGTCTTTGTTGATCCGATACCGTACATGACAGAAAATTTGATAAATGTGTTGAATCCGAAAAATGTAAACGACATTCGCAGACGCTTGAATGGGTATGAAATGCTACGGACAATCGATGAGGTGCATTTCAATCAAACGGGCGAAGTGCGTTCAACCATCTCGCAAGGTGAGCAAAATACCAGAGTTGATAACACCCTCAACCAAATGATTAATGGTGCCTCAAATCCCGAGACTTTGAAGGCCGCGTTACATGGCCATACATGGGTGTATTGTTTACTATTGAAAATGGCGACAATTCAATTGCGCAGACCGCAACCGGAATTTGCAGCTGAAAAACTGGCTGAATTTATTGAATTTATGGATCTGCGCTTGCAAACTATTTTTGCGCGAGAAGCCATTGTTGCAGCTGAATATTTTGTTAGAGGTCAAAATAATTTTGGATTCTTTGGAAGGATCCAAAAAGGCAAACCCACAAATCTTGCGCATTTGCGGAATATGGCGTGGGACTTTTGGCATATACGAAATGTTGAAGAAGCCACGACCAATGAGCAATTTCAGTCCGACGCACCTGAGCGCAGGGCCCGCTACTTCTTCCCCTCGCTGCTGACGTGCGACAAGGACTTTATTGAAGTAATTGATCTTTATTCGTTGAAATCGTATGCCTACAAAAAAGGCACGTACCGTCCGATACCATTTGCTGAAACTGATTGGATCGCCAAGGTGGCCGGTAGCAAACAGGCTGAACACGATTTTATTCAGAAATACTATTCGCGTACTGCGATAAAGCGGCGCGACGAAATGCGCATCGAAGTGGAGAATAATTTCGACATTATTAAGCGTGAGCTGGAAGAGGAATTTTGCAAAGTAGCGCAGTGCGCCTAATTGATTAGCCTTTGCATGAAAGTTTTTCAGGATACCTAAAGACCCATATTACGGGTTAATTCAACCAAATATTAATTGATGCGATTCACCCCGACACCGCCTTTACGCTTATGTATTGCACCGTTTGTCGGGGCGCACACCATACGGACTTTGTCTCAAGGCAAGCATTGAACTACAGGTTTATACAAAGTTGATGTGCCGTTTTGTCTCAACAGCGGCATGCCGTGCCTCATTGGGATGAATGTCAGCCATGTATTCGCTTTCAGTCCCCTGTCAGGGACTATATAAAGCTGCGTAACACCTCACAAGTAAAACAATGTTTGATGCGCGCTAAACTGGGAAAGCAAAAACATTTGTTGGTACTTCTGTTGGCACTTTCTAAAAAATAAAATTAAGAAGCCAGCAAATTGGCGGCTTACAGGCCACTTTGCGACTGCCACCGCTCCGCCAGAACAACGAATTAAGCCCATGATTAAATGGGCTTTTTTACGTCCAGACTGTCTAAATCAGCATCAAATATTCTCATTGAATCTCGCAATACATGAGGGTACATTTGAACGCATATCAATATCACCAATCAATTTACACCCCCTACGCTGGTCATATCCGGTAAAAAATCTCTTTTCTATTCAAACTGTAATACATACAGATGTAGTGTTTGTCTTAGCGCAAAGAAACGTTAACCGCAAAAAAGGAGACTGTGAATGCAAACTCAATATACAAGAACCGAGATATTCGATCTGCTATCCGCCGTGAAAACGAGCGCATTGCGTTTGAGCGACAGCGATTTCTGGATGAGGCGTTGAAAGAAGCCAAAGCTTGGTCTGAGTTATCACTGCTTCGCCATTACGTAGTACATCTGCGTGATGTTGTATCTACCAGCAAAACAGAGCTAACCGATTACGGAAAAAATTGGCTGGTACATGCGGAGGAAGCTGCAAATCGGCTTGACCCGACGAAAAAATGGCGCGGCAAAGGTGAGAAACAAAACAAATGATCATTACGGCTCTGTCAGATAATGGACATGTGGGCATGAATGAACCATACATGCTTCGCCGCAAAGAGATCTTGGTTGGCAACAGCCAACGTTAACCCAATCGTTCTATCTTAGCTCTGGCAGTCTTAATGCGAAGCTCCATCGCAACGATACAGGGCCGGAATCGCGGACTAAATCCTGTTGCTGACATAACCCGAGAGAGGAACTTTTGCGCCAGCTCTTCTGCTTGCAGCCATGTTTCATTGTTCACACTGGCATGAATAGTCGCATCCGAAAGGGTGTCAGGCAACCCTCCTCCACTACGTGGTGCAAAAGCCATCGGCGTCATATCGTAAGCTGGCGCAATGCTATAAGGCCTGCCGTGCTCAGACACAAACGCTAGGTTACCGCTGTGCATATCAGAGTTACCTATCAGTGTGCCAAAGGCCCACAGAAGCGCAGCGCCTTCTGCAGCTTCTGAGCAAATTTCGCCGATGGCAGCCAAGCGGCGAGCCATAAGAGGCCAGCCACCTGCTCCTAAACCAATGAATTCAGCATCTAGTGCCGCCAAAGAAATTACCGCGCACCGCCCCAACTCTCCGATGCGATCAAAGCGCTCGACCTCGAGGAAGCGCTGACGACCCTGTTCAACGATCTGAGTTTTGGCAGCAAGAACGCCTGACTGATTCAGTGTTTCCAGCGCCAGATGTTCGGCCAGCAGCAAATCGCGCCAGCGCTCACTTACCGGGCTTTCCTGCACCTCACTGAACTTAACGATAACGTGCCTCGGGCCATCCTTTGTCATCGCATAAGCAGTGAACTTCGGTTGCTCGCCTCCCGCTGACGACCCGACAATCTCACCCTGTGATGCTTCCAACGCCAACCGTGCATATTCCTGCCCCTTTTGTCGTTCCATAATTGGATCAGGGACGCGTACTGCAAGAAAATGACTCCTTGCCATTTCGCCTAGCAACAGGTTCCCCACCACATCAAAGCCATGCACAAGTATTGCCCGCAAAGCGTGAGCATCAGTCCAGTCTGAAAGACGCTCCGGCAGCCCTAGTTCCGCACCATATCGGGCGGCATAGGCACGGCCAAGATATCCCTGAGGACGCATGTCTGACAACCACCACGGCAAACCATCGCTGTGCAGTGTTACTCCATCCTCCTGGCGCATGACGAAACCTTCCGGACGTACCGGAATCAGCATTCCAAATTGCCGTATCTGACCTTCAGAACTGACTCGACTGATCGAAATATCAGGCAACCCGCGCACATTATCACGCAGGGCATACTGAATTGATCGTGCAGCGCCAATTCGCACAACTTCGTCACCCAGCTCAATTAGTGCACGTGAAAGCGTAGGCTGACTTACTCCCAATTTTTCAATCAGTTGACGAGCTGATAACGGCCCTGAAGACAAGCGTAATCGAATAGTTTCAGCATGCAGTGACATGAGTACGAATTGAACAGAGAATAGATTGGTGAATAGATATTACAGGATAATATGCGATTTAGGTAAGGAATGCACTCAGCAATCGACGCGGACATATTCCGCAGTATTTTAGTATGAATTGAACTTTTTACTGATCAACCCGTCATAGCGTGCAGTTGTTTAATTTTATGAAGGGATTGATTGTGAAAAAATATCTTGTACTGGCCTCATTGACCGCTTCTGAATGGATTGTGGTGCTGTCCAATACAGTACCGCTGTGAGCCGCCTAACCGATTAGCACGCACCAATTCAAATACGATCAAGACCTCCTTGAGCGATTGTTTTATAGACGTAAAAAAGGCGGAGTTCATTCCGCCTTTTTTTACGTCAACAATAATCTACTTAAACTTCGATCGTTGTACGAAAAACCACTTTTGAATCCTTCTTGCCAACCAGAATTTTTTGCATGCCGATGCGCGACTTGATGTTGATCAAAATAGGCGCCGAGATATTGGTATACATATCTTCCGGTAACAGAGGAGCCGCACCTTGCGCGGCATTTTTAGCGGACAGGGTTGTCAACACCAGAATATCGTGAGAACTTTCCAGTTTAAGATCAGCAACTTCACTATCCGTTAACACCAGTTCAAAATTAAAACCAAACAAATTAGGCTCAGTCAAAGGCAAAGATACATTTTCATCGTCAAGCGACTGCAAGTGAATAACCACACCGCTCACTGGCTCGCCCTTTTCATTCAATTCATGAAACAACGTCCAGCGCGTGTAATTTTCGAAGCCGGGGATTCCTTTTGGAAAAGTAATAATTTTAGATGAATCAATACTTAACTCACCAAATCGCGTATTCAATTTAGTCTCTGCCATTTCCGTCTCCTTAAGGTTATTTGAAAAAACTGACCAGTCGGTATCATCAGCCGAAAATCACCTAAATGCAAAGGTTTTTTTAAGTTCAGCCGGGGCAATACTATAGTAGCCTACAGAACGGGCTCATTCGACTTGAAAGCACAATATTGGGGGCGCCTGCCCACTCATTTGTTAAACAGGCCACGCTTCTGTAAACTGCACGAACACGCCCGCTTATATCGGCATCCAAACAAACCGAATTTATTCAATGATTCTGATAGACAATCATCCCTTTAAGCAAGCCCAGCAAAGCGAGCACTCAATATGATTGCCGTCAACAAGAAATATTTAGCGCGTCTACAGCGAGGCTGGTTAAGTGTGCGAGCGCTCAACGAGAGCCAGGCCAATCGGATACGCAGTGATCTGAATCAGGCCCGCGGTCTGATTCCGCTGTTAATGAAACGTAGAAATGGCGGGCGCTGGAGCGAAGATGAGCGCAAAACACTACTACGCGACTTACGGGCACTGTGCCACCTTTGCCCTTATCTAATACCCATTCTGATGCCGGGAGGAATCTTTATGCTGCCGGTACTAGCCTACTGGATGGACAGACGCCGCGGCGCACGTCCGGATACCCATAAAAAAAATACGGGGTAATCCCCTGATGCGCGAAGCGTTATCGAACGACAAATAACGCTTCGCGATTGCAACTTTTCTGATACTTCGCTAGTCTCACGCCCGTTGATGCAATAACGTATAACTTCCAGGAGTCAATTATGCAATATCAAAACCAATTTGCGACCACAACCGATGTGATCGTCACAGAACAAAACAAAGTGCTGCGCAACACCTACATGATGCTCGCGCTGACCATGATTCCAACACTCATCGGCGCCTTCATCGGCACTTCAATCAATTTCTCGTTCATGCACGAACATCCGGTCATGGGTGCGCTACTGATGTTCGGTGCAATGATGGGGCTGCTGTTTACGGTGAGCGCGCTGCGCAACAGCGTCTGGGGCGTTGTCGCGCTGCTGGGCTTTACCTTGGTCGCCGGTGTCTTTCTGGGTCCTATTCTGCAAGTCGCACTGCACTTGAAAAATGGCGCTCAGCTGATCGGTATGGCAGCGGGCGGCACCGGGCTGATTTTCTTCAGCTTAGCCACTATCGCTACCGTGACAAAAAAGGATTTCAGCTTCATGGGCAAGTTCCTGTTCATCGGCGTGATTCTACTGGTCGTCGCATCGCTGGCTAACATCTTCTTTGCCATCCCGGCCCTATCCCTGACCATTTCAGCGATCGCAGTGTTGATCTTTTCGGCTTACATCCTGTTCGACATCAGCCAGATCATCCACGGCGGAGAAACCAACTACGTGATGGCGACGATGACGCTCTACCTTGATATTTACAATATCTTCGTTAACCTGCTAAGCCTGCTGATGGCATTCAGCGGCGAAAAAGATTAACGCAACTCTGTTTTAACGATAAAGGCGGCCTCCGGGCCGCTTTTTTATATCGATTAACCCGACAAATATCTCATGCTGCCATCAATCGAACACCGCCTCGCCAATGAACTCGGGGCAAGACCCGCACAGGTCGCCGCTGCTATCGCCCTACTCGATGAAGGCGCCACGGTGCCGTTCATCTCGCGTTATCGCAAGGAGGCAACCGGCGGACTGGATGACATTCAACTGCGCCTGTTAGACGATCGCCTGAGTTATCTGCGCGAACTGGAAGCTCGCCGCGCCGCCATCATCGAGTCCGTCACAACCCAGAACAAAATGACCCCGCAACTGCTCGATGCCATCATGCATGCGGCCGATAAGACGCATCTTGAAGACTTGTATCTGCCCTACAAACTCAAACGCCGCACCCGCGCCCAGATTGCGCTGGAAGCCGGACTCGGTGCGCTGGCCGACGCATTGCTGCGTAATCCCGCATTGCATCCGGAACAGGAGGCGGCGGGATATCTGAAAGCGGCTTTTAGCACGGATCAGGGCGACAATCCGGGCGTGCTGGATGCCAAATCGGCACTTGATGGGGCACGGCAAATCCTGATGGAGCGTTTTTCGGAAGACGCCGCCCTGCTGCAAGCCTTGCGCGAGTATGTGCTGGATCACGGCGTTGTAGAAGCCCGCGTCATTGAGGAAAAAAAGGAAGCCGCGGCGAAATACAGCGATTATTTCGATTATTCAGAATCAATAAAAACAATACCTTCGCACCGCACGCTGGCGATATTGCGCGGACGCCGCGAGGGACTGCTGAACGTGCAATTGCGCCTCGACACAGAAGCCGACAAACCTTTAATGACAGCGCCCTACAATCCTTGCGAGGCGAGAATTGCCGCGCGTTTTGGCGTTGCACACAAAATGCGCCCGGCCGATAACTGGCTGGCCGATACGGTACGCTACACCTGGCGCGTGAAAATCTTCCTGCATCTGGAAACCGAATTGATGAGTGCATTGCGGATAAAAGCGGACACCGACGCGATCAGCGTATTCGCGCTCAACTTGAAAGCCCTGTTGCTCGCTGCCCCCGCAGGCCCCCGCACTACGATGGGGCTTGATCCGGGCGTGCGCACCGGCGTGAAAGTCGCCGTCGTGGACGAAACAGGCCGCGTGCTGGACACCTGCGTCATCTACCCGCATCAGCCCAGATGTGACTGGGAAGGCTCACTGCATACGCTGGCGAAATTAGCCGAGAAACACCGCGTATCACTCATTGCCACCGGTAATGGTACCGCCTCGCGCGAAACTGACAAACTCGCGCTGGATTTAATCCGCCTGCGCCCTGAATTGAAACTTATCAATGCAGTGGTATCGGAAGCGGGCGCATCGGTCTATTCCGCGTCGGAATTTGCCTCGAAGGAACTGCCGGACATGGATGTGAGCTTGCGCGGGGCCGTATCGATCGCGCGCCGCTTACAAGATCCGCTGGCAGAACTGGTAAAAATTGACCCCAAAGCCATCGGGGTTGGCCAATACCAGCACGATGTCAGCCAGTCCCAACTGGCTCGCTCGCTCAACACAGTCGTAGAAGACTGCGTAAATGCGGTAGGGGTCGACGTGAACACGGCATCAGCCCCCCTGCTCGCCCGCGTATCGGGACTCAACAACACCGTGGCACAGAACATCGTCGCCCATCGCGACAGCAATGGCCGATTTGCCACCCGTGCGCAACTTCTGGAAGTCCCGCGTCTAGGCAAGAAAGCGTTCGAGCAGGCGGCCGGATTTTTACGCATCACAGGCGGCAGCAATCCGCTGGACGCCTCGACCGTACACCCAGAGTCCTACCCGCTGGTCAAACGCATACTCAATGACATCAAGCTCGATCTAAAAGGCGTGATTGGCAACAGCGCGCTGCTTTCATCGCTCAATCCGGCCCGCTATCAGGACGAAAAATTCGGCCTCCCGACAATCACCGACATCCTCCGCGAACTGGACAAACCGGGCCATGATCCGCGTCCCGAATTCACCACTGCAACCTTCCGCGAAGGGATAGAAAAAATCTCAGATTTGCAGCCCGACATGATACTGGAAGGGGTCGTGACCAATGTGGCCGCGTTCGGCGCGTTCGTCGACATCGGCGTTCATCAGGATGGATTAGTGCACATTTCAGCCCTTGCCAATAGCTTTGTTAAAGATCCGCATACGGTCGTCAAAGCAGGACAAATCGTCAAAGTCAAAGTACTCGAAGTGGACGAGAAACGAAAACGCATTGCGCTGACCATGCGTCTGGCCGATGCGGCACCCAAAGCCGATGCAAAACCGCGTGAGACAAAAAGACCCCCCGTTCACCGTGGTCAAGAAAAATCTGAATCCGTTAAAATGACTACCCCGAACGTCATGGCCGCCGCGTTCTCAAAATTGAAAGCATAACCCCCTATTCTCACCGGAGCTCATATGAAAACATCGGAAATCAAATTTACCGTCACGCTGGATGACAAAAACATGCCGCAAAAAATCGACTGGAGTGCATCCGACGGCGGTGTCACCAGTTCCAGCCGCGCCATCATGCTCTCGGTCTGGGATGCTGAAGAGAAAAACACCCTGCGCATTGATCTTTGGACTAAAGAGATGATGGTCGATGAAATGAAACAGTTTTACCACCAGACCCTGCTGTCCATGGCCGATACGCTGGAACGTTCAACAGGGGAAAAGGAAGCGGCTAAGGCGATGAAAAATTTTGCACAGGAATTTGGCGAGCGCCTGAATCTGGTGAAAAAAAATCCACTTTTCCCGGCGGACTAAGATAAACCGTCAAACTAACAAACTAACAAACTCTACAGGGATATTTGCGCCTATAATTTGGGCATTCGTGTTGCTGAAGGCAAGACATGAGTTCGAACATGACAGCCCAGATAATTGATCAGAACGTTGCCCGATCTCTGACGTTGAGATATGTGGTTGCACTGATTTTGGTTGCCTCACTGTCCACCGCAGCCTGGCTCAGTTTGCATCTGGTCATCTCGGAACAGAAGAGTACCGCAGCAATCGTCAACGTCAGCGGACGCCAGCGCATGCTCAGCCAGCGAACCGCCTTATTTGCCAATCTACTGGCAAATTCGCCAACGACTGAACGTCCTTTGATTCGCGAAAAACTAAAAGACGCCATCAACCTGATGGAGCGTTCTCACGAAGGCCTCACACACGGTGATGCCTCAATGGGCTTGCCCGAGACACTCTCGCCGGCTGTCCGCGCCATGTATTACGGCGCACCGGATGCACTGGATCATCAGGTGATCAGCTATATCGCTGCCATAAAAGCATGGCTGATACTCGAGGATCATGAGTTAACCCTCGATAAACCACTGCTCAAAGAGATCACCGAAACCGCATCAACGACGCTGGTATCGGAACTCGACAAGATGGTGCGCCAGTATCAATTAGAAGGCGAGGCCTCTGTCAGCCAGTTGCAAAAGGCCGAAACAATTTTCTGGCTGAGTACGCTACTGCTATTGATACTCGAGGCGATACTGATTTTCCACCCTTTTGTCAGGCATGTCAGAATCATCTTCGGCAAATTGCAGAGCGTCACGGATGAGTTGCGCTTACACCATGATCAACTGGAGGATACTGTCAGAGAGCGCACCGCAGAACTTGAGCACCGCAGCCGTGCACTGGCCGAGAGTGAGGAAAAATTCCGTCTGATCGGCACCAACGCAAAAGACGGCATCATCATTATCGGCGAAAAAGGCATCATTGTTTACTGGAATCCAGCGGCTGAAATGCTATTTGGTTATTCGGCAAACGAGGCTATCGGTCAAAATCTGCACGACCTGATTACACCAGAACGCTATAGAGAAACCGCACACAAGGGCTTCGAGCGTTTTCAGCAATTTGGTGTCGGCAGTTTAATCGCTCAGACCTTCGACATTTCCGCGCTGCACAAAAATGGCGAAGAATTTCCAATCGCGCTGTCTATCTCTGCTTTCATGTATAAAAACCACTGGCATGCACTGGGCACCATCCGCGACATTACCGAACGCAAACAGATGGAAGAACAGGTGCGCCAGCTGGCATTTTATGATGCACTCACCAACCTGCCTAACCGCCGTCTATTCAATGACCGCCTGAAGCAGAGCATGGCCGCCAGTCGCCGCAACAACACCTATGGCGCCGTCCTGTTTCTGGATTTGGACAATTTCAAACCGCTCAATGACACATACGGGCACAACGCTGGAGACTTGCTGCTCATTGAAGCCGCCGAACGTCTGAAACAATGTGCGCGAGAAATGGACACCGTCGCACGTTTTGGCGGTGATGAATTTGTCATGATACTCAACGATCTGGGGGCACATATAACCCCCTCTGCTGCACTGGCTTCGTTAGTCGCTGAAAAAATCCGCATCAGCCTGTCCGCGCCCTACCTGCTAGAAGTAAAACAGGAAGAGCAACCCGACAGGGTCGTCGTGCATCATTGCACAGCAAGCATCGGCATCGCGCTGTTTATCAACCACGACGACAAACCGAACGAGGTAATGAAACGGGCTGATGAGGCCATGTATCATGCTAAATTGGCAGGACGCAACCAGATCCGCTTATATGAGCCAAAGGTTTAGCGCTCTTTTACACGACCATTACCCTGTTTTCGTAAAACTCCCCCTGATTTCTTGAGCCGCATCAAGGAAGCTCTGGTTGATACGATCGACCAGTACATCGCAGGCCTTCTGATCAGCGGCACGCCCGGCCACTTCGATTTCCTGACACAATTCTCCCAAATACTGGGCACCCACTGTGCGCGAACTTGATTTGAGTTGGTGCGCCACGTCAGCCACGATCGTCGTATTCCCTGCCGCCACCGCGCTCCTGATGTGAGCCAACTGCTTTTCAGCACTTAACAAAAACTTTTCCAAATAACGGCGGTGCATCTCAGGCTGCGCACCTACCATGCGCGTCAACATCAAAGGATCCCAGATGACCTGCTGCGACATGATGCTCACAGGCGCTGCCAAAGCAAGGTTAACTTCACCGGAGCGTTTCAACCATTTAGACAGCATGCGTCCCAACTCATCAAGTCTCAACGGTTTGGACAAATAATCGTCCATACCACACGATCGGCAGTGTTGTGCTTCGCCCTGCATGGCATTGGCTGTCACAGCGATAATCGGCAGATGAGCGCCATCAACCTCGGCATCCCGGATGGCACGGGTCAACTCGAACCCGTCCATATTTGGCATATGACAATCAGTCAGCAGCATGCCGTAGCGGCCGCTGCGCCACATATTCAGCGCCTCAACCCCGTCTGTTGCAACTTCCGCCGCGTACCCTAACAAGCGCAATTGCTCCAATATTACTTCCCGATTAGTTTCGTTATCTTCTGCGAGCAAGATAAGCTGGCCTGCGCAGACCGCATCGTCGAGTGCAGGCACCGTAATTCTGGGCGAATTCCGGCGATCCGGCGCATGAGCCAAGTCTGCATGCGTTAGACGTCCTGCCGCGAGGGCCAGCGCACTAATCAAATCCTGATACAACATCGGTGCAATTGGAACGGCAAATTCATAGGCTGACACCGCACTCACATTTTCACGCGACACCAGTCACACCACGCTCAATTTTTTTGACCATTCAGGTAATTCAACGCCTGCCCCCAACAGCAAGATACTCTCTGCATCAAGCGCCCCGTCGTTAAGATCGGCGCATACCGTCACTGTCGCACCCGCAGTACGACAGTAGGCCGGCACATGCTCCACCGACCAGGCATCACGCAATACTGCCAGCACGTTGATACCCGTCAAATTCAGCTCTTCCTTTGCGCCGTCTGGCGCAACAATTAACGGCAACTCAAGTGTAAAAATAGACCCCGCGCCGATCCGACTTGAGAGCTTGATTTCTCCCCCCATCAGCCCTGCAAGTCTCCTGCTGATGCTCAACCCTAAACCACTGCCGCCAAATTTTCGCGCCGTGCTCGCATCCGCCTGAGCGAAAGGCTGAAACAAGGTATCGATCACCTCCGGTGCAATACCGATGCCGTTATCGGCAATATCGAAACGAATACCCGCATGCCCGTCATCCAGTTCACAGGGCCGCACATTCAAGCTGACCTGCCCGGCACGACCTTGCACACCGCTGGTAAATTTAATGGCATTACCCAGTAAATTGAGCAAAATCTGACGCAAGCGGGACGGATCCGATGCGATCCAAAGCGGCAATTCAGGAGAGACGAATACGCAAAGCGCCACCGACTTGGCTTGCGAAATCATCAATTGCACAATTTCCTCTGCGACAACGCGCGGGCAGGTAGCGATGCATTCGATGTCAAGGCGCCCGGCCTCGATCTTGGAATAATCGAGTATATCGTTGAGGATATTGAGCAGTGCCTGCGAAGAATGCTGTATCGTGCCGAGCAACCGGTGCTGCATGGAATTAAGTTTGGTCTCCTGCAATATATCTACCATACCCAGCACACCATTCATCGGCGTGCGAATTTCGTGACTCATGTTGGCCAAAAATTCCGATTTAGCCCGACTGGCAGCATGCGCGGCTTCCTCGATGCGTTTTTGCTCGGTAATATCGGTACGCACCGCCATATACTCGCGAGGTTTGCCGTCATCCCCCATAAAGGCGGCGATCGTGGTATCAAACCAGATCGCATGCCCCTCCCGCGCCAGGTTACACACTTCGGCATGCCACACTTCGCCGCGGTAGATAGTGTCGTACATCTCCTTAAAAAAACCTTTGGGATGATGACCGGAATTCATGATTTTATGGTCCTGCCCGATCAGTTCATCGTGCGAATAGCCGCTGACCTCGACAAATTTGTCGTTACAATAAGTGATGAGTCCATCCACACTGCAAATGGTCACAATCGCGTGCTTGTCGATGACATATTTCTGACGCTGCAATTCGCCTAATGTATGACGGGTCAATATGTCGCTCTGCTGCAAATCAACTGTGCGCTGCCGGACCAGATCTTCGAGATGTTCATAATGCTGCTGCAAATCCACCGTCATATTATTCACGCCGATAGCCAGCGTATTTAACTCACTGATCCGGTCTGACGCCACAACCCGCGTGTTCAGATATCCTGCACCAATCGCCTGAATGGCCGTACTCAACTGGGTAACGGGTTCAATGATGCGGCGGCTGGCAAGGTGCACCAAAAAAACAGCCAGCAGTAAAAACACCCCAGTCACCCACAACGATATCCGCAGCAAATCCGATTTAAGCTTGTTCGTTGCCTCCCAGCTCATTTCAATGATGACCGCACCGACCTGTTGCACCACCGGTTTCGATTCCATCTCATCAAACAGCACTTGAGTCGAGAGGATGGGCTGATACAGCAGCAAACTCTTTCCGTCATCAAAGACCGGGCGATCGCGATTAACACGCGTTCGTTGCTGATCGGCAGCCGTATCAACTCGCTGCAGCGGACCTGAGCGTGCCAGAATTGCATTCGTGGCATTCAACACCAGCACAGCTTTGGCATCGGGCTGCTGCAAGGTATTTTCGGCAATGCCGGTCAAAAAAATTCTGTTATTGGCGAACACACCGTACTCACTACTGGCGGCAAGCTGGCGCGCAATCAATTGACCTCGCGTGAGCAGCTCCTGATCGAGCCCCGTGTAGCGCTCATGAAGAAAATAGGCTTCCAGACCGATTACCATCACCAGCATGGGCAACAACATCAGCAAGGCAACATAGGCTCGAATACCGTATTTTTTCATCGTGCAGGCCCGGACATTTTTTCAACTTGCAAGCGAATCATTTCAGCCGTATTCAGCTTGATTCCCAGGGTTCTGGCCACCTCCTGATTCAGTGCAATCGTGTAGAACAGCGGATACTGAGACTCGGGCAGTTTACCCAGCGCAAAAAATGAGCCGATCATGGCTGATGCTTGCGCGGCTAACTGCTCAGGCGTGGAAAACAGGGCGCACAGGGCCCCCGCCTTGACATAAGACTGAGAAAATCCAACCAGAGGGATGCTGCGACGATAACTACTCAGCAAGATATTGCGTATCGTGTTGCCGTTATAAACCACGCTGTCCGGCACAGCAAACAACACATCGCTCTCGCCCAGAACGGCTTCTAAATCATCGAAAAGCGTGGTATCGCTGCGTAAATTATGCATCACCAGCACCCCGCCCTGACGCGACAATTCGGTACGAAATCCTGCAAAATCAAATCGGTTTTCAGCAGAATACAACACACCCACCCGAGTGTGTTCTGGCAGCACTGCACGCAAAAAGGCTACCTGCCGGGCACGCGGTTGATCCAGATAGATGGCGGAAATCATTCGGCTGCGCAGCTGTTTAGCCGGCAATGTACTGGGAATCATGGCAGCCAATACCGGCTGAACTGCTTTTTTGGCCACAAGCTCTGCGGCACGTAAACCGACAGTTACGACAAGATCGGCAGGCTGCGCTGCGAAATCCTCGGCACGCGGTAAAACTTCTATCTGAAAATGCGCGGGAAAATTAAGTGCCTTGGTAAAAGACTGGTACGGCAGGTTGTTATCGCTTTGCACAACCAGCACGCGAAAGGGTGCTTCAGCACGAACATGAGGCGAAAACCAGCAAGCCAGCAGCAACGCGCAGCTGGCAAATTTAGTGTTCAGGGACATATGCTCTGACAACAACCCCGTCTTTCGACATTGGCATTCCCTTGTTGCAACCCGAAACTGCCTTAAAATAACAGTTGTATCGTCAAATTTTCGAGTATTTTAATCCCAACGACAGAGAAAAACCACTCATCTATGATCTGACAAATACGGCGATCGATTCGACATGAGACGTTTGCGGGAACATATTCATCACACCCGCTGATTTCAACACATAACCGCGCAGTACCAGTTCAGCCGCATCCCGCGCAAGGGTCGCCGGATTACAGCTGACATAGACGATCAGATCAGGCGCGATTTCGGGCGTAATCGATTTGACCAGTTCCATTGCGCCATCGCGCGGCGGATCAATCAACCATTTATCGAAGCGGCCAAGGGCGGCCAGCGCCGCTTCATCCATTTCAAACAAATTGCGTGCACTAAACGCCGTGTTCACTGATAAATGATTAGAGGCCGCATTCTGCGCGGCGCGTTTAACCAGCGCATCGCTGCCTTCGATGCCCGTCACTTGCGCACCGCTGCGTGCAATCGGCAGGGTAAAATTCCCGAGCCCGCAGAAGAAATCGACGATGCGCTCTCCTTTTTGAGGATTGAGCAGACGCATCGCCCGGCTGATCATCACGCGATTGAGCTGACTGTTAACTTGGGTAAACTCGCCCGGCGCAAATGGCATCACAACGCCGAACTCAGGCAGACTATAAGTCAGTTCAGGGGCATCCAGCGGATAAAAGGGCACGACCGTTTCAGGCCCCTTGGTTTGCAGCCAGAACTGCACGACATGCTGATCGGCAAATGCGCGCAAGGCGGCTTCGTCCTCACAGGAGAGCGGCGCCATGATGCGCAGCACCAGCACATACACGTGCTCGCCTACCGCGACCTCGATTTGCGGCAGTTTATCGCGTATCGACAGACCCGCGAGCAGAGTGGCCAGAGGCTCAATCAAGGAGGCGACTTTCGGCTCCAGAATCTCGCAACTTTGCATGTCGGCGACAAAACTGCTGCGTTTCTCATGAAAACCCACCAGCATTTTCTCTTTTTTGATCACATATTTGGCCGAGATACGCGCACGTTCACGATATCCCCACGCCTGCCCATAAATCGCAGGCAAGATGGATTCAGGCTTAACTTTTCCGATCCGCGCCAGACTGTCTTCCAAAATACGCTGTTTCACCGCAACCTGTACGCGCGAGTCCAGATGCTGCATCGAGCATCCGCCGCACATGCCGTAATGCTTGCATTTAGGCTCGACCCGAATAGAGGCTGCGCGATGCAACGTCGTCATCTGCGCCAGTTCAAACGAGGGTTTTTTGCGGTAAGACGCATAACTCACGACTTCCCCGGTTAACGCGCCCTCGATGAAAATTACCTTACCCTCCGCATGGGCGATGCCGCGACCTTCCTGGTCCAGCGATTCAATGGTTACTCTGTTGTCAGTCGTCATTTCTATTCCAGTTTCTATTCAATTTATCGCGCCAGACGGCGCTCAATACAGCAAAGCAGTTGCCCCAACGGTGTCAGCACAAGCAGGGCACCCGATAATACGCCAACGCCATCAGCCAGCATATCCAGTACATCGAAGCTGCGATACCCCGTCCAGCCCTGCACATATTCCAACGCGATGCCCAATCCGACAAGGGCGATGATGACCCGCAGGCGTCCATACAGATGGCAAAACCAGAACGACAGCAAGGCATAAGCCAACGCGTGCTCCAGTTTATCGACATGATCAAACGCCATCGGCGCGGGGGGATTGGGCATCAGCGACAAGTACACAACCAGCAAAACTAAGACCCAACCAACACTTGCCCATAAACGCGTGTAGATGAGCATCAGGCGTCAGGCCAGGCCGCGAGAAATGCCTGCCAGTGCGGCAACGGGTATTTTTCAAGTGCAGCCCTGACAAGGGCACATTCTTTTTTATACGCGTCAGGCGTTAACACGCCGCGCATCATCTGAAAGCGGGCATAAACCAGATAGGTATTCGCCACATCGGTTTCGCAGTAGTTGCGAATTTCGGACAAGTCACCCTGCTGGTACGACGCCCACACCCGAGAACCATCCATACCCAGTTTACCGGGAAAGCCCATCAATTTTGCCAGATCATCCAGCGGCGCATTGGCGCGCCCGGTGTAGAGTGCCAGTAAATCCATCAAATCAAGGTGGCGCGTGTGATACCGGCTGAGGTAGTTATTCCATTTGAATTCGCGGTCGTCCTCACCCATATCCCAGTAGCGCGCGCACTGCACGCCGTGGATCAGTCCGCGATAATGCAGCACCGGCAGATCGAAGCCGCCGCCATTCCACGACACGAGTTGCGGCGTGTATTTATCGATGATGTCGAAGAAGCGCTGAATCAAACTGCCTTCATCATCCCCCAATTCACCCAGTGACCAGACGTTGAAATGATTACCCTCGCGCAATACACAGGAAATGGCGACTACGCGCTGTAAATGATGCTGAACAAAATCGCTGCCCGTTGACTGACGACGCTGCTGGAACGCCATTTCGGCGACTTCCCAGTCACTCACGCTCGCGTCTAAGCCCTGCAAGATGCGCAGCCCCTTCACGTCGGGTACGGTTTCAATATCAAACACCAGCGTTGGATTCATTCAGATTTACCCACAGACTCACACGACACCAACTCGACGGCACCGCGCAATCGTTATTTTTGTATCCAGCCGCGATCGCTCATCATCCACCAGCCGCGCTGCGCGAAGTTCAACCAGCGCGGTGCAAACACGCGACGTATCTCGTTATGCCACTCGGGATGTCCGTTCGCATTGGCGATTTCAGAATATAAACGTTCGCGATCACCATTTTCAGCCTCGACCAGCGCACTCAACTGCCGGCGCGCGGCCAGCGGCACGGAGGCTTCATCGCGCAGGCTGATCGTGCCATCCATGTTGAGCCCCACCGCACCGCTGTTGTAGTACGCAGCCAGTTGGCCGTGGCGCGCCTGCATGCGCAGTTTGATCGCCTGAACACCCGGCGTATTCACATCCAGCGCCGCGCCTGCCTCTGCCTGAAAGGTCGCCAAAATAAAAACCAGTGCAAACAGGTATTTAATCAGACTCATTTGGGCCCCTTAACGCTGGCGGGTTTAACCTGCCAGACGTCAGAAATAATCCGGTCGGCCGCATTTTGAGCCGCCGGTGCCGGAAAATAAATATCCGTTGTCGCGCAAGCACACAGAAAAACAATGGGCAGCGCAATCCATATTTTTTTCATGCGGATCTTCCTCATAACAAAGCGGCCCGATTGTAGCCTAGGCCGCTCGCCTCACCAAAGCCTTTAAAAACTATCTGCCGAAGATTTCGCGTAAAAATACCGTAGTCTGCTGCCAGGAATCCTTGTCTGCTTCGGCGTTATAGGCTAGCGGCAAGTTAAACTTTTTTCCCAGCTCATCCGCATCCGGATTGGTAAAGCTGTGTTTGACGCCCGGATAAGTGACCACGCGGTAATTGGCTTTTGCCGCATCCATTTCCGCCTTAAAAGCGGCCACCTTATCGGCGGTGATCATCACATCATCCTCACCGGTAAAGGAGAGGATACGAGCACGAATTGTACCGGGAGCGACCGCAATCTCCGTGTTTAAACCGCCATGAAAACTCGCGACCCCCTTGAGGTGTTCACCCAACCGCGCCATGTTCAGCACCACGCCACCGCCAAAGCAGTAACCGATCGCTGCCATCTGAGCCGCATCCACCGTTTTTTGCGTGCCCAGCAATTTGATGCCCGCATCAAAGCGCGCTTTGGCCAGCGGCATATTGCTGTTCAATGCCGTGGCAAATTTTCCCGCATCATCAGGATGATTTGCCAATTTACCGTCACCGTACATATCCACCGCCAGCGCGGTATAGCCCATTTTTGCCAGCATATCAGCGCGATGACGCACATAGTCGTTGTGCCCCCACCATTCATGCACCACCAGTACCGCAGGGCGACGACCCTTAACGGCATCGTCATAGGCAACATAGCCTTTGAGCGTCACGCCATTTTCCTGATAACTGACCTCACGCCCCTGCACCGCTGCCTGCGCGGTCAGCGCAGACAAACACAAGGCCAGTATCGTTACGATTTTCTTCATTCTAATTTTCCTGTTTCACGGCTTTGAATTACATAAATCCGGACTCAACCTGAGTCCGGACATAAAAGATCTTCAGGCTCTGCATATGAACGCGCTGCAACATCTGCTCGGTAATCGCATCATCCAGAATAAACTCGACCTTGATTGCTAATTCACCAGCTAATTCGAAGAAAGTTTCTTCATGCAGCCTGCCGTGCCGCCCAAATCCTGCAATCGCGCGAAATGCCGAGCCGCCATGAATGCCAAGACCTTTAGCTTCTTCGAGCAGCCACTCATACAGCATCATGCCTGCGTGATGTTGTTTTTCGCCGACATAAAAACAAAGCTGATTCATCATTGCACTCCCTGTAGATATTTAAACGTCTGGATACCCAACACCGTCATCAACAACGAACCGCCCATATGCGCTGCAATGATGCCAGCCGCCCATGCATACTGTCCGCGCAAAAGCAGCGTGACGGTCTCGGCCGAAAAAGTGGAAAAGGTCGTCAATCCGCCCAAAAAGCCTGTGATGATCAAAAGCCGCCACTCAGGTGACAGCCCCGGATGCTGGATAAAGAAAGCAATCGCAAGCCCGATCAGATAACCGCCGGCCAGATTCGCCGTCAGCGTCCCTATCGGCAGTTGAGGCAGGGAGGGATTGAGCCAGAGCCCCAAACCCCAGCGCAACCAAGCGCCGAGCGCCGCGCCCAGCCCGATGGCCAGAAATGAATAGATCAACATGCGCGCATTCTACCCGAGCCGCCTGACCTGCGCGAACCCGCCGCCCATGGTGCGAAAATTAGTCGTCTGCCCCTGATACAGCCGAGCGGCCACCAGCTGAATGACACCGTCATAAACATAACAGCGCACGTCGTATTTCAGCGTTACGTCATCAGCGATCGCGCGTTCGCCGGGTGCGGCCAGTTGCTGAGCGACATACGCAGCTTGCAAAATTTCACCAAAAACACGGCGGGTCAGCTTTTCGCCGCGATACGCCCCGCGGCTGGCATAACCAAAACACGGCTTAAAAAATAATGATTTTCGATCACTCCACAACCTATTCTCAAGGTCAGACCGCACCACAAAGGTATGCGGAATACCGGCGAGCAAAGTCGCAATATCGTTTTCACAGACGTCCAAATCACGCAGCTCATCCGCATCGGTCAGCCGGGCCAGATTGCGTTTATCGGCATAACGCTCATAGTGTTCAGGATTCGGCGTCAACACCACTTGATCGTTCAGATAGACTTGCAACAATACGGGATACTGCTGCAGGGTAAAATCGGTCAGCCGGTTATAGATCAGGTCGATCTTCTGCTCCCCGAGATACAGTCCGTCATCACAGCCCCTGAGTTCTGCGGGATCAACGATCACAGCCCGAATACCGGCGCGCTCAAACTGACGCTGCGCGATCAAAAATTCCGGATATAAATATTGCTGTTCTGGCTGCTCATCAACAATGGCAATGCAGCCTAGGGGAGCCTCGCCGCGCGCCAGTTGCCACTCACGGCGGAACATCTCGACAAACAAGGTATCAAGACCCGGCAGACTCACCGCGTCTCCTGGCAAAGTGCGCTGACTCTCGATCAGTACGCGGTTTAAAAATGCCCCGCCCGCATTGGTGTTGATCTCAATCAGATGCGCGCCCTCAGCATTCAGATGAAAGTCATAGCCGTAAAAGACGCCTTTTGCACATCGGTTTCCGGTAGCCGGTTGCCCATTATCAATGATCCATTTGTCATTATTCACTACCCGTTCTACTGCCGAAATCACCCCTTGCATCTGTTGCAACTGAGTAGCACTGACAAATACCGACACGTCAGCAAACAGGCCACGCGATTTGACCAGCTGATAGCACGCCGCCCCCTCGCCCTGCAACGCGACATCGAGCGCTGCGCTGTTGATACGCCCCGCCGTCGCATCCATATTGAGCTGCGCTGCTTCACTCATTCAAAAGCCACCCAACAGTTTCAATTTGAGATCTTGCTGCACCGGCTTTTCACCCAACCATATTTTAAGCAGCGTGTTGTAAAACGTGCTGCCCGCGATCGTGCCGCGCAGCCCGCCATTGACCCAGACCTGCGTGCCGGTACCGATCTGATAATCAAACAAAATCACGTCCCCTGCTTTTAACCTGACCATCCGGTGGCAGATGACATCGAATTTGTGCAACTCTTCCTTCATCGCCGCGAGCTCGGTCGCGCTATGGTTATCCCTGATCCCCTCGTCAAATGAATACAACAGGTTGGCCGCACTGATGTCATCCAAAAAATACATCGCAATGCGCTTTTCTCCAAGATCACTCAGCACAGCCGTCGCCATATTCTTTTTGGCGTTCAAATACAGCGCCGTCACATACAAGTCGAAGATAAACTTGCTGCGCACGCCCGCGCCGTTGAGCACGAGATTGCTGTTGCCCAGATGAACGACATCGGGCAGCGCAACCCCTTTGAGTTCAACTGCCTGCGTACTGTGACTCACAAGCAGAAACATTGCGCACAATAATTTTTTTTTCATAAATTCCTTCTCCGCCCGCGCGATGCACAGGGTGCCTGCTGAATTATAGAGACTCGAATATACCGGCCGCCCCCATTCCGCTGCCGATGCACATCGTTACCATACCGTATTTCTGCCCTTTGCGCTGCATGCCATGCACGAGCGTCGCCGTCCGGATACACCCCGTCGCACCCAGCGGGTGACCCAACGCAATCGCACCCCCCAAAGGATTCACGAGCGCAGGATCGAGCCCGACCTCACGAATGACTGCAAGACTCTGCGCGGCAAAGGCTTCGTTGAGTTCAATCCAGCCCATGTCAGCAAGACACAATCCCGTTTGGCGCAAGACGCGCGGAATGGCCTCAACGGGTCCTATCCCCATAATCTCGGGCGGCACACCGGCTACCGAAAACCCGACAAATCTGGCAACAGGCGTCAGATTGTAACGCACTAGCGCAGCCCCCGAACACAGTAACACCGCGGCAGCGCCATCGGACAGTTGCGAGCTGTTGCCGGCGGTAACCGAGCCGTTTTGTACGAACACCGCTTTAAGACGGGCTAACGCATCCATCGACGTATCCACGCGCGGCCCTTCATCCTGGCTCAATTCACGGCAATTCTTCTGCACGGAACGGCTATGCAGATCGGCCAAATGATCTTCCTGCAGATACGGGGTGATTTCACCTGCGAACTCGCCGTTATTCATTGCCGCCAGCGCACGCAGATGACTTTGCAACGCAAAAGAATCCTGATCCTCGCGGGATATTTGCCACCGCTTTGCGACGCGCTCCGCTGTCAGCCCCATGCCGTAAGCAATCCCCAGATGCTCGCTGTTCTCGAAAATTGCCGGATTGAAGGCCACCTTGTTGCCCATCATCGGCACCATACTCATGCTCTCAACGCCCGCAGCGATCATCACATCCGCCTCGCCCAGCCGGATGCGGTCGGCAGCCTGCGCTACGGCCTGTAAACCCGATGCACAAAAACGATTCACCGTCATCCCGGGCACCGTGTGCGGCAGACCTGCCAGCAGCAACGCGATGCGTGCGACATTCATGCCCTGTTCAGCTTCGGGCATCGCACAGCCTGCAATCACGTCACCGACAAGGGCCGGATCGAGCGTTGGCACTTGCGCCAGCACGCTTTTTAACACATGCGCGAGCAGATCGTCCGGCCGCGTGTTGCGGAACATGCCGCGCGGCGCGCGCCCCACCGGCGTGCGGGTTGCCGCAACAATATAGGCTTCCTGAACCTGACCACTCACCTAAACCTCCTCAATTTCTCAATGCCTTGCTGTGTTTCAACATGTGCTCGATTCGAGCCTGAGTTTTGTCAGTAGCCAGCAACGCCAGAAAATGACGCCGCTCAAGATCGAGCAGCCATTGTTCATCAACGAGTGTGCCCGCATCCACCTCGCCACCGCACATCACCTGTGCGACACGGCAGCCGATATCATAATCGTGTTCAGAGATGAAACCGCCTTCCTTCATATTGACCATCGCTGCAGTCAGGGTAGCAATGCCGGTGCGGCCTGCCACGGCAATCTGGCACTGCTGCAGCGGTGGACAATATGAAGTCGCGGTGAGCGCGTGCGCCTCCTGTTGTGCGACATGCAACAACTCAAAGCGATTCATCACGATCCGGTCCGAGGCGCGCAAATAGCCCATCTCACGCGCCTGCTCGGAACTTTTGGCCACCGTCCCTAACGCGATCTGCTGGAAATAACGTCTGACAAACGGAAACACATCGATACGATCCTCATTGGCAAAACGCTGCGCCTCAGAAAAGGCGCGCATCGCCATCTCCTTGCAGCCGCCCCCTGCCGGCAACAAGCCGACACCGACTTCCACCAGGCCGATATAGCTCTCTAGCGTGGCCACGATGCGCGTGCAATGCATGGCGAACTCGCAGCCACCGCCCAGCGCCAAGCCGTCAACCGCCGCAATAGTCGGCACCCGTGCGTATTTTAAACGCTGCGAGACGCGCTGAAATTTAGCCACCACATCCCCGACACGAGGAACATTACCGGTCGCTGCATTGAGCAACTCGCCTAAACCCGCGCCAGCTGCAACGGTATATTTGACCCGATTGGCCGCCTGACGAAATTGTTCGAACATCCCCGCATGAACTTCCTGGACGCCCTGCATCAGTTTCAGCAAATTTGCGCCGTAGGAAAATGGCGGCTCGCTCTGCCAGATAATCAGCGCACTAAAATTCGCTTCCGCTTCATCAATCGCGCGCAGCATATCGTCCAGCAACGCATCTGAAATCGTGTGCATCTTGCTTTTGAAACTGACAATGGCCACGCCCGCGTTGATATGCCACATGCGCAGATCATCGCTCTCAAACACCGTCACACCGTATTCGCGCACTTCGCCTGTCAGTTGATCAGGGAACAACTGACGACGGTAAACCGCCAGCGTCGAGCGGGGTTGATCGCATTGCCGCGCAGGCGAATAGGAACCCTGAGGCGTATGAACGCCGGTGCGGGCAGGGTCAGTCACCCAGACGGGCAGCGGCGTATTCGCCATGGTGCGCCCGGCCATAATATCGTCCGCAATCCAGCCGGCCACCCGCTGCCAGCCTGCCGCCTGCCAGATCTCGAACGGACCGTTATCCCAGCCAAAGCCCCAGCGCACCGCGAAATCGAAATCCCGTGCGTTATCGGCAATGTATTCGAGCTGCAACGCGCAGTAGTGGAATACATCACGAAACACCGCCCACAAAAACTGTGCCTCAGGATGCACATGAGCGCGTAATCCTGCCAGCTTTTTGGCCCAATTCCGTTCGCGCAGGATGGTTTTAACGCCCTCGTCTATCGTCGCATCCGACAAACGATATTCGCGCGTATGCAGATCCAGCACATGAATCTCGCTGCCGATTTTCTGGTAAATGCCACGATGTGTCTTTTGCCCGAGCGAACCTTGATCGACCAGATAGGTGAACCAGACCGGCAACTCAAAATGCCTGTGCCAGGGATCGTCATTCAAGTTCTCGCGCAGGGTATTGACCACATGAGCGAACACATCAAGCCCGACAATATCGAGGGTCCGAAAAGTCGCACTTTTGGGGCGTCCGAGATAACGTCCGGTCAGCGCATCGACGGTATCGAAACCCAGATTAAACGCTTGCGCATGGTGGCGCGTTGCCAGCATCGAAAATGCACCGATGCGGTTGGCAATAAAGTTGGGCGTATCTAGGGCGCGCACCACGCCTTTGCCCAGCGTCGACACTAAAAAAGTTTCGAGTCGATCGAGCAAGAAGCGATCCGTTTCCCGACAGGCGATGAGTTCGACCAGATGCATATAGCGCGGCGGATTGAAAAAATGCACGCCGCAAAAGCGATGACGCAATTCAACGGGGAATGCTTGCGCCAGCGTATTGATCGACAATCCAGAGGTATTGCTCGCAAAAATAGCCTGCTCTGCAATAAAGGGCGATACCCGGCGATATAAATCAAATTTATAGTCCATGCGCTCGGCAATCGCCTCGATTACCAGATCACATTCGAGTAGGCGCGCCAAGTGCTGATCATAATTAGCCGCCTGAATATACGCGAGGTTAGCCATACTGGAGAGCGGAGCGGGTTCGAGCTTTTTTAATCCTGCCAGTGCGCGATCGACATGGCCGTTCGGCTCGCCCTCCGGAGCCGGCAGCTCGAACAACACCGTCTCGATGCCTGCGTTGACAAGGTGGGCTGCAATCTGCGCGCCCATCACGCCTGCCCCCAACACAGCCACTTTACGGATATGCATAGCCCAACTCCCTAAATACTTTTAAAAGCTGTGTGCGTATTGCACGCTCAGAATGTCCACGCTGCTGTTGTAGCGGCACAGCAGATAGCCCTTTCCGGCCAGATCCATGTTAACAGCCGCATTCTGGGTCCTTGGTGCGTTGCTGAAAAAATCGTCGGCATCTTCAGCGCTTGCCGCACCGCCAGCGTAAGCATTACCAAGACCGCTGCCACGTTGCTCGATCAGCGCAAAAGGCGGCATCCAGACTAGCCTGCCCCCTCAAGCCATTACTTGCATATGTTAATTCTCACTCAGCGTAATTTTTGTCGCACTACACTTCTGGCGGAACTTCGCGCGGACGACGATTTTCATCGACGGCCACATAAGTCAGTGTCGCCTCCGTCACCTTCACACAAACAGGTTGTGCAGGATCGCGCTGCACATAAACCTCGACATTCACCGCAATCGAGGTACGCCCGACGTTGTCGATGTGAGCATAAAAACTGACGATATCGCCCATGAACACCGGCTGTTTGAACAAGAATGAGTTAACAGCTACGGTCGCCACGCGGCCTCGTGCACGGTGTACTGCCGGAATACTGCCGGCAATATCAACCTGCGCCATAATCCAGCCGCCGAACACATCGCCCGTATAACTGCAATCGGCCGGCATCGTCACCACGCGCAGCGTAGGCTGACGATCAGGCAGGGTTGTCAATTCATCCATACTCAGCGCCTCTCGTAGAGCTGCTTAATTTCCGCCGCAAAGCGGCGGGTGACTTCATCGCGGCGTAGTTTCATCGTCGGCGTCAGTAAACCGTTGTCGATACTCCAGGGTTCGCGCAGCAGCAATACCCGATTAACCTTGGCATAGCCTGGAAATCCGCGCAGATTTCGCGCAATGCGGCGCAGCACCTTCGCTTCGATCCGGCTGTCGGTCAACGCTTCGGGCATGTCAGGGCGGATACCGACTTCATGGGCAAAATGCAACCATACTTGCGGGTTGAGCACGGCCAGCACCACCAGATACGGATGCGCCTCACCGAATACCATCACCTGTTCGAACAAAGGGTCGTGCAAAATCGCCAGTTCCATGTCGGTGGGCGGAATCTTTTCACCGTTCGACATCACGATGATTTCCTTGATGCGCCCTGTGATGTAAATGTGCCCTGTATCCGAGATATGCCCGATATCGCCCGTTCGAAGCCAACCGTCGGCAGCGAGCGTTGCACGGGTCGCCTCCGGATTATTCCAGTAGCCCAGCATCACATTTGGCCCTCTGACCTGCAATTCGCTCAATGCGCCCAAGCGCACCTCAACGCCGCTTATTGGCTGACCGACGCTGTCGGGAAAGTTATTTCCCAGATGATTTCCGCTGATCACAGGACTGGTTTCGGTCAGCCCGTAGCCTTGCACGATAGGCAGCCCTAAGCCGACAAATACCCGGGAGAATTCCGCTGCCAGCGCAGCCCCGCCGCTAATCGCCACCCGCAATCGTCCACCCAATTTATCGAGCACTTTTTGCGCTACCAGTTTTTGCAGCACAGGCCAAAGCAAAAAGGACGCGCGCCAGGGACCGCGCCCCTGCTGGTGCTCAAACATCGCCCAGCCCGTTTCAACCGCCAGATAAAAAAGCCGGCGTTTAAAGCGCGGACCATCCTCTAGCTTGGCGCGGATAACCGCGTAAATCCGCTCATAGATACGCGGCACCGAGATCAGCAGCGTCGGGCGTATGACCTGCATATCCTCCGACAAGGTCTGAATAGAACGTGCGAATGCGACCGTAGCCCCCGTCATCACAGTCAGGTAATAGCCCAGCGTACGCTCAAAGGTGTGCGACAACGGTAAGAATGACAAGAACACATCCTCGCTACGGACCGAAAAAGTATCCAGACAAGCGCGCGCATTACTCAGCATATTGCCATGACTCAACATCACGCCACGGGGCTTACCTGTCGTGCCTGAGGTGTAAATAATGCTGGCTAACTCATCCATCCGGCAGACGGCAGCCGGCAGCAGTTGCGCGGTCTCCGGTAAAAATTTCGCCATCGAAATCAGCCGCGCCTCATCCAAATCCGGCAAAGAGTCGAGGCTCACAAAACGCACCACGTCCTGCAACTGTTCGCGCACCGTGCGCAGCCCCAGCCATTGCTCGGCCGATTCAAACAACAAGACTTTGGCCCCCGAGTCGTTTACGATGTAGGCAAGATTATCCGGCCGATCTACGGTATACAGGGGCACCGTGACCAGTCCGAGCGAGAGCGCTGCCTGATCGAATGCAATCCATGCCGGGCAGTTGCGCAACATGATGGCGACCCGGTCGCCACGCTGCAAATTAAGATAGCTTAACGCCGTCTGCCAGCGCGCCACCTCAGACTGCATCTGCTGCCAACTCAGTTCCTGCCAGGCATTGTTCCCGAAATAACGGTAGGCGATCTTGTCGGGTGTGCGGCGTACACGCTCCAAAAACAAGCCGTGCAAGCTGCCGGCTTCTGCGGGTGAAATTATTTCAAGCATCATTTCCCTCATTCATCCAAAAACAAATCCCGGTACAAAACAGCACCGGGGGACACCCCATAGGATGCAAAATCGCACATTCCGGCATGACGCAACACGTCCTCGTCGATGTAAAAATTCCCGTGCTGCCTGTCAAAATCTGCCACGCGGCATCAGCGACGATAGCTGGGTGCCACAGGTATCCCATCTGATCAGGACGAGTTTGTCGCTCAGGTCACGCACCATGTTTGCTGCTGTCCCAAACGTGATTCATCACGGTTTCATAGGCCAGATTCAAGTCTTTTACGCCCGTGCGTAGCTGCTCCACTGAGAAATCATCCACCCTGATCACTCGACAGCGCAGCGCATAGTCGCGTTCCAGTTCCAATGCCTGCGCTGCCGTGATCAGACCGCCCTCGCGCGCTTCGGCAATTTGTAGTAACTCATCCCTCACCTGTAATTTTCCGGCCCGGCGCGCCACATTCAAACGCGCTTGCAACGGTTCGCAGGCCAGCGTACTCTCCAGCGCGGCCTCCAGCACACCGACCGCATCGCTCTCCCGGCCTGAAATATAAATCCCTGCCGTCAGCCGGTCACGCACTTCGCCGGGCTGCATCAAAAGTTCAGTCACTTCATGCGCCAGCCGGTCAGAAGGCGGCAACAGGCGTTTTCCCAGCGGAAAAATCAGTGCGTGCAACAGGCCGCGAACAATGGGGTTGGGAAAATTCTGAATAATCCCCTCGAAGGCGTGCTGGATCTGATACATCGCATCCTGAATGGCCCAGTGCACCAAGGCCAAGTCACCCGCAGGACGACCATCATCGGCAAAACGTTTGAGGGTAGCCGAACACAGATAAAGCTGACTTAACACATCGCCCAGACGAGCTGAGAGCCGTTCACGACGCTTCAATGAACCCCCTAATACCGCCATCGCGACATCTGCGCTCAACGCAAACGCCGAGGAAAATCGCGTCAACTGCTGATAATAGCCGCGACACACAACGCCGGCAGGAACAGGAATGCCCCGTCCGCCCGTGAGTCCGAACACAAAACTGCGCGCGACATTGCTTAAGAAAAATCCGACATGACCGAACAGGGCATCGTCAAACAGATGCAGCGCACGCTCGTGATCCACCTCACGAGTTGCCGCGACTTCTTTCAGAACATAAGGATGAGAGCGGATCGCGCCCTGACCGAAGATCATCATGCTGCGCGTTAAGATATTCGCGCCTTCCACGGTAATGCTGATCGGCGCCTGCTGATACAGCCGCCCCAGATAATTATCCGGCCCCAGACTGATACCCTTGCCGCCGTGTACATCCATCGCATCATTGATCACGGTACGAGCGCGTTCGGTGGCGTGATATTTCATGATTGCCGAAATGACCGAAGGCTTCTCACCCCTATCCACGGCCTGCGCGGTTAAGGCGCGCGCCGAATCGACCATATAGGTATACGAACCGATGCGCGCCAGCGCCTCTTCCACCCCTTCAAAACGTCCAATGGGTAAATTGAACTGGCGACGAACCCGACAATAGGCACCGCTGGTGCGCGCAGCCAGCTTCATCCCGCCGGTACTGCTCGCAGGCAGTGAAATCGAACGCCCGGCGGCCAAACACTCCATCAACATCCGCCAGCCTTGACCGATGCGCGCCTCGCCACCGATCAGATAATCGAGCGGGATGAACACATCGCGACCTTGGATGGGGCCGTTCAAAAAAGCCGAATTAAGGGGAAGATGGCGGCGCCCGATCTCGACCCCTTTGCAGTCCGCGGGGATCAAAGCCAGCGTGATGCCGCGGTTAACCTCTGCGCCTAACAGGTGATCCGGATCGTAGAGTTTGAAAGCAAGACCAATCAAGGTCGCTGCAGGCGCTAACGTGATGTAGCGTTTATCCCAGTTGAGCCGGATACCCAGCAGATTTTTTTTCCCGGCAAACTCGCCCCGGCACACCACCCCCGTGTCTGGGATCGCCCCCGCATCCGATCCTGCCACAGGACCTGTCAGCGCAAAACACGGTACTTCCAGCCCCCGCGCCAGACGGCGCAGGTATTTTTTCTTCTGTTCATACGTACCGTAATGCAGCAACAATTCGGCAGGCCCCAGCGAATTGGGCACCATCACCGTCACAGCGGCGCTACTGCTACGGGAAGCAATTTTGGCAATCACGGCGGAATGCGCTTGAGCTGAAAAAGCCAGCCCGCCGTATTCTTTCGGGATGATCATCCCGAAAAACCCTTCGTCCTTAAGGAACTTCCAGACAGTGGGCGGCAAATCGAGGCGGTTATGCGTGATATCCCAGTCGTCTAGCATGGCACACAGCTGTTCAACTTGCGTGTCGAGAAATGCCTGTTCAGCCTCACTCAGCGCGCATTTGGGCAGCGCGAGCAACTTATCCCAGTCGGGATGACCGCTGAACAGCTCGCCGTCCCACCCCACGGTACCCGCATCGATCGCCTCCTGTTCGGTGGCGGAAATTGGCGGCAGGATTTTGCGAAACAGTTTTAACACGGCGGCACTGACTATCGTGCGGCGCAACAAGGGCACGCCGAATACCACGACAATCAGGAACAACAATAAATACACCCCTTGCAATACCGTTTCGGACAGGCGCGCCTGTATCGCCACCACCGGCACGATCACCATAAAAGCCAATAACCAGCTGACTACCGTGGCACGAAAAAATGCCAGCAGAATAAAGATGGCCAGCGCAGCCAATACGGTTAACAACATTGCCTCTCTCCTCTTGCCCGATATTTGACCTAACCGCACTCTAACGCGAGACGGCCATCCGCACAACAATACCGATGTCTCAACGCATTCGGTCGACAGCCTGCTCCACCCGTTCAACCGCGATGATTTCCATTCCGGGTATCGGATGTTTGGGCGCATTGGCTTTCGGAATGATGGCCGATGTAAAGCCCAGCTTCGCGGCTTCGCGTAAGCGCTCCTGACCGCGCTGCACCGGACGCACTTCACCGGCAAGTCCCACCTCACCGAATACCACCAGTTTTTCGGGCAGCGGCTGATTACGTAAGCTTGAGACCATCGCCAGTATCACCGCCAAATCCGCCCCCGGCTCGGTAATTTTCACGCCGCCTACCGCATTGATAAACACATCCTGATCGAAACAGGCAATCCCCGCATGCCGGTGCAATACAGCCAGCAACATCGCCAGCCGGTTCTGCTCCAAACCCAGCGACAGGCGTTTAACATTCGGGCTGTGTGCCTCATCGAGCAGCGCCTGTATTTCCACCAGCAGCGGACGCGACCCCTCCTGCGTCACCATCACACAAGAACCTGCCACCTGCTGACCGTGCTGAGATAAAAACATCGCCGATGGATTGGATACCTCGCGCAAACCCTTTTCGGTCATCGCAAACACGCCCAGTTCATTCACCGCACCGAAACGGTTTTTGAACGCGCGTATCAGGCGAAAACTCGAATGCGTGTCTCCTTCGAAATACAGCACCGTATCGACAATGTGCTCCAACACGCGCGGACCTGCCAGCGCGCCCTCCTTGGTGACGTGCCCTACCAGAATAATGGTGATGTTCTGACTCTTGGCGATGCGGGTTAACTGCGCCGCACATTCTCTCACCTGAGCAACCGACCCCGGTGCCGAGGTCAACTGTTCGGAATACACGGTCTGAATCGAATCGATCACCACCACCGACGGTTTATTGGCGGCGATAGTCGCCTGAATCTTCTCCAACTGAATTTCCGGCAACAGACGTAAATTTTGTGCATCGAGCGCCAGACGCTTAGCGCGCAGCGCAATTTGTTGTGCGGACTCTTCGCCACTGACATAAAGTGTATTGTGTTGCATCGACAGATGGGCCAGCACCTGCAGCAGCAAGGTGGACTTGCCGATCCCCGGATCACCGCCGATCAGCACGACGGCACCGGATACCAGACCGCCGCCCAGCACGCGATCAAATTCTTCGATCCCCGTCGGGATACGCGGCATTTCTTCCGCGGCGACTTCGGAGAGCATCTGCACACGGCTAGTGGAGGCCAAGGCGGAGAAACGATTCACGCCCTTGCTCGCAGTTTCGGCCACCGATTCGACCAACGTGTTCCACTCCATGCAGTGCGGACACTGCCCCTGCCACTTTGCCGTCTGACCACCACATTCGGTACAGGAATAAATCGTTTTTACTTTAGCCATAGCCTCTCCATAAAATGGCCCGCAGCGCCAATCGTTGCGCAATATATCAGTCAACATCTCAAAAAACATAGGCATTTTGGCATATTGACAGCCCTAAAGGCCCAACGGATACTCAAGCGGCATCAGGCAATCATAGCTGTTTCAGGTTCATTCGGGGGGATGAGCCGGAAACATTCAGATACGCCCCCGTCAGGAGATCAATATGTATACTTCAGCCCGCATGAACCTAACGGGGATAAGTGCCGTGATAGGCGCCCTGCTTTTTTTATGCACTCAGACCAGCCAGGCCGCCGTCACGGCCGTCACACTATCCCCTTCGGTCAAGCTATTTTCAGGCGACTGCCCGGCCAAAGTGACCTTTAGCGGCACCATCAAGGTCAATGCACCGGGCACGGTCAGCTATATCTTCACACGCAGCGATGGCGCAACCGACACCGCAACCCGTACGCTCAAATTCCTCAAAGCGGGCTCCAAAGCGGTATCCACCTCGTGGACACTGGGTGGCTCAGCTCTGCCCGGTTACAAAGGCTGGCAAGCCATAAAAATAGTAGGGACGGCCATCGAGTCGCCTCACGCCGAATTTGAAATCGCCTGTGATCCGATCCTTAACAGCGCGCGTGCAGCTCACGGCAACACCGACTGGCATATCGACACCGCGAATGAATTCCTGTTCGGTCGTGACATGAGCAACCACAACACGGCGGCCAACTTCGCCCCCGCCTCCTGGAGCAAGACCCACATCCATACGGGATTGACCAACACGGCGCATTTTTACAATGACAAGACTAAGGACGCGGCAGGCGACGACACAGATGCGGTGAACGGTATTGACAAACCGATGCTGTTTTTCTACGCAGGACACGGCAATCCGACCACTTGGAACGCGCTGGGCACCAACGGACATCCGAGCGACACCCTGCTAGGCAATATCGCAGGCGGCGGTCAGCTGCGCTATTACTGGCAATGCTCCTGTGAAGTGTTCGCGCACGGCCCGCAGGTGTGCAGCGGGGGTGATTGCGACTACTCGCAGCCGGAAAATTTCAACGGATCGGCAGATTCCGCCTCGATGCGCAATGTCTTCGAGCGCTGGGGACCTGCGCTGGGCAAAGATCTTCGCATGGCCTGCGGCGTCTCCACACTCGCTTACTGTCACGAAGGCAACGTGAATGCGATCTGGGATCAATTCAACAACCACGGCGCCTCAGTGGCAGAAGCCTTCATCAACGGCCTTGGCAGTTCAACGGTCAAACCCCTGTGCATCACACGGGGTGGCAGCAACATCGCCAACACGCCGCTGTACGATGCGACCTTTACCAACCGCCGCAATGCATCCGGCAGCTCACATCTACACATCCTGTATGCGGGCGGCACGCAAACTCAGCAGCCCGCCTTTATCTGGAAGCCCGAGCTGATTCCGCACATCCTGCTCCGCGTGCGCCTTGTCACGCCGAAAGATCCGCCCGAGTTTAAAACCCGCCTGATCACCACGAAATCGATCGAGCAGATACGCGATGCTAATTTTAACGGTGGCAGTGCCGTGCTGCAGCGCAACGAGCAAAGCGGTGCGGTGTTTTTGCGTGCCAGCGGCAAAGCCGTCACCCCTCGCGCATTGCTCTCTGAAACAGCACAACGTGAGGGTGCCGTCGCGCTGGTCCGTAAACTGGGCTGGCTGGGTGAGGATACCGGCGTGATCAGCTCCAAAAAACTGTTGACGGCCAGCATGCCCGTCGGCGGTCGGGATGCGGACATTACACGCGGCGAAAAAGGTTCGATCGTGACAATCAACCGCCGCATCAAAAACGGCAACCAGACGCTCGATGTACTGGGACTGGGCGGTCGCATCGATATCATGGTAGGCGGTGACGGCAAAGTGCAAACGGCGTCCCGCACCTGGCGAGATGTGAAGATCGATCGCGAGGAAATGGCAATAAAGCCCTATGAAAGTGCTTTTAAAGAAGCACAAAACCTGCTGCAAAATCCCGACGCCTACAAACTCGCGGACTGGCGTTTCGGCTACAAGGAAGAAGCCGCCAATGTGGCGCAACAGGAATTGCCTGTGATTTTTGAGTTTGATTTCGTGCCTAAAAATCGCGAAGCGTTACTCGACTTCCCGCCACGACAAATCGAAATTTCCGCGGAAGCCAAATAAACTACTCCGATCAGCCGCCTTCTGGCGGCTGATTTTTTAGCTTATCGCGCTCAAAGCCCCCATCTTCACAACACGTTACAATGCAAATTGCGCTACCATCACGGCTGATTTATTGCCTGCCGATACTATGTCTACTGAAGTAGCCCGTTTCTTTTCCGAACAAAGCCCGCTTGCCACTGAAGTCTCCTCGTTCCGTCCGCGCGAACAACAGCGTGAAATGGCGCTGGCGGTCGCCGATGCCATCAAAAATAACGCCATTCTGGTCGCGGAAGCGGGAACCGGCACCGGCAAAACCTTTGCCTATCTGGTGCCGGCTTTGCTGGGTGGCGGCAAGGTGATCATCTCGACCGGCACCAAAAATTTGCAGGATCAATTGTTTCAGAAGGATCTGCCGATGGTGAGGGATGCCCTCAAAGCCCCTGTCTCCATCGCTCTGCTCAAGGGGCGTGCAAACTATATCTGTCACTATCATTTAGAGCGCACCGCTCACGATGGACGATTCGCCACGCGCGAGGACATCAAACATCTAGGCAAGATCAAAAAATACGCCAAAATCACCAGTACGGGCGATAAAAGCGGCGTGGCGGACGTACCCGAAAATGCGCCGATCTGGCTGCAGGTCACCTCCACGCGCGACAATTGTCTGGGGCAGGAATGCCCCAATCACAAGGAGTGTTTCGTGCTGCACGCCCGCACCGAGGCGATGAAGGCGGATATCGTGGTGGTCAATCATCACCTGTTTTTTGCCGACGTCATGCTCAAAGACGACGGGGTGGCCGAACTCTTGCCCGCCTGCAACACGGTAATTTTCGATGAGGCCCATCAACTGCCTGAAACGGCCAGCCTGTTCTTCGGCGAGAATCTCTCCACCACGCAACTACTGGATCTGGCACAAGACTCCCGCATCGAAGCGCTGACCTCCGCTAAAGACTTCGCCCCCTTGCCTAAAGCCTGCGATGAGCTCGACAAGGCCGCGCGCGATCTGCGCCTCGTGTTCAAAAAAGAAGGGCGCATGCCGGCGATCGCAACCGGTTCTTTCAAGGATTTCGCGCCGCAACTGAAAAATCTTAGCGAAAAGCTAAAACAAATTAACGACATGCTGGAGAGCCAGGCCGCACGCAGCGAAGGATTGGAAAATTGCTGGCAGCGCGCGCAGGCCTTTTCGCTGCTGCTGAAAAACTGGCAGGACGACAAGGCTGACGATAAGGTGCGCTGGCTGGAGGTCTATCACCACTCGCTGCAGCTCAATGCCACCCCGCTGTCCATCGCCGAAATCTTCGAGAAACAAATCGGCAGCACCGCGCGCGCGTGGATTTTCACTTCGGCAACCCTAGCGGTGAAGCAGGATTTCTCGCATTATCAGGGCGAGATGGGCTTGCTCAAGGCAAAAACTGCCTGCTGGGACAGCCCGTTCGATTACGAAAAACAGGCCTTGCTGTATGTACCCTCCGGCCTGCCCGAACCCAACAGCGAAGGCTATACCGAGGCCGTGATACAGGCCGCCCTGCCGATGATAGAGGCGAGCCGCGGCCGCGCCTTTTTGCTGTTCACGAGTTTACGGGCCATGCAGCGCGCTCACGAAATTTTAACCGCCGAATTTGATCTGCGCGGCTGGAGCTATCCACTGCTTTTGCAGGGCGAAGGCTCACGCAACGAGCTGCTTGGCCGCTTTCGCGAACACGGCAATGCCGTCCTGCTGGGCAGCCAGTCATTCTGGGAAGGCGTTGACGTTAGAGGGGAGGCGTTGTCCTTGGTCATCATCGACAAGCTGCCCTTCGCCCCGCCCGATGACCCGGTACTGGCCGCACGCATTGCTCAAATATCAAAACAGGGCCGCAACGCCTTCATGGAGTACCAGTTGCCGCGCACCATCATCACGTTAAAACAGGGCGCAGGACGTCTGATCCGCGACGAAAACGACAGAGGCGTCCTGATGATCTGCGACCCGCGCCTGATCACCAAGCAATACGGGAAACGCATCTGGCAAAGTCTGCCGCCAATGAAACGCACCCGGGTTGAAACGGAAGCCGTTGCGTTTTTTACCGCACAGAGCGAAGCTACCCCGCGAGAGTGACTTTTCAGATAACCCTACAAACAATTCAGTTGAAGTTCCCCTGTCTTGAGCGCACACTGCAGCGAAAGACAACATTCTAATTCGCATCGCTGTAGATACATGTATCCGAACTCAGTCAAAGCATCCCGCTTCACATTGACAAACTGGCTCAGTATTGTTGTGCTGATGCTGATAACAGCGCTTGCCACGGCCCAGCCGCAAAACATCCAAACACCGCCTCCCCCCGAAAAAGTCCGCCTGCAACTCAAATGGTTTAACCAGTTTCAGTTCGCCGGCTATTACGCGGCCATTGAGCAAGGCTACTATGCTCAGAATAATCTCGACGTAGAACTCCTTGAGCGCACCCTTAGTCAAAACGTCGTCCAACAGGTTGTGACAGGCGAGGCGGAATACGGCATAGGGGATTCAGGGCTGCTGTCACATTACGCTCAGGGTGCACCTATCGTCGCGCTGGCGGCCATCTTTCAGCACAATCCGCTGGTGTTTTTTTCCCGACAGGATTCAGGAATCAGCAGCCCCTTTGAAATCAAGGGACGCACAATCATGTCAGACATCAGCAGCGCCGATGAAGCGCCGTTGCGCGCCATGCTGACGGGCGCAAATATCAAACCGGAGGACTACACCCTGCTGCCGCAGAAAAACGATTACGGCCTGCTAGGAAAAAAGCAGATCGACGTCATCTCAGGCTATCTGACCGACCAGCCGTTTTACTTCAAAGAAAAGGGCATCAAAATCAATATTATCAATCCGCAAAATTACGGGATTGATTTTTATGGCGACATGCTGTTCACCAGCACGCGCGAATTACGCGACCATCCCGAACGCGTCAAGCGATTCCGTCAGGCGTCCCTTTTAGGCTGGCAGTATGCGATGGCGCATCCGGAGGAAATGATACAGCTCATCCGGAATAAGTATCACAGTAAACTCTCCGTCGAGCATCTGCGTTTTGAAGCGCGCGAGGCAAAAAAACTGATTTTGCCGGGCGTCATCCCTATCGGTCAGATTCAGCCTGAACGCATTAAAGCCATTGCCAAATCTTTTTCTGATTCAGGTCACAATAAACCACTGTCGGATACAGGAGTGGCCGATTTTATCTATACCGGGAAAGCCAGCCAGCTCAATCTGACTGACGCAGAAAAAGCATGGCTTGCCGCACACCCTGTGCTGCGCGTGGGCGTCGATTCCGACTTTGCCCCCTATGAATGGATCGATGAGCAGGGACATTATGTCGGGATGGCCGCTGACTACATGAAATTGCTGGAAAAAAAGCTCGGCGTACGCTTCGAGATTATCCACGGAAAATCCTGGGATGAAATTCTCAACATGGCTAAACGCGGCGAACTGGAGTTGCTCGCCTGCGCGAACAAGACCCCTGAGCGCTCACAATATCTGACTTTTTCCGAGCCCTACAAATCCGCATTCGCCGTGATTATCGATAGCGGGCAAGGTAATTTTATCGGCAATCTGCAAAATCTTGCCGGCCGGCGTGTTGCGGTTGAAAACGGCTATTTCATGCAGGAGTTGATGGCGAAGCACTATCCAAAAATTCAACTCATCCCTACGACAAACACGACGGAGGCGTTAAAGCTCGTGCTCAACGGCGCTGCGGATGCCTACGTGGGCGATGCGGGCACCGCCAACTACATGATCAAGAAAAATGGTTTTCTGAGTTTGCGCTTTTCCGGGCAGACCGAATATCACAGCATACACAGCGTCGCCGCAACCAAAAGTCATCCTGAACTGGCAACGATCATTTTTAAGGCAATAAGCAGCATTCCGAAAGAGGAGTCCGATGCCATTTTCAATCGCTGGCTGGGCTTAAAAATTGAACAGGGGTTTAAAGCGGAAACGCTGATCCAATATGGCGCTGGTGCGGGACTGCTGTTTTTACTTTTTGGCTATTGGGTTTATCGTTTAAGGCGCGAGATTGACCAGCGCAAAATTCTGGAAAAATCCGTTGAAGAAAACCGTGAAAAATATCGTGCCTTAAGCGAGGCGGCATTCGAGGCGATCTTTATTTCCGAGCATGGGCTGGGTCTTGAACAAAACCGTCAGGCCAGCGCCCTGTTCGGTTATTCAGATCAGGAAATCATCGGCAAACCCGGGATCGAGTTTATTGCTGAAAAAGATCGAGCGCTCGTCAAACACAATATGTCCTCAGGGTATGAACTGCCCTACGAAGCACTCTGCCTGCATAAAAATGGCGCTACATTCCCCGCCATTATTTGCGGCAAGATGATGCACTACCGGGGGCGTGACGTCAGAGTCACCTCAATCACCGATGTAACCGAACAAAAAAATCGCGAGGCACAAATCAGGACCATGCTGAGCGAACAAAAAGCCATGCTGGAGAATGATCTGATCGGCATCGTGCGCGTTAAAGACCGCACCATCATCTGGGCCAATCCCGCCTATGAAAAAATCATGGGTTATCAACCGGGAGAAATGACCGGCATGCCAACGCGCCAGAACTTCGCCAATGATAAAAGCTATCTGGAACTTGGAAAAGTCGCGTATCCACTGCTGGAATCCGGCAAAGTATTTCGCGCACAACTGGAACATGTTTGCAAAAACGGACAGCGCATCTGGGTAGATATGAGTGGTTCGATGCTCAATTCCACACGAGGGGAATCGCTGTGGGCGTTTCTTGACATTACCGATCGAAAACGGACTGAGACTATACTGCAAGCGACCAACCTGAAGATGAATTCGCTGCTCTCCTCCATGGCAGAGGGCGCTTACGGCATCGATACCAATGGACACTGCACCTTTGTCAATCCCTCCTTTCTGCGCATCCTGGGCTATGAACACGCCGAGGAAGTCATCGGCGCTCATATTCACGAACTGATACACCATTCGCATGCAGACGGCACAATTTATCCTGCGGCAGAATGCAAAATGTATATGGCCTATCAAAAAAACGAAAAAGCGCACAGTGTGGATGAAGTATTCTGGCGCCGGGACGGCAGCGCGATTCCGGTGGAATACTGGGCGCAGCCTATTGTGATCGATGGCGTGATTACCGGAGTCATCGCCACCTTTATCGACATCTCGGAACGCAAACTGGCTGAAGCGCAGTTAGTTGAAAGCGAATCCCGCTTGAGAGCCATCATTGAAAATGAACCTGAATGCATCAAAATTGTGGATGCACAGGGAAAACTCACGCAGATGAATCCAGCAGGGCTGAAAATGATAGAGGCGGATTCGCTGGCACAGATAGCGGGGCACAATATTCTGGAATTAATTGCCCCCGAATACCGCCAAGAGTTTTCCCGTATGCATCAGCGGGTGCTGGCCGGCGAAACGGTGCAAATGGAGTTTGAAATACTAGGACTCAAGGGCGGGCGCCGGGTACTGGAAACCCACGCTGTACCGATGAAGGAATACGGTCAGACGGTGCAACTGGCTGTCACGCGCGATATCACGGAACGCAAAAAACTGGAAGCGGACATCCATCAGCTGGCGTTCTACGACACGCTCACCCATCTGCCGAACAGACGTCTGATGAATGAGCGCCTAGCCCACGCGATAATGGCCAGCCGTCGCAGTGAACGCTACTGTGCGCTGATGTTCCTTGATCTGGACAATTTCAAACCGCTCAATGACACGCACGGCCATGTCGTTGGCGATGCACTGCTGGTCGAAGTTGCCCGTCGCCTGAAAACCTGCGTCAGAGAAATCGATACCGTATCCCGATTCGGTGGCGATGAATTTACCGTAATGTTGAGCGAACTGGATGTAACGCTGTCAGACTCCGTGATGCAAGCGCAAACGATCGCGGAAAAAATACGCGGCTCCCTCGCCGAACCTTACCTGCTGACAATACGCCATGAGGGCGTAGCCGACACGATTGTTAAACACCATTGTTCGGTAAGCATCGGCATTGCCGTGTTTATTGGTCACGATGCAGAGGGTGACGAGATTTTAAAATGGGCCGATGCAGCGATGTATCAGGCCAAAGCGGCAGGCAGAAATCAAATTTGCTTCTATCAGGGTGCTCAGGCGTGAGCATCGTTGAGTCTTAACACCCGAAACCCCATCCCGCAATTTATTTTTCACTTGGCACTAGCGCTTAAGCCCTAACACTCGTATATTTCTCCTCGCGGCAAACGGCCTGACTTTTTAGGCGCCTTGCCCATAATCATCATTCATTCAGGGAGCGAATCATGAAATTACGTACGATAGCGATATGTGTGCTGGCCCTGGGCATCTCAGGCGTGGCGAATGCAGCCGGTGAAATTATCATCAAGTTCAGTCATGTTGTCGCCCCTGACACCCCCAAGGGGCAAGCTGCCGAGCGCTTTAAGCAAGTCGCCGAAAAGCTGACCCGTGGCCGGGTTAAAGTCGAAGTCTATCCGAACAGCCAACTGTACAAAGACCGTGAAGAAATCGAGGCACTGCAAAGCGGCGCGGTGCAAATGCTCGCGCCCTCCCTGTCAAAATTCGGTCCGATGGGCGCCCCGGAATTTCAGTTGTTCGATCTACCCTTTCTATTCCCGAATCAGGAAACCCTGCACCGCGTGATGGATGGCGAGGCGGGTAAAAAGCTGTTTGCAAAACTCGACACCAAAGGCGTCACAGGGCTGACCTTCTGGGATAACGGGTTTAAACAGATGAGTTCGAACAAACCCATGCATGCCCCGACCGACCTAAACGGCCTGAAAATGCGCATACAATCGTCCAAGGTGTTAAACGCCCAGATGAAAGCGCTGGGGGCGAACCCGCAGGTCATGGCGTTCAGCGAAGTCTATACTGCCTTGCAACAAGGCGTTGTGGATGGCACGGAAAATCCCGTATCCAATTTTTACACCCAGAAAATGCATGAGGTGCAAAAACACATGACCATCTCCAACCATGGCTATCTGGGCTATGCGGTGATCGTCAACAAAACTTTCTGGGATGGCTTGCCGGCTGATGTGCGCACCTCGCTCAATCAGGCGATGAAAGAAGCAACCGTCTATGAACGCGATATTGCACAAAAAGATAACGACGATGCGCTGGCCCGCGTAATTGCCGCAAAAACCACCACCGTCTATACCCTGACCCCGACTGAGCGCGCCGAGTGGCAAAAAACCCTGCTGCCACTGCAAAAAGAATTCGAAACGATCATCGGCGCCGATCTGATTAAAATTGCTAATACCACCGCAGCACAGGTCGCCAAAGAACAGTCCGTCGCCAAACCTGCGGAGAAAGCCACGCCTAAGAAATAACGACCAACCGGGACACGATAAACGTGTCCCGGTACGCTTGGAGTGCACAATGATCAATCGTTTTCTGAATCACTTCGAGGAGTTTCTGATTGCCAGTTTTATGGCAGCAGCAACGCTGGTCACCTTTGCCGCGGTGGTGATGCGCTATACCACCGGCTCTGGCATCGATTGGGCACAAGAGCTCACCATTTATTTGTTCATCTGGATGGCTAAATTTGGTGCAGCCTACGGCGTGCGCACCGGCATCCACATCGGCGTGGATTTTCTAGTCAACTGGGTCAGACCCTCGATACGAAAAGCCATGGTGATTGCTGCCTTATCCCTGGGCGTCATTTTCACCGGTGCGATTTCTTTTTTCGGCGCGCGCTGGGTGTTGTTCATCCACGGCACAGGCCAAGTCTCGCCTGATCTTGAAATACCGATGTGGATCGTCTATCTGGCCATCCCCTTCGGTTCAGGATTGATGTGCTACCGCTTCATGCAGGTACTCAAAGAGTTTCTTAAAACAGGAGATCTACCCGTGCACGACATGGGCGGACAGGAGACCGCAGCATGAGCGCACTCCTCATCATCAGTATTCTGCTGCTACTACTGCTCACCAGCACGCCGATTTCCATCGCGCTCGGCACCACCGTACTGATTTATCTGCTGGGATTTTCTTCATTTTCCATCGAGACGGTCAACATCATCTCGCAGCGACTGTTTACCGGTCTGGAGAGTTTTTCGATTATGGCCGTGCCCTTTTTCGTGCTGTCCGGCCAGTTCCTGATTGACGGAAAAATTGCCGCGCGCATCGTGCGCTTCGCCAGCAATCTGGTCGGCTGGATGCCCGGCGGCATTGCGATGGCGGCCGTACTGGCCTGCGCCTTTTTCGCCACCATCTCGGGCTCGAGTCCGGCCACCGTGATGGCGATCGGCTCCGTGATGCTGCCCGCGATGATCAAAGCGGGATACCCGAAGCGCTTTTCCGTCGGCGTGATCACCTCGGCAGGCTCGCTCGGTATCCTGATTCCGCCGTCCATCGTAATGATCATCTACTCGGTCGCCACCTCAGAGAGCGCAGGCAAGATGTTCATCGCAGGGATCATACCGGGCCTCATGCTGGCGATCATCATGATGTCGCTGGTCTTCATACAGGCCAAGCGCAAGAATTTCCCCACGCAGCCTAAACCGACCGCAGCTGAATTCTGGCAGTCCTTCCGCGATGCCTGGAGCGGGATCTTCATGGTGATCCTAGTGATCGGCGGTATTTACGGCGGCCTGTTCACGCCGACGGAAGCCGCCGCAGTTGCCGCCGTCTACGCCTTCGTCGCCGCCAAATTTTTCAGCGGTGACCTGTCCTGGCGTCAGGTACCTAAAACGCTGCTCAGTGCCGCGAATACCAGCGCGATGCTGCTCTACATCATCACCAATGCGATCCTGTTCTCGTTTCTGATGACGTCAGAGCAGATTCCGCAAGAGATGTCGGCCTGGGTCGTAGCACAAAATCTGCAACCGTGGATGTTTTTGCTGATGGTGAATCTGGCGCTGCTTGCCGCGGGGCAATTCATGGAGCCGACCTCCATCGTACTGATTTTAGCGCCGCTGTTCCTGCCCATCGCCAAAGCCATGGGGATCGACCCGATCCATTTAGGCATCATCATGGTGGTCAACATGGAGATCGGCATGATCCATCCGCCTGTGGGACTGAATCTGTTTGTCGCGAGCCATCTGGCAAAAGAAGGGTTAACGGAAGTGTCGATCGCCACCCTGCCCTGGGTCGGCGTGATGCTTGTCTATCTGGGTTTAATCACTTATATTCCCGCCCTCTCAACTTGGCTGCCCCACCTGCTCTATAAATGATCGCGACACTGAATATACAACGGCATATTACCCTGCACCCCCTTGATTCCACACACGTGCGCCTAAAAGGATATCAAAGCGCATGATGGATGTTTTCCTGCCTAACCCCGATGAGCATTATTTACTGGCGCTAGCTGCCTTTGTCATCGTGATTCTTACCGCTGCCAGTGTAAAACTGGCTAAACTCGCCCGTGAACTGCATCAAAGTGAAGAGCGCTGGAAATTTGCACTCGAAGGTGCGGGAGAAGGCGTGTGGGACTGGAGTATTCCGCAAAACACGGTGACGTTATCGCCACGCTACAAAGAAATTGTCTGTTACAGCGATGAGGATACAACCGCACACCAAACCACCTGGCATCAGCACATCCATCCGGATGACCGCGCTGAGGTCGATGCGAGCATACAGAATTACCTCGCAGGGAACGGCACCAGCTATTACAACGAGCATCGCATTTTGTGCCGCGACGGCGCTGTCAAATGGGTGCTGGCGCGCGGCATGATCATCAGTCACGGCGCAAATGGTAAACCGCTGCGCATGATCGGCACGCTGTCGGATATTACGGTGCGCAAAAATATCGATGAACGTCTACGCTACATGGCGCACTATGACCCGCTCACGAATCTGCCCAACCGCGCGCTGCTCAGCGAAAGACTCCAACAATCAGTTGTCAGGGCACGGCGCGACCAATCAACAATGGCGCTGATGTTCCTTGATCTGGATAAATTCAAACCGGTCAATGACACGCTGGGACATGAGACGGGTGATCAGTTACTGCAACAGGTCGCCGTGCGACTGTTGTCTTGCGTCAGAGCATCGGACACCATCGCCCGAATCGGTGGCGATGAGTTCGTCGTGCTGCTGCACGCAATCGATCAGGAGCCGGATGCGGCCATGGTCGCCGAAAAGATTCTGCACAGCCTCAATCGCCCCTTTAGCATAGGCGAACATGAAATCCGTATTTCCGGCAGCATCGGTATCGCAGCCTATCCACAGCACGGCACAGATGAAAAGCTACTGCTGATCAATGCCGACATTGCCATGTATCAGGCAAAAAAAGAGGGGCGCAACAGTTACCGCTTCTTCACACAGGAATCACTGAACGAACTGACCGGGAAATTCCAGCGATTTGATGCGGCTTAACAGCCTGCAACGCTAGCAATCAGCAGCAATTTTTCGCCTCTGCTCAATTTCTTAATCGCCAGCTCCCGCTTAGAGGCCGCCGACCTGTCCGCGCAGGACTCGCTAAACACCAGCGCCACAGGCCCGCGCGCGCGGGTATATTTAGCCGCCGTTCCGGCGTTGTGTGCGTCAAGACGTTTATCAAGATCATTGGTGATCCCGCAATACAGCGTGTCGTCTGCACAGCGCAGCAAATAACAGATCCACATCGCTAGCGTCGGCTTCGCAACCTGCCGACGGATAACATCAGCGCGATCAGCAGCAGTACCGCAACATTCCCCCAGCGCACATAAGGCGTGCTGCCCGCATAGCCCTGCGCCTGCCCTTGCAGCACGCCGGGCTGGTGTTGCGGCAACTGTTGCAGCACCCGGCCATTCACCCCGATGATGGACGTCACACCGGTATTGGTTGCACGCAACATCATGCGACCGGTTTCCAGCGCACGAAACTGCGAGATCTGGTTATGCTGTGCTGCCGCATGAGAATGTCCATACCAGCCGTCATTGGTAACGTTGACCAGCAAGGTCGCAGCCGGCAGCGCGCTGATAATTTCCTCACCGAACACGTCTTCGTAGCAGATGTTCACCGCAACCTGCTGCCCCGCGACAGGCAACGGTGCCTGCTCAGTCTCTCCGCGCGCCAGATCGCCCATCGGGATATTCAATATTTCGTTGATCAGCCAGCCGAACAACGGGCGGAACGGAATAAATTCGCCGAAAATCACCAGATGATGCTTACGGTAATGCGGCGATTCCTGAGCAAAGCCATCTTCGGATGCACCCAGTGCAATCACGCTGTTGTAGTAGCCGCCCCTGTCGCGCTCGAACACGCCGGCGAGGACATCGCCCTGATTGCGCCTCGCATGCTCGCGCAACTGATCGAGCAACTCCTGCGGCACTTCATCGCGCATCACCGGCAAGGCGGTTTCCGGCAGCACCGTCAGTTTCGCTGGATTCTGCAACACCTGACGCCGGTAAGTATCGAGCGTACCTGCGAGTGCGTCCTCAGTGAATTTAATATCCTGCCCGATATTACCCTGCACCAGCGTCACCGAAAACGGCGCACCCACGGGTTCTGTCCATGCCACATGGCGCAGCAACTCGCCCCCTGCCCACAAGGCGGCGAACAGGGCACAGGCCATTTTTCCGTGCCGGCTCCAGCGTTCAACCCAGAGCAGCGCCAGCAAACCGGCGCACAGGGCGGCGACCAGCGACACGCCGTAGACCCCGAGCAGCGCTGCAAAACCTGCCAGCGGACCATCACTTTGCGCGTAGCCCAGTGTCAGCCAGGGAAACCCGGTGAAAATCATGCCGCGCAGCCATTCGATGAGCACCCAGATCGAGGGCATCACCAGCAAGAAGCGCCAGCTTGAGACCCGCGATAAGCGCGCCTGCAAAAAACCGGCAAGCGCGGTAAACAAGGACAGAAAAGCCGCGAACAAAAGCGTTGCAGGGGCTGCCAGCCAGACCGGCATCTCGCCAAAATCGTGCAGCGCAACATAAATCCAGGAAATTCCGCCACCAAACAAGCCAAGCCCGAAGGCAAACCCCAGATGCGCTGCCGCACGCGGTGTATCGCAGCGCCCCCACAGCACAAAGAGCAGCGCGAGTGCTGCAACGGGGATAGGGAAAATCCCGAATGGCGCAAAACCCGCCACGCAGGACACCCCTGCCAGCAAGGCTAAGCCGTTTTCTTTAATCACTTTACGCATACTCGACATCGACCGTTCATAAGACCCGCGCAGCATAACCGATTCGGCGCAATTTCTGCCAATATAGACAGCACCTAGCTGCACGAGACACACATTGCAGGCCATGATGCGGTCCGATGCGCCATTTTTAATTTAAATTTAAACTTTATGCGTGATTTAGTTCTCAGTTCACGCTGCTTTGTGCTTAAATCGCGCCTTAACTCATACGCATAATTATCATGGAAAAAATTCGTCTCTCCAAACGCATGTCCGAACTTGGCCTGTGCTCACGCCGCGAAGCGGACAGCTATATCGAAAAGGGCTGGGTCGATGTGGATGGCGAAACCGTCAGCCTGCTGGGCACCAAGGTCTACCCGAACCAGCAGATCACCCTGCGCACGGCCGCACAGGTCGTCCAGCACGAGCGCGTGACGATTTTAATCAACAAACCGGTAGGCTATGTCTCAGGACAAGCGGAACACGGCTATAAACCGGCCTCCGCCTTGCTCGATGAAGCCACACATTGGAAGGACGACCCGTCGCCGATCAAATTTCATCGCAGCCAGTTCATCGGCTTAGCGCCTGCCGGACGGCTTGATATCGACTCGCAAGGCTTGCTGATACTGACGCAGGACGGTCGGGTTGCCAAACAACTGATAGGCGAGGACTCCAAAGTAGACAAGGAGTATCTGGTACGCGTACAGGGCAAGCTCGAATCCTCCGGTCTGGCGCTGCTCTGTCAGGGCTTAAAGCTTGACGGCGAATATCTGAAACCGGCTAAAGTCTCCTGGCAGAATGAAGACCAGCTGCGCTTCGTCTTGAGGGAAGGGAAAAAACGCCAGATCCGCCGCATGTGCGAACTGGTGGGGCTGACCGTCACAGGCCTCAAGCGCATCCGCATCGGCAAGATCAAACTGGGGCTACTGCCTGCCGGTCAGTGGCGCTACTTAGGCGAACACGAGCAGTTCTAAAGCGCGGTGCTGAAATCGTTTAGCCCCTGATTTGGGGGGCGCCATTTCGGGATGCCTCAGGGGCGTGCGCCGTACTGGCGTAACAGCACAAGCAGCTCGTGGCTGTTGCGCTTTTGGGCGATAGCCAATAGAGATCCGTGAGTGCCGGCAATATTTGGGTTGGCCTGACACTCCAGCAGCAATTTCGCGGCGGCAAGGTGTCCGCGCGTCACAGCCAGTGAGAGCGGCGTACCCCCGCTATTTTGAACGGCATCGATCAGCGCACCAGCAATGCACAATTCCCCGGCTATCTGAGTATGGTTATAAAAAGCGGCCCAGTGCAGTGCCGTATACTTCCCCGTATCCGCTGCATTGACTTCAGCGCCATTGTGTATCAAGTAGCGCACGACACCTAACTGCGCGTTAATAGCGGCAATCATCAGCGGGGTCTGCCCACCTTCAAAGCGGTAATCGATCCTCACCCCGGCGCCCAGAAAAATTTCAATCGCGTGCTGCTGTCCTCGCTCAATCGCCTGCATAAACCCCTGCGGTGTGGGGTTTGCAAAGGGAATGGATTCCCACGGGTCTTCGAAGCGGGGTAATTGGTAACCATTTTTCTTGCAGACATCATGGAGCTTGCTCAAAAACAACAGTTCCTCTACCACCTTCAAAGAGAATCCCTGCCGCCCGCCGCGATGATCGATCATCAAGTCGTGCATATAGGCGTCAAATTTAGGCGTATTCCACAACTGCATCAGGTGGTTCAAGACGTGCGTGTAATCTCGCGCCAGCATTTTTGGATACTTGTCGGGCAAATTCTTAAAAAGCAGGGCAACACGGGAATTGATCATGAGGAGCGATTAATTGAAATAGTCTACGGCGTCAAAGCGAGCAGCAAAAGCGACTGCTTTATATAGGCTTATTTAAAAGGACTACGTTATACCACCGGAACTGAAGGGCTACCCCCTGAAATTAACGGATCAACGAGATACCGGAGACGCCAACTCGTAAAATCCAATTCTCCCAAAGTGGGGGGCTAAATATTGGATCTGCGGCCCGAATTTCAGTATCGCCGCCTTATGCGGGGGCGTGACACAGCAAACTACTATCGCCTTCACCGGCGACCGCTATTCTTTCAAGTCCCTCCAGCACACTCATACTGCATGCTTCCATTTTTTCAACATGTTGCATTCCGTCCAATGCATTACCGGAGCGAAACGCTTTAACCGCATCCTGACCAAACTGATGAAATGACTGATGCGGTACTGCAATCATGGCATACCCGTCCAACTTAGCAAAACATGCTTTTCCTTCGCCTTCAAAATACCACTTACCCAGTCGACACGCCGTATGTGAAGAAAAGCTGTCTGCTGTCCGGCTGGAAATCCCCATAAATACTTTGTAAATTTCAAATTTGTAAAGGACATGGTCAATTTTAGAAACTTCCACAAAGCTGCGTAACGCCGATGCCGAAATCGTACCTTCGATCTGCTTCGATAATAAAAGCAAATGCCCCATGCTTTCCATCACGCCGCCCACATCCTGACTAAACTCTTTGGACTTATCGGCAAGATCGGTCATTTGCACCTTAGCCTGATCCGTCTCACCTTGAATGGCAGCAACAATTGAGGATATTTCGCTGGTCGCTTTGGCTGTACGTTCGGCAAGTTTGCGAACTTCGTCAGCGACAACGGCGAACCCGCGTCCTTGCTCGCCGGCTCTGGCAGCTTCAATCGCAGCATTCAGCGCCAGCAGGTTAGTCTGGTCGGCAATTTCTTTGATGAGTTTAACGATGCTACCAATCTCTGAGGCACGCAGACTTAAATTATCCACATTCTTGGAGGACTGCAAGGTATCGGACGACAGCACATCAAGGGTGCTTGAAATTTTCTCGACAGAATCACGATTGCTTCCAGACACAATTGCGACTTGAATCGCGTTTAATTTCTCTTCGCGCAAAGACTCGGCGGCAGCGACCTGAGATTGTTGCAATGAGACAAATGACTGCCCAAAGACCTGCATGTTCTGGAAAATCAAATTTGCAACAGCGCCGCTTGACTGTGCTTGCACGAGCTCTGAACGCATGGCGTCACGCTCAGATTCAACACGGGCCAGAGCCTCTCGCAAAAGTTCGACTTCGGACTCGGAACGCGCTAATTTATCCTGCGTAAATTTAAGTACTTCCTTCGCTTTGCCACCAAACATAATAATCACCTAAAACGTTTTTTCATATTTACAGAAAGTGTAAATATCCCTATTTTTATCGACACCGCGACTGGCCATAAACGCATGGACACCCGTTGCCCCACGCTCGCAATTCAAGTTCGCTCGGCCATTACCGCGCAACTCACGCTGTCAATTGACAGGAGTAAGCCCACCGGCACGGCTTAACAATCCCTCAAAATCGCTCAAAGGGACGGGCTTGCTAAACAGATACCCCTGATAATTTGTACACCCTTTTAACGCGAGCAGGCGCCGTTGCTGTTCGGTCTCGATTCCTTCGGCAATGATATTCAGTTTCATGCTTTGCGCCATGGCAATAATGGTGCGCACGATAGCCTTGTCATGCTCATCGTGCCCGATATCACGCACAAACGACTGGTCAATTTTCAACTGATCTAAAGGTAAGCGTTTGATACTGGATAGTGAGGAATAACCGGTACCGAAATCATCCATCGAAAAATTCAAGCCGATTTTTTTTAGTTGTTGCATCGTAGCAATAATATTCTCTACATCATGCACCAGCATGCTCTCGGTAATTTCTAATTTGAGACGATCTGGAGAAATACCGCTATCCGTGACCAGCGCCTGCACTTTCTGCGCAAAATCTGCTTCATGAAACTGACGAATACTGACATTAACCGCCAGCACTAAATCACACTTGAAAACATCCGACGCCCATCGCTTCAGCTGATCGCACGCCTGTTCCAATACCCAGTAGCCTATCGGGATGATCATGCCGCTTTCTTCCGCCAGCGGAATAAACTGCGCGGGAGAAATCATGCCCAAGACAGGATGAAACCAACGCAACAGCACTTCAGCGCCAACGGGCTGATAATCTGCATTGACCTGAACCTGATAATACAGCATCAATTGCTGCTGCTCCAGAGCATGGTGTAACGCGTGCTCTAACTCGGCACGCGCCAATAGCAGCGCTTGAGTCCGCTCATCATAGAAACGTACGGTATTGCGCCCGGCCGCTTTTGACTGATACATCGCACTGTCGGCACGTTTTAACAGCTCGTCAGGACTGCTGGCATCAGCACAAAATAAGGCGACCCCGATACTCGGGGAACTATGATATTCATAGCCTTGCAACATATACGACAGATTCAACGCTTGCAATATCTTTTCCGCCACTCGCTTGGTGTGCGCACCGGCATTGTCATGCCCGTGACTCAAATTATCCAAGAGTACAACGAACTCATCGCCCCCTAAACGCGCGACCGTGTCCTCCTCCCGCACGCAGCCTTTCAAACGCTGAGCGACCTCAACCAGCAGCAAATCGCCCACAGCATGCCCTTTCGTGTCGTTGAGCGATTTAAAATTATCCAGATCGATAAAAAGAATTGCGCCATGCTTATCGTTGCGCAGATTGCTCGTAAGTGCGTGTTGCAGGCGGTCCATCAGCAAGCGGCGATTGGGCAAACCCGTCAGCGGATCGTAAAAAGCCAGTCGCACAATCTCACTTTCGCTTTTTTTGCGTTCTGTTATATCGCGCACTGTTGCCTGCAGCACTACCCTCCCATCCAGTTTCATCGAGCTCAATAAGACATCAGCAGGGAAACTTTGTCCGCTATCCATGCGCTTATGCAGCCACTCAAATTGTGCATTGCCGTCCCTCGTGGCCGTCGCGATGTATTCGTTGGCCAGCGTCAGCGAGTCGATGCCATTAGGTTGCGTTGCCGGCGACATATCAGCCGGATGATGTTTGCACAATTCCTCGGTTGTCGCACATCCGAACAGCCTTAAAGCGGCTTTATTGCAATCGAAAAAACCTTGCATATCTAACATCAATACCGCATCGCTATTAGAATCGAAAAGTATATGCAGTTTCGCTTCAGAGCGTTCAATCGCCTCAGCGGACTTTTTTCGCTCGGTGATGTCGGTACGTATGCCAATATACTTATACGGTTTGCCGCACTCATCCATAAACGGCACAACCGTCATATCCAGCCAATACAAACTGCCATCTTTAGCGCGATTACACACCTCGTCATTCCACACCTGACCACGGGTAATGGCGCGATACATTGCTTTGAAAAAACCTTTCGGGTGCCACCCGGAATTGAGCATTTTATGATTCTTGCCTATGAGTTCCTCACGGGAATATTGGCTGATTTGACAGAAGCGCTCGTTCACATCGGTAATCGTGCCTGTCACATCGGTGACGGAAACAATCGCGTGCTCGTCGAGTGCAAATTTTTGGTACTGCAATTCTTCCGCGATACGCTTTGAATGTGCTTCGCTTGCAGCCAGCTTTTCTTGTGACTCGCGGCTGATTAGCAAGTTGGCGCGTATTTGCTGGTTTAATATCTCTAACTCCTGGGTGCGCTCGGTGACGCGCTGTTCAAGATTCTGATAAACCCGGTCTAAATGGTGCGACATGCGATTAAACGCGTTGGCCAGTTCACCGAACTCATCCTCAGAGGTAATCTCGATCGGCCGGGTAAAATCCTGCGTGCGTTCTATCTCTTCAATCGCGTTCTGCAGCTGTTTCAACGGATGAATGATGGCGCGATTTTGCAAGCGCAAATATAACCAGATCGATACCGCACTCAACACCAGCAACATCGCCAATTGTTCGGCAAACATCACCCACATCGGCCACAAAATTTCGAAAGCCTCTTGCTCGACCACCAATGTCCAGCGTGAATCGTAAAATGGCATGGAGGCGCCCAGCATCGTTTTACCGTTCACTCCGCTATAAAAACCCATGGTCTCACGGCACCCTGTCGTGCACTTCGCATCCGTCAAATAGGTACCGCTCTTGCCGCAAATCACGCCGGCCTGCTGCATGGTCGTACGCCAGGGCTTTTCACTCCCGCGTCCTTTGAGAAACTGATCCGGGTGAATACGAGAGTCGGTGATAAGCAGATTCTCTTTATTGACGATGTAAAAATCGAAGGTTTTTCCCACGCCCGCCAGGTAATACGCCCCCATATCACCAGCCAGATTACCAATCTCGCCATTGACGATATTGGTCAACATACGCGCATCGGCATGCACATAGACAGTGCCCTCAAGGGCCGGCGCTGCAAACGTGATCACAGGCACATCCGCGTCAAAATAGGGATCGGAATACCCCGACGTCAAATCGAGATCATGATTCCACACCCGCCCCTCGCGTTGAGCGTCCGACGAGTATCGAATAATACCGGACTCCACATAATCAATTGCGCGATAGACCTGCCATGTCGGGATCGTACGTTTCCCGGCTACAATTTCATCTCGAAACGGATGCTCCGCTAATTTGAAAACATCCGTTTCCACGATGCTGGCAAACTGACTGCGCACTACCGTGGCATCCGCGTGCGCAACCAGATTCGCCATCTGCCTTGCCAGCTTTTCATTCTGATCGATAAATCTAATGACACCCTGCTGCTTTGCGTCCGTAAAATTCATCAAGCCGTTCAATGAGGTGGTGACATTGAGCCAATAACTTTGATAAGTAAAATAGGCAAAACCTGCCGTCAGAGACAGGCCGAACACTATCGCAGAGAGAACGAATATTTTCCACTTGATGCTGAGTTTACGAAATTGACTAACCATTCATGCTTTCTTTTCTAACCAATCACTGATTGACAGGCATTGCTATATTCTGCATTGAAGCGCACTCACATGACGACAGCATGAAACTGACATGCTCCCTGATGCACAACATCCTGTTGGACAGCCGTATGGGTATCCGTTTTGATATCGACATGGCGCAACCTTATCATTGCCGACGGTTGACGCATCAAAATAATCTCAAACAGATCAGGCACAGGCATTAAGCAGTTCGCTAGTCAATTTAGTCATATTGACAGGTTTTGCAACAAATCCATTCATTCCGGCTCTCGCCGTTTCAGCAGGTTCATCCTGCATCATTCCCGCGCTCATGCCTACGATAGGAAGACGTTTAAACTCGGCATGCTGACGCAACCGTCTTGTCGCTTCCAGACCATTCATCACCGGCATCTGAATATCCATTAAAACGAGATCGTAATTCCCGGTTTTTATCGCTTCGATGGCGACTGCGCCATTCTCCACCACCTCAAGATGCATCCCAAGATTTGTTAGCATGATACCGATCATCAGCTGATGCACACGGTTATCCTCGACAAGCAATATTCGTTTTCCACACAGGCGTTGCGAATCCGGCTGCGTAGCAGCATTTTCCTGTTGAAAAAATTTTTCCGAAATTTGTTTCAGGTATTCAAATTGAATCGCCATCCCTAACCCCTTGCTGAATACACATCCATTGTAGCGGCCCACTAAAAATCAAACCCGAAACACCTCTACTGCGCTACGCACCTGCCCTGCGCGACTTTCCAGCGCTCCGGCCAGTTGCAGCAAGGCACCCGCCGCTTGTGAGTTCTCTTCAGACATTTGTGCCACGCGCTCGGTATTTTTTGCCAACTCATTGGCCGCCACGGCTTGTTCAGTGAGCGCGGCCGAAATATCCTCTATTACGCCGGCAACCTCACCAAAACTCTGCCTGACATGACCAATCGACGTTTGTGCCGATTCGGCATCACTCACGCCTTCACGGGTGGTTGCCACCACGGCATCCATTCCCTTCAAGGCATTTTTCGCCACTTCCGCAATCTGCGCTGACATTTGATTGATTTCCAGCGTCGCATTCGCCGTGCGCTCCGCCAGCTTACGCACTTCATCAGCCACCACAGCAAATCCGCGTCCCTGCTCTCCGGCACGAGCGGCCTCTATCGCGGCATTCAACGCCAGAAGATTCGTCTGATCGGCGATTTCCTTAATCACTTTCACGATCTGGCTGATACGGGATGCGTCGTCTCCCAAACGCGAAACCTCGCCTGCGGCATGCTCTATTTCCCGCGCCGTCGTGAGCAGACCGGTGACCGTTTTAATGACGACCTGCTCACCTTGAGCGGCATCTTCGCGCGAACTGTCTGATATCCGTCTGGCACCATCCCCCTGCGTACTAATTTGCGTGGTGGCTACGCTCATTTCCTCGATAGCGGAAGCCATCGTGCTAACCGCGTCGGCTTCCTGATGCGCATTGGCGGCAATCTGCCGGGCGGATCCCGCTAAGCTATGCGCCATGTCGCCTACCTGATTGGCCTGTTTTTTGACCGAATCGATCATGTCGCGCAACGAAGATTGCATGTGGTAAGCATCCGCCAGCAAACTCCCCCTTGCAGGCAGTGTGACTGGCTGAGCTGAAAAATCACCGGCAGCCATCGTATTGACCACTTGCGCTACTTCACGCGGATCGCCGCCCAGCATACTCAAAACCTGACGGATGATCAGACTAGCCAGCACAATCGACAGGCTCAATGAAATAATCACCCAGATGATGACAAAATTTCGCCGCGACTTAAAATCCTGTTCCGCAACCGCTAACTTTTCAACCCCCTTCTGACGGACGAAGCTCTCGAAAGCGTCACGCTGCTCATCGATTTTTTTTGACAACGCGCGATCGATGCCTTTCACCTGCGCATCTGATTCACTTACATTGCCGGTATGCGCATCAATCTGCGCGAGATATTTTCCGCTCACCGCACGATGCTCATCCGCCAAGCCCGCCATGTTGCTGATAAATCCATCGAAACCCGTGTGCCCCTCGGCAAGCGTCTTCAATCCGGCCAGCGCTGCGGCATGAGACTGGTTAAAACTTTCATCCGCCGCGACAAACTCCCCCCGGTATTTACTGACAACGGCGGCATTAGCCCCGCGTATCCACACATCCTTGGCCAGTTTCACCTCCTTCATGAACGCCATATTCATGTCGTTGATCTGGCTCATCACCTCGAGATCGGCATTCAGCCGTGCCACGCTTTCCTTGCCCCCCTGCACCGAATTGCTTAACTGCACCAGCCCAAACAGCGCCATTGCGATAAACATACTGAATGAGACGGCTTCGAGTCCCATGAATTTGTGCTTCAACGTCAAACTGTCGAACATGAATCTAACTCCTGAATTGAGGTTTATTTATCGAATACCCTGCTGCAGCAATAGGCTGAATTCCGTTGCCGGTACCGGACAGCTATAGTGATAGCCTTGTCCGACCTCACACCCCTGAGTCTCGAGCATGTCACGCTGTGCATTTGTCTCAATGCCTTCCGCGATCAAGGACATGCGCAAGTTATGCGCCATACCGATGATCGTTTTGACCATTTCAGCATCGTCGGCGTTGTTATCCGCCGCGCTTACAAACGAGCGGTCAATTTTTAGTATGCTGATGGGGAAACGGCGCAGATAGGACAGGCTGGAGTAACCGGTCCCGAAATCATCCAGCGCCAATTGAATACCTAACGCCCTGATTTCATGTAGAATCTCACCCATTCCTTGCGGATCAAGCAATAAGCTTTCCGTCAACTCCACTTCCATGCGCGTCGGATCCACACCGCTTTCCGCCAGCGCATCACGCAGCGACTGCATCAGTTCCCCAGAACGCATGAACTGGCGCGCCGACACATTGAAGCTCACCTTGATATCCCAGCCTTGATCATGCCAGCGTTTGGCCTGATGGCACGCTTGCTTCATCACCCAGTTACCAATATCAATAATGAGACCACTTTGTTCCGCAATCGGAATAAAACGTGCCGGTGACACCTGCCCCATCCCGGGGTGATTCCAGCGTATCAGTGCCTCACAGCCTATAATCCGCCCGTCACATAAATCGACTTGAGGCTGGTAATACAACTCGAATTCATTGCGTTCCAAGGCATGTCGCAACAGCCGTTCCAGCTGGACACGCTCGACAGACTGATCATGCAATGCTTGCGTGTAAAAACGATAAGTGGCACGTCCCTGCTGTTTGGCCTGATACAACGCCACATCGGCATATTTGAGCAAATCATCCGCATCCCGCCCGTCCTGCGGACACATGCTGATACCTAAACTGGGCGTAATGCGCAATTCGTCATTGCCGATACGCATCGGTTGAGATAGTTCATGAATAATTTTCCCGGCGATACTGGCCACATCATCGGCCCCGTTCACGCCATTGAGCAACAGGACGAACTCGTCCCCCCCCATGCGTGCCAGGGTGTCATCGGCGCGCACACAGCCTTGCAAACGCTCCGCAACAATTTGCAGCAGGACATCACCCGCGCCATGACCTAGGCTATCGTTTACATCTTTAAAATGATCTAAATCGAGATACATCAGCGCCAGCTTTGCATCCCGACGCACCACACTGCTGACGGCCTGACTCAGACGATCTTTCAACAGACGTCGATTCGGCAATCCTGTGAGCTGATCGTGATAGGCCAAATGCTCGATTTGAGCGGAGGTTTGTTTTTGTTCAGTGATATCCCGAAACAGCGTTTGAAAAGCAATCCGGCCGTTGGGTAGTTGCACGACCTGTACCGAGACATCCACATCCATCAGGCGACCGCTTCGTGTACGGTAACGCGATTCAAAATTATCTATCCCCGTAAGCTGTAATTTTTCTTTGCGTGCGGCAATGGCATTCTGATCATCCATCGCTTCAATGTCCGACACCTGCAACAGAAGCAGCGCATCACTGGCATATTCCAGCAAATTGGCCGCTTCTCTGTTATGCGTAATGACCGCCAGACTTTCATCAAAAAGCAACACGCCCTCAGGCAGCTGCTCAAACAAGGTTTCAAATTGCGCGCGTGCGGCCCCCAATTCGTCGAGCAATGCGTAACGTTTCGACACGTCATGAAACACCATCACTACCCCTACCGCATTGCCATGCTCGTCGCGCACCGGTGCTGCGGAATCTTCCACCGCCAACTGGCTGCCATCACGGCGGCGCAACAGCATGCCGTTTGACATCGGGATAGGGATTCCATCACGCAATACGCTCTCCGCGGGTGACTCGACGCGCTGCTGATGGTGAACATCATAAAGTTCAAACACGTCACTGATCAGCTTGCCGCGTGCCTCAGCCTCAGTCCAGCCCAGCAGTCTCTGCGCGGTCGCATTGATGGACTCCACTCGCCCCTGCCTGTCGCCGACCAGCACCGCATCCCCGATGGCTTCATAAATAGCTCGAATGCGCGCATCACTTTGTACGATGAAACCCAATGCGCGATACACCTGCCAGAAAAACCACAACGATAACAACGGCAACACCATCGCTAAAGCGCCCAGCTTCAAACCATGCCGCCCCAATACACCGGCAACCATCCCCTGTTCCCGGGCAACGATTTGCCCCTCAAGCTTCTTAACCTCACGATGCAATGCATCACGCAACAACCGATCACGGCCTTGCACGCGCCCATCGACCAAGCGGGCTGAATAAACATCCTTCGGGTCGAACAAGGCAAGTGCCTCGTGATAGTTCGCCATCAACTCCTGATGCTGACGAACAAAGTTTTCCATTTCGCCGACGTCAATCGCCAGCTTGCGCGCCGCAGCTTGCACGTTGAGCAGCTTGTTCTGAAGGGAACTGGCATGAGCCTCGAAGGCATTTTGATGCTTCGCACGCAGAACCGGGTCGTAACCACGCAACAGAATATCTTTCCACTCCTGAGTTTGATCCGCCAACTCCGCCATCACATCGCTCACGGAATTTTCCAGCGCAAGCAGTTGTATGCGATCCTCGCGCGCCTGCTGACCCAATTGCGTAACTACCTCGACAAACCAATAGCCGCCCAACGACACCGTCAGCAACACCGAGCCCACCACACCCCACATCAAACGACGAATACGCCCTACCTGCCCGCTCCTGCGATCCATCCCCCCCCCCCCCCACCCTGCAAGACCAACAGGGATTTATCTAACAAACTCATTCGTGATATCCGGCTGTCGTGACTGTGGCTGTCCATTCTTTAATCGAATTCAATGATCTAACACGCGCCGTCAGAACCTGCCGAACTCAGGCATTGAATATAGTCGATGCCAGGAAAATAGAAAATCCTCCATAAGGGGCAATTGAATACCTCATTTGCGACATCTACCCCCTTTGCGGAAATAATTAGCTTATTCCTGCCAGCCATTTAGGCAGAGCGCTCACAGCACAAGGTGCAAATTGAGCAAGGAATGTAACCCCTACCCCAGACGAGGTATCTCAGGGAATACCGCGCACGGGAAGACAGCAACTTGTGAGGAATGATCGCGAGCCAGTACAAGACCGATTCAACAGGCGACGATCTTATTTTTGATCGCGTAAGCCGTTAGTTCTGCGGCACTGTGAAGCCCGAGCTTGCGCATCAGGTTGCGCCTGTGGGTAATGACGGTAGTTTGCGAAATATTGAGTCTAGCTGCAATTTGCGCTGAGGTAAGGCCCGCTGCAATCAGCCCAATCACATCGAGATGCCGGCGACTCAATTTCCCCGCCCCCTCCTCAGAACGCACGATTGCATTTTCCTCTGGCGTGGCCGCAACCGTCCGGTCATCCATTTGCAGGATAAGCGACTCAATTCTCCGCAACATGTCCGTGCCTTCGAGCTTGAGCCGTTTCCGGTCGCTGATATCTTGCACGGTGCCCACAGAACGAAGCGGGTTGCCGCCACTGTCGTACACGGTTTCACACCGTTCATGCACGTACTTGATGCGCCCGTCTGTTAGCAATAGTCGATGTTCAATATCGTAGGGAATCTTACTTTTCAACGAATTCAAATAAGCACTGCTCACCGTGCCCCTGTCATCAGGGTGAACAACCGCAAGGAAAGCCTCGTAAGAAGGAGTAAAGCTATTCGAATCCACCTCAAAAATACGAAAAATCTCCTCAGACCACCACAGCACGTTGCTGATCAAATCCAGCTCCCAGTTGCCAAGATGGGACATACGTTGCGCCAGCGTGAGGCGCGCCTCACTTTTTTTCAATGCTTCCTCAAAAATCTTACGCTCGGTAATATCCCTTGAAACGCCGAACACGCCAACAATTTCACCCTGATCACCGTGGATGGGATATTTTCGGCTATTGACCCAGCCACACTCCCCGTTTACCTGCACATATTCCAGCTCTACATTAACAGACGGCATGCCCGCGTAAATCAATTTTTCTAACTGGTAACACCTATCTGCGAACTCCTCGGGAAAGAGCTCATAATCAGTCTGACCGATCAAATCGCCCCAGCGCTGGCCGCGTGGACAAATAGATGCGAGTGCCTGACTGGCACCGGTAATAACGTGATTTTTATTTTTAAAGCAAATAAAATCGTCGGTGCTGTCCATCATGTACTTGAAATGTAGATCTACGGGGGCAGTATCAATATCGTATAAGCCTTTGGCATCTTTCAGTATTAACCGAAGCCTCACACCTGACTTATCCGCAGAGGACTTTTCAAAGTCAAGCCTGACAATACGAATTTGCCCGTTGGCTTGCCTTAAACGAATTGGAAAGCTTCCTGATGCTGGCGAATCAGCATTTAAAAAAAGCAAGCTTGCCAGATCGCCATCTTCAAGATGGATACGATCTGGCAAGGAAATATGACCGGCAATAAAATCGTCTGGTGTAAACCCGAGCAATGCCTCGATGCTGCCACTGACAGACAATACGACGGGTGAATCTGACAATAAAATATGGAACTCAGCGCCCAAGCCATCGTATTCGGCGCAGCGTATTTTGTCTGGAGCGATATTGCCAAAGGATGGGGGGCTTTGTGTCATTTAATGTGATTTCTTCGATTTAGCACTGCTAGGAGCACTTGCAAGCAATAGGTTTGAACCGTGTCTTTTCGACTATAGCGCTGACACTTCGAGCATGGAGCTTGACTTGAACGAGCAGATCGCCCATTTTTTTAATTTGGAAAAATACAGGGAGCCGGGAATTGCCTGCATCAATTTTATCAGACCGCCTAAACATGCTATTCGCCCAGTAGTATTTGACGGGCAATCTAGTATGCCATTACACTACTGTCCGGTAGATTTTAAGTTCATTTCGCTGTAGCCCTTTATTGACGTGGCTTTCAGCACGTTTTTGCATTCCGACGATTTCAAATACTATCTGGAATCGCCTTTGGTTAAAAAACCGTATCGTTTGCCCTTTAATCGGCAGACGGAGCGGCAGCATGAATCGGGGCAAAACAGTTTTCGCACAATTGCTGGACTTCGTGCCGTTCAATCATTTCGAATATCTGACCGAGCGCTTTGCCGCCAACCACGGGATCAAGCATTTCTCCGCATGGAGCCAATTCATCTGCATGGCCTATGCACAACTGACCCGGCGCGATGGCTTGCGTGATTTGGTTGCCTGTCTCAATTCTCAGAAGAGCAAGCTTTACCATATCGGTATCCGCAGCAAAGTATCCCGTTCCACACTGGCCGATGCCAACGAACGGCGCGACTGGCGGCTGTTCGAGGCACTCGGCCATCGTTTGATCTCCATAGCGCTCGAACTGTACCGGGACGAGGACATCGGCCTGGGACTCAAAGAACCGCTCTACGCCATGGACTCGACCACCATCGATCTGTGCCTGACGCTGTTCCCCTGGGCGGAATTTCGTTCAACCAAGGCCGCCGTCAAAGCGCACACCATCATTGATCTGCGCGGTTCAATCCCTGTGTTTCTGTCCATTACCACCGGCAAGGTTCACGATGTCAATCTGCTCGACGTGATCCCATTCCCCGCTGGCACCATCGTCGTCATTGATCGGGGCTACCTGCACTTCGCCAGATTGTATGCGCTACACCAGCGCCAAGTTACCTTTGTCATCCGCGCAAAGAACAATCTCCGCTTTACCTGGATTGCGTCGCGCGAAGTGGACAAAGCCACTGGATTACGCTGCGATCAAACCATACTGCTGGCGACACCCAAATCAAAAACCGCTTACCCGGAACGCCTGCGCCGGGTTTCTTTCCGCGACCCGGAAACCGGCAAGCATTTGGTGTTCCTGACCAATCGCTTCGATTTGCCCGCGCTGACCATCGCCAATATCTACAAAAATCGCTGGCAAATCGAACTGTTCTTCAAGTGGCTCAAGCAAAACCTTGCCATCAAACATTTCTATGGCAATTCCCTCAATGCCGTCAAATCCCAAATCTGGATCGCAATATGCGTTTACCTGCTGGTCAGCATTGCCAAAAAACAGCTCAATCTTCCTGCCTCCCAGCAGATTTTACTGAATCTTTTTGAGGTCAATATGTTCGATAAAACCCCAATAAATCAAATGGTTGCAAATGCGATACAGAATCTTGACGAACCGGACATCAGTAAACAATTGAATCTATTCGATTTTTAACCGGACAGTAGTGATGCCATTAATAAAAAATCAAGTTATATATTGCAGATTTATTGCCAACATTGCAGATGTGGAATTACTCGATGACATCGCATTACAGCCCGGGACAGGTAAGCGCGTTGCTGGATACATTGAATCTGATCAGCAAAAAGAACAAACGGACTAACGCGAATCGGGGGTGGCTGTTCAGAAAATTCTGCCCCCTTCAAAGTCCCCACAGAATTAAAAACGGGCTAGAACATTTCTGCTCTAACCCGTTGTTTTGTTTGGTAGGAACGAGCAGACTCGAACTGCTGACCCCTTGGATGTCGAAATAGCAGTCGACCTGTAATAGATTGATTTAATTGATAATACGCTGCAGTGTTCCGTTACAACTATGCACTACAGCGCACAACGATGCATAACCAAGTCCGGCAAAATTCCGGCAAGCTAATTTCGTACAAAGGTATATTGCTATTGCATTGTGAGTACATATGGCGCACAATAACGCAATCTAATTTTAGGAGTCCATCATGGAAACTACGATGACCAAGGAAAGCCGTCTGAATATCCGATGCGACAGCTACACACGCCAGTTACTGGACAAAGCAGCCAGTTATGTACACGTCAGCATCTCAGAATTTGTGCTGTCAAATGCGCTCGCCTCTGCTGAACGTATTGTACAGGAGCATGAATCAATTACATTGAATCCAAAAGACTTCGAGTCGTTCTTAGCAGCGCTTGACGCTCCTTCTGCGCCTAATGCGGCTTTGGATCGCGCATTCAAACGCCACGCTGATCAGGTACGTTGATGAAATACCTCATCCGCCCACTTGATGCGGACATTAACACGGCTGATTTTCAGTGCGGAACACAACCGCTGAATGATTACATCCGTCGCTATGCCTCGCAGGATGTACGCAAAAATGTTTCTCGCGTGTTTATCGCAACGCCAGAAAATGATCAAAAAAAACTAGCAGGTTTCTTTACCTTAAGTGCTGGAAGCGTAGGTTGCTCTAGCCTTCCAACATCGCTTGCACGAAAACTACCACGTTATCCGGTGCCGGTTGCGCTGATAGGCCGACTAGCCGTAGATAATGAGTCACAAGGCAAAGGTTTAGGATCAATTCTGCTTGCCGATGCCTGTCAAAAAGTGTCTCAAGCCAGCTCTGTTCTAGCCGTAGTCGGAATCATTGTTGACGCAAAAGACGACAAATCGATCTCGTTTTATAAACACTTTGGTTTTATTCCATTGCCAGGTCAAGCCGACAGACTGTTACTGCCAGCATCGGTGTTCCAACAAAATAGTCCCTTCACCGAGTAATAAAGTTAATCTCTCAGCGAGTAACCGCGTTATATCGTACTGAGCTTCCCCCAAAAAATAGTCTTCCAAGGGTGACGTAAAATTAACGTTACTTTTGGAAAGGCAAATGATGAGAATACCGAAGCAGGAATACACGACAGAATTCAGGGAGCTTAGACACAGCTACAACATATTCAAAATAATGTGTAAGGTTTGAAGTTTAACTCCGACTAATCCTTGCATCCACCATTTTGGTAATGTCAGATAGGCTTACAAATTTACCCCTGGAGAGAAATAATGAAATTCAATAAAATTGCTAAAACCCTGATTTCGTCTGGCGCACTGGCTGCCGTAATGAGTGGTGCGGCAATGGCGGCCCCCTGCGGAGCGGCTAATCCCTGCGCGGCACGCTCTAAAATGGAAGCATCGGCAAATCCATGCACAGGAAAGAATCCATGCGCAGGCAAAAACCCCTGTATGGCAAAACACCAACACCACAAAGCCAACCCTTGCGCTGCAAAAAATCCGTGTGCCGCGATGCATCCATGCGCAGCAAAGAATCCTTGCTCTACCAAAAACCCATGCGCAGCAAAAAACCACTAAGCAAAAAGTCGGCATCGCACTCAACCAGCCACGCAATGGGGCTGGTTGTTTCGCCTGATTTGTCCTCCCTGCCACTTGCTCAGTTGCAAGCCATGCAGCAGGCCGGCTTGGAAATCCTTGCCTGTTACCGGGTGCTGCAAAAAGCCGGGATGAATGTCGTCGGCGAAGTGCTGCGCGACACGCTCAATAAAGGCGAGACTTTCTACGAATATAACCACTATCCTGACGACGACGTGTACGACCGAGAGAGTCATGCGCAGTATTACTACCATGCCCATCGCGGCGAAGTCGGGGAGCACGGACACTTTCACTGCTTTCTGCGTCCGAAGGGCATGCCCGCAGGTGTAATGCCCATCGAGCACCCCGCAACCGATCCGTGGCCCAAGGGCGATGAGGCCTTGTCACATCTGCTCGCCATTGCCATGGATGGCTACGGTTATCCGACCGGATTATTTACCACCAACCGCTGGGTGACTGCTGAAGCATGGTATCCCGCCGAGCAAGTGATCCAAATGCTGGATCACTTCGTGATAGACCATGCATTCCCATCATGGCCAGTAAACCGCTGGATCAGCGCGATGCTCATACTCTACCGCCCACATATCGAAGCATTGCTCAAACGGCGCGACGAAACTGTCTGGGCTTGGGCGGAATTGCACCCTAGTGAGGACGTATTCGAGGATCGCATGCTGGACATCACCAGCCATATCCCAATCTCGGTGGAAGATACACTGCGCGAAATCAAACTTATGATTACCTCTTCACAACAGCAGACATGAACACTTAAATCCCTGATCGCCTGCCCGCATTGCGGGCAGGAGAAAATGGGAGCCCTCGTGCCAGTGGTTCTACCTTCCTTGTGGTTTTGAAACCAAAACTGGGCGATTGCTGTGTGTTCTGCTCTTATGGATCGATTCCTTGCCCGCCGATCCAGCAACGCAGCTCATGGAAGCCTTGATCGCTTCCTTAAAACAGGTGCGGCGCGATCTCCGTCACCATCGCACCGATCAAGTCGGTGTCGCAGTCAGGTGCGAGCACGGAGGCCTCTCCCATTCCTCCCGTCATTTCCAGTTGCAGCAAACCATCCTGTTTGTGCAGTCGTGACTCACCGCCGCAGGCACGGCAATAGATATGCTCGCCATCACGATGCGTAGCCCGAGCCACGACGGGCGCGCTGCATGACGGACATGGCAGCAAGGGGATGCCCGACTCGCTGTGGCCGACGATGTGTACAATATCCGTCATGCGCTCCAACGCTAAAAAGTGCTTGCCCAGATTCTGGTCAAACTGACTGCCCAGCTCGCTACCGATAATGGAGAATGCCTTTTCTGTCGGCATGCCTTTACGGTAGGCGCGTGTACTGGTCATTGCATCAAAGGCATCGGCGATGCTGACGATGCGTGCCACCTCGGGAATGACATCACCCGCAATACCGTGAGGATACCCCCTGCCGTCCGGACGTTCGTGGTGAGCAACCACAGCATCCATTGCCAGCCCTGCAAGCGGATGGCTGGACAGAAGCCGCCCGCCCACCGACGGATGAGTTTTGATGATGTCATACTCGGCCTCGGTGAGGCGATCCGGCTTATTCAGAATGGCATCCGGCACACCGACCTTGCCCAGGTCGTGCAAAAAACCGCCGACCTCGCACAGCGAAATATCACGCCTTGATAAGCCGGCCTGTTGGGCCAGCAGCCTGGAAAATTGTGAAACGCGCCAAAGGTGGCCGCCGGTATAAGGGTCGCGCGCTTCGACGATCATTGACAAGCCGAGCAGCGTGTTCAACAACGATTCTTTTTCAGACATATATTCTTTCTCCGATTCAACGCTCAAAAACGACTGGTCAATATAACCAGCCAATCCGGCATAACATTCACCGCATGACGCTCAAATGTTCTATCAACTCCTGACAAAACAAAAATACCAAGCAATAGCAATGCCGCGCCAAAAACTTTTTTCGCCTTTTGTCCGTTCTCAAGCATGCGGTTGCGCCATCTACCCATCGCCTGACGGGATAACATGCCGATAGCCAACAGCGGCAGTGCAGCGCCTAAACTGAACATCAGCATCACAGCACCTACCTGCAACAATGCCTCTCCCTGACTGGCAAGCGTGATTGCCACCCCGAGTGTAGGACCGACGCACGGGCTCCACACGATTCCAAGCAACATGCCGAGCAAAAATTGACCATGCAAACCATCCAGATTAAAACGCGCGAGTAGTCCTTGCCCCACGCCCAATCGACTGATTGCACCGCTGAACCTCTCTTGCAGCACGCTGGAGAACATAATGGCGCCAAACAGTATCAATAGCAGACCTCCCACCACACGCAAGCTATCTGCCTCCAAGCCAATCCTGGCTCCCATCGAACCGATTACGACGCCAATCACGGTATATGAAGCCATTAAACCTACAATCAGAGCATACGGCCCCATGCGATGCGAGCTTACCGATGAACCCAACAAAATAGGCACCAGCGGTAAAACGCAAGGTGATAGCGTGGAAAGAACGCCCGCCAGAAATGACAGGCCAAAACTAGTCAAGCCGAGTTCCATGAATACCCCCTCTACAAAGCCGAATACAGTAATCTGGCAATCCGATCACTGTCGGTCTCGCCCGTCATTCGACCAGCCATTTCGCCGCCTTTAAATACGATCAATGTACTTTGATATTTGGCACCCAATTTGTGTACAACGGGTTTCTGTTGATCAAAATCGACACGTAAAATAGTTATTTCACGAAACTCTGCCTTGGACAATAACTTTTCCAACACCCGCTCCTGAGCACGGCAGGTTCCGCACCAATTTGCATGAATTGTCACCAATACAGGCTTTTCTGCCTTGTTCAAAGCATCCATTTTCTCTTGTGTGTATGGTTCGCCCAGCGCGTGAGCAAGCAGCGGAAAGATCAATGCAAGCAACAACATCAAAGATCGTGCAATCTGTTTCATGAAGGTCTCCTGGATATTACAAAGTGGGCTTGATGCCTTGCATCAATAAACTTTTGTCGTTATAAAAACCGTTTTCTTACAGACGAATACAAATATTCTCGTGTAAGAAGTGTCCATCCTGATTCGACTGACGACGGTCAGCTGCGCTCAACACGATCTGAATTTACCGATACCCTCTTCCAAGGAAGAACACTATGAACCTCACATTCAGCGTTGTCGATTCTTACGCCTGTAAAACAGGTAATTTGTCGGAGAAATTTTGTAAGGATAGTACCTATGCCATCGACTAACTATCGTCACTGAAATTGCAGCGCGTGACTGATTCGTTCATTGCAACACTTAAGACTCATTAAAACTAAGGAGAACACCATGAAACGCAGCCCCCTATACAACGTACTGCTTGCTTCCGGCGCGCTAACCCTATCTCTTGCCGGAATGGCCATAGCCGCACCTTGTCGCGCCAATCCCTGCGCACCGCGAAACAGCACATCGCGTATGAACCCTTGCGCGGCCAAGAATCCCTGTGCAGCCAAAAACCCGTGTGCAGCCGCTTCCGACCGTATCGACCCCGCACTCACCACACGTCCAAATAATTATCGTCCCTACAAAGGCAACCACACCCAACTCGTTGCTGAAGGCAAAACGCTATTCAGCGATACCAGCTTGAGCACGAATGGCATGTCTTGCAACACCTGCCACCAGAGTAATGGTGCTTTCCAGGCAACCTTCGCCCAACCCTACCCGCATTTTGTGCAAATGACGCATGACCGGGCCAACGTCAAAGTCGTGCATCTGGATGAGATGGTGCAGTTTTGCATGGTCGTGCCAATGGCGGCCAAGCCGCTAGCCTGGAGCAGCAAGAAACTGGCCGCACTGACAGCCTACTCCGCTTCGCTGCAAAAAGGCTTCAGGGTGAATGCTAACCCATGCGCGGCCGCCAATCCATGTGCCGCAAAGAATCCCTGTGGCGCGAAAATGAATCCCTGTGCAACCAAAAACCCATGCGCGATGAAGATGAACCCGTGCGCCGGAAAAAATCCGTGCAATGCCAAAAACCCCTGTGCGGCGAAGCACTGATAAGCCAGCGTAATGCGACGGCAACGGGCTTCAGGGTGAAGTCGGTTGCCACTCCCGATCAATCCAGACATTGCGGGCACAGAAACGCTGTGCTTCGATTGCAGGTTTAACAAAATGAAGATGCAACGTTTATATCTGGGCGCGTCCGTTCTTCTCATGCTGCTGCTTACCTGGCAGACTGTACTGCACGAATCCGCCCTGCTGCTGATTCCGCTGGGTGCGCTGTTGGGTGTGGCATTCCATCATGCGGGGTTCGGCTTTACCGGTACATATCGAATGCTGTTGGAGGCTGGCAGCGTCAGACTGGTGCAGGCGCAACTTCTATTGCTGGCGCTAACCACCCTGCTATTTGCGCCTTTCCTCGCCGCCGCATCGTTCAACGGCCACAGTATCGTTGGCGCGGTTGCACCACTCGGGTTCGGCGTCACAACGGGCGCGTTCATGTTCGGCATCGGCATGCAACTAGCGGGCGGTTGCGGCTCCGGCACGTTATGCGGTTTCGGTAGCGGTAATACGCGATTGTTCTTCACCATCATCACATTCTGTTTCGGCGGCTGGCTCGCCACATTGCATGCAGACTGGTGGGAAAACCTGCCCGCCTGGGATGCCCCAGCACTCGGCGATATGTTGGGCTGGCCGCTGGCAGTAGGGTTACAACTTGCCGTGTTCGCCCTGCTGTGGCGGGCGACACTGCTCTGGGGAAAACGCGACGAGGTCAACACGGTCCAGGTTTACACTTGGTGGCGCGGACCATGGCCGCTGTATCTCAGCATGCTGTTGGTCGCCCTGCTCAATCTAGCGGTGCTGCTGCAAACCGGCCACCCCTGGGTGGTGACTTGGGCATTTACTCTGTGGGGTGCCAAGATGGCAGCGGCACTCGGCTGGGATGCGGAAGGCAGCACATTCTGGAACAACGACTACCGGCTGGATCAATTGCAAGGCAGCGTGTTCACCGACGAAACCAGCGTGATGGATATGGCCATCATCTTGGGATCGCTGATCGCCGCCGCGCTGGCGGGTGTACTCAAACCTAATCTTCGTTTGACCTTACTGCCGTTGCTGGCCGCGCTGCTCGGCGGACTCCTGATGGGTTACGGTTCGCGCATCGCCTACGGATGCAACATTGGTGCTTTTCTCTCTGGCATTTCATCCACCAGTTTGCACGGCTGGCTGTGGATACTCGCCGCACTGCCCGGCAATTGGGTCGGCATCAAACTGCGCGGCGTGTTTCGCGTCGAGTAGCGTAGCCAGGTTACGACAATGTTCTTTCTCCGCCCACCAGGCTGTCAATAATCGGGCAGCCACAGCCGCCTTTTCCTTTTCGACAGGCGGAAATAAGTTTTTCTAATGATGATTCTATGGAGAGTAAATCCGCAATTTTTTGTTTGATTACCACAAGTTTTTTCTCGGCCAACCTCTTTGTTTCGGCGCAATGCTCGCCTTCGGCCAACTTGAGCAGCAAGGAAATTTCCGTCAGCGAAAAACCAATGGCCTGTGCGCGCTTGATGAACAGTAAACAGTTCAATTCAACTGCACCATAACGTCGGATCGAACCAAATTCCCTTTTCGGTGTGTTCAGCAATTTCTCGCGCTGGTAATAACGAATGGTTTCCACATTTACGCCAGCTTCCGAAGCCAATTGCCCGATGGTCATGCCGTTTTCCGGATCATGTATCTGTAATTTTGGAGCACTCGCTTTGTTCGTTTGGCCGCTGCGCTTCGCTTGCTCGAAACTTGCTTTGCTCGTTTTCATAATGCTTGACTCCGTAGTTGACTACGGGTTTAAGGTTAGCACATCTTTGGGAAAGGAGAATCACATGTCTGAAACAAAAACCGGTCGCGGTGCGCTTTTTATAGGCGGATTGGCTGCCATCCTGGCTTCGACCTGCTGCCTCGGGCCGCTGGTACTGATCACACTTGGTTTCAGTGGTGCGTGGATCAGCAATCTGACGGTGATGGAACCTTACCGGCCGATTTTTATCGGCGCAGCATTGGTGGCACTGTTCTTCGCCTGGCGGCGTATTTATCGACCGGAGGGTGCATGCAAACCGAGTGAGGTTTGCGCGTTACCGCAGGCTAGGCGTGCTTACAAAAGCATTTTCTGGATCGTTGTGATGTTAGTGCTGGTTGTACTTAGCTTCCCTTATATTGCACCGTTATTTTATTGAAGGAGTCGTAACATGAAAGCGAGCAAAGCGAGTTTCACTAAAATTGCCCAAATACTTTCAATTGTCATGGCAACTGCCATTAGCGCATTGACTATGTCACCTGCCTTTGCGGCCAACAAGACGGCTACGTTGGCGGTATCCAACATGACATGTTCGGCATGTCCGATCACCGTAAAAAAGGCACTTTTCGGCGTGTATGGCGTCGAGAAAGTGGCCTTCAATCTCGACAAGAGAGAAGCTGCCGTGACCTTCGACGATGGCAGTACCACCGTCAAGGCACTCACCAAAGCGACTGAAGACGCGGGTTATCCATCAAAAATCGTGGTGGTGCGTAAATGAAAAACTCCACCTTGTTGAAAATTGGCACGTTCGGGGTGATCATCTCTGCCTTGTGCTGTTTCACGCCTGTGCTGGTGCTTCTTTTCGGCGCGTTCGGTTTGGCTGCATGGGTGGGTTATCTCGATTATGTGCTCATGCCTGCCCTGCTGTTTTTTGTCGGTTTGATTATTTATGCCGTCAACCGCAAATCAAAAGAAACATTCGCTGAAAATGCCAACTGCCATACATCGAAAGGTCAGCAATCATGATAAATGAATCCCCGCACATCGCTATCATCGGCAGCGGCGGCGCGGCAATGGCCTGCGCGTTGAAAGCAGTCGAACGCGGCGCACGGGTCACACTGATCGAGCGCGGCACCATTGGCGGCACCTGCGTCAACATCGGTTGTGTACCCTCCAAGATCATGATTCGCGCCGCCCATATCGCCCATCTGCGGCGTGAGAGTCCGTTCGATGGTGGCATTTCCGCTATTGCACCCACCATCCAACGCGACAATCTGCTTGCGCAGCAACAAGGACGGGTGGACGAACTGCGCCACGCCAAATACGAAAAAATACTGGAGAGCACTCTGGACATCAACCTGATGCACGGCGAGGCCCGCTTCAAGGACGGCCACACGCTGATCGTGCAAAAGCTCGATGGCAGCGAGCGCGAAGTGCCGTTCGACCGCTGTCTGGTTGCGACCGGTGCCAGCGCGGCGATCCCGCCCACTCCCGGATTAAAGGGCACGCCCTACTGGACTTCGACCGAAGCGCTGGTCAGCCCGGCTATCCCGCCGCGACTTGCCGTAATCGGCTCGTCGGTTGTCGCACTGGAACTGGCACAGGCCTACGCGCGGCTGGGCAGCAAGGTCACGATCCTGGCGCGCCATACTTTGTTCTTCCGCGAGGATCCGGCCATCGGTGTAGCGGTGGCGGAGGCATTCCGCACAGAGGGCATCGACGTGCGCACGCAAACACAGGCAAGCTCCGTGTCGTTTGTTGATGGTGAATTCATGCTCGTCACTAACCAAGGCGAATTCCGTGCAGATAAGTTGCTGGTGGCTACCGGACGATCACCCAACACCCGCAGCCTGGGACTGGATAATGCCGGAGTAGCACTCAGCCCACAGGGCAATATCGTGATTGACGACCAGATGCGCAGCAGTGCGCCGGACATCTATGCCGCCGGCGATTGCACTGATCAGCCGCAGTTCGTCTATGTCGCGGCCGCGGCCGGTACGCGCGCGGCGATCAACATGACCGGCGGCGAGGCCACCCTCGACCTGACCGCCATGCCCGCCGTGGTGTTCACCGACCCGCAGGTGGCGACGGTGAGCCTGTCCGAAGCAGAAGCGCACGACAAAGGCATCGAGACCGTCAGCCGCACGCTGACGCTCGACAATGTGCCGCGCGCGCTGGCCAACTTCGATACACGCGGCTTCATAAAAATTGTTGCTGAAGCAGGGAGCCTGCGCCTGGTGGGCGTACAGGTGGTTGCGCCGGAAGCGGGCGAGTTGATTCAGACAGCGGCCATTGCCATCCGCGCGCGCATGACTGTGCAGGATATAACCGACCAACTCTTTCCCTATCTCACGATGGTCGAGGGGCTGAAGCTGTGCGCGCAAACGTTTACCAAAGACGTGAAACAGCTTTCGTGCTGCGCCGGTTAGCAGTTAGAGCGGCATCAAACTGCGCGGCGTGCTTCACATGAGGTGACGCCATCCCGCGCCATCCCCGGAATCAGCGTTGCCGGTTTGCCCAGCGCCATGCCGCCCACGGCACCGCGACCCATTGCAACAGCGGCGCCAGACCGACATCGATCCACGGCAACACCGGCATCCATGCGGAATACGACCAATTACCCTGAGCCAGATTGTTTCGCTCGCTCCACACGGTGTAGGCGACTGCAATGACTATCGTCCAAATGACGATCCTCGGCCCCGGCCAGTCGGCGCGTTCGCCTGCGCCGTTCAGAATCAAGGCAAGGAACAAGGCCGCCATGCCGATCAGGACATCAACCGCCGTGCAATGGATGACGGCATAGACGATGCTCTCCCAGCGCGGGTCCGACCACAGGGTATAGAGCGGCAACTGTACGATCTCCCACACCAGGCTACAGATCGCCAATCGCGGCAGATAGCGGCAGATAGCGGCAGATAGCGGCGCAGGATAAACGAACGGGATTCCGGGTGGGCATACCAGTTCATGGCTGTTTCTTGTCTCCGGAATAATTGCGCCGGTTGATCGCGTAGTCGGTGATCTCGCCCTTGAAGGGCAGGAGCAGCATGCCGTCCAGCCGCACTACTTCGCGCGGGTCGGCATGGTCGCTGATGCCGAAGGTCATGGCCAGGTGACCGGCGCGCAGCTGGTCGCGATAGGTGCCGAACAGGCGATCCCACCATGGCAGGTTGAAGCCGAAGTTGGAGTTGGCCTCGTCATCTTCTATGGAATGGTACACACGGTGCATGTCCGGTGTGACCACGAACCGGCGCAACACCCGATCCAGCGCAAGCGGCAGACGGATGTTGCCGTGATTAAACATCGCGGTGGCATTGAGCAGCACTTCGAAGATCACCACCGCCAGCACCGGCGGGCCGAGCACGACGATGGTGGCGAACTTGATAAGCATGGACAGCACGATCTCGATGGGGTGGAAGCGCGCACCGGTGGTCACGTCGAAATCCGGGTCAGCGTGGTGCACCCGGTGCAGCCGCCACAGCGCAGGCACGGCATGGAACATGACGTGTTGAAGCCAGATGACGAAATCCAGAATGATCGCTGCCAGCGGCACAGCAATCGCAAACGGAATCTGGAAATGGTTGAGCAGTCCCCAGCCGATCGCGGTGCAAAATGCGGCCACGCCCACCGCCGCCAGCGGAAAGAGCAGCCGCAGCAGCACGGTGTTGAGGACAACGATGCCGAGGTTGCTGGCCCAGCGTAACACCTTGGATACGGTCAATGCACGCCGGGGCGCGGCCAGCTCCCACAGGCCAACCACAGCCAGGACGCCGAAAAAGAAGCCGAGCCGGATGGCGGGTTCGTTGGTGAGAATGAAGTGTTCGAAATTCATGATGCTCCTTTATCCCGGAAACCATTAGAAAAACCACGTCATTCCGGCGAATAACCAGCGACTTGGCTGGCGTTGTTTGCCAGCTTAGTCGAATGGCTAGTAGTTCCATCAGGCAGGAATCCAGTGATTAACAATGCCCCCACGCAAATGGGACAACATCGTGGTTTTGTCCGCTTCGCGGCAGCTTTTTTATTGCTGGATACCGGCGCTAACTCTCGCCTCCTCTCCCAGAGGGCGAGGAGGCGATTGCTCTTTCCCCCTCTGGGGGAAAGTTGGATAGAGGGCTAGCCGGTATGACGGCCTTATGGATTATTCGGTTTTATCTCTACCAGAACCGGCTCACGCCAAAAGCCAGCGCCGCCGCCAGCGGCAGCGTCACCAGCCAGGACAACATGATCTGGCGCAGCGACACCCAGTCCAGCGTCCGCGCGCGCATGCCCACCCCGGCGATGGAACCGACCGAGACGTGGGTGGTGGAAACGGGTACGCCCAGCTTGCTGGCGAACAGCACCAGCACGGCGGTGATCAGGTTGGCGGTCAATCCCTGGCCGTGATCCATGCGTGTCACGCGGTGGCTCATGCGCTCAGCCACCCGTTTCGCAAAGATGATCCCGCCCAGCGCCATCGCAGCGGCCAGCAGCCAGACCGATGTTTGCGCGTCGGTGAGACTGGAGGCCAGCAGCAGCGCCGCGATCTTCGGCGTATCGTTCACGCCGCGCGCGAAACAGATCGCCATGGCAGACAGGATGTGCAACTTGTCCAGCCAGCGCGAGATCGAAAAGCGCGCGGCGACCGGCAAGGTGGCGCAGTCCTCATCGGTGCCCAGCACGATGCCAGGCAGCGGCAGCGAAACCGATTGCAGCACCGGTGTGGCGGCAGACAGTTCCGGCTGCACCACGCACAGGCAATCATCCTCTGCCGGATGCAGGCGGAACGCCGTATAGGCCAGCGCGCCCAGGATCGCGGCCAGCAAGGGACTGGCCAACAGCGGCAGCAGAAAGGTCTGCGTCAACCTGCCCAGTTGTACGGCGCCGTCGGCCTGCGCCAGACCCGCCCCCAGCAATCCGCCGATTAGCGCATGCGTGGTAGATACGGGATAGCCCAGCCGTGTCGCGAGGAAAACGGTGAACGCCGCGCCGCTGGCGACACTCAGCATGAACAGCGGCGTATTGACGACCGCATCCGCAACCAGCCCCTTGCCAGAGAAATTCTGCACCAGCGTTTCGGCCAGGAACAGCGCGGCGAAACTGCCGGCCAGCGTCGCCAGCGTGGCCAGCGCGAGCGCCTGCCGGTAGTTCAGCGTGTCCGAACCCCACACGGTCGCGAAGCCCTTGAAGTTGTCGTTCGCGCCGTTGCTGAAGGCGAGAAACAACGCCGCGATCAATATCAGCCATTCCATAATTTCGCTCCTTTATGTGGGTCAGCAGCAGGCGCAACTCGCTTCGGTGCCAGTTTTGGCATCGAACGGAATCGCAGCGCCGCAGCCCTCGAACAGCCCGTAGTGCCGACCAAAATCGCCGATGAATTCGAAATGCGCGGCGAAGCGCGTGTCCTGCAACATGCGCCAGGTGTTGCCGCACACCGGGAACACCCGGCCGGTTTCGATGCGATGATGCTTGTCGAGCGTGAAAGCATCCGGATGATCGGGGATGCTGCCGCGATAAATCACCGCTTGGCCGTAGTCTTCGCAGGCCGTCTCCAGATTGTCGAGCTTGAACAGCCGGTAAGTCGCCGAGAAGAATTTCAGATTGCCCACGCGCGGCGCGAGCTTGGGATCGGTGATGTCCAACGGGCGATCCTCGACCAGGCGCGGATCGGCAAAACCGTGGCGCTGCGCCAGACGGATGAAGTCGTTCCAGTACAGCGCCCCGCCCAGGCATTCCCCGTACAGCACCGGATCGTTCCTTACCGCATCGGGCACGCGGCGATCGGCATAGACATCGGAGAAATAGAATTCGCCGCCCTTCTTCAGCAGGCGATGCACGCCGCGCAACACCGCGTCCTTGTCCGGCGACAGATTGACCACGCAATTCGACACGATGACATCGAAGCTGCCGGGTTCGAGGCCGAGTTCATCGAGCTTCTCGATATAGCCTTCAAGAAAGCGCACGTTAGCATAGCCGAACTGCTCCGCATGATGGGCGCGGTACTTCTCCGCCACGGCCAGTTGCTCCGGCGTCATGTCCACACCGACGACCTCGCCGGTCTTGCCCACCAGTTGCGCCAGCGCATACACGTCGCGCCCGGAGCCGCTGCCCAGGTCGAGCACGCGGCAACCTTCAAGCCGTGGCGGACACACCAGCCCGCAACCGTAATAGCGCGACAGCACTTCGGGATGCACCTTCGCCAGCAGGGGTTTGAGCCAGGCGGGCAACGCGCTGGCATCGCAGCAGGCGCTGGTCTTCAGGTCGTCCGAAGTCTGCAACTGCTTGCCGTAATAGTCCTGGACGGCTTCATGCATGATGATTCCTTTGTAGTGAATGGAGACATCTGTTTGTCGGACAACACGGCAAATCCTTACACTCTAATTTTTTTCGTGATGTCCACCGAACTCATAGCGCAATGCAGACAGTAGTTTGTTGCCGTAGTCCGCTTCACCGCGAGAATTGAATCGATCGAACAATGCAGCGGTGAGCACGGGCGCGGGCGTGCCGGACTCGATGGCGGCGATGCTGGTCCAGCGTCCTTCGCCGGAATCGGACACGCGACCGCTGAACTGGGTGAGGTCGGCATCGCTTTGCAGTGCGTGTGCAGTCAAATCCAGTAACCATGAGCCAACAACGCTGCCGCGTCGCCACAGTTCAGCCACTTCGGCGACATCGATGTCGTAGCGGAACGTTTCCGGTTCGCGCAGTGGCGTGGTCTCCGCGTCATGTTCGCGCGCCACGCCGCCGACGTTCGCATGGCGCAGTAAATTGAAGCCTTCTGCATACGCCGCCATCATGCCGTACTCGATGCCGTTGTGAACCATCTTGACGAAGTGGCCCGCCCCTTCCGGGCCGCAGTGCAGATAGCCGTTCTCGGCCGCCGTCGGCGTGCCGCAGCGGCCTTCAGTGCGCGGCGCGGTGTCCGCGCCCGGTGCAAGCGAAGCGAAGATGGGTTGCAGGTGCGCCACGATTTTCTGTTGGCCGCCGATCATCAGGCAATAGCCGCGTTCCAGCCCCCAGGTGCCGCCGCTGACGCCGACATCCACATAGCGGACGGATTGCTCGGCCAGCCTTTTGGCGCGCGCGATGTCGTCCTTGTAATACGAGTTGCCGCCGTCGATCACGATGTCGTCCGCATCCAACAGTGGCACCAGTTCAGCGATGCTGGCATCGACAACGACGGCAGGCAGCATCAGCCACACGACGCGCGGCGCGCTCAATTTACTGAGGAAGTCCTGCACACTGGCGGCCGGGGTCATGCCTTCTTGCGCCAGCGCCTGCACCGCCTCGCTGCTACGGTCGTACACCACGCATTCATGCCCTGATTTTTGCAAACGACGCACCATGTTTGCGCCCATCCGTCCCAATCCGATCATTCCGATTTGCATATTGTTCTCCTTGTTTGATTTTTAAATTAAATAACGGTTGTATTCTTCAAGCCAGAATTCATTCGCACGGCAACATCTCAAATCCAAGTGTTGCATTACGATCCAGATACCACTCGGCCTGCAGCACGCGCGCTGCAGGCAAATCGGCACCCTGTGCGATACCTTTCAGCGCGTCGCGTTTGGCGCTGCCCGCGACTAGGAACAGCTTGTGCCGTGCCGCGTTCAGGGCGGACAGGCTCAAACTCACCCGCTCCGGCGGCAGCTTGGGTGCGCCGCTGACCGCCACGACCGGCCCCGCCGCCTGCAAGGCCGCATTGCCGGGAAACAGGCTGGCGGTGTGACCGTCCTCGCCCAGACCCAGCAGCACTAGGTCGAGCGCGCCTGCGCTTGCCATTTCCTGTGCATAAAGCGCAGCCGCGACGGCAGAACCCAGCTCCGCCGGAATAGCATGGATGTTCGCGGCGGGCACCGATGAAAGCAGGCTGTCGCGCGCCATCGTGTCGTTGCGTTTTGAATCGCCGATCGGCAGGCAACGCTCGTCGTCGAAATAGAAATGGATGCGAGTCCACGGCAGCGACATCTCGCGCAACAGCCGATAACAACGATGCGGGGTGTCGCCGCCGGCCAGCGCGATGTTGCACACTTCCTGAGCGGCGAGTGTGTCTTCGATCAATTCTGCAATGCGTTGCGCGGCGGCTGCGGCCAGCTCATCGACATCGGCACATACGGTCATCCGCGCGGCATGCGGCAAGATGAACAGGTTCACGCCGCCTCCCTGCACTGCGCGGCGAACAAGGCGGGACCGTACAACGCCGCGCGGTCGTTGAGGATGACCTTCACCGGCATCGCTTCCAGCAAGGGGCGCATGCGCCCCTTGTCGAGAAAAGCCGCCATGAATTCGCCGCGTTGCAACAAGGGCAGTATCTTTGGCGCGATGCCGCCGCCGATATACAGACCGCCCAAGCTCATCGTCTTAAGTGCAAGATTGCCCGCTTCTGCGCCGTACAAGCCGACGAACCATTGCAGGGTTTCTTCGCACACCTCATCCCGCTGCTGCAAGGCGGCAGTCGATATGGCTGCCGCCGCCTGTGGTCCGGACAAATCTTGTGACAGCCAGGGCGGGATCTCGGCCCTGCGTTCGCCACGCAAAAAGACGTACAGTTCAGGCAGCGCCATGCCGGATACCACGCGTTCCCAGCTCACATGCTCTCGCTGCTGTTGCAGATGCTGCAGCAACGCGAATTCCAGCGCGTTGCGCGGACTGAATGTCGCGTGCCCGCCTTCGCTGGCGAACGGATGATGCGTGCGCCCGTCCCAATACAGCCCCGCTTCGCCCAGCCCCGTTCCGGCGGCGATCACGGCCCGGTTGCCGCGCGCGTCCGGCGCACCAGCCTGCAAGATGTGCAGGTCCTGCTCGCCCAGTGCGGGCAGCCCGTATGCGGTGGCTTCCAAATCGTTGAGCAGATGGCAACGTGCAAAGCCGAAACTTTGCCGCAGCCTGACGGCCTCGATGCGCCAGGGCAGATTGGTGGCCTGCGCCACCCCATCCCGCACCGGCCCGGCGATGCCGAACGCCGCATCGTCGATGCGTTCGTCTTGCTGCAGGAAATCCCCCAGCAGGCTTTCGAAGGTTGCATACCTCTGGCTGGCATAACTCTGCTCGCGCCGGATCAACACCCGCGCACCGTCCGTTTCGGCCAGCGCCAGCCGCGTCTTGGTGCCACCAATATCGCCTGTCAGCAAAAGCTTCATGTCAGTACGCCTCCAGTTTCGCGCCTTCCAGGTCGAGAGAATGCCGCCAGAACTGATCTTCGCGGTCGAACAGCCGGTAGGTGCCGCGCGGCCCCCAGGTGCCGGCCGGATAGGTATTGATGAATTCGCGTTCCATCGCCCACACCTTCAGCACGGGGTCCACCACGCGCCAGGCCGCCTCCACCTCGTCGATGCGCAGAAACAGCGAGTGGTCGTCCATGATGACATCCAATAGTAAGCCTTCGTAGGCATCGAATTCCTCGTCGCCGTCTTTGCGATAGGTCGCATCCAGGCTGATGGTGCGCGTGCGCACGTCCAGCCCCGGCACCTTGACCTGCATCTCCATGCGCATGCAATCGTCCGGCTGGATGCCCAGCATGATCCAGTTCGGCGGCGGCGGCCCCTGCCGCGTGTGGCGCATCAGATCCTGCGGGGGACTCTTGAAGCGGATGCAGATCGCCGAACTGTTCTCGGCCATGCGCTTGCCGGTGCGCAGATAGAACGGCACGCCCGCCCAGCGCCAGTTGTCGACGAACAGTTTCATCGCGGCATAGGTCTCGGTAGTGCTGTCCTGGGCGATGTTCTTCTCTTCCAGATAACTGGGCACCGTCTTGCCGTCGATGGTCCCGCTGGCATATTGTCCGCGAAAGGCATGGGCATGTACCGCGTTCTGCGTGATGGGGCGGATCGCGCGCAGCACCTTCACCTTCTCGTCGCGCAGATGCTCGGCCGCCATGCTCACCGGCGGCTCCATCGCCACCAGCGCCAGCAACTGCATCAGGTGGCTCTGGATCATGTCGCGCAAAGCGCCCGCCCCTTCGTAGTAATCCCCGCGATTCTCAACGCCCAGCGTTTCGGAATGAGTGATCTGCACATGGTCGATGTAGTGATGGTTCCACAACGGCTCCAGCAGCAGGTTGGCGAAACGGAACACCATCACGTTCTGCACCGTGCCCTTGCCCAGGTAGTGGTCGATGCGATAGATCTGCGGCTCGTCCAGATGGCGGTACAGGCTGGCCTGCAGCGTCTGCGCGGAAAGCAGGTCGTAGCCGAACGGCTTCTCGATCACCACGCGCCGCCAGCCATTCTTCTGCTTCAACAGGCCGACGTTGCCCAGTTTTTCCACAATGCCGGGATAATCTGCCGGGCGCACCGCCATGTAGTACATGACATTGGGCGGGAACCTCGGGTCTTCGTCGATCAGGGTCTGGAGTCGCGCATAGGCCGCATCGTCGCCGACCGGAACGGCAAAATAATGCAGCCGAGCGCAGAAGCGTTGCAAGGCAGCCTCGTCAATCTTGTCGCCGTGTTTTTCGCGCAGGATGCCGCGCACGAAATCCAGCCAGACTTCCGGATCGTACTGGGCGATGTCGCAACCGAGGATCACCAGTTGTTGCGGCAGCCGCGACAGCATTTCCAGATGAAACAGCGCGGGGATCAGCTTCTTGCGGCTCAGGTTGCCGCCCGCCCCGAAGAAGACCAGTGTGCAGGGATCGATGTTCTTCATTTCGTTCCTTCCTTTCTTTCAGGGTGAGCTTTGCTCGCGCTTCGCGGCGGGCGCGTCTGCAACAACAGGTTGGCCACCAGACCGGTCCAGCCCGTCTGGTGCGACGCGCCCAACCCCTGCCCGGTTTCTCCGTGGTAGTACTCGTTGAACAACAGCAATTCCTGCCAGTGCGAATCGCTCTGGTGCGGACTGTCGGGCGCGAACGCCGCGACATGGCCGTTGCCGTCGCGGCGGAACACGCTGGCCACGCGGTCCGCCAGCAGGCAGGACACTTCATGCAGCGTCATCTCGCGGTTATCCATGCACGGCACCGCCGCCTTGAATTCGTCGCCGAGATACTGGTGGAACTTCAGCAGCGTTTCATTCAGCAGGTAATTGACCGGCATCCACACCGGCCCGCGCCAGTTGGAATTGCCACCGAACAGCCCGGTGTTCGATTCGCCCGGCAGGTATTCGATGATCGCGCGGCCCACGGCGGGCAGCCAGCCGAGATCGCGCTGCGCGGCATGGATACGACTGACGCTGCGGATACCAAAAGGGGATAGAAATTCGTCCTCGTTCAGCAGCCGTTTCAGGATGGGCGGCAGCATCTCGTGGTTGGCCAAGGACAGCAGATGTTCGCCGCGCTCGTTGGTATGCGCTGGACAGGCACAGATGGTGTGGCCGTCGAACATGCCGCCCGCATGCGCCATCAGCATCTTCTCGAAGCGCGGTGCCGATACAAGCAAACGCGGCTCCACCACCTCGCAGGCGAACAGCGGGATGAGTCCGACCATGGAAAACACGTCGATCCGGTGGCGCTCGCCTTCGGGCGTGACGATGACATCCTTGAAGAACCCGTCCTCCGCATCCCACAACGAGGGACTGTGGTCCACGTTGCCCGCCATCACATTGGCCATAGACAGGAACTGGCTGTAGCACTGCAACGCGACCTCTTCGTAATCGGGTTCTTCGACAGTCAGTTCCAGTGCGATCATGGTCATGTTGAGTGCGAACATCGCCACCCAGCCGGTGGCATCCGCCTGTTTCAGGCGATAGCCGGGCGGCAGCGGCTGAGAGCGGTCGTACACCGAGATGTTGTCCAACCCCAGGAAACCGCCCTCGAACACGCCGTGGCCTTCGCTGTCCTTGGCGTTCAGCCACCATGCGTAATTGAGCAGCAGCTTGTGCATGGCGCGGCGCAGGAAACCGAGATCGCCCTTGCCTCTCTGTTCGTGCTCCATGCGGTACAGCTTGAGCACGGCCATCGCATGCACCGGCGGGTTGACGTCGCCAAACGCCCACTCGTAGGCAGGAATCTGCCCGCCGGGGTGCAGCGTGTCTTCGCGCAACAGAATTTCAAGTTGCCGCTTGGCGAACTCAATATCCGCCAGCCCCAGCACCAGCGCGTGGAACGCCAGATCCCACGCGGCGAACCAGGGGAACTCCCAACTGTCCGGTACCGACATTACTTCCGCCAGTCTGAAATGGCGCCAATATCGATTTCGCCCGAATTGGTGAGATTGCGGCGGACGCATGATGTCACCATCTAACCAGCGCGCCACATCGTAGTGGTAGAACTGCTGGTTCCAGAACATGCCAGCCAGCGCCTGACGCAGTATGGTGCGGTCGCCCGCATCGCCCGGCAGCAGTTCGCGGTAAAAGGCGTCCGCTTCCTGTTCGCGCCGCTCGAACACCGCAACGGCATCGGCGAACGGGTGCGCCAGCGCCGTATCCGACAGCACCAGCTCCAGCGTCATGCGCGCGCCCGGCGCGACGGTCCGGCTATGCCAGGCGGCGCATTTGGTGCCGCGCTGCGCCGGGTTGACCGCCGCCGCCTCGCCCTGCACCACCAAGCGATGGAAGGCATCCTTAACATACGGCGTGCAGTTGGCTTGTCCCCACAGTTTTTCGGCGTTGCTGTCGTTCTCGGTGAACAGCAGTTGCGCGGGCTGCCTGCCGTACAGGTGGTACGTACCGAGTCCTTCGACCGCAGCCTGCACGGTCCAGGCCGCGTCGCTGTCCGCTTGCTCCGCAGCGAGCTGCGGTTTTTCGCCTTCGTCGTCGCCCCATGCCCAGGTGTTGCGGCACCACAGCGTGGGCAGCAGGTGCAGCACGGCTGGCTCCGGGCCGCGATTGTCGGCGCTGATGCGGATGTGTACCTGCCCCGCCGCCGCTTTCGCATAGCTCACTTCCACATCCCAGTAACGGTCATCGGCGAATGCGCCGCTGTCGATCAGCCCGAACGGCGGGTCGTCGCGCGTGCGGCGCGCGTTCTCCTGCACCAACTGGTTGTAGGGGAAGGCCCGTTGCGGATATTTGTAGCGGTAGCGCAGAAAACTGTGGCTGGGCGTGGCGTCCGTATAGAAATAGCATTCCTTCACATCCTCGCCGTGGTTGCCCTCGTTGCCGGTCAGGCCGAAGGCGCGCTCCTTCAGGATGGGGTCAACGCCGTTCCATAACGCCAGCGCAAAACACAAGCGCTGCTTTTCGTCGCAAACACCGCCCATGCCGTCTTCGCTCCAGCGATAGGCGCGCGAACGGGATTGCTCGTGATCAAAATATTCCCACGCCGTGCCGTCAGCGCTGTAGTCTTCGCGCACCGTACCCCAGGCGCGTTCGGACAGATAAGGCCCCCACAAGCGCCAGTTTTCCTTGCCTTGACGTTGTGCATCCAGACGGGCCCGTTCGGCGTTTTTAGCTGTGTTGGTCATGACTATCCTCCGATTGCGTTGCGTGTTGCGCGCGGTACAACTTCCACCAGGCTTCCAGTGTGCAGGCCACCGACCATGCCTGGCTAGGCGCACCGCGCGCGCGATGCGGCGCTTCGGCATCGAATATCTCGCCCAGCGTGCCCAGTCCGTCTTCGACTAATTGCGAGGCCATTGGTGCCAGTCGCGACAACGCCAGCGCGGAATCGCCGCTCACCCGATATTCCGCCAGCGCGTAATGCCCCAGCAGCCACGCCCAGACCGTGCCCTGGTGGTAGGCTGTGTCCCGCGCCCAGACATCGCCCTGGTAATGTGGACGATAGTCGGCCTCACCAGGTGCCAGCGAGCGTAGGCCGAACGGTGTCAGCAAATGTTGTTCACACACCTGTACCACGGCGCGTTGCGCCGCGTAGTTCAGCGGGCTGAACGGCAGGCTGACAGCGAATATCTGGTTGGGGCGGATGCGGGCATCGTCGCCGTCCGGGCCGTCCAGCACATCGAGCAGCCCCATGCCGTCGGGGCGCACATAACGCTGAAATCCCGCCCGCGCCCGATCCGCCAGCGCGGCGTATTCATGGGCATGTACCTCGTCCTTCAGCACAAGGGCGAACTCCGCCATGGTTTGCAGTGCGTTGAACCACAGGGCATTGATCTCCACCGGTTTGCCGATGCGCGGCGTCACCACATGATCGCCCACCTTGGCATCCATCCAGGTCAGTTGTACGCCAGCCTCGCCCGCACGCAACAGGCCATCGCCCGTATCCATGCCGATGCCGTGGCGGGTGCCGTCGCGGTAGTGCGCGACGATCTGCTGCAACACCGGCCACGCCTGCACGACAGATTGCACATCCTTGACCGCCGTGAGATAGGCGCACCAGGCCTCGATGTACCACAGCGCGGCATCTGCCGTGTTGTACTGCGGCGTCTCGCCGTCGCCGGGGAACCAGTTGGGCAGCATGCCGCGATCCATCAGCGGCAGATAGCCCAGCAACAGCTCGCGCGCCTGCGTGTAACGGCCTGTCGCCAGCAACAGCCCAGGCAACGCGATCATGCTGTCGCGCCCCCATTCACCAAACCAGGGATAACCGGCGACGATGGCGTGGCGACCGCTGCCGTCCTGCTGGCGGATCACAAAACTGTCCGCCGCCAGCAGCAACTGGTCAACCCAGGCGGGTACTTGCGTGAAGGCGGACACCGTGACTTTGGTGCGCGTCAACATGTCGCAGTCATGCGCCAGAAAACGCCGCATCGACTCTTCCAGATAGCAGGGAGGCTCGTCTTGCTCGATAGAAGCCGTGAGTCCGACCCAATGACCGAGGCAAACTGGAAACGTCATCAACCCGACGCACTGGTGGCGGTCACGGTCAGGCAGCCCACGTTCGTGTTCCGCCGGCAGATCAAAATCCTCCACCCAGAAATTGGCAGCCTCGACACTGCCGCAACGGGAATGAAAATGCAGCACAGGACTGTCGGGATAATGCACGTCCAGTTCGCAGTCGCTGATGTGCGACACCGGAAAAGGTCGGTCGAAGCCGGTCACGCCGTGATGATCGCGCACATTGGTCATCAGGCGCACGCGCAAACGCACTTCGCGTCCCACCGGATTCTCCAGCAGACACCAGGCCAGTACCGTGCAATGGCGACCATGCTCCATCCAGATGCGCGCTTCGATCAGCAGGTCATCCACACGATAGCGCCACACCGGCATACGTCCTTCCAGCGCGAACGATTCCAGCACCAGATTGCCTTGCAGCTCGATAGCGCCGCTACCCCAGCGGTTGGTATATAAGGGAAGAACGCGATCCCCATCCAGCAGTTCTGCATCCGCCTTGGCGAATAGCAACTGACGTTGCAAATTGGACTGCGTAGGTGCAATCAGCAAACCGTTGTAACGCCTGGTCAGTGTGCCCGCCACCGTGCCGCCCGCGTAACCGCCTTTGCCGTTGGTCAACCACCATTCGTGGCGTTCCGCCTGATCGAGATCGGCGCAGACTTCACGCCCGAGTCGCACCAGTTGGGGCAAATCAACTCTCATGCTGGCTCCACTGTTATCCACTGGATGATCACGGTATTCACAGCCGTTCCACCAGGATGTTTTCCAACTTGATCTGATCGGCAGCAAAACCACGAATACCCTCGGACAATTTTTCGGTGGCCATCGCATCCTCGTTCATCTGCCAGCGGAATTCCGTTTCTGTCAGCGGTTCCGGGCGCACATCGCGCGCACCGCCATCGGCCAATTTGCGTTCCAGCAAGCCCTCGGTGGCTTCCAGTTCTTTGAGCAACACCGGTGCGATGGTCAGACAGTCGCATCCCGCCAGTTGAACGATCTCGCCCATATTGCGGAACGAGGCCCCCATGACGATGGTTTTGTAGCCGAAGGTCTTGTAGTACACATAGATGTTGCGTACCGATTGCACACCGGGGTCGCTCTCGGATGAGTAGTCTTTGCCGCTCTTCGCTTTGTGCCAATCCAGAATACGTCCGACGAAGGGCGAGATCAGCGTCACGTTAGCCTCGGCGCAGGCACGTGCCTGGGCGAAACCGAACATCAGCGTAAGGTTGCAGTGGATACCTTCTAGTTCGAGTATCTCCGCCGCACGGATGCCTTCCCAAGTGGCGGCGATCTTGATTAGTACGCGCTGGTTGGAAATGCCCGCCTCGTTATAAAGACGGATCAATTTGCGCGCCTTGTTCACCGTATAGACGGTATTGAACGAGAGCCGGGCATCTACTTCGGTCGAGATGCGCCCCGACACATATTTGAGCACTTCCACGCCGACATTCACCGCCAGCTTATCCATTGCCTCACTCGCCTGTTGCGTACGGATGTCGCTTTGCATTCGCCCCCAGGCGATAGCCTCGTTCATCAGCGGCACATACTCGGGCAACTTGGCTGCTTTGAGTAACAGAGAGGGATTGGTGGTGGCATCTTGCGGGCAGTGATGGCGGATGGCTTCAATGTCTCCGGTGTCGGCCACGATGGTGGTCATAGCTCCCAGTTGCTGCAATAGATTGCTCATTCATCCCTCCCATTTACTTCGCCGCTTCGATGCAGCACGCTTGTATGAATCTAGTCGTTGCCGAACTGCTTTTCCTTACGTCTTATTCAGCAAAACAGCGCATATTTTTTTCCACAAAGTGGAAGTCGGCAAAACCCGCTCGCGCAGTCTCGCCCGTATTGTCGGTATCCGAGGCGACGGAGATCTGGATCATGCGGGCCAGTGGACTGCCGAATTCGGTGATCACATCCTGCTGCACATCATGCCGCGCGACCACCCAGCGTCCCGCATTGTCATTCCCTGATTCAGCCACGATCATGCGCGTGCGTTCGGTGTAGGCATTGGGCTTGCGGGTACCTACCGGATACCGGTTATCCCACACGTAGTTGATCGCGGCATCCGGCACAGCATCGCCCCAAATCGCACGCGCCAATTTGAGCTGGCTACGCAATACGAACCCCATCTCCTCCGGTGGTAGCGCAAACGATAGATAGACGCGTGCGGCATAGTCATCTCCTGCTTTGCTCGCCATATCCGCTTTGACCAAAGACGCATCCACGCGCCAGCGCCAACAGAGTACCGGCGTACGATTCAAGTCGATTTCGACAGGGCGTGCGAGTAGCGCCATGCTTCGCTCTGCATTTGCCTCGATAGCAAGCACACCATCCCAAAATTTAAGTTGATAACGGGTTGGCGCTATCTTTTTGTCTAATTGCACCACTTGCCAAGGTGCGGGAATTTGCGCAGATGCACACACGAATCGGTCCAACCTGACCACCTCTCCCGCCCTGACTTCGAGCGAGGTGGCAATCAAAAGCATTACGACGAGACTACGCTTCAACATGCATCCTCCAACGTTCTGGTAAGTATTTAAGATCCTGTGGTTCATCCACATCGTGCAGCATCTGCCCGACATGCACTGACCAGCCGAGCTGGCCGATGCGCGAAAGTGTGGTGCTGGCGACGGCATCTGAACTCCATGAAATATTGTGAAAAAGAATCGAATTGAATTTCCTCAAGCCCAACAATGCGTAGCCGCCATCGATGGTGCAGTGGATGACCGCATCGTGTTCAAACAGATTTCGCGATGCTTCACGCAACAAGTCTGCCGACATTTCTACACAATCAGTACCCACTAACAAAACAGATTCACCGCGTATCAGCGAGCGTTCCGTTGCTAGCGCCAATCGAGTACCAAGATCACCTTCACCTTGATCAGAAATCTCGACCCCCAAAGGGGGAGCTACGACCTGCCAAGCTGCCTCATCAATGTAGGGAGTCGCACATAACTCGACGATGCCAATCTTTGCGGCAATCGCTTCGTGCAGTGTATGCAACAACATCCGTTTAGCCAGTGCCGCCGCACCTTCAGCACCTAGCGCAGCAATCAAGCGCGTCTTGGCAAAGCCCGGCTGCGGCGCTTTGGCGAAAACGATGATGCGCACCGGTTTGTTCGCAGTGTCTTTCATCGGTACAGCCTCGCCAGTTCGGTCGCATCGGTGCCGCGCCAGTAGGCCCAACGCAAACGCCACATCAACAGAATAGTGCTCCACACCCCGCGCATTTCCCAGCGGCGGCCTGATGTGGTCACACAATGCGCGACGCAGGCGGGGCGCGAAAAAGTTTTCAGGCGTTTGCACATTTCCACATCTTCCATCAGCGGCTGGTCGGGATACCCACGCAAGCGCTCAAACACGATGCGCCGCATGAATATCGCCTGATCGCCAGTCGCAATACCCGTCAATCGCGAGCGCCAGTTCATAAGCTGTCCAATCACGCGCAACATAAATGGCCGCCCCGTGATGCACACGTCGAAGCGACCCCAGCTCTTCGGCCCTGTAAAGGCATGTTCGATCTGCTGCATCGCCCCCACCGGCAGGCGCGTGTCGGCATGCAGGAACAACAGCACGTTGCCCTGTGCTACTGCGGCGCCCGCATTCATCTGGCGCGCTCTGCCACGTTCCGTCTGCACCACTTTGAATCCCATGACAGCGGCAAGTTTGCTCGAACCATCCGTACTGCCGCCATCGGCGAAAATGATCTCGCAGCCTGCCCGATGAAACGGCAGCAGATGCGCGAACAGGTCAGGCAATTGCACGGCTTCGTTGAGTATGGGGATGATGATAGAAAGCCTCATTTCATCCTCGTTTCCATGCATGGTAACGTTCCAACCAGGCCAATATCCTTTGCGGCGCATGGTTGCGCTTCCATTCCCCCGCCGCATATTTGTTGGCCTCGGCCATAGTCGGGTAGGTGTGGATGGTACCGAGTATCTTGTTCAGCCCGAGGCCGTGCTTCATCGCGAGAACGAACTCCGCCAGCAGGTCACCCGCGTGTTCGCCGACGATGGTGACACCCAGTATCTTGTCCTTGCCCGACACGGTGAGTACTTTGACAAAGCCGTTGGCAGTGCCATCGGCAATGGCGCGATCAAGATCGTCGATGCCGTACTTGGTGACTTCGTAAGCAACTCCCTGTTCGCGCGCCTCCTGTTCGTTGAGGCCGACGCGCGCCACTTCCGGCTCGATGAAGGTCGCCCAGGGGATGACCGAGTAATCCACTTTGAAGCGCTTGAAGTCGCCGAACAGCGCATTCACTGCCGCATACCAGGCCTGGTGCGCCGCCGTGTGGGTGAACTGGTACGGCCCGGCCACATCGCCTGCCGCGTAGATGTTGGGATACAGCGTTTCCAGATAGTCGTTGGTGGTGACGGTACGTTGTACAGGGATCCCCAGTTCTTCCAGACCAAAGCCTTTCAGGCGCGCGCTGCGACCGACCGCGCAGATCAGCACGTCGAACTCGATGCGGCGCGATTGGCCTTCATGCTCCACCACAATGTATTTGCGTTCGCCCTCCTTCTCGCAACGCACCGCCTTGTGATCAGTCAGCACTTCCACGCCGTCGGCGCTGAGCGAGGCACGCGCCAGCTCGGATACTTCCAGGTCTTCGCGGATCATGATGCGTGGCGCCATCTCGACTTGCGTCACGTTTGAGCCCAGTCGTGCAAAGCTCTGTGCCAGCTCGCAACCGATAGGGCCGCCGCCCAGCACCACCAGACGTTTCGGTGCTGCATCCAGTTCCGCGAAGGTGGACCACAGCGTATCGCTGGTGACATAGCCCACCTCCTCCAGCCCCGGCAGCGGCGGCACAAAGGGACGCGCGCCGGTGGCGATGACGATACTGCGCGTGGTGAGCGTCTGCGTCGTGCCGTCGTTCAATTTAATTTCTACCGTCCACGGGTCCGTGATACGCGCATAGCCTTGCAGCACTTCCACGCCAAGACTAGTGTAGCGTTCCGCGCTGTCATGAGGTGCAACTTCGCTGATGACCTTATGCACGCGCGCCATCACTTTGCGGAAACTGAATTCGGGTGCGCCCGCGTTCAGGCCGTAGTGCTCGCCGTGCCTGATCTGGCTGGCCAGCTTGGCGCTCTTGATCAGCGCCTTGCTCGGCACGCAGCCGTAGTTGAGACAGTCGCCGCCCATCTTGTGTGTTTCAATCAGCGTGACCTTGGCCTTGACCGCCGCCGCGATGTAGGCGGAAACCAGCCCCGCCGCGCCGCCGCCGATGACGATCAGGTTGCGGTCGAACCGGGCTGGGCGTTGCCATTTGGCATACACGCGGCGCTGCAACCATGCGGTGAATTTTTTCGCGATCATCGGGAACACTCCTAACAGGACGAACGACAACAACAATGGGGGCGACAGGATGCCGGACAGGCTTTGCAAGGCGGCCAACTGAGTACCGGCATTGACGAACACCAGCGTACCGGCCAACATGCCGACCTGGCTCACCCAGTAGAAGGTGCGCGTCTTCATCGGCGTCAGCCCCAACAACAGGTTGATGAGGAAGAACGGAAAGACCGGCACCAGACGCAAGGTAAACAGATAAAGTGCCCCGTCGCGTGCGAAGCCTTCGTTGATGGCCTTCAGTTTGTCGCCAAAACGTTGCTGCACGGCATCGCGCAACACGAAACGCGAAGCGAGGAAGGCCAGCGTCGCGCCAAAGCTGGAGGCGAACGACGCCAGCAGCACGCCGACACCCAGGCCGAATAATGCACCCGCCGCCAGCGTCAGGATCACCGCGCCGGGCAGTGACAAAGCGGTCGACACCACGTAGGCAATAAAGAAACCACCAGTGACCAGCCAGGGCGACTGCGCCTTGAGCGTGATGAAATCCTGCTGCCAATGCTTGAGCGATTCCAGAGTCAGATAATGCCCCAGATCCAGCACAAAAAATCCAACGATCAACCCGAATATCAGCAGAATAAGCAGGCCTCGCTTCATGCTGCACACCTTTGCACGCTCTCATCCTTCAAGGCACCGCCACAGCTGCTGCCCTGCCCAGCCGTACAGCCATAGCAGTGATCGGCAACACGGATAGATTTTCCTTTCATATCTTGCTGTAACAAGTCTTTAAGGTGTGGGCGACCCTGACCGGCAATAGTCAGTCCCAGTTGCTGGTTGAAATCGCAGTCATATAGAAACCCTTTCCAATCCACACTGATCAGATTGCGGCACATGACCGTTTCAAGATTGGCCGATGCAAAGTTATCGTGCAGCAGGCGCATGTAGTCGTTGAACTTGCCTTTGGAAATGAGCATAGAGCCAAAGCGTTGAATAGGCATATTGACAATAGCAAGCAGTTGGTCAAACACGATGCCGAAGTGAGTAAACAACTCACGCTGATAGTCGATCTGCAATGCTGATTGGTCAGGCGGCAACGAAGCACCCTGCGGGTTGAACACGAGGTTCAATGCCAGCCCGCTACCAGGCTGCCCATAGCCCAATGCATTGAGCTTTTGCAGTCCGAGAATGCTTTTATCGAACGCCCCCTTGCCTCGCTGCTTATCCACATTTTCCAGCGAGTAGCACGGCAGCGAAGCGACGATCTCAACCTGTTGCTCCGCCAGAAATTCGGCCAAATCTTCCTGCCCCGGTTCAAACAGAATAGTCAAATTGCACCGGTCTATCACCTTGCAACCTTGTTTTCGCGCTGCACGCACCAAGTCGCGAAAGTCTTCATGCAACTCCGGTGCACCGCCAGTCAAATCCAGTGTGTGCAGATTGCGTGCGGCCAGCACACGGGGGATCAGTTCAATAAGAGAACAATCCATCATCTCGGTGCGGTTGGGTCCGGCGTTCACATGACAGTGCATGCAACTCATGTTGCACTTGTAACCGAGATTGACCTGCAGTATCTCGAGTTCGCGGCGGCGCAGCGCGGGAAACTCGGTGGCTTGCAGCAAAGGAAGGGTGGCATGCATGATATTTTGTCCGGTCGTTCCGCATCGCGACTGCAATGCGCTCATGCCCGTTAGTCGCGGTAGTTTCTGATTCCTTACACCTGCGGAATTATTGAATTTCCATAATTCAAGGCAGTGCCAAGCCTTGCAAACTTGCGTATTGGAAATCTGAAAAACCTGGATGTCATTTCGGCGAAGGCGGGAACCCAGTGGGTTTATCAAAAGTGCATCTTCATCTGTTGAGCGCCACTCGTACACCCAACGAGCAGGCTGCGGATATAACCATTGCCGACTTTGGTGATGCGTCCGAGCCGTGCTTTGCCGCACGATGAGAGGAGTTTATTCATTGAACCGCCGTGTACGGTCCCGTATGCCCGGTGTGGAAGGGGGAGGTTGTGAGGCTTTTTCCTATCCCGATTCATGAGTATTTTCACTTTCCACTTAGCACCATAAAGCTGCCAGTCGCAAACTGCTTCACCAATGGCCGGAATGTGACATGAAGCGGTCGCTTCTTAATCCAAATACTTCGATAGACTGACTCCAATCAACACCCAACCATAATAGTCGGACAGTTTTCCCCAAAGAGACATTTGGAAGCACACTCGAAACGACCTCAGCCACACAGCCTTCTTTAAAACAGCATATTCAAAAATCAGCTAAGCAATCCAATTTTAATTAGTTCACACGGCAAGGCAATCTCTGCAAAATGCGCTCCATCGGCATTACGAAAACAGGAGAATTGCCTTGAATACACTGCGAAATTCCATTCTTAGTCCGACTGTACGCAACGAACCCAGCAATATTTTTGCAGGCGAATTGCATTGGTCTGACGACTCGTTTCTGGTAACGGCTGCGGGCATTCCTGTGCTGTTACGTCCCATCGAATTTCGCTTGCTAGGTCATCTAATGAGCCATGCTGGACGTGTACACACACGAACTGAGTTACTGGCAAAGCTGGGTGCAAGCTGTATAGGAGAACGCACTATCGACGTGCATATCCGCCGCTTGCGAATGTCGCTGCAACCTTTTGGCATGGATCGCTGGATACAAACCGCGCCCAGCCGTGGTTATCGTTTTTCACCTTTACATCATTAATTAAAATCAAGGAGCTAGCATGAAATTATCCAAAATCACCACGGCGCTGTTTGCCGGTTCATTCGCACTCGCACTGTCAGCCAACGCATTTTCCGCTGACATCAGTCTGTTGAACGCGTCTTATGACCCGACCCGCGAACTGTATCAGGAATACAACAGCGCCTTTGCCAAATACTGGAAAGCCAAGACCGGCGACATCGTCACGGTTAAAGCCTCACACGGCGGTTCAGGCAAGCAGGCGCGTTCCATCATCGACGGGCTGGAAGCGGACGTAGCAACACTGGCACTCGCGGCCGATATCGACGCACTGCATGACAAAGCCAATCTGATTCCCGCTGACTGGCAAAAACGCCTGAAACTCAACAGTTCGCCTTACACCTCGACCATCGTGTTGCTGGTGCGTAAGGGTAATCCGAAGAATATTCATGACTGGAGCGATCTGGTCAAGCCGGGTGTGGCGGTGATTACGCCGAATCCCAAGACCTCCGGCGGCGCTCGCTGGAATTATCTGGCCGCCTGGGGGTATGCGTTAAAGCACAACAACAACGATCAGACCAAAGCACAAGCCTTTGTGACCAAGCTGTTCGGCAATGTACCCGTGCTCGATTCCGGTGCGCGAGGTTCGACCGTGACTTTCTCCGAACGTGAAATCGGCGACGTGTTGATTACCTGGGAAAACGAAGCCTATCTGGTGAAGAAGGAATTCGGCGATGACAAGTTTGACATCGTGTTCCCGTCCATCAGCATTCTGGCCGAACCGCCGGTTGCTGTGGTGGACAAATATGCCGACAAGCACGGCACACGCAAAATCGCCGAAGCCTATCTGAACTACCTGTATTCGCCTGAAGGTCAGGAAATCGCGGCGAAGAATTTCTATCGTCCGACCGATCCTGCTGTTGCAAAAAAATATGAGAAGCAATTCAAAAAGCTGGATTTGTCAATCACCATAGACAAGACCTTCGGCGGCTGGAGCAAGGCGCAGAAGGAGCATTTTGCCGACGGCGGTGTATTCGATCAGATCTACACCAGAAAATAGGAGATTGCCATGCCACACCAACTCGCCGAACTGAAAATCATGTTGCGTCATAACCTGTTCATTGATCTGGATGAATACGCGCTGATGAACACAAAACAGGAGGGGCTGGTGTGCAATTTTTTGGGGATGCGTCTGACCAGTGCCTTTCAACCGATTTTCCGCAGCAATGGCGAGGTGATCGGACGGGAAGCCCTGCTACGCGCGTCCCTGTTTGAACACGGCGCGTTGACTCCAAACAGCGCGTTTGATCTGGCGATTGAGGCTGACAAACTGGTGCTGTTTGACCGACTGGTGCGCAGCCTGCATCTGTTGAGCTACGCCGCCAACTTTGATGATCGGGAATTGATCTTTCTGAACGTACATCCGCGCTTGTTGACCAGTGTCAGCGATCACGGTCGCACCTTCGAACAAATTTTGCACTATTACTCGGTTCCCACCTCGCGGGTAGTGATTAAAATACAGCATTTGGCCATCGAGAGCGATGCGCGACTGACGGAGGCGGTAAACAATTACCGCAGCCTAGGCTATAAGATAGCAGTCGATGATTTTGGCGCGGCACATTCCGGTATTGCCAAAATCGTCAATCCGCATCGACGCTACGAAAGTTTGGTGTTCAATGCCGAGTTGGATCAGGTATTGGCGCTGCGCCCTGATATCGTCAAGCTCGACAGCTCAGTGATTCAGGAAGCGGAACAGACCATCAGCGCTGCGACTGTTATTCACGGCCTAGTCAATATCTTCCACAGCATCGGCGCTAGTCGTCATCGAAGGCATCGAAACGACGGAGCAACTTGCCCTAGCACACGATACCGGAGCTGATTTATTGCAAGGTTACCACCTCGGCAAGCCCGAATTCGCTGGCGACACACAGCGTCAGCTTTGTCATGCAGAGCCGTTGGCGGCATAACAACGCTTATTCAAAAAACAGCTAAGCAAATCATATTTTCTTATTTTTCACAATAAAAATTCGCCGCTAGACTGCATGCCTGTTGTGAATTAAGGAGTTTTTTATGGCGCAATTCCGTGCGCATAGCGTGTTGCCGGGCTTCAATCTGGCCTTGGGTTTCACGCTGTTGTATCTTTCGCTGATCGTGCTGGTGCCGTTGTCTGCGCTGTTTTTTAAGACGGCGACATTAGGCTGGGGCGGTTTTATTGATGTTCTCACCAATGATCGCGTGCTGTCATCTTTGCGCGTGACTTTTTTAGCTTCTCTCGCGGCGGCGGTGATTAACGCCTTTTTCGGCTTGATCGTTGCCTGGGTGTTGGTGCGTTATAGTTTTCCGGGTAAGCGCATCGTCGATGCGTTAGTTGATTTGCCGTTCGCGCTACCGACGGCCGTTGCCGGAATTACGCTGGCAACGCTGTATGCGCCACACGGTTGGATCGGACAATATTTTGCCGCACAAGGCATCAAGGTCGCCTACACCCCGCTGGGTATCGTGGTCGCACTCACCTTCATCGGCCTGCCCTTTGTGGTTCGTACCGTGCAACCGGTGCTCGAAGACGTGGAGGCGGGTGTGGAAGAAGCCGCTGCCAGTCTGGGCGCAGGACGCTGGGATGTGTTCCGTCGGGTGATCTTTCCCGCCATTTACCCTGCATTGCTGACCGGTTTTTCGCTGGCCTTCGCCCGCGCCATCGGCGAATACGGCTCGGTCATTTTCATCGCGGGCAATATGCCTTACATCTCTGAAATCTCGCCGCTGCTGATCGTCGCCAAACTGGAGCAGTACGACTATGCAGGCGCCACGGCGATTGCCGTAATTATGTTATTAATTTCATTCGCATTATTGCTAGGTGTGAATGCCTTGCAATGGTGGACGAGTAGCAAAGGAGTTCGATAATGGCCGCATCTACACGAATCACAACCCATGAATCCCGTGCTGTGACACTGTTGTTCATCGGCGTGGCGCTCACCTATCTGCTTATGTTTCTGGGTTTGCCGCTGTTTACCGTGTTTTATCAGGCGTTCAGCAAAGGCTGGGAATTGTACTGGGTGGCGTTGCAAGAGCCGGATGCCTGGTCGGCGATCAAGCTGACCTTTATTGCAGCCGGGATCGCCGTGCCATGCAATCTGGTGTTCGGCATTTCCGCTGCCTGGGCCATTGCCAAGTTTGAATTCAAGGGCAAGAGCCTGTTGATTACCTTGATCGACTTGCCCTTTGCGGTGAGTCCGGTGGTATCCGGTCTGGTGTATGTGCTGCTGTTTGGCGCACAGTGCTGGTTCGGTGAATGGTTGCAAGCGCACGACATCAAACTGTTGTTTGCGGTGCCGGGCATCGTGCTGGCAACCATCTTCGTGACCTTTCCATTTATCGCCCGTGAGTTGATTCCACTGATGCAGGCGCAAGGAAAAGAGGAAGAAGAGGCGGCGGTATCGTTGGGTGCATCGGGCTGGCAAACCTTCTGGCGCGTGACCTTGCCGAATATCAAGTGGGGTCTGCTGTATGGCGTAATTTTATGTAATGCGCGTGCCATGGGCGAATTCGGCGCGGTATCGGTGGTCTCCGGCCACATCCGGGGCATGACCAACACCATGCCCTTGCATGTCGAAATTCTCTACAACGAATACAACTTTGTCGCCGCCTTTGCGGTGGCATCCCTGCTGGCGTTGCTGGCGGTCGTCACACTGGCGGTCAAGTCGCTGGTCGAATGGCAGGCAAAACGTAGCGGCGAACCTTTGCATGGAGCGTAATGATGAGCATCACCATTGAAAATATCAACAAGCATTTCGGCAGCTACAAGGCGCTGGACAACATCAATCTGGAAGTGAACCGCGGCGAATTGATCGCGCTGTTGGGTCCATCTGGCTGCGGTAAAACCTCCTTGCTGCGCATTATCGGCGGACTGGAGCTGGCCGACTCCGGTAAGCTGTTGTTTCACGGCGAAGATGTCGAAGCGCGCGATGCGCGAGAGCGCAATGTCGGTTTCGTGTTCCAGCATTACGCCTTATTCCGCCACATGACCGTGTTCGAAAACGTTGCGTTCGGCCTGCGCGTCAAGCCTAAGAAAGAACGTCATCACGAGGCGGAAATTCAACGCCGGGTGCATGAGTTGCTCAATCTGGTGCAACTGGACTGGCTGCATGACCGTTATCCATCCCAGCTATCCGGCGGGCAACGTCAGCGCATCGCACTGGCGCGGGCGCTGGCTGTTGAACCCAAAATTCTATTGCTGGATGAACCGTTTGGCGCACTGGATGCGCAAGTACGCAAGGAGTTACGTCGCTGGTTGCGCCGTCTGCATGACGAATTGCACATCACCAGTATTTTTGTCACCCACGATCAGGAAGAAGCGCTGGAAGTGGCCGACCGCGTGGTGGTGATGAACAAGGGAAAAATCGAACAAATCGGCACGCCGGACGAAGTGTATGCGAAGCCTGCGACGCCATTCGTCTACCAATTCATCGGCAATGTGAATATGTTTCACAGCCGCGATCACGCGCCGTGGACGGAACAGCACGGCGATGCAGTGGCGTATGTGCGTCCGCACGACATTGATATAAGTCGCACGCCGCAAGTTGACACGGCGTTGCCCGTTGAGGTTAAACTGGTGCGCGCCATTGGTTCGATAGTGCGTGTCGAAGTGTCGGCGGATGACAGCAGCGAATTGATCGAAATCGAGTTAAGCCGTGAACGCTTCGATACGGCGCCGCTTGCTTGTGGCGACCGTGTCTTTATCCGCCCGCGCCAGTTCCGCGTGTTTGAAACAGGAGATTCGAATGAACTTTCAGCAGCTTAGAATTATCCGCGAGGCGGTGCGCTGTAACTACAATCTCACGGAGGTAGGCAGTGCGCTGTTTACCTCGCAGTCCGGCGTATCCAAGCATATCAAGGACTTGGAAGATGAATTGGGCGTGGAGTTGTTTGTGCGCAAAGGCAAACGCCTGCTAGATTTGACTGATCCTGGGCGCGAATTACTACAAATCGTCGAGCGGATTTTGCTGGATGCCAACAACATCAAGAATATGGTTGAGCAATACAGTCAACGTGACGAAGGTCAATTGACTGTGGTCGCAACCCACACTCAGGCGCGCTATGCCTTGCCCAAGGTGATTACTGATTTCAAGAAAACGTACCCGAAGGTGCATCTGAAATTACATCAGGCCAGCCCGAATGAAATCGTTACCATGCTGCTCTCCGGCGAAGCGGATATTGGTATGGCGACCGAAGCGCTGGCGGATGTCACCAAGCTGGATTCTTTCCCTTTTTACACTTGGCATCACGCGGTCATCGTGCCTGTCGGACATCCGCTTGAGCAGGTGAAACCGCTGACGTTGCAGGCGTTGGCCGAATATCCTATTGTTACCTATCACGAAGGATTAACCGGTCGCGCCAAGATTGATCAAGCATTTTTGGATGCCGGGGTCACGCCGGATATTTCCATGTCAGCACTGGATTCAGATGTGATTAAAACCTATGTGGAACTCGGTTTAGGCATCGGCATCATCGCGTCGATGGCGTTCAACCCAGCAAAAGATTCCGATCTGCGCCTGTTGCAATGCGAACATCTGTTCGGCGTAAACACCACCTACATCGCCCTGCGTCGCGGCCATTACCTGCGCAGCTTTGCTTATCGTTTCATCGAACTGTGTTCACCCAAACTGGATGAAGCGGTAATTCGTGCAGGAATCTCGCCGTCATCAGCAAATTGAGATGAGTATCGGACAGCCCATGGCTACCCATCGGCCCCTGAGTCATCCAACACCCGCTGTATATTAGCAAGCAGTCGTTGATTTTAGACAATTGACTAGCGGCACACAACTGCTATGGCACACCTTAGATAACATGCCACAAAGCGGTCATTCATGGTCAATTGCGTTCGAGGCAACGCGACCGACCGCTTTGCCGAATTTGAGACATTCAGCACCAATGTCCCGATCTACATCACCTAGCCAAGCGTCACTCTGGATGCCTCTAAATATTGATAAACGAGTTGTAGCGGCTACTTCTCTTCCTGCTCGTTCTTACCCTTGGCGTAAGCTCGCGTAATCTTGCGCAGTGTACCCATCTGCTGCTTGTAGTTGTGGCATCCTTTGCACATCATTGTGTGCATACCCAGAGACATACTCTCCTTAAGCGAAAGTTTGCGCTCCTGCGATTCCGACATCAGCTGTGTGGCTTCACGACAATTCATCATTTTGTTCTCCTTGCAAATACCATTTATTTTCGAGGCACTCGCGCAAACGTAAGCGTGCGCGGTGCAGCAAGACATGCAGATTGCTGGTGGTTAAATCTACGGCAACACATATTTCCTCGGCATCAAGTTCAATAAACTCGCGCATCATAAAGACTCGCGCCTGCTTGGGCGGCAAACCGTCCAGGCAGGCTTCAAAAACGCGCCAAAAATGTGCCTCACGCAATGAGCCTTCAGGATTTCCCCATGCAACCGGACGTTCATCGGGCTGCCAAAAGCCTTTGCGGTCGAATAACTCGGAAAAGTCCTCGTCCTCATCCTCCTCACGCAGCAAGCTGCTAGCATTCACGACACGCTGCTTATGTCGCAATGTATCCGCAATCTTGTTCTTCAAAATTGCGAATACCCAAGTCCTCAGTGCTGCGCGCCCACCAAAGGAAGTCGCGTTTTTCAATGCCCCAATCAACGCATCTTGCACTGCATCTTCGGCCAGATGCCCATCTCCGAGTTGTAACGTGGCGAATCTGATCATCTGTTTGCGTATATCTTCCAAAAATGATGTATCAGCCAACAGGTTCCCGACCTGCTTAGTGTTTTCCTGTCGGTTTGAATTGGCACTCATTACTTTCCCCTAACTCGATCTCGTTCTTCGCCGCGCTGTAACTTGATACGCAGTACGGCACCAGATAATTTAATAACAAATGAAGCCACGATATTGTACCGCCATGGAGCAAGCTTCCCCCCTGATTCACCAAATTCAGCACACTTCCGACCACAACCGAAACCTTTAGTGCATTGATAACAATATGCCGCGACAGGGCGATTCGAAAAAAACGGGTCATAGGTTCATTCCTTGTTTCCGCAATTCAAAGCACCATACTTAAACATAAATTGACGATCAATCCAGTTCTTCCAGCGCCACATCCAATAGCCTTGAGCGCTGAATTCACCCCAGGATGCGATGGCGTGCTGTGGACCGGTAGCCAGCAAATACAGTGACATCTTGCGGGGTCGATAACTTCGCAGCTTTTGCCCGCTGATACTTGCGATCAGGTTACGCGCCAATACTGGCCCGGCAAATACAGCATGTACGCCTGAACGCACCAACTTGATGTCGGCACGAGCGCACACATCTCCAGCGGCAAATACATTTGGATGAGACAAGCTACGATGTTGCGCATCCACCAGGACGTATCCCTGTTCATCAAGCGCGAGATCAGTGTTACGCAACCAGGCAGGCGCTCGCGCACCAGTCGCCGCGATAAGGCAATCTGCATGCAGGGATTCACCGCTTGAAAGTGCAACCCCTGCTGTAATGCCCACTGCTCGTCCCTGATATAGCGTGACGCCCCGTTGTTGCAACAACGCACGGGTGTGCGCTTTTACACCCGCAGCATGACCTGGCAAGATACCGTTCTCGGATACAACCAGCATGACAGAGGCTTTCTTGCACCGCCGTGCGGCAATAGCATGCTGTGCCGCAAATACCAGCTCCACTCCGGCTGCACCGCCGCCAACCACCACAAGCCGATAGTCATCCTGTTGCGAAGCAGCGGTGAGTATGGCTGGCCAGCGTTGTACAAAATTTCCCAGCGGCTTGACCGGCAGCAGACATTCTCCCGCTGCTTCCAGCCATGAGGTATCGCCCTCGCTGCCCACGTCAAGCGACAAACCATCGTAGTCGAGATAAGTGCCGTCGATAAGTTCAACCCGCCGCCGTTTGGCATCAATCCCGACAACTTTGGAAAAAATCAGGCGAACTCCAGCTGCTTCAGCCAGCGGTCGCAGATTGATCAGGCACTCCGACAGCGTGTAATGTCCCGCCATCCATCCGGGCAACATGCCAGAATATATCTGGTAAGTATCTGGCGTGATCAGCACCGCATCGATGTGTGATGATGCATTTTGGGCAAGGGCTTTAAGGACGCTGAGTTGCGCATGTCCGCCGCCCACCATGATTAAACGATACATTGCGTCCCCTCGTTCAATGAAACAGGTACTTGTGGTTCAGCATTCTCAGGATGATATGGATCACGGTGCTTACAAATAAATTGCTTATAGCCCTTCAGTCGTACACCGTGCAGAATTTCTTACAACATTCACTGTAAGAAATTGGTTGGAAGGAAGACTAAGCTTTATATCCATAGTGAGAGCATGAAACATGACCAGAGCAATGATAGGCGTAATTGGCGGCAGCGGGCTGTATCAGATGGACTCGCTGACCGAGGCAGAAGAACACATCGTCGAAACGCCGTTTGGGCGTCCTTCGGATGTCGTCGTCACGGGTAAAGTAAATGGCACTCAGGTTGCTTTCTTGGCCAGGCATGGTAAAGGGCATAGATTAATTCCAACAGAGATTCCTTACCGAGCAAATATCTACGCGCTTAAATCTTTGGGCGTGCGTTATCTGATCTCCGTCTCAGCGGTCGGCTCACTTCGAGAAGAAATTTGTCCGCTTGACATGGTATTACCCGATCAATTTATCGATCTGACCAAACATCGCATTTCTACATTCTTTGGCAACGATACAGTGGCACATGTTTCGATGGCGCGACCAGTTTGTCCCATGCTATCCGATTTACTGGCACAGGCAATTGAAAGTCAGAATTTCACTGATTTAAAGCTGCATAAAGGTGGCACCTACGTCTGCATAGAAGGCCCCTCTTTTTCATCAGTTGCCGAGTCACACTGGTATCGCAGTATGGGCGCAAATATCATCGGGATGACTAATATGCCAGAAGCGAAGCTGGCGCGCGAAGCACAAATTTCCTATGCTACGCTGGCACTTGCAACCGATTATGATTGCTGGCACCCGAAGGAGGAACATGTCACGGCTGATATAGCAATTGCAAATCTGATGAAAAATGCAGAACATGCACAAAGCGTACTTTCCAGTGCAATTAGTTTGATTGATCAAAAGCGACCTATTTCAATTGCACACAATGCGCTGAACAGCAGTTTAGTCACGCCGCTTGCAGCGATGTCCGCAGAAGCAGGCAATAGACTAAATATACTGTTGCAATAATCTCCCACTTCAAGACAGACTGATTTCACCATGCAGGACAATAAACAACAACTTAATTATTTTCTGCGCCATCTGCACCTAGGCTCAGAGGTTTATTACATCGGTCAATTGTGTGACGCATGGCACATGTCCACACCCGGTGGCGATGCTACGACTTTTCACCTAGTCTGCCACGGCGGTGCATGGATACACATGCAGGACCACTCCCAACCGACGCAGATGCACTCCGGGGATATCGCCTTTTTCCCGCATGATGCAGCGCATACGTTTAGCGCACTGGAAAAAGTCCCCGATAAACCATTCGACTACCGCAATCCAGCGCCTTTGGACAAGACCGCCCCGGGAACCGGTTTGCTGTGTGGACATTTGAAACTGCCCACACATATACGCCGACTGTTGCTCGCTTCATTCCCGGAATTCATCTTGATACGCCCTGATCAAAGTCCAGTCGGTCGGCAGATGCGCAACTTGATCGAAATGATGACGGAGGAGGCTATGCAGAACGATCTTGGAGTGACGGCAATTCTGGATCGGCTGTCGGATACGCTGTTCCTGTATATCGTCCGACATGCGCTTCATCTTGAGCCAAAGCTGTCTCCCTTGCTAGCCGCGTTGTCGGACGAGCACTTGCGCCTGGCCGTCTCGGCCTTCATCGAACAACCGGCGCAGGCATGGACGGTAGACCGCATGGCGAGACTCGCCTGCCAATCGCGCTCTGCATTCTCGGAACGTTTCACCCAACTGGTCAAGATGCCGCCCATGGAGTTTGTTACAACGTGGCGCATGCAACTGGCTGCAGGCATGCTCGCTGGGGAATACTCAAACATGCTTGATGTCGCACTCCGCTGTGGTTACGAATCTGAAGCCGCATTCCGCAAGGCTTTCAAGCGCATTATCGGTATCACTCCAGGTAAAGCCCGCAACTGATAGCGATGGCATGTCTGGATGATTGAACATAAATTTCAATCCATCAAGCATGGAGACGAACCCGCCAATTCCCGACAATACGTTCCAGCAACATGCTGTTGCTTAAACCACCTTGGGAGATCACCATGAACACATTCAAATTACACACCCTTGAATCAGCACCTGCGGGAGCTTTGCCAATACTCGAAGCCGCTAACAAAGGATTAGGCTTCATCCCCAATCTTTACGCACATCTGGCCGAAGCACCGAATGCGCTGAGCGCCTACAAACAACTGGGCGCATTGCTCGAACAAAGCGCACTGACGCCTGAAGAGCAGCAGATCGTGCTGATCTCAGTCAGCATCGAGAACCGTTGCGAATACTACGTGGCGGCGCATTCCTTCATTGCACGCAACATGGTCAAGGTCGATGGTGCGCGTGTCGATGCGCTGCGTGGTCAAAGCTACCTGCAAGACCAGAAACTGAATGCGCTGGTGGCGTTCACCCGCGCCGTGGTGCGTGAGCGCGGCTGGGTGCAAGGCGGGCAGGAGCTGAAGGATTTCTTTGCCGCCGGTTACACGCAGCAGAACGCGCTGGAAGTGGTGCTCGGCGTCAGTATGAAGACCCTGAGCAATTACACCAACCACCTGACCGACACGCCGCTCGATGCCGCCTTCGCCAGCGAAGCCTGGCAGGCACCGGATGAATACGCCTGCTGCCAAGAGGCCGTCTAGCCTTCTTTCATCCCGCCTCGCGTCAGCCAATTGCGAGGTGGGCCGCAATCTCAGACAGGATCCAACACATGAACTTACTTAAATCAATTTTTATCAGCAGCTACATGATGGCGATCATGGGCATCGCAGGCTATGCAGGCTGGATGCTTTATCAGGGCGAGAGCCTGATGGCCTGGGGCGGTGTGCTGCTGACGGTCGCCCCCATTCTCACCGTCATCATGCGCGCCATGATGCTGAAGGATATGGCGCGCACCAGCGCGCACTTTCCATTGATTAATCTGCTGGGACTGGCGGGCACCGCGCTGGCCGGATTTGGCGGGCCCTCTACCGGTGCGGCGACACTGCTGGCGGTCGTCGGCTGGGTCGCATTCCTGCTGTATTCTTACTGGTTTTCTACTTACGGCGATCGCCAGCCCAGCATGAAGCTGGTGGTCGGCAGCAAGCTGCCCCACTTCACCGTGCGCGATGTCAACGACAACATCGTCAGTTCAGCTCAATTGACGAACAAGCCCGCTATCCTGATCTTCTATCGCGGCAACTGGTGCCCGTTCTGCACGGCGCAGATCAAGGAGTTGATGGCGCGCTACAAGCAACTCGATGCGCTCGGCGTGCGCGTCGCGCTGATCGCGCCGCAGCCGCACGAGAACACGGTAGGCGTCTCCAAGACCTATGACGCGAAGTTCGACTTCCTCACCGACGAGGAGAATGCGGCGGCGCGCGCACTGGGCATCGAACACAAGAACGGCCTGCCGATGGGCATGCAGGCGCTGGGCTACGACAGCGACACGGTGATGCCGACCGTAATCATCACCGGAAAGGACGGCAAGATCGTGTGGACGCACGAAACGGACAATTACCGCGTACGCCCCGAGCCGGACACCTTTCTGGAAGTGCTGCGCCTGCATGGCGTCGTCACGGCCTGAATCATTTATCAAGGAGATAACTATGTCCAAGAAAGTATTACTCGCGCGACCACACGCATTCATCGTAGCAGAGATGCGTCCATTCCTAGAGCGAACCGGCTACCTGCCAATCCGCCTGGAGAGCCTAGATGACATTGATCCCGGCAAACTGGGATCGTTCAGTGGTGCGATCATCTCGATGGCGGTGGTATCGTCCATCCCGGCCAAACCGGGGGAAGTGTTTGCCGCGTTGCGCAAGCGCTATCCGTCGCTGCCCGTGATTTTCGCCGGACTGACCGAGTTCGACTCTACCTTACCCAGCATCCAGCGCATCGTGCATACACTACATCCCGACGCAGCGATTCTGCCGTTCGATGCCAGTACGGAGAAACATCCGCGTCTTGGTGAGCGGGATGTTTTCCTGTTCCTGAATAAGGAAGACATCGCAAGCAATACGGCGGAGAGCATCTTGCGCCGGCATTTTCGCTAAGCACATCGTGGCTTTGATAAGCCTGCTCCGCATCGCCCGCCGCCAGATTATGCTGCCTGCGCTGAAAGTGGCGCTGGTAGTGGGCACGTTGCTCAATCTGGTGAATCAGGGCGAAAACCCGATCAGCGGACAACCCATCAACTTTTTACAGGTGTTGCTCAATTTTTTCGTGCCCATTTGCGTTTCAAGTTACAGCGCGGTGCGCAACGAGATGAGACGCTGCGAAGAATAATTCATCACTTTGTAAGGTTTCACAGGTATCAAGCGACTGACAACCACCACACAGGCCGACTATCGGTCGCCGTACAATCAGGAGATCAATATGCCCAAAGCAATCTGGAACAACCAAGTCATCGCGGAAGCACCAAGCAGCGACATCCACCGTGTGGAAGGGAATATCTACTTTCCGCTGTCTGCAGTGAAGCGCGAATTCCTGCAAGCCAGCGAGACACATACCCACTGCGTCTGGAAAGGCGAGGCCAGTTATTACAACGTGGTGGTTGACGGCAAGGCTAATAAGGATGCAGCATGGTATTACCCCGAGCCGACCGCGATGGCAGCCCGCATCAAGAACCACGTCGCCTTCTGGCGGGGCATCAAGGTAGAGGACTGACGAACAATGAATGATGCTGCATTAATCGAGCGTTACAAAAAGGTGCGCGCGCGTACAGAGGCATTGTGCGCGCCACTGGAGATCGAGGACTACTGCATCCAGACGATGGAAAACGTGAGTCCGCCAAAGTGGCATCTGGCACACGTCAGCTGGTTCTTCGAGATGTTCATCCTCGTGCCGTATGCCAAGCGCTACCGCATACTGCGCGAAGAATACGCGCACCTGTTCAATTCTTATTACGAGACGGCAGGCACTTTCTTCCCTCGCCCGCAGCGCGGCATGCTATCGCGCCCCACGGTGCAGGAGGTGTACGACTACCGGCATCACATCGATGCGGCGATGCTGGAACTTCTGAGCAATGCTCCAGAACTGCATGCCGCCGACATCCGGCAGCGGTTGCAACTGGGAATGGAGCACGAGATCCAGCATCAGGAACTGATGCTGATGGATACACGCTACAATTTCTCCATCAATCCGCTGCATCCTGTCTATCACCGGATCGAGCTGCCTCCCGCCGCACCTGTGCCCGCCATGGGTTGGCAGGCATTCTCCGCAGGCATCGTGGAGATCGGCCACAGCGGTGATGCGTTCGCCTATGACAACGAGCGACCGCGCCACAAGACCTACGTGCAGGATTTCAGTCTCGCCACGCGACTGGTGAGCAATGCGGAATATCTGGCCTTCATCGACGACAACGGTTACGAGCGCGTCGAGCTGTGGCTATCCGATGCGTGGCGTACGCTGAAGGAACAACGCTGGCAGGCACCGCTGTACTGGTTCAAACAAGGCAGCGACTGGATGCATTTCGACCTCACCGGCGCGCATGCACTGCGTCTGGACGAGCCAGTATCGCACTTGAGTTATTACGAGGCAGACGCCTATGCGCGCTGGGCCGGCAAGCGACTGCCGACCGAAGCGGAATGGGAACACGCCGCGAGTGCGCACAGCATCGCGGGAAACTTCCTCGACAACGGATTGTATGTGCCACGCCCAGCGCAGCCTAATAATACCCAGATGTTCGGTGATCTGTGGGAATGGACTCAGAGCGCCTATCTGCCCTACCCCGGCTTTCGTCCACTACCAGGCACTTTGGGTGAATACAACGGAAAATTCATGAGCGGCCAGATGGTGCTGCGCGGTGGCTGTTGCGTCACCGCGCAGGATCACATGCGCGCCAGCTACCGCAACTTTTTCCGGGCGGCGGACCGCTGGATGTTCTCCGGTCTGCGTCTGGCGGAGGACATCACATGAGAAGCGAATCGCCCACCCCGTCACCGGATCAGGAAAAAAAGGATTTCCTGTGCAGCGTGCGCGAAGGTCTGCGCAGTCGTCCCAAGACCATCCCGCCCAAATATTTCTACGATGCGCACGGCTCGCATTTGTTCGACCTGATCTGTACCACGCCAGAGTATTACCCCACGCGCACAGAGACAGCAATCCTCGAACATCACAGTGAGGAGATGGCCGAGATGATAGGTACCTCCAGCACGCTGATTGAATTAGGTAGCGGCAGTGCGATCAAGACACCGTTGATTTTGCGGCATCTGTCACACGATGCCGTGTATGTGCCGATTGATATCTGCGAACCGCATCTGCGCAACAGCACGCAACGTCTGCAAACGAGATTCCCAGCGCTGAAAATGCAGCCGCTGTGCGCTGACTATCACCGGCTTCCCGCACATGCAATCAAACATCATGTGGGGCGGCGAAAAGTGGTTTTTTTCCCTGGCTCCACCATCGGCAATTGCACACCGGACGAAGCCGTGACACTGCTTAAGCGCGTCGCTGCGCTGGTGGGCCCCGGTGGTGGCTTGCTGATCGGCGTGGATGCGAAGAAATCGACCGAGACTTTGAATGCGGCCTACAACGATGCCGCCGGTCACACTGCCGCCTTCAATCGCAACCTGCTGACGCGCATGCAAAGCGAACTCGGCGCCCAACTGGATGCTGATCAGTTCGCACATCACGCGTATTACAACGAACCGCACGGGCGCATCGAGATGCATCTGGTCAGCCGCTGCAAACAAGCGATACGACTGGACGGTGAATCGTTCGAATTCGACGAAGGCGAATCCATCCACACCGAGAACTCCTACAAATACAGTGCGCAGGAATTCAAGCAACTGGCGCGCACGGCGGGCTGGCACCTGCAATCGAACTGGCACGATGAGAACGAATTGTTCAACGTTCATTACCTCAGCCAGTCCGCCGCAGAACCGCTGAAGCTGGCACGCTGAACAGCCACCTTGACTCGCCTCCGCCTCGCTATCCTCACCACGCTGACCATGATCACCTTCGCGGGCAATTCATTGTTCTGCCGCATGGCAATGAAAGAGACCAGCATCGACGCGGCCACCTTCACCAGCGTTCGTCTGTTGTCCGGTGCGGCAATGTTGTGGATGTTGATGAGTTTGCAAAGACAGTCGCCGCTGCATCACGGCAGTTGGCGCAGTGCATCGGCTTTGTTCATCTATGCTGCCACCCTCTCCTTCGCTTACCGCAGCATAGACACCGGTGCGGGGGCGCTGATGCTGTTCGGAGCGGTGCAGGCGACCATGCTCATCGCCGGATTCATCGCGGGTGAACGTATGACGCGCATCCAGACAGCGGGCTTCGTGTCTGCGATGGTCGGCCTGGTGATCTTGGTGTCGCCCGGCGTCGAAGCGCCTTCAGTGCTGGATTCGATATTGATGTTGGTGAGCGGTATTGCCTGGGGTGTGTATTCCATGCTGGGCCGGGGACAGGCGAATCCTGCTGCGGCCACCGCCGGCAACTTCCTGCGGGCCGCGCCAATGACCGTTGCTCTCTCGCTGCTCGCGCTGCCCTGGCTGCGGCTGGATGCGCAAGGCGTGCTGTATGCCGTGCTATCCGGCGCTGTGACCTCCGCACTCGGTTATGTGCTGTGGTATCGCGTGATTCAACACATGCAGGCAATCACCGCTTCGACCGTGCAACTCTCCGCCCCTGTCATCGCCGCTATCGGCGGCATTCTGATGCTGGGTGAAGTATTCACGCGCAATTTGCTGCTCTCTTCGGTATTGACACTAGGCGGCATCCTACTGGCGTTACGAAGCGGCAAGACTGAACTCTAGCAGCGCGCACGCTCCGCGCGTGCGATGCTCTCCAGTGCCTGCGTAATAACACTGCGAGGTGAACCGATGTTCATGCGCATGAAGCCGCTGCCCTGTTCGCCGAATAACACACCCGGATTCAGACCAACACCCGCTTGCTGCACGAAGTATTCCTTGAGTTGCCTGTCGTTCAACCCCATCTCCCGGCAATCCAGCCACAACAGATAAGTACCTTCAGGTTCGATCAGTTTTATCGCTGGCAGATGCTGCTGCAAATATTCGCGAACCATATCACGCGTACCCGCCAGATAATCCAGCAGCGCATCCAGCCATGGCCCACCTTCACGATAAGCCGCCTCGAACGCTACGATACTGAAAGGATTAGCCGCGCTTACGTGGAGCGTATCAAATGCTTGCGCAATTGCAGAGCGATCTTCTTTATCCTTCACAATGAGAGCTGAAAGACCCAGACCGGGAAGGTTGAATGTTTTACTAGGAGCGACGGCAGTGATAACTTTTACCCTGTCCCGTGCCAGCTTTGCCAATGGTATATGTTGCCTGCCAGAGTAAACCAAATCGGAATGAATTTCGTCAGATACTACAGCGATATCGTGGCGTTGGCACACGTTAAGCAGTTCCTGCAACTCATTCTGCAGCCACACTCGTCCAACCGGATTGTGTGGGGAACACAGCATCAATAATTTCGAACCATCAGACGCATTGCGCTCAAGGTTGTCCCAATCGAACTGATAACGCCCCCCAACTAACTTGAGTGGATTGAGCATTAATTTGCGTTTCGTCGTTTTCGGAGCATATAAAAATGGCGTGTACACCGGCGGTTGAACAATCACGCCAGCAGATTCTGGGCAAAGTGCCATGATTGAGGCATGTAACGAAGGAACTACTCCAGGACAAAGAACTATCCATTCACGCTCCACCTGCCACGCGTAACGTGTTTTTACCCAACGGATTAGCGAGTCATAAAGTGGTTCCGGGTAGACTGTGTAGCCGAATATTGGATGTAAGGCACGTTCAACCAGAGCATGTTGCACTGCCCGAGGGACAGAAAAATCCATATCTGCCACCCAAAGTGGAAGCACATCAGATCGCCCGAATGTGCTTTGCCTCGCTTCATATTTCAGGCAAGAAGTGCCTGAACGCGAAATAATTTGATCAAAGTCATGTGTCATATGTCATTTGTGCCAAAATATAGCACTAACTCTTCAGTGATCTAGTGCAAAAACAAACAGCATAAGATGACAAAGACAAAAACAAATTTCTCCAAATCTGCCAGTCCCAAATGTCTCCAGCTGGCACACAGCTGCAGAACGGTTTCGATGATACACCGCCTAGAAGTGGGAATTGGAGGATTTTTCATCGCTCAATATTTTTCCTGCTCCGAACCAGTCATTAGAGAATGCGGGCAATGACACTAAGCCGATGCATGGCTTTGATAATACACCGACTGTAAGCAGGAATTGGAGGATTTTCACCGCTCAAGATTTTGCCTACTCCGAACTAGCCATTCCCGAACACGGGCAACCGAGAAATAACAGAACTTCAAGGCTCGATGGTAACTGGCTCGCCGGTTCGAACCAATCAATACAATCTTTGCGCCTCAGAAGGTTGGCGGCTGGTGTAACTCACAATCTTCTTGCGTGATGCGCCTACCTGCTGGTAATTTTTGGTACTGCCTTGCGTCAGCCAATCGTCAGCGAACATTGCTGAACGCCGCAAAAAACTGAACTGGACGCAGGCCGAACTTGCCGAACGCATCGGCGTAGATACGGAAACCGTTTCGCGTTTTGAACGCGGCAGCAATCTTCCCTCACTTCATCGACTTGAAAAACTGGCTGAGGCACTAAAAATCCCATTGTATAAACTGGTGGCAGCGTCTTCGCCGAGACATGACGACCAGTCGTTCATTCTTGAGGAATGGATGTCCGAACTGACGCCGAAAGATCGGGAATTCGCAATGAATACGCTGAAACAATTGTGCGCTCACCTGGCGGGAGCCGCCAAATGCAGCCCAGCCTGAACACATACCCATGACCACAAACACCAGATCAAAAGAAATATGAAAATGGCGGCTGATCGTCCATTTCATTGTAAGGTCGCTTGGTTGACCTCTCAGCACGCGTTACGGGTTTACTGAATACGAGTTCGCCATCAAAAGCCGCTATTTCCTCAAACGCCTCTGAGTAATTGTGTAACCTGAGCAATGCGATGATCCGTAAGGCCGAAACGCCTTCGATCAGCACCGCCTTGCCATTTACATCAGTCAGTTCAAATCGCCCTTTATCACCGTTATGCCGCGTCACCAGTCTGGCGCGCAGGGGAAGCAACGTATCAATCCGCCTCAGCACCTCTCTATCGTCTAGTTTCATTTTCTTAGTCCTTCCAAAAATTTTTGAATCTGTCTGATGACAGCTGGGTATATCGCACGGTGTGCTGAATATTTCTGTGCCCCAGATAATGCTGGATGGCACGGGTATCTTGACCTGCCTGCGCAAGCTTATAGCCACAGGCATGCCGCAACATGTGGGGATGAACCGTAAACGGCAATCGGGCCTCCACCCCTGCCCGACCAACAATTTTCCGAATCGCATCATCAGTAAGCGGCGCCTTGCGCTCGCTGCTAAAAAGATAAGGCAGCACCGGATAATCACGCTGCAGTCGTCGCAAGGCGCGCAATTCTGGGCCGCGTATCGGATGCACACTGGGATTTCCCTGCTTCAATCGGTTGATGTGCATCAAACCCTGCCGCAGGTCGACCTGATCCCAGCGCAGACTGACCAATTCACTGACACGCAGACCGTGACGATAGGTCAGCATGATCAACGTTGCATCGCGATGTCCATGCCGCCCCACTTTTCCGGCAGCGGAAATAAGCTGATCAACTTCATGTTCCGTCAGATATTCACGGCTGCGGTAGTCTAGGTTTTTAAGTCGCTGCGGAACCGTGCGCAAACCTGAAGTTGGCAAATTCCTCATGACGGGTGGTAAAACAGGCGATGACGAAATCGCGTTATTACGGTTATGCATTGTGATGAACTCCTCCTTAAATTAATCGCGTGAACACGACAAAAAAATCTGTTCGCATTCAGCTGTTCATTCACTCTACAGAATCACACTTTTTTCCAAAGCACTATTTTTCAATGATTAAACCTTCCGGCGGACAAAAGGATAAACGGACAAAGCGCCCTATTTCTGGCGTTCTTTGTCCGTAAATTCCGAAGAACATCAAGCGTCCAAGGCGCAGTGCGCAAATCACAAAATTGTTCTTTGGAAAATAGTCGAGATAGGCAGAATGAAATCTCCCATTACAAAAAGGAGATTCAGATGCAAAGCAAAAAAGGCGGCAAACAGTATTTCGTCCGCGACAAGGCTGTTCCCTGGTACAAAAGCAAGCAATTTTCGATTGGCATCATGCTGTTCTCCATCGCAGTCTGGTTTGCCTGCTCAATGCGGACACTTAATACGATCAATTTTGAAACCAAGCGGCTCATCCTGCGTAGCGAAGGCTGCGCCTATCTGCAAATTCATCACTTTCAAACACACCCTTACCCCATTACCAACACCTGTGTGGCAGAAGTACCTTTCAAGTACCTGCCATTTAGCGATAACGGCCTTATTTGGGCTGAGGATGAAAGCACCGTGTTTGTACATGGCAGTCAGATTGTGGCGGTTGAGGCACTGCCGGATCGCCCTTGGCCCCCTGCAAGGCGTCGCGATTTCATCTACTTTGCGCTCGGCACACTGGTGTATCTGGGCATCTTTATTTTTATGGTCGTGAATTTCTAATTCCAACAAAACATTGATTATTCAATTAATTACAAAATTGTTCTTTGGAAAATAGTCGAGATAGGCATCATTCTATTTGCATACACAAAAGGAGATAAACATGCAAAACACACCAACACCAGCAACACCCGAAACCGTAAACCCTGCCGTCCTTCAACTTGGCGGAGAACACCCTATCCCTGAATCACAAGCTGATGGGGAAGAAGACGATGAAGACACAACTGATCCAACCCCCTGGTACAAATCACAGGCCATTAGCACCCTGTCTTTATCCTTCATCTTGATGCTGTGGTTGACCAGCGGCTCTTACATTCTCGGGCAACTAGAAATGAAGCCAACAAGGGTGATTTTAAAAAGAGACGGCTGTACCTACATGCACCATCAACAGATCGCCACCCAACCATATGACGAGGCCACCGGCATGTGTGTTGCGACCACCTCGTTTCGCAGCAACCTGATCGGCAATGGCGGCATATTCAAATTGCAAGACCGCGAACTCAAGATTGCCGAGAATCAAATTGTTGCAACAGAAAAACTCGACAACCTCCCTTATAGCGATTCACAAAGACGGATGATTGTGTGGTTGTGCGTCACCTCAGCGTTGCTCTTTGCCGCGATCGCTTGGGCAATTTTTTGCTTACTGTAGAGAGGAGACCAGATCATGAATATACTTAAAACCCACACTGTCGCCACAGCGCAAGCCGACACTTATCGGGTGTACTGGAGCAACAGCAGCCACCGTGTCGGTGGTGTCCTGAAGGTTCGTGTCAGCGCACCAATCGAAGATAAGCATATTGCCGCAGAGCTGGCCGCAATGCGGCACCTGCTGGAAGTCAAAGGCGTCCTAGGCAATAAGCTGATTGGTAATGCCGGCACGCAATTGATTGTATCGCTTGGCGCCATCCGAAAATTGCACCGCTCACAATCAGACAAAGCGCATCTGGCCTGCTATGCCAAGTTTTTAACCACGCGCTTTGCGGGCTGCGCTCTTACGGTAGACAAAGACACCCGCTGGTTTACAGGCACTCAGCAGGAAGTAGTTGAAGATCTGCTGGTCAGCGGGCCGGTGCGCGAAACGTTGAATATCGCGGGCGTCGGTGAAGTCGAGATCACGCAGCATGTTCTGGCACGTTTCACCGATCGTTTTCTTGCCGCCACGTCCCCTGATAAAGCGGCGCAAGCCGCCTGGAAAAAACTCAACCAGATCGCAGCCGACGGATCGGTACGTGAGGTAGTGCGCAACAGTCTGTGGAATGCGGCCAAATATATGCGCGAAGGTCGGCAGGAAGGTCGATATTTTCTGAATGCCAAACGCAATCTGGTGCTGGTCGTCACTGACAACCCGCGCGAGGGAAAACGGCTGGTGACGACCTACCCAGCCACAAGCCAGTTTCAGGCGTTGGCGGCCTGATCACCTCAAGCCACGCCACGACATGCATATATATAGGACAGCACATGCTCATCAGCCATAAAAAAATGTGTAAGTGTATCGAAGCCGGCAGAACGGCAATCGAATCGCGCATGCTCGGGATCATCATTCGCCCCAGAGCCAGCACGGAAGCGGACGAGGCTGAAATGGCCTCGCTGCACGCCCTCTACAAGCAATACAACGCACTGATGTCGTCGGCCGAGCTGCCCGCCAGCAAGGCTGCAAAGAATAAGGCATCAGCTATCGACAAACACCCCAAGCAAAAACAAGGAGAATCCATTTGAACACTGCATTGAACACCTCACCGCAATTGCATTTTGAACACATCAGCAACACATCGAACATGCCCAGAGACGCACGCCGTGATCGTGCTGCGCAGCTTGCATGGGAAAATTTTTATTTTGTCGGCTTCCGGATTGACTCTGCGTATGGCGAGCGGTATCACCATGCGCTGATTCTGGCGGATAACCACGATGCGTTTTTGAGTGGCATCGCAGCTGAATATCTCGAACTGCTCAATTACGACTGGATTACCTCGGCACAGGACATCTCGGTGATCTTCATAGAGAACCTGATGATGCAGAATCCGGCACTGGTTGATGAAGCCCGCCCAGTGCAAGCCAAACCTAAGAGTTCATCTGCACCCCGGAGGAACAGCAATGCCTTTTCAGTAATCGGTTTTACAGACAGCAATCAGTACTGCCGCTTAGAAGTTGATTCAGACAATGCCTTGAAGGCAATCGATGAAGCCAATGCCCAAGTGAATTACGCGTGCGGTGCTCAATTCAAACCGTTGCTGATCAGTCAGCTCAATGCCGTGGCGATCGATTTCTTTAACTTGCTCAATGCGGTGGTCGAATCGGTAAAAGAACTAATGGGCGGCGCGGCAACGAATCGAGGCTATTTACACTGAGACGGCAGTGGCATCAACGCGCTCACGGAGTTCCTTACCCGTTTTGAAGTGCGGCACATATTTGGCGGGCACCATCACGTTCACACCTGACTTTGGGTTACGACCTTTGCGCGGAGGGCGGTGATTGAGCCCAAAACTGCCAAAGCCGCGTATTTCGATGCGATTTCCCCGCGCGAGTGTGCGTGACATCTCATCCAGAATGGTACGCACTGCCATATCGATATCGCTGTTGGTGAGCTGTGGAAATTTTGCAGCGAGCTGCGCGATGAGTTCTGATCGGGTCATGAAGGTTTTTTAGAGTGACTGCGCGGGCAGAAAATAGAATCTAACAAGTTTAATTATATCAGGAGGTTGAGAATGAAGGACAAATCGGACAATAAGGCAGACGGGATTGCCAGCCGGTTAGCGGAAGGCATGGGGCAGCTTCGAGCTGGATTTATGCAGACGATCACTGGACCGCGATTCATTCGTCGCAGTTTTGTTGCCTATTTTGCACCGATCATTGCGGGCTGCAGGTTGAGTAAAAAACGCAACTGGCACTATTTGCACCAGTTGCGCATCGTGTATCGCTATGCGTTTTGGCGGGGGAGGACTTGACGATCAGCCTGAGCTGCCTAATTACTCATAACGGATGCAATTCTATATGTGGTTCAGGGGATGGAAAACCAAAGGATAAATAACAGTTCTTAAAAAACGTGTTTCACGTAAAATAGAGTTGCAGGACATCCTTAAAAAATTGAAGAAAAACTAACAAATTACTATTTAGTGAGAGTTCACTTGCTTTATTTATATTAATCATTCTCAAGACTGACAACGCTAATATCGGCTATACATGACCCGACAATAAGGCTATTCTCAATACGAAATGAAGTTGGTTCATCATCTTCGTTAAGAACAGGATATTTGCGCGGCTCCCTAGCAAAGGTGTTATTAACTTTAATATTTCTTTCGCTGATAGCTATATTAATAACGTACATAGCCGTTTTAAAGAAGCCTATTCCAGCCAAAGATATTAAAAAAACAACAAAAAAATCTAGAAAACCAGAATGATTTTTGACTAAAACGATGACGGCTATAGCGGGGCACAAAACGCCAAGCAAAATGAATAAGTAACCTGCAAATAATATTAATTTTGAACGCATATAAATCTCCTTGTGGTTTAATTATACACAGCAGAGGACTTTACCAAAGAGAATAATAACCTACACCACTACTGATGATTTGCGTAATCAGTAGTGGCTAACTTCACGAATTTCTCGCCAACGAAAATTTAGATCAGTGCCAAGCACCAGAATTTTTAGTCAGAAAGATGTAGCTCAATCTCACGGCCATCCGACAGCCGTATAAACAGCCTGAAACCATATGATTTAACACGAGCGGCCAGCGGTTGCAGGCACTGCTCCCCCTTCCTCACCAGCTCCTGGATTTGCGCTTCGTCGGGCACCTTGTTTTTCATATCGAGGTAAACTCCAATATGCCGAACTGATACGCCTTATCAGCGTTTACCTGCCTCCATGCCTCAATGCAACGACTTTGAGTTTCTTCATCAGGCGGGTGTCCCCACTCAGTTTCAGGTGGATACGACGTAAAAAGCCCGAGGGCACCGCGGATATTGACGATCGCGTCCGCAACATTCTCCTTGCGCGTGATACCAATATATAGACAGATCGTCTTCGTCTCACCCTGCTCATCGGTGTACATGACATAGTGTGCAAAGCCGTCATGTCGTGGCAAGCCGTCTTTAATCATCTGTGCCGAGCCTGCCTCAATTTCCTTTCGCTCACATTCTGGTAAACCTTCAAGATATTCGTCGAATGTTGTAAAGCCGCTTTCCATGCCGGATCTCATATCGCCATTCATGCTGAGATAAACCCCATCACACCGAACTGACATACCTTGTCGGGATTTGCCCGTTTCCATTCCTCAATACAACGCTCCTGAGTTGCTTCATCGGGTTCAAGCTGCCACTCAGATTCCGGTGGATATGTCGCAAAAAGATCAAGATCATTGCGAATGTGTGCAATGGCCGCCGCCACATTATCCTTGCGAGCGATACCGATATAAAGACAGGTCGTCACCGTCTCGCCGTGTTCATTGGTATACATCACATAATGTGCAAAGCCATCACGGCGCGGCAGACCTTCTCGGATCATTCTTGCAGTACGCTCTTTGAACTCTACTTGCTGCTCAGGCGATAGCTTGGCCACATAATCAGCAATTATTTTAGAACCGTTACCCATGATAATTTATCCTTTTGTAGTTAGGGATTTCTAATCTACAGAAATGGACAACTTTCCAAAGAACAATTTTTTCATAATCAACATCACTCAGGAATGCCTAGCGTTAACTTACATCACCTGAATACAACAGCTATCGCTTGTCAGATTTAATTATGCTCTGCATAAATGACCTAGTAGAAACTTTCCGGTTTGTGGCTCTTTTACCGAATGTCCGCATTTGTATGCCCACATCTACGGGGTTTGAACTGAATTACGAACAAATCGCCAACTACTAAAAACCGGAAAGTTCCCTATCTAAAATCAGTCACAGGATAAATCCAGAACAGTGGCCTCTGCATGTTTCTCAACAATATTTTCCCTCAATTTTTCCAGAATCGCGTAATTAGATCTCCGCATAAAAATTTAGCTTTGGAAAATATTTGACTTAGGCAGAATGAACTCCTATACATAAAGGAGCTTCAAAAATGAAACAAGCCGTAAAAGTCACAACAAACCATTCCGCACGTAACACTTTTTATTTGTGCGAAAAACCTTCGCAAGCACGTACGCTGGCCAAGGTGCTTGGCGCTGAAAAAGGCCGTGACCAGATGCATTTCGCAGAAGGCGTTGTTATCGGACATGCATATGGACACATGCTGAATCTAGCAAAGCCGGAGACATATATCGGTACGGGTCCATGGTGCCTGGACAACCTGCCTATCCTGCCAAAAACTTGGCTATGGCAGGTCAAGGATGAACATCGCGAGCATTTAGACAATCTCGGGAAATACCTGAGCCAGGCCGATCTGGTTGTTCTCGCCACCGATCCTGATGAGGAAGGCGAAGTCATCGGTCGTCAGATATTACAGACCCATAATTATTCTGGAGAAGCTTTGCGACTGTGGATGTCTGCGCTGGAAACAGAGTCACTTAAAAAATCCCTGCAAAACTTGCGTCCGCTGTCAGAGACCGATCATTTTTACCAGGCTGGACGTGTGCGCCATGAAATGGACTGGCTGTTTGGTATGAATTTAAGCCGTGCATTCTCCGTCCTCCTCAAATCTAAGGCCAACATCGGTCGCGTCAAAACGCGCTTGCTTAATGAAATCGTCACCAACGACCAGCAAGCTGAAAATGTTATACAAGACGGATATGAGACGGCCTATGTGATGCTGGGTGACACCCTGCTGGAATTAATACAAGCTGATCAGCCGTGTGACCATATCGTGAATTTCAAAAAACTCGCAGGAGCGCAATGCGGAATTTATCGAAATGATAAAAGTTGCAACTACACCGATGAGATGGGAGTCCCCCTAGTGACACCCAGACCTCTCCCCTACACACTCACTGCATTGCTCGCAGACTCCGCAGACATCGGGATCCCACTGGATGAAGGTTACAAAGCGGTTCAAAAGCTTTATGAGTCCGGCGCAATCAGCTATCCCCGTACTAACTCAACAAAGCTGCCGGGCACATCGTCTGATGACTTTGCCGTACATCACGCTATCGTCGCCATGAGGGATGATTTACCCGCTGGCATGACAGAGGAAGCCACGCGCATCTTTGAGTTGATTCGTTTGAACGAGTTGTATCAAAGAAATCAGTTGATCACCATTGACCGCACACAAACGATTGAGATCGGTGGAGAATATTTCGCTTCACGTGAAGAGTGGAAGACCATTTCATTTGATTCACCCGATCGTGCTCTGCTGAAAAATCAAAACATTCTGGCCAACCAGAAAAAACTGGCCATCTACAAAACGGGCGATGAGTTTCCGGTCAAGGTTCGACTGACGCGCGAAAATTACGGGAAGCCAACGTATTTTACTGAGTCTTCACTGCTGCGGATGATGGCTGAAAAAGGGATCGGTACAGAATCCACTCGGGTCGCGGCTATTACCAATCTCATCAAAGAAAAACTCATCGATGTCACGCCGCAAACAGACCATGAAGGTGTTCCATCCACGCAGGCGCGCACCATCCGTTCGACAAAACTCGGTCGCGACTTAATCAGCAGACTGCCGGAAGTGGTAACCGGACAGGAAATGGAAGCTCAACTGCAGGAGGCTCTGAAAGATATGCGTGTCGGGCAATCAGATGAGTCTACTCACCTGAAGCACACAGGCGCGTGGCTTACAAAAACGATCCGCGAGGCAGCATAACAGGCGTAGCGCGCCAGACGTGCAAATAATCAGGGAGCCTGCCATGTTGGAAACTATTCATCTTTCCGGCATAGGCATGCTGCCTGGCACGGCGGGATTTAATACCGCGTTGCTCGTCCTGGCGAGATGACTGGGGTTCATAGCAGGCCATTTTGGATGCCCTCCCCCTATAGATCGGCAATCAGATCGAATGCTGCGGTTAAAACCGCAAACAATTATTTCAGTATTAAATTTATAAAATCAGGAGAAGTAAATCATGAGTAATTCAATCAATAAGTTGATGAGGAAGTTCAAGTACGACGACAAACGGATCGAGCATCTGCTTGAAGATTTTGACGACCTTGTGGAAGCCATTAATGATTACGATGACCAGTTTGAATTTAGTGACAAAAAGGATGAAACAGCCATGCTTTCTGGCTATCAGAACACTGCCTTCGGCATCCTGTTGTCCCTGCTTCAACTTGGGCATATCACAACGGCCGATTTTCACCATCGGATGCACGCACTCAATTTGGTGTTCTTCAAAAAAACGGGTTATTAACACTACGGCTGCAATTCTCGTGTAAAAAGATGACAATTTCTTTCCTTTAATATGGAAGTAGATTGGCCAAAGTAACCACACAGTCTGTTCGCGACAATCAATTCAATCCGATCAATCTAATCAGATGCGGTTATTCCTCGCCAGGATTCCTGACCTTTCGTCAGGATGAGAGTTATTTTTGGCCTGAGCCATGGTGTGTACGTAAGTAACTCGGGCAAGGGCGGCACAGTAAGCATTTCTGCCTTATCTGCACAACGTGACAAATGTCACCAAACCTTTTTGCCATTTCGCAATGGCCTTCCCAGAGGGTTAATTCAACAACCTTTTCAACACATGCCAGGTCACTCTTGGTGCATCTAGCTACCACCACTAGACACAGTCGCATAAAATCACGACCCCCTTTTTTCCCCAATCCCGATACCGCATCCTAACCAGCTCTGCTGGCTCCGCTAATGATATTCGAGCACAATCTGGCACTTTTGAAGTGACAGAGGGGTGCATGTGAAGCTAAAACGTGAAGCATGAAACAACTGCAATACAGCAAACTACATAGTCTTCGTGAACATCCATGTAACTTCATCCTCCAGATTTCAATACAAATTTCCCACTCTACGTCTGTTTGCCCTGATCACAGATCAGGCAGAACGACGAACAGCAATACAGCGCTGACCAACATGCCACCAACCCAACTGCTAAAAAGCCCATCGGGCTTCGTGCATGTAGGTTCTGGATGTAGTGCGCCCGCATCGAGGGTACTTATTGCTTTACTTTCTTTTGATTTATTACAGATTGAATGTCCTGCCTAGACAAAGGCAGATCAAGGGTTCGCTGGACGTTGTCCGCTACTGACTTTAGTTGTGATATCCATAAATCCCGTAGGAATTCAGGACGGATTTGTAGCGAGAAGCGACAGGAGAATTGGTGACTAACCAATGTGAAACGTCGAGATTCGTACACTTTTCCTAAATAGGGCAACAGTACGCCGTCGCAGCCAATTTGCCGTTGGCCAGTCGTACTCCACACTTAAGTGAAGGTGCGCGCATTACCTCATAAAAAACTTACGGTGTCAAATTTTCAAGGACCTGTCTCTGCTATATCACTCTTGTTTTTCATCAACGAATCCTTTTTCGCGCAATATCTCTCAATCACTCTCTGTTTAATGAAAAGTGACTTTTCAAAAAAAAATTCTCCGGAACCTACGTATCCATTTCATCGTGGAAATGCCACTAAGCAAGTGTATTGAGCGGCAACTAGTCATGAAAAACCGCTACAACATACATAGAGCGGGCGATAAAAGATTGCAGGCATCTCTCTATTTTCAAGAACGATGAAAAAAACGCACTACTCAGCTCAATCTTTATATAGATGATTGATATGCTCGTTAAAAATCGAACGGTCGGGAGTTTTATGGCGAGATTAAATTGCTTTAATACTGAAAATTACACGAAATAGAAATTTCCTAATATCTCAGGGGGTGAGTAGTCACTAAAACAGATGCTTTTCGACACTGGCAAGTGTATTTTTCAATGCAAAATACGCTATCTAATACCTTTACCAACTTAAACCTCGGTCAAGTCAATAGCATTTTTATCATAAGAAAAAATCGTGAATCCAAGCCAAATCGCATTTCAACCCAGAGTGATCCGAGCAAGCGATGCTCCGGTCTATCTCGGTATGGATCGAAATCGGTTTAATAAAGAAGTCAAACCACATCTGGTGTCCGTTCCAATTGGCACGCAAGGTGTGGCTTACGATCGATTTGACTTGGATGCGTGGTGGGAGGATTATAAGCGCCGTAACGGAAGGCTCGGCGCTCTTTATAAACAAGGAGAAGAGCAATGGGAAGAACAGCTGCAACAGGACTTAGAAGACGTCCCAACCAGACGGGTGGTATCTGGCACATCGACAAAGTTGTCAACGGCCGCACAATTCACGAAAGCTGTGGAACGAGTGACCAAGACGAAGCGGAAAGGTACTTAGCTCGACGTTTGGAAGAAATTCGCCAGGCATCGGTCTATGGTGTACGACCTGATCGTATTTTTAGGGTCGCTGCAACCAAGTACCTATCTGACAACCAGCACAAGGCATCTGTTGTAACGGATGCTTACATGCTTCAGTCGCTTGACCCTTTCATCGGGGAAATGCAACTAAGCAAGTTACACGATGGCACGCTACAGGCATATATCACCGCAAGACGTAAGGCTGGTATCAAGTCGAAGAGTATTAACAACGCCTTGAGTGTCGTTCGTCGGATTTTGAGTTTGAGTGCACGTAAATGGCGTGACGAGCATGGATTGACTTGGCTAGAAACACCGCCATTGTTATCCATGCTTCCAACTCACGATGCGCGTAAACCTTATCCAATTTCTTGGGAAGAGCAAACCGTATTCATGCAAGAACTGCCTGATCATCTTGCCAGAATGGCTTTGTTCAAGGTAAATACTGGTACACGTGAGCAAGAAGTTTGCCATTTGAGATGGGATTGGGAAATTGACGTACCGGAGCTAGGTACGAGTGTTTTCCTGATCCCAGAAGATTTTGGTGGTCGCACAGCGTATTCTGGTGTGAAAAATGGTGAGGACAGATTGGTCGTATTAAATGACGTAGCACGATCAGTGGTGGATAGTTGCCGTGGAATACATCCAGAATTAGTTTTTACGTATGAAGGTAATCAGACTGGTCGAATGAACAACTCCGCTTGGGACAAAGCTAGACTCAGAACCGCGATGAACATGTACATGGCTTCTGGAAAGACTATTCCTGTGGATTTGTTGCGCGAAGGTCAGCGTGGGATTCTTATGACGGATGAGTTGAAGAAGTTCTTGGAATCCGCAATGCCAGGACTTGCAAATGTCAGAGTACACGACTTGAAGCACACGTTTGGCAGACGACTCAGAGCAGCAGGCGTTCCACTGGAAACACGGAAGGTTTTGCTAGGACACAAGAATGGTGACATTACATCGCACTATTCCGCACCAGAAATCGAAGAGTTACTGGATGGAGTTAATCGTGTGTGCCGAAGCAAGTCCGGCAAAAGTCCGGCAATCACTTTACTGAAAAGAAAAATCGCCTAACGGGTAAGCGCTAAGCGATTGATTTAATACAGTAATTTGGTAGGAACGAGCAGACTCGAACTGCTGACCCCTTGGATGTCGACCAAGTGCTCTAACCAACTGAGCTACGCTCCTTTTGAAGAGGGCGCATTGTATCTGAAACATGTCACAGGTTCAAATACTATCGCATCAATCGGGTAAAAAATACTTTACAACCTCACTAGCCGGGATTGGGCGACTGAACAAATAGCCCTGATATTCCTCGCAATTGAGCATACGAATGAAATCCAACTGCTCCTGAGTTTCAACCCCTTCTGCTGTCACCTTCAGATTCAGAGCGTGTGCCAGTACTGCAGTCGCACTGACTATGCTGGCATCATTTGGATCGGTGACAATGTCACGCACAAAGGACTGGTCAATTTTAAGACTATCCAGCGGGAGATTTTTCAGCCGGCTCAAAGAAGAATAACCCGTACCAAAATCATCCAACGCCAACCTAACACCGTCATCGCGCAATTGTTCGAGTATCTGAAGACCTGATTCACCGGTACTCATCAACATACTTTCGGTGATTTCCAGTACCAAGTAGTGCGCATCGAGCCCCGCCTCACGCAAAATCGTCACAACCCGGGCAGCAAAATTATCCTGCTTGAGCTGACGCGCGGACAGGTTAACCGCGATCGGCACAATGTCATAGCCCTGCGCCTGCCACAATCGCGCCTGCAAACAACTCTGGCGCAACACCCAGTCACCGATTTCATTGATTAACCCCGTCTCCTCGGCGATAGGAATAAACACGGCTGGCGAAATAAACCCTAATTCGGGATGCTGCCAACGCAACAAGGCCTCCATACCGGTCATTTTTCCGCTCAGCACGCTGACCTTGGGCTGGTAATACACTGACAGTTGTTGCTGAACAATGGCCACGCGCAGAAAGGTTTCAAGCTTCAACCGTTCGAGCGCCTTGCGATTCATATCCGGAGAGTAAAACTTGAAATTATTACGGCCATCATCTTTAGCCTGATACATTGCAAGATCCGCATTGCGTAACAACTCGACCGACGTCTCGCCGTCATCCGGATAAATACAAATGCCGATACTGGGCGTAATCGACAATTGATACTCACCCAACGTGAACTTTTCGGTCAGCGACTCGATCATCTTCTCGGCGACAAAGATCACTTCCTCCGACGAATCAAGCTCACTCAGGAGCGCGACAAACTCATCCCCCCCTAGTCTGGCGATCGTATCACTGCGCCGCAGACAAGTTTTTAGCCTTGCGGCAACCAGTTTAAGTAGCGCATCACCGATATCATGCCCTAACGAATCATTGATATTTTTGAAGTAATCCAGATCGATAAACAGCACAGCAACCTTGAAATTATTACGCTGTGCTGACGAAAAAGCCTGTTCGATGCGATCGCTTAGCAAATAACGATTAGGCAAGCCCGTCAAGACATCGTAATTTGCCAGATAGTTGATGCGCTCCTCTTCTTTCTTACGCTCGGTAATATCGAGGAAAACAGCCACATAATGACTGATCTGCGATGTCTCGTCACGCAGCGCGCTAATCGTCACCCACTCAGGGAAAATTTCACCATTTTTGCGTTTATTCCAGATTTCACCGCGCCATAAATCGTTTGCACGGAGCGCATGCCAAAACGCCTCATAAAACTCCGGACCATGCCTCCCTGAGGAGAGCAGCTTCGGACGCTGCCCTAACACTTCATCCGCCCCGTAGCCGGTAATCTGGGTAAATGCCTGATTTACCATGACAATATTTTGTTCGGCATCGGTAATCATGATCGCTTCAGTGTTGCTTTCAAACACCTTGGCGGACAGTCTCAAGCCCTGTTCCGCTTCCTTGCGCTGTTTGATTTCATGAGTCAGATTGACCACCATGTCGTGAATTGCCGTCGACAGATGGGCGACCTCACCCTCGCCCAAGCGGGCGGGCAATTCATATTCAAGATCCCCCCCAGCCACCTTGTCGGCAGCTTGACTGATCAGTGAAATCGGCCGCGCAATACGGCCGGCCATCAACCAGCCCAACCAGGCGAACAGTAGCCCCAAGGCAGCACCGACAAGCCAGATATGCTGCTGCAACTGACGTGCCGGCGCGAATGCCGTGTTGACATCCTGCCGCACCAGACTAGCCCACCCCAAGCCCTGATACTCCCGATAACCTGATGACTTTGAAAAACCAACCAGATAAGTTTTTCCATCATTCCATTTCACCAGTTGAGAACCCCCACTCTGGTTTGTACTGATGGCCTGCATTGCAGCGGGAGACAGATCAGCGAGTTTACTCTGCGGTTTGGCGGGACCTGACAGCACCGTTCCATCGCTGCTAATCAGAAAAATGTCCTTGCCCGGCGTCTTCTTGCTGTCGAGCACTTCCTCGGCCCAGCGCCAGAAAATATGCCCGCACAACACTCCCTGCAATACGCCTTGCCTATCCAAAACGGGGGCGGCCACATCGACCAGATAGAACATTTCGCCACTGGGATTGGGCAACAGTTTAGAGAGCAGCAGCGCATCATGCACATCGCCAATGTAAGTTTTATCGCGCCCCTTGCTGCACCAGGGACGTTTACTCAAATCCTTGCCTTCCAGATAGCGCCCGGTACCCACCAGCCCCACCCCGTCAGGATCGCAAATACCTATCCACGCATAGGCGTTAAAGGTTGCCTGAAGCCGGGTCAGAATTTCCCGTTTGTGCTCAATCGGTGCCAAGGGGTCGCGAATTTCATTGAGAATCGCCGCATTCTGAATTTCGCGGCTTCGCTCGAACATGCCGCGATCGAGCACATCCAGCGCATTTTTGGCACGCAGCTCAAAGGCATTGCCTTCGCTTTCTTCAATCTGCCTTTTGCTGACATCCGCAGCATAAAAACCGATCGCAGCTGACAGCAACAGCACCATGACCGCCGACGCCAGACTAATTTGCGCTCGCAGGCTGTAGCCGGGATGAAGTTTCTTTAAGAATTTGTTCATACTCGCATTAATCCAACCAAAAAAATTTATAGAGGGCAACGATCAATTTGCGCTACTCCGACGACCCCCTGTAGCCGCCCGAAGCTAAATTGTCAAAACGCGTAAATTCCCCACGGAAGGCCAGCGCGACCGTGCCGATCGGGCCGTTACGCTGCTTGCCGATGATAATTTCAGCAATTCCCTTATCATCCGTTTCCTTGTTGTAGACTTCGTCGCGGTAAATAAACAGGATCAAATCGGCATCCTGCTCGATCGCGCCGGATTCGCGCAAGTCGGACATGACCGGCCGCTTGTTGGGACGCTGTTCGAGAGAACGGTTGAGCTGCGAGAGCGCCATCACCGGGCATTGCAACTCTTTGGCCAATCCCTTCAGACCTCGCGAGATTTCTGAAATTTCCGTCGCACGATTTTCGCTCGCCTTGCCCGCATTCGAACTCATCAGCTGCAGGTAATCGACAACGATCAGGCCAAGCTGACCATACTGGCGATGCAGCCGGCGAGCTCTGGCACGCAGATCCAGCGAGGACAAGGCCGCCGTCTCATCAATAAACAAAGGCGCATCGTTAAGCTTACCCAGCGCATGCGTCAAACGCCCCCAATCGTCATCTTGCAGCTTACCGGAACGCAAATCCTGCTGATTGAGCTTACCGACAGAACCTAGCATACGCATCGCCAGTTGCTCGGCGCCCATTTCCATACTGAAAATCGCCACCGGCAACTTACTGTCCAGCGCAATATTTTCTGCAACATTAATCGAAAAGGCCGTTTTACCCATACTCGGACGTCCTGCCACAATCACAAGATCACCGGGTTGCAGACCGGAAGTCATTTTATCCAGATCGGCAAAACCGGTTGAAGTCCCCGTCACTTCACTGGCATTGTCGCGCCCGTACAGCGTCTCAATGCGCTCGACGACCTTAACCAGCAAAGGCGGCATGCCGATAAATCCGGACTTACCCTTGGCACCGGATTCAGCGATCTCGAACACCTTAGCCTCGGCCTCGTCGAGCAATTGCCCGGCATCGCGCCCCGTCGGGTTATAGGCGCTGGCAGCAATATCGGAGCCGACCTCGGCCAGGCGACGCATGACGGAGCGCTCCCGCACAATCTCGCCGTAACGGCGAATATTGGCAGCAGAAGGAACGTTCTGTACCAGACTGCCAAGATAGGAAAGCCCACCGGCCTTATCCAGTTCATCGCTGTTTTCCAGCGCTTCGGCGACGGTAATCACATCGACGGGCTTGGCCTGTTCACTCATGCGCACGATGTGCCGGTAAATCAGCCGGTGCTCGCGACGATAAAAATCATCCTCACCAAGGATATCCGTAATCTTATCCAGCGCGGAAGACTCGAGCATCAGTCCGCCCAACACCGACTGCTCGGCTTCGACCGAGTGAGGCGGCAGCTTGATCTGATCGACTTGCGCGTCTGAATTTGAAAATGTTTGCATGACTTGAATTATTGCGAATAAACGAGCGCCATTTTACCCTGCTGCGCGGAAAATTCAGAAATTAAAAAGGAACGCCTCCCTGTTGAGAACAGGAGAACTCGCGCTGCGGAATACTGCGACGCCCCCCACTTTTTGCAGAACTGAATACCATTTATTGCCGCGCTCATTGACAGCAAGCCGGGATCTTGTTTTGACTAAACGCCCGCTCAAGCAATTCAGCAGGTTCGTCGTCAAAAGGTGGCGAACAGGATTTTTTCATTTCTTAAAACCTGGCAATGACGTATCAACGGCGTGATTGACAGGTAACTTCACATAGAAGCGGCACCCCTGCCCCTCCCCGTCAGATTCCACCCAGATTTCACCGTGATGGTGCTCAACAATTTTTCGGCACAGCGCCAAGCCGATGCCGGTTCCCTCATAGTCATCCCGCGTCTGCAAACGCTGAAATACTTTAAACAAACGATTGATTTGCACAGGATTGATTCCGACCCCGTTATCCTCAATACATAAACTCCACTCGCCAGAATCGATTTTACTCGTCACCGAAATTTTTACCGGCCGACCGGCAACGCGATATTTAACCGCATTGCCAATCAGATTCTGAAATAAGCGTACCAATTCATCCCTGCTAGCAAAAAGTTCAGGCCACACTCCCGCGATACTCACGTCCGCCTGCGCATCGAGAATATCCGGCTGCAAATATTTCATGGCCTCATCAAGCGCCCCCCGACAATCCACCGGGATAAACGGATCTGCCGATCTACCGATCCGTGAATAATCAAGCAAGGCTTCGAGCATGCGGTCAATTCGTTTAGCGCCATCAACCGCGTAGTTGAAATAACTGCGCTTTTCATCGTCGAGCGTCTCCCCCAACTCCAATTCAAGCAATTGCAGATAGCTGGCTACCATCCGCAAGGGTTGACGCATGTCGTGAGACACCGCATAACTGAATTGCTCCAATTCCGCATTAGTGCGCTTCATTCTCTCTTCTGCATATTTACGTTCGGAAATATCGCGAGACGCATTCCACAGCACCGGCACTCCGCCATAACTAATGGCCTTAGCACTGATCTCAACGTCGATGATGGCACCATTTTTCCGACGATGCTTAGTCTCGAAGAGATTGCTTTGCGTAAAATTCTCTTTCAACTTCTCAGCGAGCGCTTGAAGGGAGAAATTCGCGTCCCACTGCGCCACGTTCATTTTCAACAGCTCTTCCCGAGTGTAGCCCAGCATATGGCAAAACATGTCGTTGACTTCTACGACATTACCTCCGGCATCAAGCAGATGTATCCCATCACCGGCAGTTTGCAACAGCAGCTCAAATTTCTCCTTGTCTTTCGCAACGGACAGCACCTCCTGCAAACGCTGTTCATCGGATATGTCCTGTAACGTTCCCGAAACACGAATCACCAGTCCTGTGTCATCCCGCACCGCGGCACCGCGCAACTGCGCAAAACGATGAGGCTCACTATGTGTGATACTAATTTTCAACTCAAAGGGGTCCCCGCCTTGCTGCAAACGCCGCATGGCCGCGTCGACAGCCTGCTGATCTTGAACCTGCATACGGGCGAATACCTCGTTCAGCGAGTAGGCGCGCTTATCGGGAAAATCGAAAAACTGCAAAGCCTCCTTTGACAGCAGACACTCATTTGTCGATGGATTCCACTCCCATCGCCCTAGGCGAGCTAACTGCTGCGCTTGCAATAACGCTTCTTCGTTATCTTTGAGCTTGCGAAATAATAGATTGATCGGATCGGTCAGCCCCGTCACGACGACGGCCTTATAAATAAAATAAAATGCGACAATTTTAAGCAGGTGCCCGACCTGATTCATCGCGTCGTTCATCCCCACTGATTTGTATTGTGTAAAACACATCTCCATGAGGATGGTGACGGCAATCGACCAGACAACCAATCTCAACACTCGCTCATCAAAAAACTGCTTCCTTTGAATAAGCATAACCAGACTCAGCAACAGCGTGCCGGAAATCAGGTACTCCATGATTTTTTTAAAGGGCGTCAAACCCTGCCCGGGCACAAAGCATTCGGGGAAAATTTTAAAGTAGACAATCGAAGAGACTAACAGCGTTGTGGCTATTAAGAACACGATCATAAGAAAATTTCGGCTCAGTTTTTTTCCGTTGCTCAAGAAATAAAGACCAATCACCATACTGATTGACTCCATCGCTCTGGCCGCGATCCAAAATTGAGGCGCGTAATAGTCGTAATCTTTAAAAACCCCCATCCCCTTATAAGATAGGGCATGCAGGATATCGACAAAACCGATAAATAAATACGCGACCCCAATAAATAAGAGGTATTGATTTTGTATGGATTGCCAGCAATTGATGGCGATAATAAATATCGTAATTGCGATAATTACGCTAAAGAGTTCAGATAAATTATGGAACAGCAGATAGTTATAGTAGGTGGTGAAGTGGACGCCTAACAGGACAAAAAACCCGATAATCACCTCACCGCGGCTGAAGTCATGCCTGTCAAAGGCAAGTGAGAAGGGTTTGCTGCTGTGTATCATTTTCGCTCCGGACTAGGAAATGAGTGCCACGTCAGCATTCACCTGCGGATTGTAGGTCAAATCCCACACCTTGTGTATCTTGGATTAACTATGACGCGCCATTGAACCCCCTTCATTTCGTCAACTCTGCACCTGCCGGGCACCGGATATAACTGGCGCGCAATCAAAAGGACAGCCAAATTTAAGACAAAAAAAATCCCCGAATTTCTTCGGGGACTTATTTTGCATTACAGTTTACTCAACGCCTCTGCGAGGTGATTACTCACTGCGCAGATTCATCTGCCAGCTGCAAAGCAACTGCTTAGTGCTCGCCTAAAACAGAAACAGTGATTTCCACGGTAACATCGGTGTGCAACTGAATGCTCACGGTGTAATCGCCAACTGACTTCAGATGACCATCAGCTGTACGAACCTGCGCTTTGTCGACTTCGAAACCTGATGCAACCAGCGCTTGCGCGATGTCAGCATTGGTCACAGAACCGAACAAACGACCATCAACACCGGCCTTTTGCGAGATTTGTACCGTTGCGCCTGCCAGCTTTTCGCCGCGTGCTTGCGCATCAGCCAGCTTAGCCTTATCAGCCGCAATGATTTCAGCGCGACGCACTTCAAATTCAGCCATATTAGCTGTCGTTGCGCGCTTTGCCTTACCTTGTGGGATCAAGAAGTTACGAGCGTAACCGTTCTTGACATTAACAACATCACCCAAAGAACCCAGGTTAATGACTTTTTCCATCAAAATTATTTGCATGTCCGATACTCCTAGTGCAAATCAGTATAGGGCAGCAAAGCCAGGAAACGCGCGCGCTTCACTGCAGTGCTCAATTGACGCTGGTAGCGTGTCTTGGTACCGGTGATACGTGCTGGAATCAGCTTGCCATTTTCAGAAATGAATTCCTTCAGGATATTCACATCTTTGTAATCTACTTCTGCGATCTTCTCAACTGTGAAGCGGCAGAATTTGCGACGCTTGAACAGATTGTTGCGTGAAAAACGCTTCTTTTTGTCATCAGTACTTTTGCTAGATGGACGAGCCATGATGTTCCCTTTTACCAAATGTTGATAAACCCAACCGGTGCGCAAGCGCGAACCCGGTTAAGCGACCAGATTTAAGCTTCTACGCTTTCTTCTTTAGCCTGAACAACCTCTTCACTCAGCACTGAACGGGATTTTTCTTCCTTCATCATTGCCGATGGAACGGTAACAGCAGCCTTGGTCTTAACGGTCAGATGACGCAGAACGGCATCATTGAAGCGGAACGCGTGTTCCAGTTCATCCAAAATTTCCTGATTGCATTCGATATTCATCAGCACGTAATGTGCTTTGTGAATTTTTTGAATTGCGTACGCCAATTGACGGCGGCCCCAATCTTCCAGACGGTGAATCTGACCGCCCTTTGCTGTTACTAATGTGCGATAACGCTCGATCATTGCAGGCACTTGCTCGCTTTGATCAGGATGCACGATAAACACGATTTCGTAATGTCGCATTACATCTCCTTGTGGTTATAAACGCCCCCCGCCATGCGAGACGGTGGAGCAAGGCTGCAAAACCGACTATCGGTCTTGCAGGGGCGCGGATTATAACGGAATATAAGAAATGGTCAATTGATAATTGACCATAGATAATTTTCAACTTTTCATTGCTCTGGGAGGCCGAGTTTCTTTGTAAGCCACTCTGACGTGGTCTCCTTATCATCAGAATCGCGACAACAGCGACAGGGGCGATAATCTGCGCGTCTCGCGAACGCTTCCATCTTATGACTCCAGCAAGCTTAGCCGTTTACAATTTAAAACTGAACGATCGGCGCAACGCTCTGCCATCGGCACTGTAAACATCCTGATTTTGTGGCGTTTTAAACCAACTGCATAGACTCGCTATCGTCCCGACACCATGGCGTGAACTGCGCTGATTTTTCCGGCGATCTGTTGCAGCGGGAGCTCTTCACAGACCGCCCCCAGCTTCATCGCCTCCTTGGGCATGCCATACACCACACAGGAATCTTCATTTTGCCCCAGAGTATACGCACCGGCATCGCGCATCTCCTTCAATCCTCTGGCACCATCGTCCCCCATCCCCGTCATAATGATACCCAGCGCGTTTTTGCCGGCAAATTTGGCTACCGAACGAAACAAGACATCGACCGACGGACGATGCCGGTTGACCAGCGGCCCCTCAACGATCTCAACGTGATATTGCGCCCCGCTGCGCTTGAGCAGCATGTGCTTCCCTCCCGGCGCAATCAAGGCGCGCCCCGGAATCACGCGGTCATTATTTTTAGCCTCCTTCACCTCGATCTGACACAGACTGTTCAAACGCTGGGCGAAGGCTTCGGTAAACATTTCCGGCATATGCTGCACAATCACGATACCGGCGCACACGCGCGGCAGCGCGGTCAACACCGCCTCCAACGCCTGAGTACCGCCGGTTGACGTGCCGATGGCCACGATCTGCTCGGAGGTCATCCCTAAACGTGCAGCACCGGGCGGGGGCAAAATCGCATCGGCATTAAGCTTTTGACTGGGCACGGGCGGCCTTTGCTGTGTATTGGTCAAGCGACGCATATTCGCACGCGCAGCAGCCTTAACTGCCCCGACCAGATCATTGGACGCATCTTCCTGCAAGTAGCGTTTCACCCCCATCTTGGGCTTGGTGATGATGCTGGTCGCGCCCGCCGCCAGTGCCTGCATGGTCGCCTGCGCCCCTTTTTCGGTCAGCGTAGAACAAATGACCACCGGGGTCGGCCGCTCGTTCATAATCTTGTTCAGAAAAGTCAGGCCGTCCATGCGCGGCATTTCGATGTCGAGCACAATGACATCCGGCCACTGCAGCTTCATTTTTTCCATCGCAAAAATCGGATCCATCGCCGTCGCATACACTGTGATTCCCGGATCAGACTCGAGCACCTGTTTGACAACCTCCCGGACCACAGCGGAATCATCAACAACCAACACTTTGATTTTACTCATTTTTTTCCTGAATTTCTGTGATCAACATGAACCAGACCCACTTCACCGCTCCACACATCGAACATCACCTTGCGGTGACCAAAGCTGCCCAGATGATCATAATCAAGCGTAAAACCATATTGACTCAACAAGCTGTGTGCACACTCGATATTCTGAAAACCGATGTCGGTGGGACTGGCCGCCCGCCCGCCAAACATATTGCCGCCGCCGTAAATATGCACCTGATAACTTGCAGGTTTAGTGCGGCGCTGCGTGATTTCCTGCATGAACAGCGCCATGGCTTCCTCACCGTATTTGCCGTCGAGCGGCAAATTACCCCGCGGCTTATTGCGACCCGGCAACATGAAATGACACATGCCCCCATGCAACAGAATCGGATGCCACAGCACGATAGCGACACAAGAACCAAGCAAGGTCGTGATGCGCAAGCGCCCTTCTCCGAAGCAAAAATCGCCCGGTTTAAGGTAAACCTCACGTTCAGGCGTAACCACATTCATGCTCAGGGTTTTCTATAGATCGTCGGCTTAACAGCAGTCAGCACATTGGTAATTCCGTTTAACGACTCTGAATGCCCCACAATCAGATAGCCACCTGATTTTAAACTGCGTATCAAATTAGCCACCACCCGCTGCTTCGTCGGGATATCGAAATAGATCAATACATTGCGCAAAAATATCACATCGAATTCGCCCATTTTTTTCATGCCTTCGACATTTAGATTGAGCTGTTCGAAGCGCACATGCTGACGCAATTTCTTATCAATCAAAAAAGTGCCAACCTGATCGTCGCGCCCTTTTAGGCAAAACTTTTTCAGGTAGGGCAGATGTATTTTTTCTGCTTCCGCCAGACGGTAATGGCCGCGCCGCGCATGCTCTAATACCGAATGACTGATATCCGTGCCGAGTATCTCCCATGCTCCGTCCACCCCCAGTTTGTCGGCCAGCACCATAGCGATAGTGTAGGCCTCAGCACCGATGGAGGCCGCGGCACTCCATACATGGTACACATCGCCGCGCTCTGTGCTCTTAGGAAGTATCTCCTTAAGAAATTCGAAATGCTGCGGCTCTCTGAAGAAATACGTTTCATTCGTAGTCAACAGATCGACCATAAAGCGCAGTTCATCAGCATGAGAGGGATCGGTAACGTATTTATAATATTGCGTGTAGGTATCGAGACCGAGCGCGATCAAGCGCTTGGACAGGCGACCGGTCATCAATACTTTTTTCGCGTCAGACAGCGAAATACCGGCAATATCGTAGAGCAGACCGCTCAAACGCTTAAATTCCGTATCGTTAATTTGGTAACTCATAGTTCTCGTCTAAAATTGCAGAGCCTGACTCAGCGAACCGACCTCTTCCATCGCCTCATTGAGAATACGGCTGAGGGTTTCCTCGCCGATCACCATTTCAATCTGAGCCGTCTGCATCTGCCCCGCCGCCATACCGTCAAGCTGATGCAACGGAGACGTCACGGGAGTCAGTTCTTCGGCGAGCAGCAGTGTATCGGCCATCGTTTCCGGCGGCAGGGCTAAAAATCCCTCCCAGAACACGTCCATTTCATCTAAAACGGCTTCAGGAATTGAAAGTTTTTTGAGTACCGCTCGGCCTATCATCTCCTCGCCGTAATCCATCCAGTCGGAGAAATCGCCTTCAAGCAGGCCAGGGAATTCATCCGCCCGCGACAGCATATAAAAACCGCCGATTTCGTGAATAATGCCGGCGAACATCGCCGTTTCCGGATTCTGCAACGTGACGTGCCGTGCGACAACCTGCGCTAAAGCGGCAACATGTGCCGTGTGCTGCCAGAGCTGGTCCACCAGTTCACGATGGCGCGGATCGGTCGACACGCCGGCCATCTGCCGCGCGACCAGCGCCATCACAAGCGAGCGCACCACATTAAATCCCAGCCGCATAACGGCAATCTCCACATCTGAGATCTCATGCCCGGAACGGTTGTAGAGCACAGAGTTGGCGATGGCAATCACCCGCGCGGCCAGCAGCGGCTCGGCCTGTATCAGACGGGCGGCGACATCAAGTGAGCAATCAGGATCATCGAGCGCCTGACGCAGTTTTAGGGCCAGCTGTGCACCGGTCGGGAAAGCCAGTTCACCCTCGGCAATATCGAGTGCGATTTGCTTGAAAATTTCACGTTTATTCATGGCGCGCATCATACATCCATTACTCTGTATTTTCGTGGCTCGCATCATACCGCGAACTTACATATCCCTGTAGAATGACCACGTTAATTCAAACTGAGTTAATTCCACTTTCAAGCAGCTAGACCATGATCCATCAGACAGGCAAGGATTTTGAGCGTATCGCCCGCAATATTAACCCCGGCGGCTGGGCAATCGAGGCTGAACGTCCTATCTCGACCCTGCTGGGTTCCTGCGTTGCCGTCTGCCTGTTTGATCCCGTCCTGAAAATGGGCGGCATGAACCATTTTCTGCTGCCAACCACCAGTACCGGCAACACCGACATCGACGTGATTCTCAATGGAGACTACTCGATGGAAGTACTGGTCAACGGACTGCTTAGCAAGGGCGCAAAGAAGCCGCGCCTGCTGGCGAAAGCCTTCGGTGGCGGCACCATCATCAGCTCGATACGCATGGCGATCGGCGAACGCAATGCAGCATTTGCCAATGAATGGTTGCAGCGCGAAGGCATCAAGCTGATTGCCTCTGACTTTAGCGGCCCCTGGTCGCGAAAAGTGGTGTTTGTTCCGCAGAATGGCGATGCCTACTGCCGGAGGATTCCCACCACACAGGCCAGCGCCATCGATGTCGCACGCGCTGAACAGGAATACGAACGCATGCTGACCGAGAAAAAGAAAACAACCGTGAAAAAAATCGAGCTGTTTTAGGCCAACGGCACCGACAAACTTTAATCAACAATATCGTGAATAATCAAACCTTTCATTCCGCCTTCAAGACCCTGCAACTAACGACAAAATTTTTGCTGATCGTTAACAGTATTACTTTCCTGCTGCTGTCATTCGCGACCGTTGCACTGTACCAATCTATCAAGCACATCATGCTCGATTCCGTGCAACAGCGGGCGGAGGAAATCGCCAATGAAGTCATCGACGGCGCCAACATGCTGATGGTAACCGGACAAATCACCAGGCACGAAAACATCACTCTGCTGCTTAAAAAAATTGCCAGCGCAGGCAATATTACCAAGCTCAATCTGATACGCACCGAACAGGTTACACGGCAATTCGGACCGGGCACCGTAAACGAGAAAATCGTTGACGAAATACAGCAACATGCAATCAGCGACAAGCGCCCCTCCTATACGTTTATCGAACGAAATGGCACCCGACTGTTCCGCGCCGTGACGCCCTACGTGGCAAGCCACAACTTCCACGGCACCGATTGTCTGTCCTGTCACGAAGTTGAGGCGGGCACTGTCAACGGCATCTCCGATATTGAGATTGACCTGAGCGACGATTTAAAACTGCTGAACAACATCGTTCTGTCGCTGATCGCAGGCCAGCTCATGTTGCAGCTGGTGCTTTTTTTCCTGATCAAATGGGCCGTACGCCGTTTCGTCGTAACTCCGCTCAACGAAGCCGTTGATGTTGCAAACCGGATTACCGAGGGTGACCTTTCAGTTAAGATTAACGTCGTCAGTGACGATGAGACCGGCAAACTATTGCTGTCCATGCAGCACATGAGCGTCACCCTTAACCGTTTCATCAATGACATGAGCTGTGCATTGGAACAAATCACCCGGCAGAGCGGCGACATCGAACTCATCGAAGAAGCCGGCCTCAAGGGCAATTTTTTAAGATCAGTACAACTCACGAATGGCGCATTGCAACTGATTTCAGTGCATCGGGAACAAATTCAAGATGATCTATTCCGCGGCAAACTCGATGGCATCAACAGCGCAGGACTACTCGATAACCTTGGTCACAGCCAGGAAGATTTAATGGAAGTCGCACAAGTGGTGGACAGTCTGTCCGCCTTTGCCAGCCAGTCTGCTCAAGCCGCCGAGGCAGGCGCGGAAGAGTCCAGATCCGCTACGGCACAGATAGAACAGCTGTCGATACAATCAACCGCGCTCGAACAGGCCGTCAATCTGCTAAGCGATGAAGGAAACAAGGCACTTGACGCCACACAGCAGATCGATGTCATTGTCAAAAAAGTAAACCTGCTGGCACTCAACGCGGCGATAGAAGCGGCCCGGGCCGGCGAATCAGGCCGTGGTTTCGCCGTGGTTGCCGATGAAGTTCGCAAACTATCGGAAATGACGGCAGTGTTTTCCAGTGACATCCGTCTGTCGCTCACCGCAGTGGCTACGGAGGCTAGCCGCATGCAAGGTTCGGCACAATCAATGAGTGCGACTACACAGCTCTCACTGGAAAGCACGTATCGTGTCAAAGAAAAACTTGATCAGGTAAGCACTGCCGCCGCGACGTCAAGCACCTCATCGATGCTTGCCAAGTCGCTGACCGTCGCCTCTCTGGCGAAAATTGACAGCTTTACCATGAAACAGGTGGCCTACCGGCAGGCGCGCGCAAGAACAGCATTCCATTCCAGCGAACTGCATTTTGCCAGCATTGATGCATTAATAGAACAAGTGCCAGAAACGCACAGAAACGCCCTACGCATGCTGGCAAAAAAAATGACTCAGTCTATCGATAACGCGGTTCAATCGCTGCATGCCGGCAATCAGGGCAGCGAAGTTTTTGAGTTGATGGAGCGCGCTAACCAGGAACTGACTGATGCAATTGATGCGGCGCTTGCCAGCGTACGTTCGGCAACTGAGCGGGTTCAAGATAGCGGCGTTAAAATCGATTTGTTTTAACACGCAGAGCATATCATCCAGCCGGATGATAATCGTTAGCTAATGCTATGATTATCGCCTGATCCGTTTTTTTACAGAAGAGGAATAAATGCTGTTTTTCAATCTATGCGTGAGCGAAATCCAGCATGACGCTTTGGCGCATGAACACTGAGTTCAAACCGCTGCTGCTAAGACAACTGCACGAGCTTGGGCTCGATGCAGAACATCTCCCCGATATCGACAGCTGGCGCTCCCTGCTGTCTATCATCGAACAAACCTATCATGAAGCCCGCTGTGTGACGGGACGATCACTCGCCGTACCATCGACTGAAATGCAATACCCGCATCCGCGGGGTACCGATGAAGCGCGACTGCGCACACTGTTCAACACGATCAAAGATCTGGTCTGGCTCAAAGCCCCCGACGGTGTCTACCTTGCCTGCAATCCCGTCGTCGAACGCATGCTCGGCACGGCTGAAGCGGCAATCGTTGGCCGAACCGATTACGACTTTATCAGCCGCGAACAGGCCGATTCATTTCGAGAACATGATCGCGCTGCCATGAATACCGGTACGGTATGTATCAATGAAGGATGGCTGACCTTTAAAGATACGGGCTATTGCGGCCTGTTCGAAACCTCTAAAACACCGGTATACGACGATACAGGGCAACTGATCGGTGTATTTGGTATCGCGCGCGACATCACAGAACGCAAACGGGCTGAAGCTGCCTTAAAAAACAGCGAGCAACAGGCGCGCAATCTGATTGATAAGCTGCAGGTCGGCGTCTTACTGCAATCCGCAAGGGCCGAGATTTTACTTTGCAATCAGATCGCGCTCGATCTGCTGGGACTCTCCGAAGCACAGCTATTGGGTAAATCCTCTTTTGATCCGGACTGGAACGTTATCCACGAAGACGGCTCCCCCTTCCCGGGCAGCGAGCATCCGGTACCTGTGTCCATTGCCACTAAAAGTCTGGTTCACGATGTCGTAATGGGGGTCTATCGTCCATCAAAACGCGATCGCGTCTGGCTGCTGGTCAGTGCCGCACCGCAACTGAACCCGAATAATGAAGTTGAACAGGTGGTATGCACCTTCGTCGACATCACCGAACGCAAGAAAATGGAAGAGCGGCTAGAGCTGACCCAGTTTGCCAGCGACTATGCGCCCGACTGCATACTCTGGGTGAATGAGCAGGCACGCATTTGCTACGCCAATGAAGCTGCCTTACATTGTCACGGCTTTAGCAAAGAAGAATTACTGTCGATGACGATCCACGATCTGGATCCCGACTTCCCCCCCGACGTGTGGCTAGCGCACTGGCATGAATTGCAGCACAAGGGCGGCATCACGATCGAAACGCGCCACCGACGGCGCGACGGATCTATTTTCCCGATCGAAGTCTCGGCGAATTTCGTCAAATTTGGCGATAAAGAATACAACATTGCCTATCACCGCGACATCACAGAACGCAAAAAATCCGAGGCTGCACTGCGCTACAGCGAACAGCGATTACGCGACGTCAGCGAAGCATCCGGGGAGTATCTGTGGGAAATCGATATCAATCTGGGCTATACCTATGTCTCGAACCGGTCGATCGAAGTCAAAGGATACACACCGGAGCAATTGCTGGGCCACGCACCTGCTGAGTTTATGCCACCTGAGGATATCGATATGGCAGCCCGCATCGTCAACCTCGCCATCAGTAAAAACCAACCCTTCAAATTACAACATCGCGACATCACGCCGAGCGGTGCGATCCTGTGGGAAGAAGTAAGTGGCGTGCCGTTTTATGATGATGCCGGCCACCTGCTTGGACTGCGCGGCACAGGGCGGAACATTACCGGACGCAAGTTAAAAGAAGAGCAACTCAGGGTTGCCGCAGCGGCTTTTGAAACGCATGAAGCCATTATGATCACCGACGCCCACGGCACGATCATTAAAGTCAATCAGGCATTTCAGCGCATCACAGGCTACAGTCAGGAAGAAGTGCTGGGAGAAAATCCACGTATCCTGAGTGCCGGGCGCAATGAAAAATCATTTTATAGCGCGATGTGGCAACAACTGACGACGCTTGGCAGGTGGCGGGGCGAAATATGGGACAAACGCAAGAGCGGCCAGATTTACCCGAAATGGATGACGATTACCGCCGTGCGTGACGAAAACGGAAAAACGACTGAATATGTCGCTATTTTCAGCGACATCACACAGCGCAAACTCGCCGAGGAGGAAATTCGCAATCTGGCATTCTACGATGCGCTGACCCGCCTGCCCAACCGGCGCCTGTTGCTCGATCGTTTACACGCTGCACTGTCGGTCTCAGCACGCAGCCGCCGCTTTGGTGCGGTGCTGTTTCTCGACATGGACAGATTCAAGACCCTCAACGATACGATGGGACATGATTACGGCGATCTCCTGCTGATCGAAGTCGCCGAGCGCATCAAACTTTGCGTGCGTGAAATCGACACCGTTGCTCGCTTAGGGGGGGACGAATTTGTCATACTGGTCGAAGAGATTGATACCCGTGCCGAAGAAACCTCGAAACATATTGCCGCAATTGCCGAAAAAATACGCAGTGCACTCTCTGTTCCTTATCGGCTCAAAGAAAAACATCATCACAGCTCGCCCAGCATCGGCGTGTGTTTATATCGCGGCATCGAGGAATCAACGGACGATCTGCTCAAACACGCCGATATGGCCATGTATCAGGCCAAAGACTCCGGTCGCAATGCAGTACGTTTTTTCGATCCGCTGATGCAGCAGGCCGTCGAAGCACGCGTCACGCTGGAAAACGACTTGCGCCATGCCCTGCCGAATGATCAGTTGCAACTTTACTACCAAATTCAAGTCGACAATGACCGTCGTGCGATCGGCGCAGAAGCACTGGTACGCTGGATACATCCAATACGCGGTATGGTATCGCCCGCACACTTCATTCCCATTGCAGAGGAAACCTCGCTGATCCTCGAAGTCGGCGCATGGGTACTAAAAACGGCCTGTCTGCAACTGGCGGTATGGGCTGACAGACCGATGACCTGCAACCTGATACTGGCGGTCAATGTCAGCGTACAGCAATTTAAACAGGTAGGATTCGTCGAACACATCGCTGAGCTCATACGAGCGTACTGCATTGTGCCGCAACGTTTAAAACTCGAACTCACTGAGAGCGTGGTGCTGAACGATGTGAGTGACATTGTGCAGAAGATGTGCGCCTTAAAATCGCTCGGCGTCAGACTGTCGATGGATGATTTCGGCACCGGCTATTCATCGCTTTCCTATCTGAAAAATTTACCGCTGGATCAGCTCAAGATCGACCAGAGTTTTGTGCGCAATATTGCAACCGATGAAAACGATGCGGTGATGGTCAAAACCATTATCGCGATGGCGCAGAATTTCCGGCTGAATGTGATTGCTGAAGGCGTTGAAACAGAGGCGCAACTGGCATTCTTAAAACAGAACGGCTGCATGTGCTATCAGGGATATTACTTCGGCAAACCCGCACCGATAGAACAATTCCAAAGCCAGCTTGAAGCGCTGTCAAAAACCGTCTGATTAATTGAAATTGGGCCGAAGAATCCGGCCCAATTGTTTTAAAAATACTCGAAATCCTGCTGGTCAGGTGCACCGATCGATTTCAGTGTCCGTTTTGCAACTTCACTCACCTTCCGAAACAGGACTCAGATCAGTATGAGCGGTTAATCGATGCGGCTCAATCAGGCGGACAACTCCGGCACACCGCCTGCAGCCGCCTGCCCCAGCATCGACAGTTCGTCCACCGACAACACCTTATCGGCATTGAGGATAATGACAAACTTCCCGGCAACTTTTCCCATGCCCTTAATGAAATCTACCCGGATTTTGGCGCCAAAAGCTGGAGCCGGTTCAATTTCGGCCGTCGGAATTTCCAGTACTTCAGAAACGCTGTCCACCATCACCCCGATGTCCTGATGCGTTTCATCGCTCCCCTCGACTTCAATGATCACAATACAGGTGCGTCGCGACACCTCGGTTTTACTGCGACCGAAACGCACCGCCAGATCCACCACCGGCACGACGCTGCCGCGCAGGTTGATCACCCCGCGTATAAACCCCGGCATCATCGGCACTTCAGTCAAACTGCCATATTCGATGATTTCCTTGATGTTGAGGATAGCGATGGCAAACATTTCGCCGCTCAACAAAAAGGTCAGATACTGATGATCATCGACGGCTGCGCTCACCGCCGTATTCACAGCAACTGGCAGATTTTTAGCTGTACTCATGTTCATTCACCTCAGAAACGTTCAAAGTCTTGCTCGCTGGGCGCACCACTGACATATTGATTCGCTTTTCTGGCAGGTGCACGTGCGGACTGTGCCGGTACGCGTGAAACATGGCGTGCAGGTGTTAACGTTGTTGCTGAGGAATCGCTCAGTTTGAAGAAGGTCATCACCGATTGCAGCTGTTCAGCCTGACTGCTCATTTCTTCAGCTGTTGCCGCCAGCTCTTCCGAGGCGGACGCATTTTGCTGCGTGGTCTGGTTCAGTTGCCCCATCGCGCTGTTGATTTGGCCCACGCCGCTTGCCTGCTCACTCGAGGCTGACGCAATTTCCTGCACCAGATCGGACGTCTTGTTGATCGATGGCACCATTGCCTCGAGCAGCTTGCCGGCTTTTTCCGCCATGCTCACGCTGCTGCCAGCCAGCTCGCCAATTTCCTGAGCGGCCACCTGCGAGCGTTCAGCCAGCTTACGCACTTCAGCGGCCACCACCGCGAAGCCCTTGCCGTGTTCACCGGCACGCGCCGCTTCAATCGCCGCATTCAAAGCCAGCAAATTGGTCTGGTAGGCGATGTCGTCCACGATGCCGATCTTGCCCGCGATCTGTTTCATTGCAGTCACGGTATTTTCAACCGCCTGACCGCCTTCGGTCGCTTCCCTTGCGGCCTTACCTGCCATGCCATCGGTCACTTTGGCATTTTCAGTATTTTGGTCAATCGAGGCGGTCATCTGCTCGATCGACGCGGTCGTCTCTTCAACGCTGGCCGCCTGTTCAGACGATGACTGCGACAAAGATTGCGCGGTCGCGCTGATCTCTTCCGAGGCACTGGCTAAGGCATCGGCATTACCGCGTACGGTGGTGATAATTTCAGTCAGCTTGGTGACCATATTCTGCATGGCACTGAGCAACTGTCCGGTTTCATCGGTTGACTCCACCACAATCTTGACGTTCAGGTTACCTTCGGACAAGTTATTGGCCACGTTCACGGCTTCATCCAGCGGACGAGTGATGCTACGGGTAACCCAAAAGGCAAAACCCACGGCGATCAGGATGGCGGACAGCGACAAAACTAAAATCAATCGCTGTGCCCCTTCCACCGCCACATTGGCTTCCGCGCCGGTTTTCTTCATCAGCTCAGATTGAAAGTTGATCAACTCCGAAACAGACTTAATGTAATCGCCCTGCGTCTTGCGCATTTTGGTGACCATCAACTCAACAGCCTCATCGCGCTTTCCGGCCGTTTGCAGCTCGATAAATTTATTCTGGTCTTCCACATAGAGCTTGCGCGCTTCCAGTGTTGCGGCGAGCATTTTTTTACCATCTTCTGAACGGATGCTCTTTTCAAGCTTATCAAAACCCGCCAAAATATTCTTGCGCGCTTCCATCACGCGATCCAGCTCCTTCTGCACGTCGTCCCCTTTGACCAGCAGCGAGTTGCGCAGCGCGCGCGCAATCACATTGATCTGATCGATAACTTCGTTCGCCACCACCGTCTTGGGAAATTTGTCGTTGATCACATCACCGATATCAGTACTGATCTGCATCAGCCGGTTATAAGAGAAAATCGAAATAATGGACAGCAGCAACACCATCAAACCAAAACCAATGCCAAGACGAACACCAATACGTAAATTTTTAAACATCTCTCACTCCTTAGGACAAATAATTAAACGGGTTGCTATGCTGCCTGAATCCTGTTTTGCTGCACGGTGGCCAAAGCCACCAAAGACTGCACATCGAGTATCAGTGCGACCTCGCCTGACCCCAGGATAGTAGACCCTCCTATGCCTTTGATATGTTTAAAAATAGTACCCAGCGGTTTAATCACGGTCTGAAATTCCCCCATCAGTTCATCGACAACCAGACCGATTTTCTGTCCAGCATACTGCACCACCACAATATTTTCGCGCTTACCACCGCCGTCGCTGATTTCAAACTGTTCACGCAACCGCACGAACGGCAGCACTTCACCGCGCAAATTGATATATTGACGCGTCAGCGTATCCGCCCGGTCTTTTTCCGACAGCTCGATGCATTCGACCACGGTTCCCAGCGGAATCACATAGGAGGCTCGCCCCACGCCGACCAGGAATCCGTCGATGATCGCTAACGTCAGCGGCAATCGAATCCGGAAAGTGGATCCTTCCCCCTCACGGCTCTCCACCTCAATCGTACCTCTGAGCGCGGTGATATTGCGTTTGACGACGTCCAGCCCCACACCGCGACCGGAGATATTGGTGATCTTATCGGCCGTGGAAAAACCGGGTTCAAAAATCAGACCGAAAATTTCACTGTCAGTGAGCACCTGATTGGCCGTGATCAACTCACGCTCACGCGCCTTGTTGAGAATTTTATCCCGGTTCATCCCGCCGCCATCGTCGATGATCTCGATCGCGATGCCGCCAGACTCATGATAAGCGTTAAGCTTGAGCGTGCCGCGAGCCGGCTTGCCGCGTGCGAGACGAACATCGGGGGATTCAACACCGTGATCGAGTGCATTGCGCACCAGATGCATCAGCGGATCGCCCAGTTTTTCAACAACCGACTTATCAAGTTCAGCATCACTGCCGCTGATCACAAGCTCAATGTCTTTACCGAGTTCGCGACTGGTGTCGCGCACCACACGCTGAAAACGGGTGAAAGTCTCGCCGATTTGCACCATGCGCAACTGCAAGGCGCTATCGCGGATCTGCTCGACCAGCATTGAGATGACCGACGTGGATTCCACCAGCGCCGTTTCACCGCTTTTGCGCGCCTGCATGTTTGCGCCCGCGCTGGCAATCACCATTTCGCCGACCAGATCGATCAACTGGTCAAGTTTAGCGGCCTGCACCCGTATCAATTGCGATTCGATTGTTTTCTTATCCGCAACTTTCCCCTGTTTGACGGCTGCGGCTTCTACCACTTCCGCGGTCACCACCCCCTGATTGACCAGCAAGTCGCCAATCTTGGGTTGTACTGAACGGTCATCGACGCGATCAGATTGGGTGTTTAACGCGATATCCAGTTCGTTTTGTGTCAACGCGCCACAGAGAATCAAAATTTCGCCCAGACGCATCGTGTCTTCCGGCAGCGTTTCAATCGTACTGATAAAGTCGGCCAGCTTGCTGTGCGGCGGCCAGATATGCACGACGCAATCATCGCTGACAAATGAAAATACGTTTTCAATCTGCGATTTCTCTGCCTCCGATTTATAGGAGATTTCAAAACCCAGGTAACAGGATTCCGCATCCATCTCTTCGGCATTCGGCATCGCATCCGGCAGCGTGGTCAGATGAACGATCTCCCCTAACTCCATCAGGTAGCGCAAAAATGACGCGGGATCCATACCTTTGCGCAGCACATCGGGACCGAAACGCAACGAGATATGCCAGTTGTCGGTCTCCATTTGACCACCGCCGCTGACTTGCACATCAGCCTCAGTAAGCGCCACATCGCCCTTGCCTGCGGGTTTACTCAGATAGTGCTGCAATTTTTCGCGCAGCGCTGCACTGGTCAGATTGACATCTTCCCCCGGTTGGCATTCGTTTTCAATGCAGTTCAGGAGTGCACCTAACTGATCCGCACAAATCAGCAGCACCTCGACCAAGGTCTGATCTGCAACGATATTGCCGGCACGCATTTCATCGAGCACATTTTCCAGCACATGGGTAAACTCAACCACGAACTGACACTCGATGACGCCCGCTCCTCCCTTAATCGTATGAGCCGCGCGAAAAATCGCATTAATAATCTCAGGATCACTGCCACGCTCTTCCATCTGCAACAGATTTTCTTCCATCATCTGCAACAGTTCACGGCCTTCGACAACAAATGCCTGCTGAATCTCGTCCATGCCACCCCCAAAAACGTATTAACTTCGTATCAACAACGCTTTGTATCTAATCGTTAAAATCTACCTACGATTCCCTGCTGCGTGCTCATGTGCAGTAATCACCATAGGATCGCCAAAATAGCCCGCCATATTGTATAAATCGAGCACTTCTGTCACCGCCTTGCTGTGGGCGGTCAAATGAACCGCTTTACCCGCCTTGATCGCTTCACGCTTGGTCAGCAGCAAAACCTGAAAGCCAGCCGTATCCATTTCTGCCACTTGGGACAAATCCAGATCCAGCTCATCACACGTATTGAGCGCATCCAGCAGCGTCTGTTTCTGCACTGCGGCATTGTATATGGTCATATCGTCTTTAACAGCAATGGTACTATGCGCCTGTGTCATATGGAGCTCTCCTGTTAATATTGAACACGATTCCTATTTCAATTGTATTGCGGCAAGCCGCCCGTTAAAACAATTCAATTTTTTGCTGTGAAGAACTCGGAGGATTGTGTGCTGCGCCGACTACTGCGTCGTGAATAGTGCGCTGATGATCCATGACATAGCCCTGATAGATCTGTTCGAAGTGATCCTTAATCGAGGCTGAGCTTGAAAAATCCTTGTTACGCATCATGTCGACCATCTGCACTACATGCGCATCGAGCCGTGACAAAGCCCCCTGCACCTGTTCAATCTGCTGGCGCGTCACGTCCTGAAACTGAATACTAGCCAACACCTCCATGAACATGGAAGACAAGGTCGTGCTGGTTTCTTTGAGACGGGAGATCATTTCCTCATCACGCTGCATCAGGCGATGATAATTACCGCTCATGCTGTCCAGATGGGATGAAAAACTCTCCAGAACCTCTTTTTCTTGACCCGTGCTCTCGTGCTCAAGTTTGTTTTTGAACTGTTCTTCGATGGTTTGCGCAACGCGGCCTATCCCCTGCTGAATTTCTGATACCGCAACATCCGTTTCACCTGACAACTTGCGTACCTCGTCAGCCACTACGGCAAAACCGCGCCCGACCTCACCGGCACGCGCCGCTTCAATCGCCGCATTAAGCGCCAGCAGATTGGTTTGCGAAGAAATCCCCTTAATCATATCGATCAGCGATGTCATCGAGCGAGCCTGCTGCACCACGACAGAAATGCTTTGACGGTCGGCTTCAAATTCAATGAAGCGATTTTGTATATACTGATTGAGATTTTCGATCAATTGTACGTTAGAGCTGACGTTCCTCTCGCCCGACTGTATCATCAACTCCGCATCTTGAGCACCGCTGGAAACTGTGGACACCAGATCCTCGATCACCCCGTCGATGAGTTGCAGTCGTTCGACAATCCCGAACGCCGAACGCTCCGTCTCCACCGTAATCGCGTGCAACTGGTCATTGAGCAGTTGGGTCAGCGTAGGCAGATGACTCAGATCGCTGGCCACGTTATTGATAATCGCCTCAAAACTGGCAACTTTTTTCTGCAAATCAAGCTGAGTCGAGCGCATCCCCAGCAGCCGGTCTTGAAAAATCGCCAGCGAAACCATGTTACTGACAAGAAAGCTGCCCAAAACGATGATCAGCGTTCCGGCCTAGTCCGCCACTCTATCGGTCATACCAGTTGCCGCATGCAGCCAATCATGAAAGGGCGTATGCAACAAATAGACCGCCGCCGCACAGGCCCCCGCCGTCAGCAGTGCAACCACAACCTGTCGCAACTTAATTTGGCGCGAGTTTAATAACATATCGGGATTATTTAACGACGAGTTTGATAGTGCCTATTAATTGCTCCGCATTCACCGGCTTAACCAACCAGCCGGATGCCCCCGCAGCTTTGGCTTCGTCGCGCTTCGATTGTTGCGACTCTGTAGTCAGGAACAGAATTGGCATAAAACGGTGATTAGGCAATTTCCGCACTTCACGGATAAACTCGATACCATTCATGCCGGGCATATTCAAATCGGTGATCAGCAGGTCCGGCTTGAGTCCGCCTTTAAGCTTAGCGAGCCCTTCTTCTGCGCTAGCCGCCTTTTCGGTCGCATAGCCAGCTTTGGACAGAATTGCGCTCATACTCAACAAAATAGTGACGGAGTCGTCGACGAGAAAAATGGTTTTCATGATAGTGCTTATTCCTTTTAAAAAATTACCGCATAGTAAGCGCAGTATATCGGGACGCGCTCAAAATCCAAAGCCAAAAATTATTTTCCAGCGACAGTCGCCGCCCCCCTGCAAACGGACAGCGCAGTTGCTATTACCTCGCGCCATTTACAGAACCGACAATCCACTCACACCGCCGCAGGCGAAATAGCGATGCGGCCGATAATTTTTTGAACTACGCAAAACCTGATCGTCAGACGTTAAAAAGCCCGGCAATCCCGGGCTTTTTAACGTCTGACGATCAGAAAAGCTAGCAGATCATCCCGGCGGCAACCGTATTGTTAGTTGCCTCATCGATGACGATAAAGCTGCCACTCGCACGGTTACGCTTATAGTGGTCCGTCACCAGCGGCAGTTGCACCTTCAGTTTTACATGCGCAATATCGTTCATGTTCACCACAGGATTCGCGTGCTGCTCGAGCGTATTCACATCCACACGGTAATCGATGCTGGAAAACAGGCATTTAGCGGTGCGCGTTGTGTGCTTGACCAGATATTTGCGGTTCTTGTCCAAAGGCGTCTCCGACAACCAGCACAGCATTGCGTCGAACTCTTTGGTCACCGCCGGCAGATAATCCGCCTTGACGAACATATCGCCACGCGAAATATCGATCTCGTCTGCCAATGTGATGCAGATTGATTGCGGCGCACACGCGGTTTCAAGATTGCCGTCCAGCGTGACGATTTCCTTGACGCGACTGGTGCGGCCTGCCGGCAGCACGGTGATTTCATCGCCCACCGACACAGATCCTGCCTCAATACGCCCCATAAAGCCGCGAAAATCGTGATACTCCTCGGTTTGTGGACGGCATACCCATTGCACCGGATAGCGAAAATCGGTCGTATTCACGTCATGGTCGATCTCGACATTTTCCAGCAATTCCATCAGGGTCGGCCCCTGATACCAGGCCAGATTTTCACCTCGATCGACCAGCATATCGCCCACCAGCGCCGACAGCGGCACACAGGTTACGTTGTGCAGCCCCAGTTGTGCCGCAAAAGCCAAATATTCGGTGCAAATTTCGTTGAAACGCGCCTCCGAATACTCAACCATGTCCATCTTGTTGACTGCCAGCACGATGTGCGGGATGCCGACGAGTGATGCCAGATAAGTGTGACGTCGCGTCTGCACCAGCACGCCGCGGCGCGCATCGATCAAAATCACCACCAGATTCGCAGTGGACGCCGCCGTCACCATATTGCGGGTGTATTGTTCGTGTCCTGGCGTATCGCCGATGATGAACTTGCGTTTTGGTGTCGCGAAATAACGGTAGGCCACATCGATGGTGATGCCCTGCTCGCGCTCGGCCTGCAGCCCGTCGGTCAGCAAAGACAGATCGACCGCTGCCATACCGCGTTTCTCGGAAGTTTTCGAGATCGCAGAATACTGGTCTTCAAAGATGGATTTCGAATCGTGCAGCAGGCGGCCGATCAGCGTGCTCTTGCCGTCATCGACTGAACCCGCGGTGATAAAACGTAGTAATTGTGTCGTGTCAGTCATGATTAAAAGTACCCTTCCTTCTTGCGCAACTCCATCGAAGCATCCGATGTCTGATCGTCCATGCGGGTCGCACCCCGTTCGGTGATGCGTGTGGTGGCCGTCTCGGCAATAATTTCCTCGACGTTGCGGGCTGTCGATTCGACTGGCGCCGTACAGGTCACATCCCCTACGGTACGGAAGCGCACCGAGAGCACTTCGACTTTTTCGCCGGGTTTAGGCTGCACCAGATCCGACACCGGAATGACCGAACCGCCACGGCGTATCACTTCGCGCTCGTGCGCGTAATAGATGCTCGGAATATGCAAGTTTTCGCGGCCGATGTACTGCCAGATATCCAGTTCAGTCCAGTTGGAGATCGGGAATACGCGGATATTTTCGCCGGCATGCACGCGCGTATTGTAGATATCCCACAACTCGGGGCGCTGATTCTTGGGATCCCACTGACCGAATTCATCGCGGAACGAAAAAATACGCTCCTTAGCGCGCGCTTTCTCCTCGTCACGGCGTGCGCCGCCCATACAGGCATCGAAACCGAATTCTTCGATCGTCTCCAGTAGCGTAACCGACTGAAACGGATTGCGCGGCAGATCGGGATTCTTGATCACGATCGTACCCTTCGCGATAGAGCCTTCCAGCGAACGCACAATCAGGCGCTCGCCCAGATCAGCTGCCAGCTTGTCACGGGTCGCGATGACTTCCGGAAAGTTATGTTCGGTGTCGATGTGCACCAGCGGAAAGGGAAACTTGGCCGGCCGAAACGCTTTTTCGGCCAGTCGCAGCATCACGATAGAATCCTTGCCGCCGGAAAACAACAACGCAGGATTTTTGCACTCCGCCGCGACTTCGCGCATGATGTGGATGGATTCAGATTCGAGCGCATCCAGATGGGTAAAAATACGATTGCTCATGGTTTCTTTCTATTAAATCAATTTTGATGAATTGAAACTCAAACTACGATAATTTCGAAATCTTGCCTGCATGCAGGCCGCATTCTTTGCCATCTGCACTCTCCCACCACCAACGACCTGAACGAATATCTTCGCCGGGCGTCACGTTACGGGTACAGGGTGCACAGCCGATGCTGGGATAAAACCGATCATGAAGCTTATTGTAAGGCACATCGTGCTGTTTGATATATTCCCAAACTTCGGCATTGGTCCAATCGAGCAACGGATTGAGTTTATGTAAGCCCTGATCCGCATCATACGATGAGACTTCCAAGGTGCCGCGCGTGACGGCCTGATCGCGGCGCATGCCGGTAATCCATGCACGCTTACCCGTCAGCGCGCGCTTCAACGGCTCGACCTTGCGAACAAAGCAGCAGGCTTTGCGCTTCTCCACGCTGTCGTAAAATCCGTTCACGCCATTTTTTGCGACCAGCGTTTCAACCGATGCGGATTCAGGAAAATACACGGTCAAGGGTACGGCATAGCGCTCGCGCACTGCCTGCATCAAATCATACGTTTCCTGCGGCAGCCGTCCGGTATCCAGACTAAACATCGCAATTTCCGGCTGAAACTGAGCAATTAAGTCGGTCAGCACCATATCTTCCGCACCCAGACTGTTGGCAAAGGTAACCGCGCCAAACTCAGCGACAGCCGAGGCCAACAGCGCTTTAACCTGCTCAACTTTCACTTGCAGATCGCTCATGCGACACCTCGCGATACACGTCGAAACAAAGGCTCGTGCTGATCGACGGATGCCTGATAGTTTTCCGAAAAATCGCTCAACGCTTTGAGTGCATCGTTGATATTTTTATCCGGGCGTACCGCAAAAGCGTCAAAACCCACGCGCTGCATGTAATACAACTGGTCGCGCAACACATCACCAATGGCGCGCAATTCGCCCTTGAATCCTAGTCGCTCGCGCAACAAATAAGCGAGGGTGTAACCGCGTCCATCGGCAAATTTCGGAAAATCGACTGCGATCACGGGGAGTGTTGCAACCTCGTCCGGATTCAACAATTCGGGTCGGTCGCAGCTTGCCAGCCAGACGCCCACATCAATGCGGGCTTTCAGTGTTTCGCGCTGCGCCAGCCACACTGCCAACGGCACGATCACAGAACCTGAGGGCACCATCACGCTGTCCGGCGTCTGATCATCCGCAAGGCGTAACACGCACCAGCCGTCCTCAACGATCGTTTTGTTTTTAATGATCATTTTTAAAACCTCGGTGAATAATAGGGCATGTCATACGGCACGCCGACTTTCAGCAACTCATAGTCGATGCCAGCCAGTTCCTTGTCATTTTCAACTTCCGTTGCATACACGTAAGTTTTAAACGGCTCGAATCCGAGACGACGCACGGTGTCAATAAAACGCTCGTCGTCATACCTGTTTTCGACATAAACCGTCAGCAGCCGGGCTAAAACCTCCGGAATTTGTCCGAATGAGAACGAACGTCCGATCACTTTACCGATGGAACTGTCATTGCCCTGCGCGCCGCCGATCGAGACCTGATACCACTCTTCGCCGTCTTTATCTACGCCGAGGATGCCGATATGCCCGATGTGGTGATGCGCACAGGCGTTGACGCAACCGGAGATATTAAGATCAATCTCGCCGATGTCGTGCAAGAAGTCGATATCATCGAAACATTCGGCAATCGCACGTGCTAACGGAATCGAGCGCGCATTCGCCAGCGTGCAGAAATCGCCTCCCGGACAGCAGATGATATCGGTCAGCAAACCGATGTTCGGTGTCGCCAGCCCCAACCCTTTCGCGGACTGCCACAGTTCAAACAGGTCCGCTTGCTTAACGTCAGCCAGCACCAGATTCTGCATATGCGTCACACGCAGCTCACCGAAGCTATAACGTTCGGCCAGTTCGGCAGCGGCATCCAGTTGTGCTGAGGTCGCATCCCCCGGTGCAATGCCGGTTTTTTTGAGCGACAGCACCACTGAGGCATAACCTGCCACCTTGTGCGATTTGACGTTGCGTTGCAACCAGTTGGCGAAGGCCTTGTTATCGTTTTGCAACGCATCCAGATCGCTATCCGGCAAAGTCTGATACGGCGGAGCAGTAAAGCAGGCGCTCACACGATCCAGTTCCTGTTGCGTGATAGTGCAAGGGCCGCCGCGCGTAAATTGCCAGTCGGCTTCAACCTGACGGCGAAACTCCTCGATGCCGAGCGCTTTGACCAATATCTTGATACGCGACTTATACATATTATCGCGGCGTCCGTACTGGTTATAGACACGCACGATGGATTCGACATAGGTGATCACGTCCTGCCAGGGCACAAACGCACAGATTTCGGTACCGATAACAGGCGTGCGACCAAGGCCTCCGCCAACCAGCACGCGAAAGCCCACTTCACCCTGATCGTTCTTAACCACAGCCAGCCCAATATCGTGAACCGCGATTGCCGCACGATCATCTGAAGCGCCGGTGATGGAGAATTTAAACTTGCGCGGCAGAAAACCGAATTCTGGATGAAAGGTACTCCACTGGCGCAGTATTTCAGCATAGGGGCGCGGATCGACGATCTCGTCCCGCGCTACGCCTGCAAATTCGTCACAGGTGATATTGCGGATGCAATTGCCGGAAGTCTGAATCGCGTGCATTTCCACACTGGCCAAATCGGCGAGAATATCGGGTGCATCGGGCAGCTTGATCCAGTTGAACTGGATATTCTGGCGCGTCGTAAAATGCCCGTAATCACGGTCGTATTTACGGGCGATATGCGCGAACATGCGCACCTGTTCACTTGATAGCAAACCATAGGGAACGGCAATACGCAGCATATAGGCGTGAATCTGCATATACAGGCCGTTTTGCAGACGCAGAATACGAAACTCGTCTTCGGTCAGTTCGCCTGACAGCCGGCGTTCAACCTGACCGCGAAACTGCGCGACACGCTCCGCGATAATCTGATGATCAAATTGATCGTAACGATACATTTAAACTTCCTCATCCGGATAACGTTTCGATACCGGCAGCAACAAGGCGGCCGCCAGCGGAAATTTCGCACCGTAAGCCAAAATTTGCGCCACGTCCGAATCCTCATCGTGACGCAATGCCGCGCCTATATAAGCGTGTTCGCCGGTTTGACCGACCACAACGCCGATGCGCCCGCCGCAGCCGTTGAACCAGCTGACCGTTTTAGGTTTGTTGGCTTTATTTTCACTCATGATTCTTCCTTATTTGTAGAACACCATCTTTAAACCGATAATCAGCAGCATCACCGCCAGCAGCGGGCGCAAAATTCGTTCCGGCACCCGGGCGCTCAGATGACTGCCAATGTAAATCCCCGGCAGCGAACCGATCAGCAGACTACCCAGCAACACTAAATCCACGGTACCGAGTGCCAGATGCCCCATGCCGGCAAAGGCGGTCAGCGGCACCGCGTGGGCGATATCCGTGCCGACCACCTTGACAGGTGACATGCGCGGGTACAAAAACAGCAACGCCACCGTACCCAGCACCCCGGCACCGATCGAGGACACCGTCACCAGTGCTCCTACCACCACGCCGGTTGCGATCGTTGCTCCCGGCAGATAGCGATGATGCAACTCATACACTCGCCCGTCACGGCTGCGACCGAGCTTCTTGATCTGTTCCTTGAACAGCAGCACAACTGCGGTAAGCAACAGCGCGATGCTCAGCACACTGGTAACTACGCTACGCAGCACCTTTTCATCGAGCGCCAAATATTTAAGCAGCAATATCGTCACCAGTGCCGCAGGCAGACTCCCCATCGCCAGCAACCCGACCACTTTCCACTCTACCGTGCCGCGACGACTATGTACCCATGCGCCCAGTGTCTTGGTCAGCGAAGCATACAACAAGTCGGTCCCGACCGCCGTCGCAGGCGACACGCCAAAAAACATCACCAGCAAAGGCGTCATTAGCGAACCGCCACCGACCCCGGTCACACCGACAATAAGACCGACCAAAAAGCCGGATAAGGTATACATCCAATCCATCAGGTAAATGCCCAGTAAATTCAGGCGCGCATTTTAACCCAGCGCTATCGATATGTTTAATGAATTCCTGTTATCATTTTATAACCAAATAGAATATAGGCAAGATCATGAACCTGCAACAATTGCGCTACCTCAACGAAATTGTACGGCGCGACCTGAAAATTTCCGATGCGGCCGCAGCCCTTTTCACCTCACAACCCGCAATCAGCAAGCAAATCAAATTGCTCGAGGAAGAACTGGGCATCGAAATTTTCGTACGCAACGGCAAACGCATCGCCGCCATCACCGAGCCTGGCAAAGGACTGCTCGCGATCGCACAGCGCATGCTGCTGGATGCTGAAAATTTTAAGCAATTTGCTCAAGAATTTCACTCCAAGGATACCGGCCAGTTGACCATCGCCACCACCCATACTCAGGCACGCTATGCCCTGCCACCCGTAGTGAAACAGTTTATCGAACGCTACCCCAAGGTTAAGCTGGGATTGCATCAGGGCACCCCGACACAGATCGCCGAACAAGTTTTACACGGCGAAGCCGACCTCTGCATCGCGACCGAAAGCCTGTCAAGCTACGAGGGCCTCGTCACCCTGCCCTGCTACGACTGGCATCATTGCGTGATCACCCCGCCGGGACATCCGCTACTGAAAATCCAGACACTCACGCTAAAAGACATTGTGCAGTACCCGATCATCACTTATGACCACGCTTTTTCCGGACGCAGCAAGGTCAACGAAGCCTTCGAAAAAGCAGGGCTCACCCCCGACATCGCCCTGACGGCTATCGATGCGGACGTGATTAAAACCTATGTCGAACTCGGTCTTGGTATTGGCATCCTGGCCGAAATTGCCTTCATCCCCGAACGGGAACTGCATTTGCGCATGATGAACGCCCGACACCTGTTTAAACCCAGCACCACGCGAATTGCGATACGCAAAAACGAATACCTGCGCGCCTACACCTACGAATTTATCGAACTGTTTGCCCCCCACCTGACCCGCAAGGTGATCGCGGAGGCAATGCGACTGTCAAATTTTCCGAAAACACCCTGAATAAATAGCAGGCACGCCGAACCAATAGAGCGCGATAACGGAAGTTTTGGTAGACTTACGATTTGTAAGTCTTTATCCGGAAAAATACCGCATGCCCGATCTTAATTCGCCGCCGATAGCCCCCTCGATTGCCAGTCGTCCGGACCTTGACTGGAGTCAGGTACGCGAGACCATATTGATGCTGAATCTGTCTATGACGCAAATCGAAATGGCGCTGCATGACTCGTCAAGTTCCGTCGGCGAACTGACAGACTCTTTCACCTCCATTTCAGGGGCGCTCGACGCCATACAGCAAGTAGCCGGCTATTTACCCGATGTGCCTGAAATTCAGTCCGCAAAAACAGAGATTGCATTGCTGGGTAGCGAAGTTAGTAACAAGGTCGGACAGGCCATCGTCGCTTTTCAGTTTTACGACCGTCTCTCGCAACGATTATCACAGGTATGCCGGAATCTTGACGATTTGGGGGTACTGGTCAACGATCCGGTCCGCCTATACAACCCTTATGCATGGGTTGCGTTACAGCAAAAAATTCGCTCCAAATATGTCACCGAAGATGACAAGCATATGTTTGATACGCTGATGGAAACCCGCGATGTGCAAAAGGCGCTTGCCGAATTCATGAAACGAAAGCGTGAACAGCAACCCGACGGCGACATCGAACTGTTTTAGAGCTGAACACTGCCTCATTTTGGGCGAAGAGGAATGAATTGTGCGAAATAACAACTGGCCGGACGTCACAGGAAGAGTTCTGGTTGTCGATGACGACAAAATTACCCGCATCCTGCACCGGACACTGCTATCCAATCAGTTCGATGTCGAAACGGCCTCTTCGGGAGAAGAGGCATTAAAAATGTGCCAAGAGCGCCTGCCAGACCTGATCCTGCTGGATGTCATCATGCCCGATATGGACGGCTACAAGACCTGCATGCAAATCCGCGAATTCACAGACATCCCCATCATCTTTGCAACGGGCAATGAAACATTGGAGGAGCATATGGCCGCCTTCGATGCGGGAGGAGATGACATCATCACCAAACCGGTGACCAAAGAAATATTACTACGTAAAATTTCACGGGCAATTGCGCGTAAGCATGAGACGCACAATCTGCAAAGTGAAAAAAACTCCCTGCAAAATATGGCGATGAATTTTCTGTCGGCCGTCGGTGAGAGCGGTGTGTTACAGCAATTCATGCAGGCGAGCCTGATCTGCGGCACACCGAGGGATCTGGGAAATCAACTGGTCGAAGCGATCAAAAATTTTGGTCTCGAATGCAGCGTGCTAATTCGCGACAGCAATGAAGAAGTGATCCTGACTTCACACAACAACCCCAGCGAAATCGAAAAAGCGATCCTCTTGCAGTCCACCGGCATGGGGCGAATCTTCCAGTTCAAGCAGAAAATCGTCGTGAACTATGACCATGTCTCAGTGATCGTCAATAATATGCCTATGGACGATGATGAGAAATCAGGTCGAGTGCGCGACAACATCACTATGCTTGCCGAAATGACTGATAGCTTGTGCGACAACGTGCTGATGCGCCAAACCTCACACTCACTGGCCGAACAATTTCAAATTGCCATGTCAAACAGCTATTCCACACTGGAGACACTCAGGGAGTTGAATCAGCGTGCTCAGGTTGACACGCGCATACTACTGCAAGAACTGGTCGACAACGTCGAAAAAACTTTCACCTGGCTGGGCACCAGTCGCAATCAGGAAAAGATGATCAGCGAAACCATGTTTGTCTCGGTTGATAAAATTCTCGCCTTGCTGGAGTCCGCAGGTAGTCAAAGCGACGAGACGTTAAACGAGGCGTTGAATTGCCTTCGCAACGGCAATACAGAAGGAACGGTCGATCTTTTTTAAGACTTTTCGGTTCACATAGATTCACGGCAATATAACGTAAACTTCCGTCCGATAACCTTAACCCAGAGCCGGCTCCCTTGATCAGGAAATCGCGCGACGGGAAAAATCTCTGGGCCGGAACCCTAAGACCGCGAGCACGGCGAAATACACCACGACGCCGCCGACCACCAAAACCGCCAACCGGACGATGCGCTCCCAACCGCCGCCAGCAAGCCAACTATCCTGCGACCCCATACCGAACCAGAGCGTGAGCCCTAGGGCCGTGACGGCTACCCCCACCTTAGCAAAGTACCTACCCCAACCCGGTTCAGGCTGATAAATGCCTTTTTTGCGCAGAAAATAGAACAAAATTGCAGAATTCAAACACGCACCCAGCGCAATTGACAAGGCCAGACCCGCATGAGCAATCCAGCCGATAAACAGTGCATTCATCGCCTGCGTCGCGATCAGCGTAACGATACCGATTTTAACTGGTGTCTTAATATCCTGCCGCGCATAAAAACCGGGCGCTAATATCTTCACCAGTATCATTCCTATTAGGCCGACACTGTAACCCACCAGTGCGTGACTGGTCATGAGCACATCACTGGCCAGAAAAGCGCCGCGCTGAAAAAAAGTAGACAACAGTGGCACTGCGATCATCCCCAAAGCCAGCGCAGAGGGAACCGCCAGCATAAAAGTCAGGCGCAGCCCCCAATCGAGCAATTTGGAATACTCAACCGTATCCCGGCTTGCATGGCATTTTGATAGCGAGGGCAACAAAATCGTACCAAGCGCAGCGCCCAGCATCCCGGCGGGAAATTCCATCAGTCGATCGGCGTAGTACAACCAAGAGACGCTACCTGCCACCAGAAAGGACGCAAAAATCGTATTGATGATCAAACTGATCTGGGCGATGGAGACACCGAAGATCGCCGGCCCCATTTGTCGCAAGACGCGGCGCATCCCTTCATCTTTCCAGTTGAAACGAAAGCTCGGCAGCATATCGATCTTCTTCAGGAACGGCACCTGAAAAGCCAGTTGCACGACACCCGCGATAAACACAGACCAGGCCAGCGCCATCACAGGAGGATTGCAATACGGTGCCAGCCATAGCGCACCGCTGATAAAACAGACGTTTAGCAAAATCGGCGCAAAAGCCGGCACCCAGAATTTATTGTAGGTATTGAGTATCGCGGCCGCTACGGCCACCAGAGAAATGAAGAAGATGTAAGGCGAGGTAAATCGCAGCAACTGCACGGTGAGTTGAAATTTTTCCGCATCCTGCACAAAACCCGGCGCGCTGATATAGACGAGAATAGGCGCAGCAATAATGCCGATCGCCGTGACGATGAATAAAATTATCGCCAGCATGGTGGTGACATGATCGACCAGAAGTCGGGTTTCTTCATGCCCGCGCCGGTTACGGTATTCGCCGAAAATCGGCACGAACGCTTGCGAAAATGCCCCTTCGGCAAACAGCCGGCGTAACAAATTGGGAAGCTTGAAGGCAACAAAGAACGCATCGGTTGCCATACCGGCACCAAACACGCGCGCGATCAGAATGTCACGGGCAAAGGCTAAAATACGCGACACCAGCGTCAAACCGCTGATCGTCGCTAACGACCTGAGTAAATTCATACCTTCACGCGCAACTGCGCAACGGCATCATGCACCCCGTATTGCACACAGATCACGCCGGTCGGCACTCAGAGCCGGATGTTTGGCAGTTTCGGACAACTGGTCGGGCGTTCTGCCCGAACGCACTTTGAGATTGTTATCCTTCGCGAATTGGCACACCGCTGTATAGGCTTCAATATCGGCAAGCTGTAACCGAGCATCCATCACCACCGCGGGGAGTCCATCGATGTTCATCGGATGCAGATAGTCAGAATGACTGATCCGGTTACTGTCAGATTGCTGCGCCAGCATTCCGCACAGACGCTCAGCCCAATCGGGGTATGCAAACACCTCACCCTCAGACGTAATACCCAGTATCACCCACTCATTCAGATTACGAATCATCTTGCTATCCTCTTAGCATCCTCAGTCAATCTTGCTCGGCACGGCCAGACTCAGTAACGCTGCCGTATGTCGGCTGCGATAATATCACTGAATAATTGATAATTTTACATTATATGGCACATTTAATTACAGGAAACTTACACGCCAGCACTACGCAACAACCACCTTTAAATGGGCCTGCCTGAAAAATACCGATTAATGCTACAACTAAAAAGTGTTCATCCTCGAACAGGATAATAGCCCGCTGAGATTCCGAGTCCGCTCCGGAGCAAATATGACTATAGCCAGAAAATGTCGACGAAGCACCCGATTTATCCTAGCGTAAAATCGGCAGTACGCACAGCGCATAACCGACTATAAAGATGTTTTTGATGCCCGAAAAATCTGCCGACAGACGACATCAAGGCACACCACATTATAAATATTTGCAAATTTTGCAATAAGTCACTAGAATGCTCCCCTTTCCAGCAAGCTGAATTTCAAGGAGTAGTAACATGGCAAATAGCGCACAAGCCCGTAAACGTGCTCGTCAAGCAGTAAAACAAAATGCTCACAACAGCAGCTTGCGCTCAGAATTGCGCACTGCCATCAAGCGAGTGATCAAAGCGATCGAAGCTGGCGACAAAACCGCAGCTCAGAGCGTTTATCGTGATTCAGTCAGCACCGTGGACAGTATCGCTGACAAGAAGATCATCCACAAGAACAAGGCATCTCGCCATAAGAGCCGTCTTTCTGCTGCTATCAAGGCAATGGCTTAATTGCCCTGACGCTTTGATGCAACGCCTATGAGCCGACAGTGATGTCGGCTTGTTTGTTTTATACTTGTCATTTTAGTTTCACTTGCCTAGACAGGGCTGTTTGGCTCAATATACGCCTTCTTTCTGGCTGTATTTTGCTGTCCAACGGCGGCAAGCTCCGCCTATATCTGCTTTCAAAAGGTGCCGTATGTCACATGTGATGAACACTTATGCTCGCCAACCCGTCGCATTCGTTCGGGGAGAAGGCGTCTGGCTATGGGATAGCGCAGGAAATCGCTATCTGGACGGCTTGTCCGGCATTGCCGTCAATACGCTGGGTCACGCACACCCGCGCTTTACCGCTGCCCTCACAAAACAAATCGGCACGCTGATCCACTGCTCCAACGTCTATCAGGTCAATGAGCAGGAGCAACTGGCCGACAAACTGTGCGAGTTGTCCGGCATGCAGGAAGTGTTCTTCAGTAATTCCGGCTGCGAAGCCAATGAGGCGGCGATCAAACTCGCACGCCTGTACGGCCACGGACGCGGAATCGATACCCCAGCCATCATCGTGATGGAGAAATCCTTCCACGGCCGCACGCTGGCCACCCTCTCAGCGACCGGTAACCGCAAGGTTCAGGCAGGTTTTGAGCCACTAGTCACAGGCTTCATCCGCGCGCCTTACAACGACCTGGACGCAGTGCGTCATATTGCCCAGCACAATGCCAATGTGGTGGCGATCCTGGTCGAACCCATACAGGGCGAAGGCGGCATCTGTACGCCGGATGCATCCTATTTGCAGCAGCTGCGTCAAATCTGTAACGAAAACAATTGGCTGCTGATGCTCGACGAAGTGCAAACCGGCATCGGCCGCACCGGCAAATGGTTCGCCCATCAGCACACAGGAATTTTGCCGGATGTCATGACGCTGGCCAAAGGCTTAGGATCAGGCGTGCCCATCGGCGCTTGCCTTGCAGCGGGCAAGGCCACCGGCACATTCAAGCCCGGCAATCACGGCTCGACCTTCGGCGGCAACCCGCTCGCCTGTGTCGCAGGGCTAACCACCTTGAACATTGTCGAGCAAGACCGACTGGTGGCTCACGCAGAACAACTGGGGCAATTTATCCGCGCGGGCTTTACCACCGCCCTGCAAGGAGTCACGGGTTTCCGCGAAGTGCGCGGCATGGGACTGATGATAGGCGTAGAGCTGGATAAGCCCTGCGGCGATCTCGTCAAACAGGCATTAGCGCGCGGCCTCCTGATCAATGTCACCGCCGACAACGTCGTACGCTTACTCCCCTCTTTAGTCATTTCGCAGACGGAAGCACAGCAATTGCTGGACCTGCTCTGCCCGCTGATCAAAGAATTTTTGCAATCCTGATTGGAACGAACCATGTCAGAAAAAAATGGCGCGCCAGTAAAACATTTCCTGCAATTCAAAGACTTGAACCGCGAGGAATTGGAATATCTGTTCGAACGTACCCGCATCATCAAACAAAAATATAAGTCCTACCAGCAATACTGGCCGCTGTCTGATCGCACGCTGGTGATGATCTTCGAAAAGGCCAGCACCCGCACCCGCCTGTCTTTCGAGGCCGGCATGCAGCAACTGGGCGGCTCGGCGATCTACCTGAATACGCGCGATTCGCAACTCGGGCGCGGCGAACCGGTAGAAGATGCAGGACAAGTGATTTCGCGCATGTCAGATATCGTGATGATCCGCACTTTCGAGCAGTCTATTATTGAGCGCTTCGCGGCCCATTCGCGCGTACCGGTCATCAACGGCCTGACCAACGAATACCACCCATGCCAAATCCTGGCCGACATCTACACTTACATTGAGCAGCGCGGCAGCATTCAGGGCAAGACGGTGGCGTGGATCGGCGACTCCAACAATATGTGCAACACCTGGCTGCAGGCCGCCGAGATACTCGACTTTAACGTCCATGTCTCGACCCCGCCAGAATACGAAGTTGAACCCGAACGCGCAGGACTCTACGGCCACGAACACTACGAAGAATTCACCGACCCGATGGAAGCAGCACGCGGCGCTGATCTGGTCACCACGGACGTGTGGACCAGCATGGGTTTTGAAGCTGAAAACGAAGAGCGCATGAAGGACTTCGCAGACTGGCAGGTGGATGAAGACATGATGGCCGTTGCCGCAAAGGATGCGCTGTTCATGCACTGTCTGCCCGCACATCGTGGCGAAGAAGTATCCGCCGGCGTGATGGACGGCCCGCAGAGCGTGGTCTGGGACGAAGCGGAAAATCGCCTGCATGTCCAAAAAGCACTTATGGAATACTTGCTATTAGGGAAAATTCAATGAAAATAGAACTCTCTGAGCAGGCGATTTCGGCGCAGGCACAAAAACATCCGCGCAGCAGAGGCCGCAGCCAAAATAGATTGCATGTACAGAAAGCTTTAATGGAGTACCTATTGTTAGGCAAGGTCAATTAAAAGGAACTTCGATATGCCAACAATCAGTATGTTTTACGGCATACTTGTTTTGATGTTTTATCGGGACAACCGTCGCCATCATCTGCCGCACATTCATGTGCGCTACCAAGGGGTAGAAGCGGCAATTGCGATTGATGATGGCCGTATCTTTGATGGTGAGCTGCCACCAAAACAACTGAAGATGGTTCAAGCTTGGATTGAGATTCACAAGGAAGAATTAATGGTGGATTGGGAATTGGCGGTTAACGGTGAAGATCCATTCCGCATTGCGCCGCTACAGTGAGGAATAAATGTTAATTGATGTTGTCAGTGTAAAAACCACGCCCGACTTTCAACTGGAACTCGCTTTTCAAAATGGCGAACAAAGGCGCTTTGATATGCGCCCCCTGCTGACTATGCGCCCGTGGAGTCGCATTTCTTCATCACAACTTTTTCATAGAGCCAAAATTGCTTATGGAACGGTCATTTGGCCCGGCGAAATTGATATTGCACCCGAAACACTTTATGACGACTCCACTCCGTTATGAGCATATTGGCTAACATACAGAACAGGCTACAGTAGGATGAAAGACACATTAAAACCGGGCATCCGCTTCGAGCACAAGTATTTAGTACCCGCCAATAAGACCGTGCCTGCACTGTATCCGGAATCGCCTGAGTTTCTCGCGATGCCCGAGGTGTTCGCCACCGGCTTCATGGTCGGTTTTCTGGAGTGGGCCTGCATCATGGCGATCAAGCCCCATCTGGATTGGCCTGAAGAACAATCCGTCGGCACGCATATCAACGTCAGTCACGAAGCCGCCACACCGCCCGGCCTTGAAGTGACCGCGAGCGTCGAACTGACTATCGTTGACGGCAGACGACTGACATTCGCCGTATCAGCTCACGATGGCGTAGACACCATCGCCCGCGGCACCCATGAGCGCTATGTGATTAACAAAGAAAAATTCGATAACAAGCTGCGCGACAAGCGCGAAAAAATAAACCAACGATAGGACACAACTATGAGCGACATCAAAAAAGCAGTACTCGCCTACTCGGGCGGCCTCGACACCTCAGTCATCTTGAAATGGCTGCAAGACACCTATCAGTGCGAAGTCGTGACTTTCACCGCCGATGTCGGCCAGGGCGAAGAGTTGGAACCGGCACGCGCCAAGGCGCTCAAGATGGGCATCACCCCTGAAAACATCTACATCGATGATCTGCGGGAAGAATTTGTACGCGATTTCGTGTTCCCGATGTTCCGCGCCAACACCGTCTATGAAGGCGAATACCTGCTCGGCACCTCCATCGCACGCCCGCTGATCGCCAAACGTCTGATCGAAATCGCATCAATGACGGGCGCTCAAGCAATCTCGCACGGCGCAACTGGCAAGGGCAACGATCAGGTGCGCTTTGAACTGGGCGCATACGCCTTGAACCCGAATATCAAGGTCATCGCACCGTGGCGCGAATGGGATCTACTCTCACGCGAAAAACTGATGGCCTATGCCGAAAAACACGGCATTCCGGTCGAAATGAAACACAAACAAGGCGGCTCGCCCTACTCAATGGATGCGAACCTGCTGCATATCTCCTACGAAGGTCGTCATCTGGAAGACCCGGCAGCGGAAGCTGAAGACTCGATGTGGCGCTGGACCGTATCACCTGAAGTCGCACCGGATGCCGCAGAGTATCTGGATCTTGAATTCAAGAACGGCGACATCGTGGCACTGAACGGTACAGCCATGTCACCTGCCACTATACTGGCAAAACTCAATGAACTGGGTGGCCGTCACGGCATCGGTCGTCTGGATCTGGTGGAAAACCGCTATGTCGGCATGAAATCGCGCGGCTGCTACGAAACACCCGGCGGCACCATCATGTTAAAAGCCCATCGCGCCATCGAATCCATCACGCTGGATCGCGAAGTCGCCCATCTGAAGGACGATCTGATGCCGCGCTACGCCTCGATGATTTACAACGGTTACTGGTGGGCACCGGAGCGTCTGGTGCTGCAAACCCTGATTGATGCAACCCAGAAAACCGTCAATGGCTGGGTACGCGTAAAACTGTACAAGGGCAACGTCATCGTTGTCGGGCGCGATTCCAAGACCGATTCGCTGTTCGATCCGACCATCGCGACCTTCGAGGACGACAAGGGCGCCTACGATCAAAAAGATGCGGCCGGCTTCATCAAGCTCAATGCACTGCGTTTACGCATCGCGGCCAAGCTGCATTCAAAATAACCGTTAAATTTTAAGGAACTATCCTATGTCACAATTCGATAATGTCAGCGTAGTCAAAAAAGGCAATGTATTTTTCGACGGAAAATGCGTCTCGCATTCAGTTATTTTTGCCGATGGCACGCGTAAGACAGTCGGCGTCATTCTGCCCAGCACCCTCACCTTTAACGTCGGCGTACCCGAAGTGATGGAAATCACCTCAGGCACCTGCCGCGTCAAACTGGGCAACGATACCGAGTTCCGCGTCTACGCTGAAGGCAGCCAGTTTTCAGTCCCAGCCAACGGCAGTTTTGTCATCGAGTCTGATGACGTCGTCAACTACGTTTGCAGTTTCGGCTAAGGAGTACCGCATGCCCTCTTTCGATATCGTTTCAGAAGTAGAAAAAGAAGAAGTTAAAAACGCGGTTGAACAAACCAACAAGGAAGTCTCCACCCGCTTCGACTTCAAAGGCTCTAACGTGCGCGTCGAACAGGCCGAGTTGAAACTCACGATCTGGGCCGACAACGAATTCCAGCTCGATCAGGCGCAGGACATTTTGAACGGCAAGCTAACGAAGCGCGGCGTCGATATCAAGTGCCTGGAGATCAGCGAGAAAATCGAAAAAGTCAGCGGCAACAAGGTCAAACGTGAATGTGAAGTTAAAGTCGGCGTTGAAATTGAACTGGCGAAGAAAATCGTCCGCCACATCAAAGACAGCAAGATGAAGGTGCAAGCGAGCATACAGGGCGACACCGTACGCATCACCGGAAAAAACCGTGACGATTTGCAGGACGCGATCGCCTTCATCAAGAAGACGATCACCGACTTCCCGCTGCAATATCAAAATTTCCGCGACTAACGAAATGCAGAAGAACAGCATTGACGCCTATGTCGAATTCTCATTCAAAGGGGAATACTATCGCTATGCGAGCTGTCTCGACCTGCATCAGTTGCTGCTGCGGCACGATGAAATGCCGCCGATACACGCCCTGCTGGCACAGGAACACCGTGTTGATACCTACTCCTATTTGTTTGAGGTGATGGAGGAAGAACCCGTTGAGTTTTCTCATCCCCAAGGGATCGCGAACGATTACATGCGTGACGGCAAGTTTAGCCTGTACGAACTGGCTGAAAACTGGCATAACGCGAAGGCCGAAATCCTGCTGCAAACCGTTGCAGCGCGAGAACTAAATATCACCGATTTAAACCAGCAACCGGCTCTCAAACGTGCGCTCGTGGCCGCCTACCAGCTGGGTCATGGCGTGGGTCGTGGCAAATGAAAACGGCACTGGTGCTGTTCGCAGCAGGCAGCGAAGAACTGGAAACCGTCAGTATCGTCAACCTGATGCGCCGCGCTGGTATCCCGGTAACGCTGGCGGGCCTCACCTCCGGCGCATTAGCGGGCAGCAGAGGAATCTCCCTCTTGCCGGACACCACGCTGGATGCCGTACTGCACGACAGTTTCGACCTAATCGTGTTGCCCGGCGGTCAGCCCGGCACCCGGCACTTGATGGCGGATGCCCGCGTGCTGCAACTAATTAAGCAGATGGCGAGTCAAGATAAGTTTGTCGCAGCGATTTGTGCCGCCCCGATGGTGCTGGCCGCTGCCGGATTGCTCGATGGAAAACGCGCCACCTGTTACCCGACCTGCCTCGATGACTACCCGAAAGTGCGAGTGCAAACGTCGGCGCTTGTCGAGGATGGCAAACTTATCACCTCACGCGGCCCCGGCACGGCGATGGATTTTGCGCTGCTGCTCGTCGAGCGACTGGCCGGCAAGTTAAAGCGCGATGAAGTCGAAGCCGGTCTGGTTCGCTAATTGCTAGCACTGTTCAACAGGCTGCCACCGTCCGTCACCGCACTGCTGCTGCAACTCGCGGGCGGTGCACTCTCTCTGCTACTTCTGCGCATCACCGGCATCAATCCTGTCCCGCTCGCCTTCGCGCTGTTGTGCGGCACACTTTCCGCAGGACTGAGTCATCTGGCAGGCCAGGCACGCTGGTGGCTCGCCATCCAGTTGCTGTTCGCCCCCGCACTGGTCATGACGCTCAGTTTCGACATTCCGCCGTGGCTGTTCCTTGCCGCTTTTTTGATCATGCTGACCGTCTACTGGAGCACCTTCAGCACGCAGGTGCCGCTGTATCTGTCCAGCAACAAAGTCTGGCACGCACTGGAAGACTTGCTGCCACCCGAGAGCACACGCTTCATCGATCTGGGTTCAGGCTTAGGTGGCGTGCTGACGCATCTGGCACGCGTACGACCTGACGGCCATTACTCCGGTGTTGAATACGCGCCGCTGCCTTTTTTATGGAGCTGGCTGCGCACCCGCCCTTATCCCAATTGCCATGTACACTGGGGCAGCATCTGGGATGAGCGCCTGCCCGCCTGCCACCTCGCGCAATACGATGTCGTATTCGCCTACCTGTCTCCCGTGCCGATGGAAAAGCTGTGGCACAAGGCACGCGAGCAGATGCGTCCGGGCACGCTGCTGATCAGCAGCACCTTCAGCATTCCCGGCCACGCGCCGCAGCAAACGGTTCAGGTGGACGACCTGCACCAGTCGACCTTACAGGTCTGGCGGATGTAACTTAGGCCGCCTCGACGGTGACAAACTCGATTTGCGCACCGTCATGAATCAACTCCTTTACGGCACAATGGCTGATTTCCGCCAAAATCTGCTCGCGCTGCTCAGCCGTAATGCGCTCAGGAAAGGTAATTTCCGTCACAAATCGCGCCGGAATCAGCATATTGCCCTGACGCACAACGGGCTTGCAGGAAATTTCGATGCCTTCGGCGCTGATCCCCAGCGCCTTGCACGCCTTGCGCGTATAGACGCCGGCACAGCCCGCCAGCGCGGCATAGGTGGCTTCCAGCGGATTGGGCAGACTGCCATCCACGCCATAGCTAATGACGTGATTTTTATAGTGAACGTGTAACTGGCTGGCATCGGTCATCGACAACTGGTACATGGTAAACCTCACTTGTATATTAGATAAAACTAATATAGCACATACGCGTATCAATGGCGAAAAAAAACCTGCCCGAAGGCAGGTTTTTAAATACAACTGCTTAGAACGTGAGGGTATAGCTGGCAGCCACCGCGTGAATTGCATAATTGGGTGACATCATACCTGTTGGCATCATACGACCCGAGGTGAAGCCAAACGCTTCGCCGTTGTAAAAAAAGTCGCTACTTTTCATTTGCTGAAAGAGGTAACCCAGCGTAACTTTCCCCGTCTTGTTTACCTGATAGTTTCCGGTCAGCTTGAGGGTGATCACATTGGTCTTGATGTCCGGTGTGTCGCCGCAAACAAGCGTGGAGTTAGCTAATGAAGTAGAGGCACAGGTTAACAGCGCTGGCACTTGAGTCGAATAGCGCGACTTATCCAGCGAATAGGACAAATCACCAAGCAGTTCAAACTTCCCGCCCATCAATCCAGTATGCTTGGTATTAAGACCAATTGCATTGCTGGTATCTGTGAGCTGATTGGTATAGGTGTTAACGGGTACTACATTTGCCGTAACCCCATTACCCGCGAATGTGGCGTTCGCTCCGCTGCGCATATTCCGCCGGCCATTCTGCCACGATGCATATGCCGCGACGCTGCTCTCTTCGCTGTAGCTATAGGTCGCATCCAGATTAATACTGACACTCTGCCCATCCTGCACACCCAATACCGCATCGTACTTGTCATTCGAATAACGACCATTCAAACCCAGATCAAGTTTCTGCGATGCCTGCCAGTTCACCCCTGCTTTTAACATATCCTGCTTGCGCGAAGCATAAGGATAGGCGACAAAACCGACAAAATCTCCGCCGTTGAGTACAGAATTGGCACCACCAGCCAATATTGAAGCTCTATTACCCACATTCGACAGGAAATTATGGTCGAACACCGCTTTGCGGTTTGCGTAGTTGTAGCCCGCATTGAGACTGACACTATCCGTAGCCTTCATCCGATAGGCCAATGCCAGCTTATCTTCGGTACTGGAAGGACTCGCAACGCACTGAGCACCGCCCACCACATTGTTGCAACCGCGCTTGATGTCTTCGCGCTCGTAGGCGACACGAAGATTCTGCCCCTTAGCGATACGGTAATCAGCTGCCAGCTCAAGCTGGGTCTTCCTGTTGCTGTACGGAGTATTCACACCTGTATATGACGTTGCCGCATTAGGTGCCAGATTGATCGACTGATAGAGGTAGGTATTTGATGCCGTGCGATTGTCCCGATCGTTATACTTAAAAGCGGCACTCAAGGTCAGATCTTTGGTGGTCTGATTAGTCAGTTTCAGATCCGCGTGAGTCGTGACAACCAATCCGTTGAGAGATGCCTGAGGCGGTAACGCTCCGCCAAACATCAGCGCGCTTGAGTAACTGTCATTTTGCGTATTACGTCCGTACGAAAATCCGCCTGCCAGCTTGGTTGCCGGTGAAAATACATAGCCACCGGTCAAATTAATCTGATGAAATTCATTGCTAGGCGCGGTGCTCATCGACAAAGACTGATAGGTACAGGCGCCACCGGAAGCGCAAGTAGAAACCGATGCGGCATTGTTCGTAACAGGATTCTGCCAGCTCAGGCTGTTATAGCCGTCGCGGAAGAGCGAACCGTAATAAGCTCCGGTCAGATGCCCGCTATCGCCGAGCCAGTTAAGCGCCAGATTGAAGTTGTCGGTTTTGTAATTAGTCGGATTCATCAAAACACTAACAGCCTCAGCACGCCAGGTACTTAACCCCGTCACCCCAGCCTGAGAAGCCCCAGCGATCAATTTTGCCCCGGTCTGATTGAGATGGTTGTAATCGAAATTGACGCTCCATTGCTCATTAAATGTATACGCAGCGGCAAAGGAAGTATTCTTGCGAGTCGTGCCGACCTTTTCAGTATGAAAAGCCGCTTGCTGAATCGGCGTCAACACTCGCGTGCTGCCGGTTACCCCAGGGAGATTCATATTAGCGGGGTTACCGTTCACCGTGCCAAATGTCGCCGGCAGGGTAAAGACATTCCCGCCCATCGCGCCCTGTTGCGGCGTTTGATAGGTATCGGTGATGTTGTGACGCAGTTCATCGTAGCCGATGCTCAAATCCCACTTACCCTGATTACTCAGAGAACCGCCCAGTGAACGCGAAGTTGTGCCCAGATCGCGACCATTGATATTCCAGCGTGTACCGCCCGCAACGCCCTCATAGGCATTGCCGCCGCGCAGATCAAAATTGCCGACAACACCTGCATTGGCCGTATTCAAACCGCTGTATTCACCAAACTTAGCGGATTGTTGCGAGACATTTCCCACGCCGATCTCGACCGAATTGATCGGACGCTTCAAGGCCGCCACCTCGTCGTTTACTTCATCAGCCGCATAAACAGGCACTGCAAACATCAGGAGCAAGGATCCTTGTACAGCCAAGGTCAGCGCATTAAATTTCATTTTCTCATTACGAATTTTCATGATTATCACCAGTTTTATAATTTAGCGATGCAACAGTGCGCCAGCTGGATGGTTCGAACCGTGAACCATGCTGTGGCAGTTCTGACAGCCGCGTCCGGTGTAACTTTCACTCGGATTTGTTGCTGTTGTCGCTGTAATACCCCCCTGAATACCGGCTGCATTGCCAGCGACAGGAACCTTGCTGTTATGCGGACCGTTGTGGCATTCGGAACATAAGAATGGCGCGCGAGATTTTAGCAATGGTGAAATATTGGAACCGTGCGGCGTGTGGCAATTGCTGCAATCTTCGGACACAGGCTGATGCTCCCACAGGAACGGGCCGCGTTTTTCTGCATGGCAGGTGTAGCAGGTTTCATTGAGGGTGTTTTTCTTCAATAATTTTGGGCCAGCCGAACCGTGTGTGTTGTGGCAATCGGAACAGGCAACCTTGCCTTCACCGATAGGATGGTGGGAAATACGGTTTTCCTGAGCGCGTTGTTCCTTGTGGCAGGTGTAGCAAACTTCAGGTTGTGTACGTTTGTCGCGAACCTTGTCATGAGCCGTGTGGACCTGGTGGCATGAAGTACAGGCGACATCGTTAGTTTGATGCGCACTGCCTGTCCACAAATGGCGCTTGCTATCCTTTGAGTGACAGGACAAACAGGCTTGATTGCGTTCTGCAACCGGTGTAGCGGAATTCTTACCGAACATATGATCCGGTTTTGGCGGTTTTGAACTGCCTTTGTGACCAAGATGCGCGATACTCTCACCGTGGCAACTAGTGCAGGTTGGGGTGCGACCATCTGATGTCACGCCGTGACGCGTCTGGCTGATAGCCAGCACTTTAGGAGAGTCCGATTCATCGTGGCAGACGGTGCATTTTGCATCGCCCTTGAGCACGAGATCCTTGGCAGCAGTTTTCAAAACTTCAACCGGCTTTGCTGCTGGTTCTGCGGAGGCCAGAAACACGTGACCGATATCCTTGCCCGCGTTTCGATTATCGGCGGCGAGTGCAACCGGTGCGAGTGAACCTAACAAGGCGCACGAGATAAGTACATTTGAAAACAACTTCATTTTAATTCTCCCTGACATTTTGAGACTACTGCACGGCTCAACACCGAGCCGTGCTTTTAACTTCCAACTTAAAGCGACAGTATCCAGCCGACCAGATTTTTAATTTCGCTCTGGTCCTTGGTTTCGATAATCTTGTGATTTTCTTCGGTCCCATCCTCCATCTTGACCTTAGGACCGGTGGTAATCTGCTTGATCAGCGAGACTTCAGCATCCGCTTTCCCCTTGTATTTGATCGCGATTTTCTTATAGGAAGGGCCTTTTTTGGTCTTGTCAACCGCGTGGCATTTGAAACAGTCATTCTTCTTAGCGAGCGACTTAGCAGCCGGCTCATCAATCGCAGCATGAGCCGAGCTAAACAAACCGGTTACCAGAACGAAAGCGATACTTGCGGCAAGTTGTTTCTTCATTATTTTCTCCAATTAAATAGTGTTCAGGCGGGCCCGGCCCGCCGTTGTTGTTACGTATTTCCGACAAATCCGATAATTACCAGCACCAGCAAGGTCAGACCGATTGCAATCAGGGTCAGCCCCAGCACCTTAGAGGCCAGTGTCATTTTCCGGCTCGGCGCATCCACCAGATACTTATCCAGCTCGCCCGATTCAACCAGACGGTTGTAGTGCTCTGTGTGTTCGCGCTTGAACTCTTCCACCGGCACGGAGCCTGTGAACATCACTACATCAGGCGGCGGGAACTTGTCCGGCCTGAAGTGGTTGTTGAAGAAGTGCACCGTGAACAGGAACACCGCAGCCAGAAAAGCTTCCTCGCCGTGCACCAGCGTCAACACGTTGAACATCCAGCCTGGCAAGAATTGCGCCGTGATGTGAGGGAAGGCCAGCATCAGTCCGCTGCTGCCGATGATGCCGACGCCCCAGAACACCGCCCAGAAGTCAAACTTTTCCCAGTAAGTCCAGCGATCAAATACGGGACGCGGACCACGACCGAAGAACCACCGGAACATCTCGACAATCTTATTCAAATCGTTCCAGTTTGGAATCAGCGAATCAGGGCCGAACCACTTAAAGGTTTTGCTGCGCAACAACTTGGCCAGCACGTAGACCAGTTGGGCGATGAAAATACCCAGAAAGGCGGTCGCACAGATACGATGGATAATGCCGGCGATTTTCGCGCCACCCAACGCCCTGACGACCACATGTGCCCATTCGGTATCTGCGTAGAACACCAGCATGCCGGTCAGGATCAGCGTCATCGTCACCAGCGCGAAGATCAGATGCGCCGCACGCGTCAATTTACTGAAGCGACGGATCTGCTTGCCCTTTGCAGGTCCACTCAACAAATCGTTGATTGCGATGTGTGACTTAGTATTGCCGTCCTTATTGAAGTAGACCGGGCAGCCATCCTTGTGCTCACGCCAGTACCACAAAGCTGAATGCAGCCAGAAGAACGCAAACACACCGGCGAGCAGGCTCAGCATGAATTTCGAAGCGATCCACATCTGCGGATACTTCTCAAAATTGTGCGTATTCGCGTGCGGTGCAAATGACACAAAGCCTGGCGTTGCCTTTTGCAAACCTGCCCAGCCCTTGTTGCCGCTATGACACTGCTGACAGGTCTTCAGGCGATTATCCGGATGCACGGTCGATTCAGGATCGGTTGGCGACAAGATGCCGTGACTGCCGTGACAGTTGTAGCACTTAGCGGTATAGCCGTAGCCCAGCGCATTCACCTGACCGTGAAAAGTTTCCGAATAGGATTTAAGATTTTCCGTATGGCATCCGCCGCAAGCCTGGACGATATCGAGCTTGAACGACTCACCCGAGGTATTAGTTATCCCGTGCGAGGTATGGCAATCGGTGCAAACCGCAGCCTTGGGACTATGTTCTTCCAGCACCTTCTTGCCGTGCACAGAAGTTGCATACTCTTCCAGTTGATCGGTGTGACACTTTTCCCCGCAGGTATTCGGTATAGCCAGATGCCACGCAGTCCGCGCGACACTGCCTTTAGGAGGCACATTGAATGAGTGCGTATCGTGACAATCATCGCAACTGGCGTTGGCGCGCGAAGGATCATCAGCATTGGCACGCGCATGAAAAGTTTTTTTATAGGCCTCGATATTGCTGACAACCTTACCCAGCCTCGATTTCTCCTCGGTCAGGTTGTCCTGTTTCACTGTTTCCCACAGCGCCGTGTGACACCCTACGCAACCGGCAGTTTTGGATTCAACCTTATGTGACTGACTGCCGTCCTTGATACCGGTATGACAAGCGACACACTGCATTTGTCCGTGCACGCTTTTGCTGAACGGGAGCTTTTTGATCGCATGCAGCACACGCATATCTTCACCGCCAGCCACCTTGATCTTGCCGTTGTGACACTTCAGACACGAGGCATTGTCGAGTTTATTGCTCACCTGAACCTGCGTACCTCCGTCAGATGAATCGTCGTCCTGAGCGAACGTTACGCTCGACAGCGCAAAAAGCACTACTGAGAAAAACCATAATGCCAATTTTGATAAATACATATAGGAATGAAAAAATTATTAACTGCCAGCTTATAAGCAATAAATATGCCATTCACACACAATCCATTCATTCAGGATAATTTATCTAACAATTACAATGGGGTAAGCGCACAGACCGCAAAAAAATAAGTTACGAAAATATTTACCGTGATGTGCAACAGTCACAAAACTTCGCGCAGTTACTTTCTGGTAACATAAACTTGAAAATGGCACCCGCCCCCACCCTCTCAGGCTCATTTATCGCGTCCTTTGAACAAGCAGCGGCCTAACGGCAGCACCTTGCCCCGCAATGCCTAGTACGACCCAGCTTTATAATTAAAGGCAACCAGCACATCCGCTCTGTCTGCGGCATGAAATTTGCGTAACTAACCATTGAGAGCTGCAATTACAGATCGGTTTGCACCTCCCCCCGTCTCAAACAGGTCTGCTTGTTTTACGGACCACTAAATCAATAAAGACAGGCGATCATCAGTTACCGAACAGTAACAACACTGTTTTTTAACTGATATAGTTACCAACTAGTAACAGAGGTTATCGTGAAAATTATTTTTAGACTGATTTTGACATGCTGGTTGCTGCTCATATCCAGTGTATTGCTAGCCACCCCGCTCAGACTCGGCATCACCTCGGCAACCGTGCGCGGTCAATACGCGCTGCTGGAAGAATGGCGCGACTACTTGCAGCGCAAACTCGACAGACCCGTCGAATTCATTTTTCGGGAAAGTTATCTGGAAAGCCTAGAGCTGTTGAAGCAAAACGAACTCGATTTTGCGTGGGTCTCGTCCCCCGCCTATTTTGAAAACAGTCGTCAAATGAGCCTGCTCGTGACCCCCTTATATCAGGGACAGCCTTTTGATCGCAGCTATCTGATCGTGCCGTCATCAAACCATGCCAGCCAGTCTTTGCTCGACCTTAAAAACAAGGTTTTCGCCTATGTTGACCCTGACTCCTCCACGGGCTATCTGCACCCCCGCTACCAGTTGCTACAGCAACATCAGAATCCCGAGCACTTCTTTAAAAAAACCTTCTTCACCCGCGACCATCAGAAAATTGTCGCAGCGGTCGCCATTGGCATGGCCGATGCGGGGGCCATGTCAGGTTTCGCGTGGGACAGTCTGGCACGTTCACGCCCCGACATCACAAACCAAACACGCATTGTCACGCGCTCTGCACCGTACGGATTCCCGCCGTTTATCGCGCGCAATTCACTCAGCAGAAGCGACTTCAACGACATGCAACGCGTGCTGATCAGCATGAATCAAGATCCCGATGGAATCAAACTGCTACAACGCCTCAATCTGGACGGATTTATCGTTGCTGATAGAAAGTTGTATCAAGGCGTGTATAAGATGATGCGCAGAATAGGCGACTTATGAAATTTTTCCTGAATCTCAGTTATCGCCACAAAATCCCGCTGTGGGGCAGTTTTTTGATCATTATTTCCGTGATCGCCGTCTCTGCCTCCTTTATCGGCAATGCCTACACGCATGTGGAAAGGGATCTATCCATCGATTCTGAAAAGCTGGGCTATTCTTTAAAGTCCAACCTGTTTACCGCCCTATTGCAAGACGACATCTGGCGCGCATTTGAAATCATCACTGAGGCGAGTCATAGGGAAAGTTCCAGCATGGTACAGGTCGAAAATATTCTGGTGCTCGACAACGCACAACGTGTGCTGGTTTCGACTCACCCGAAAGAGACGCCGATGCTCACTCACATGTACGAGCTCGGCCCGGAATTTTCTGAAATATCTCGCCATATCAGTCAAATGAGCGGTGATAAATCCAAGACCATCTACCTTCCCAAATCCAAACACTATTATTCGCTGACCCCCATTTCCCGCGAAAATGCCAGCTTGGGTACGCTGATCATCGTTCATTCAAAAGATGTCTTTTTTCCTCTATTTGCCAAAAATGCGCGTAACGGCCTGCTGGTTGGCACCCTTATCCTCGCGATATTGCTCCCCTTCAATTGGTACTGGGGACAACGCATGGCTCTACCGCTGGTGCAACTGGCCGCACGCATGGCACAACTCGGAAAAAAATGGCCCGAAGACCTCGACCCTGACTTATATGAATATCACGATGAACTGGGCCTGCTGTTCGAGGCTTACAATCAACTGCTCGATGATCTAAAAAACAAAGAAGTGCTGGAAATGCAGATCCTGCAATCAGAACGACTGGCCGCATTAGGCCAACTGGCGGCGGGCATTGCACACGAAATCAATAACCCGCTAAGCGGGATGCTGATGGCGATCGACACCCTAAAATGCCATAGCGAGACCAGCCCGCTAACCCAAAAAACCATCGCACTGATTGAACGCGGGCTGACACAAATCAAGGACACGGTCGCAGCGCTGCTAGTGGAAGCTAAAATGAAAAGCCGCAATCTACTGCCGCAGGACATTGAAGACGTGCTGACACTCATCGCCCCAATGAGCGGGAAAAAGGCCCTGCACATTGCCTGGCACAATAGTTTAGCCGATGAAGTCGCGTTACCGGCCACCTGTGTCCGGCAAATCATGATCAATTTACTGATGAATGCCATCAAGGCGGCCGCTCAGCAAGGTGAAATTTCCTGCGACATCAGTATGATTGACGGACAATTACAAATTTCAGTTATCAATGACGGAAAAACGCTCAGCGCCGAGCAGATCTCGCATTTGTTCGAACCCTTCGCCTCATTCAGCGAAGGCGGCCATGGCTTGGGGCTCTGGGTTACTTACCAGATCGTAAACCAGCTGAGCGGCACCATCTCGGTCAAAAAGGAGCGCAATAATCACATGAATTTCACCGTAAAAATCCCACTGGGAGAGCAAACTTGAGCACTTATCGTATCTGCCTGATAGAAGATGACCCTATCATGGGCGAGGCACTCTCCGACCGCTTCGAACTGGAAGATTATCACTGCGACTGGTTCAAAACCGGCGGCGCGGCAATACTGGCTTTGGGGCATACCAAATACGACATAGCGATCTGCGACATTCAGCTCCCCGACATTAACGGAGAAGACTTGTTCAAACAACTTAAGGCCAGCGAAGCCTGCCTGCCTCATTTTATTTTCACCACAGGATATGGCACCATAGACCGTGCGGTGCGACTCCTTAAACTCGGCGCACAAGATTACCTGACCAAGCCGCTGGACATACACGCGCTACTCAATACAGTTCAGTCCTTGTGTTCGCGCAGTGTGTGCAGCGTCACGCGAGACACCATGCTGGGTGTCTCGGCAGCGATGAGGCATGTTGAAGCCTTACTGCCCCGGATCGCCAAAAACCCGACCTCGGTACTGATCACCGGCGAATCCGGTGTCGGCAAGGAGCGTTTAGCACGCGCACTGCGCAGTCAATACGATCCCGAACACAAAATGCCCTTCGTCACCGTCAACTGCGGGGCACTCACCGAAAGCTTGCTCGAAGCAGAGTTATTCGGCTACGCCAAAGGCGCATTTACCGGCGCGTTGCGCGAAAAACGCGGCCTGTTTGAGCTGGCCAACGGCGGCACACTGTTTCTCGACGAAATCGGCGAAATGTCTCCAGCGATGCAGGTCAAACTGCTACGCGCGATTCAGGAGCGACAAATCGTCCGGGTGGGCGCAGAAACACCACTTCACGTCGATATCCGGCTGATTTGCGCCACCCATCAGGATCTGAAACAAATGGTCGAAGCCGGCAAATTTCGCGAAGACCTGTACTATCGAATTCATGTGATTCATCTGCACATTCCGCCACTCAGAGAACGCAAGGAAGACATTTTATGGCTTACCGGCAATTTACTGGAAGACTGGAATACACAGAATTCCGACCTGCGCACGCTGAGCAAACCGGCTGAACAGTCCCTACTCAACTACCCCTGGCCCGGCAACATTCGTGAACTCAAACATTGCCTGGAACGCTCCTGCATTCTGTCGCAACAAACTGAACTGAGTGCCGAACTGTTGTTCGACGATGCGCCGGCGCCTCCTGAAGAGACCTATTCAACGCAAGAGTCCCTCAGCGAATATATACAGGCCTGCGAAAAAAAGTACATCAACAATTGCCTGCGCATCAACGACGGTCATATTGCGGAAACCGCCGCATCCTTAGGCATCAGCCGGAAAAATTTGTGGGAAAAAATGAAAAAGCTGGGCATATAAAACAGACCATACTGATTTTCCCTGCATCGCACACCGTGCTTATGAATTAAAATATCGCTTTGTAAATAATGCTACCGCAGCATACCGTGCGGGCGAATACTGAAAACTATGAACCTCATCCTACTGGCCGTACACGATATTCCATCCGAACACATTGCGCACCTCGCCCGCCTGAGTTCAGCTGCCCGTAGCGAAAAAATTGACGAACAAACCTGGCGCCTATGCGAAGCACAGCAACACGACTCCCTTGCTACATTTTGTTTTGAACACCAGATTGACTACGGCTTCGTCGCACCTGGCAAAACGCTTGCCGATTTCGGCCTAGTGGTGATGGATATGGATTCGACGCTGATTTCCATCGAATGCATCGACGAGATCGCTGATATGCAGGGGCTAAAACCACAAGTTGCCGCGATCACGGAAGAGGCGATGCGCGGCGAAATCGATTTTTCAGAAAGCCTGCGCCGGCGTGTCGCGCTGCTCGAAGGGCTCGACGAAATCGCCTTGCAACGCGTGTATGATGAGCGACTGAAATTAAATCCGGGTGCCGAAGTCATGATGGCGGCGTTGAAGGCAAACAATATCAGGACGCTTCTGGTATCAGGCGGTTTTCTGTTCTTTACCGAGCGCTTAAAACCGCGCTTAGGTCTGGATTGCACCCATGCCAATACGCTGGAAATACTCGACGGCAAGCTCACCGGCCGTGTACTGGGCGAGATACTCGATGCGCAGGGCAAGGCGGAGTGGTTGGTCAAGCTACGCGACAGTTTAGGGCTAAACCCTGAACAGGTAATCGCAATGGGCGATGGCGCCAACGATCTGAAAATGATGGCGCAGGCAGGTGTGAGTATCGCCTACCATGCGAAACCCGTGGTTCGCGAAAAAGCGAGCTATGCTTTTAATTTCGTCGGTTTAGATGGCCTAGTCAGGCTGCTGAATCACAGTTAGCCGCACCGATGCAACACAGGGGGCACGCATGAACAACCGGATCAACCAGATCATCGAACAGATTGCAGCCCTCGAAGATGAGTTACAAACGCTCGCTCAAACGCAGGAAAATCGCTTGCGTTATCAGATTGCGGGGCGTCGCGTGGTGTTCGAACAGGCGATTCATGAGGCGCACCAGCGCGTCAAACAGGGCCTCTTCCGCTGGTTTCTCACGGTGCGTCCGCAAAACTATCTCACCATGCCCGTCATCTACGGCGCTGCCATCCCGCTGCTGCTGTTCGACTTATCCATCAGCCTATATCAGCTGCTGTGTTTTCCCGTCTATCGCATCAAACGGGTCAGGCGCGCCGACTATATCGTGTATGACCACCAGCACTTAGCCTACCTTAATGCAATCGAGAAAGCCCATTGCCTGTACTGTTCTTACGGCGTCGGCATGCTGGCCTATGCCCAGGAAATCATCGCACGAACCGAGCAGTATTTCTGCCCGATCAAACACGCCCGCAAAGTCGCCGCAGCCCACGGGCGCTACGCACAGTTTCTAAATTACGGCGAAGCGGAAAACTTTCACGAAAAACTGGAAGCATACCGCAGCGCGCTCGCCCGTGAAGCCGACGGCCAGCCCTCCATTCATTCTGAAAAGGAATAACCATGACTCAAGAAATCAGCATCGAGGTGTTACTGGAAAAATATGCAGAACCGGGCGAACTCTCGGTGAGCGATGTCCGGCGACGCGTGGCGCGGGGACTTGCGCTGGCCGAAAAACCCGATCAGCGTGCGCACTGGGAAGAGGCTTTTTATCTGGCGCAGGAAAACGGCTTCGTGCCTGCCGGACGGATCAACTCGGCGGCGGGACTCGCCATACAGGCGACACTGATCAACTGCTTCGTGCAACCGGTGGGCGATGCGATTTCCGGCATCACGGATGGCAAACCCGGCATCTACGATGCGCTGCAGCAAGCTGCCGAAACCATGCGACGCGGCGGCGGCGTTGGCTACGATTTTTCGACAATCCGCCCGGAAGGCGCGCTGGTCAAAGGCACTAATTCTCGCGCCAGCGGACCCATCTCCTATATGCGCGTGTTCGATCGTTCCTGCGAGACCGTCGAATCAGCAGGTGCGCGACGCGGTGCTCAGATGGGCGTGTTGCGTTGCGACCATCCTGACATCGAAAAATTCATCAGCGCCAAAGACAAGGGCGATCTGCGCAACTTCAACATTTCGGTGGGCGTCACCGATGCACTGATGCAGGCGGTCGAAGCCGATTCTGACTTCGAACTCGTGCACACAGCAGAGCCCGCTGCCGCACTCAGGGACGCCGGAGCGACTCAACGTGCGGACGGCCGATGGATATATCGCCGCGTGCGTGCCACCGATCTTTGGCGTCAGATCATCGAGAGCACCTACGATCATGCCGAACCCGGCGTGCTGTTCATCGACCTGATGAACCGTGACAACAACCTGTCCTACTGCGAAGTGATCGAGGCGACCAACCCGTGTGCGGAACAGCCACTTCCCCCTTACGGCTGCTGCTGTCTGGGCTCGATCAATCTGACCCGCATGGTCAAAAATCCGTTCTCGACCCACGCCGGGTTCGACTATGAACCGTTCAAGCAATTGATTAAAGTCGCGGTGCGCATGCTGGACAACGTGCTGGACGTGACCGCCTGGCCGCTGCCCGAGCAGCAACTGGAGGCGCAGAACAAACGCCGCATCGGCCTAGGCTACACGGGGCTTGGCGATGCGCTGGTGATGCTGGGACTGCGCTATGACACGGAAGAGGCGCGCGCCTTTGCCGCCGACATCACGCGCATCATGCGCGACGAAGCCTATGCCGCCTCGATTGAACTGTCCAAAGAACGCGGCGCCTTCCCGCTGCTCGATGCGGAACACTATCTGGCCGCCCCCCGCTTCGCTTCGCGCCTGCCGGATGAGATGAAAAACCATATCCGCGAATACGGCATCCGCAACAGCCATCTGCTGTCCATCGCGCCCACCGGCACGATTTCGCTGGCCTTCGCCGACAACGCCTCCAACGGCATCGAACCCGCCTTTTCCTGGTTCTACACGCGCAAAAAACGCATGATGGATGGCACCAGCAAGGATTATTCGGTCGAAGATCACGCCTGGCGTGTGTTTAAAAAACAGGGCGGCGATGTAAGCCATTTGCCGGAAGCATTCGTCTCCGCGCTGGAAATTCCCGCACTCGACCACATGAAAATGTGCGCCGCTGTTGCCCCCTACATCGACACGTCGATTAGCAAGACCGTCAATGTGCCAGCCGACTATCCCTTTGAAGACTTTAAAAATCTCTACACTGAAGCCTGGCGCGCGGGGCTTAAGGGACTGGCGACCTACCGGCCTAACAGCGTATTAGGCTCTGTGCTGTCGATCACGCCGGAACCCAAGAAAGGTGAAATCCCACAGGACTTCGTGTTCGATCAGGACAGACGCATTGAACTGGAAGCCGCGCCCAAACCTGCGCTCGCATCCTTGCGCTGGCCGGGTCGCCCTGCCCTGACCGCCGGCAGCGAAGGCTGGGTGTCCCAAGTCGTCAAACATCCGCTGGGCAGTTTTGTCGCGTTCGTCTCGCACACCGCCAACGACGGATGCAACCACCCGTTCGAAGTCTGGGTCAACGGCTCCGAACAGCCCCGGGGTCTTGGCGCACTGGCGAAATCACTGTCGATGGATATGCGTACCCGCGATCCGGTATGGGTGCGCATGAAACTGGAAATGCTGATGAAAACGGCGGGCGACGATGCATTCGACATGCCGATGCCGCCTGAGGGTGAAATAAAACGCATGCCGAGTCTCGTGGCCGCCTTCGCCTATTTGCTCAAATACCGCATCGAAACACTGGGTGCGCTGGAAGTGTGTGACGGCATGACCACGCCAATGATGGACGCGCTGTTCGCCAAAAAAGAACCTAAGACTGGCACTGACGGCACCATGAGCTGGACCGTGGATATTGCCAACGCAGGTTCAGGGGATGACTTCGTGCTGGGCCTCAAGGAACTGGTGCTGCCGGACGGACAACGCCGCCCCTATTCGATGTGGCTGTCGGGCGTCTACCCGCGCGCCCTCGACGGGCTGTGCAAACTGCTGAGTCTGGATATGCGCGTGATCGACCCTGCATGGATAGGCATGAAGCTGCGCAAACTACTCAATTTCGGAGAGCCCTTGGGAGATTTCATGGCACGCGTGCCGGGCGGCGCCAAGATGCAAAGCTATCCTTCGACCGTCTCCTATGTCGCCACACTGATCATTCACCGCTATGCCATGCTGGGCGTGCTGGACGAACACGGCTATCCGGTGCAGCAGATGGGCGTACTGGAAATACCCGAAGGACAGATCAAACCGACCGGGATCAAACCGCTGACCGGCAAGCTGTGTCGGGAATGCGGTAACGCGACATTGATCAAAAAAGACGGCTGCGAGTTCTGCACCAGTTGCGGCGCAATCGGTGCATGCGGGTAATTCATGGCCCGCCTGTCGACGGTCTCATTGTGGGCTACCTCTTTCGAAATAGCGATAAATCAGCCGCAATGACAGGCTCAGGCGGCTAGCCCGACAGGCAAGTTGATCGTGATGCACAGCCCGCCACCGGGATGATTGCGGGCGTAAATTTCCCCCTGATGGGCGATAATTACCCGTTGCGCAATGGCCAGACCCAAGCCATGGCCATCTGAGGCTTTCGTTTGCGCGCTGCGGAAGAAGGGCTCGAATATAGCGTAGCTATCCGCTTCAGGAACACCGCCTCCTTGATCTGAAACAGTGATGCATATCGTTTGATTGTGGTTTTTTTGCATCTTGATGGCGACTAAACCGCCAGACGGAGAGTGCTTCACGGCATTGCGCACGACATTCTCCACCGCACGGTGTAGCAGTTCTGCATTACCCCGAACAATAGCCCGACTGAGCGCTTCGATCTCTACACGGCAGCCGCTGGCGGCGGCCTCAAAGCGTGCATCCTCCGCCACGTCGGAGACAAGTTCGTTAAGATCGACCTGTTCGTTCAGTTTGCCCATCATGCCGGCTTCAAGTCGGGAAAGCGTCAGCAACTCGCTGACCAACGTATCCATGCGCACGGCTTCCCGTTCAATGCGCATCATGGAATCCTCGATCCGTTCGGGCTGCTGTCGCGCCAGACCGATTGCCGCCTGAAGCCGCGCCAGCGGCGAACGCAGTTCGTGCGAAACATCGTGCAACACTCTGCGCTGACCATCCATCAATTGCTGTAGCCGCTGCACCATGCTGTCGAAATCCCGGCCAAGGTCGGACAGCTCGTCACGCCGACTCCCCATGACTGGAGCAAGACGCACGTCCAGAAGTCCATTTGAAACCGCTGCAAAAGCCGCGCGGAGTGTGCGTATCGGCTTGGAGAAATACCAGGCCAGTAATGCCGCGAAAAACAGACTCACCACGCCACCCGCCAGCAAGGGCATGACAGGCGGCAACATCCCTCTATCATGCGGCGGCGGTTCCATCCGCCCATCTAAACGCGGGTAACTTGGGGGCTGCGCGAACAACAGATAGGTATGCCCGTCAGCTGCGGCAACTTTCTCCGCGCTGCCGAAATTGTCTTGCGAACCTCTAATCTGATTGGCCTGCACAAGCATCGTCTCCGAAACCGGGCGGCCCAAAATATCCCGGTTGTTTTCATCCACAGCAAAGACTGACGGGGCCGGTTCACGGCTTTGCTCCCGCAAGAGCCACCGCAACGCCTCGGGTCCGCCGTATCGCAATGTTGAAGCTGCGGCAGCTACAGCCGACGACTGCGGCGCGCGAAACCGTTCCATCCCGGGAGATCGCAACCACATCGCGCCGCCCACGCCGATGACGCTAGTGACCTGCGCCAACCAGAAGAAAATAAAAAATTTCCAGAACAGTCGTCCCACGCGCTACTCCCTGATGAACTGGTAACCCTTATTGAACACGGCCAGTATGCGGGAGCGCCCATCCGGCAGCGGCTCCAGTTTGCGACGTATGCTGCTGAGGTGAACATCGATGCTGCGATCAAATCGAGCCAGCGGCCGCCCCAAAGCCTGCTCAGACAGTTCCGATTTGCTCACCACTTGTCCGGCGTTTCGCGCCAGTACCTCTAGCAGGTTGAACTCGGTGCTGGTCAGTTCAAGCGGTTTGCCTGCCCATTCCGCGCGCCGCTGCTCGGGCCAGATGGACAACACGCCGGCAATGACCGTTGATGAGGATAAAGCCGATTCCGCACCGCTGCTGCGGCGCAGGATAGCGCGGATACGAGCCGTCAGTTCGCGCGGGGTGCAGGGCTTGGGCACATAGTCGTCCGCCCCCAGTTCGAGGCCGATGATGCGGTCAGCATCATCTCCCCGGGCGGTCAACATCAACACCGGCATCGCGCCTTGGGCGCGGATCTGAACAAGCACATCGATGCCGCTTTTTCCGGGCATCATCACGTCCAGCACGGCAATATCATGGTGCCCCTGCAGCGCCTCTGTGATGCCAGATTCTCCATCATGCACCGCCTTGACCTCGAAGCCTTCACGCTCCAGATAAACCCGGAGCATCCCGGCAAGCTCAACATCGTCGTCAACCAGCAAAACTTTCGTTTTCATCGTGTGCAAATTCATTAACAAGGTTCCGGTCATTGTAATTAAGCGTACTCCCAGAGCACAGCCGCCTGTATCCGCATTTACACGTTTTTACACCTGACAGCCTGCATTTTTACATGAATTTACGCGTGGTTAACGGCACTTTACAGCACCTCCCCTGAGAATGGCAGCCACTCGATGATGCACCCTTGTAGAAATCGAGTTAACCAACTTTGGAGGATGTATATGAAAAAGCTCGCAAGAAAATTCCGCTACGCTTTGATAGCCGGCGCAATAGCGCTGGCATTACCCGCACACGCCTCAGCGTGTGATTGTCAGGATCAACATGCCCGTTCAAAACAGCCCGGAGCAATCACCACGCATAATGAAATGAGATTACTCATGCCACAAGGGATGCCTCATTTTCCTCCGGGCGCAATGATGGCACAGCCTCCTTTTCCGCCCGATGGCAAACTCATCCCACCCTTTCTTCGCGACCTCGATTTGACCGAGGCGCAACAGGATAAAATATTTGAACTTTTGCACAACCAGGAACCAATCCTGCGCGAGCGGCATAAAGCCGTCCGCAAAGCGACTGAAGAATTCAACCGGTTAACGGCTTCGGATCATTACACGCCATCCGAGTTGCAAACGCTTGCCGACAAACTGGCCAGCGTATTCGCCGACACCCTCGTGCAGCATGCGGTAATGGAAGTAAAAATTCTGACGTTGCTAACAACCGAACAACGCAAGCAGGCGGATGAAATGCGCGCCAGATTCAGAGCGCCCCCTTATCCATAACCCTACGGATACTTACTTAACACGCTTTTACCTGCTTTTACACCAATGACACTACAACATGACTGCGTTATGACGATAATAAGCTCATTAAACCATTGCAAAAATGATACTGTCACGACGAGTCGTTAAATATGAAAGGAATAAATCATGAGCAGTATTAATAGTATCGGCGGGAGCGGATATTCGATGATGATGTCCGGCATGAAACGACCTGATCCTGCCCAAATGGCGGATAACCTGTTTTCCAGGCTCGACACCAAAAACAAGGGTTATCTGGAGAAGAGCGATCTGCAATCGGCATCAGGCCAGCGACCTGACTCAGGCAGCGGCCCGGCAAATGTAGACGAGATGTTCAAAAAACTGGACAGCGACGGTGACGGAAAACTCACCAAGAGCGAAATGACCAGCGGCATGAAAAATCTTGCCGATGCTCTCGACAGCCAGCTCAATCAAATGCGCATGAACGGCATGTCACAGGGAGGCAATGGCGACTCGACAACAACATCGGGCATAAATCGACCAGATCCAGCCCAAATGGTGGACAAGCTGTTTTCCAAGCTCGATACGACGAACAAAGGCTATCTGGAAAAGAGCGACCTGCAATCGGCACTCAGCGCGTCATCCGGCTCTGGCAGCGGCCCGGCAAATGTAGACGAGATATTCAAAAGACTGGACAGCAACGGCGACGGAAAACTCACCAAGAGCGAAATGACCAGTGGCACGGCGCAGGAGGGCAAAGTGGACGGCACGCCTCCACCCGGCGGCATGCCTCCTCCGGGCGGTATGCCGCCGTCCGGCGCTGGTGGCGCGAACGCCGCGTCAGTAACAAGCAGCACAGACTCAAGCAGTTCCACGAAAGCATATGAACCCGCAGATGCAAATCAAGATGGAAAAGTCAGTGAGCAGGAAAGAATGGCCTTTGCACTGGCAAAGCAGGATGCTGCATCACCCTCCAGTACATCGCCAACTTCTCAGGACAGCGATGCGAGGGTCATGAAGCAGATCATGGATCTCATGCATGCATACACCAGTTTTAACAGCAATTCCAACAGCTCCGGATTGTCGGTTACCGCCTAGTATTTTCGTCACACATCTGGACGTTGAAAGGATGGCCGTCGCGTCACCCTTTCAACTTTAGCACTCCCGTTTAATCCTATTCCCGCCAGTGATTATTTGCACTGGGATGCAGCTAAAATTCCAGCTGAAAATGGCAAGGACCGTGGCGGCAGCATCACTTCCTATTCGAACAACAACGCACCGCCAGCTTACGGGCCTCTTCCAGCACCAAGACACTCGATGAGGTAAGCAAGACCAACCCCCAATCCGACAAGCTCAAATCGACGGTATTGAATATGGCCTGCGCCGGCCCCCAGTGCACGACCACCCCCTGTAATCCGACCACAGCGATAAGTGCGCCCCATAACCTGCCGTTAGTGAAGAATTGACTGTTGAAGGCGGTATCGTATTCGGCGCGTGCATTGAACACATTGAAAAACTGAAACAACACGAACGTAGTAAACGCCAGCGTCAACGCATGCTCAATTCGGCCCGCAGACAAGCCATATGAAAACACCCCGATAGTGCCTGCCGCCATAATAAGGCCATACGCTAGCAGGTGCCAAAAACGCGGCAGCGTCAGGATACGCGCATCGCTACGGCGCGGCGGCTCGTCCATAATGCTGGGACGTGCCGGCTCTATCCCCAGTGTCATTGCGGGCGGACCGTCCATGATAATGTTGATCCACAAAATCTGAATCGCGGTGAAAGGCGTAGGCAGCCCCAGCAGTTGCGCGCCTAGCACGGTGATAATGGCACCGATATTGGTGGAGAGCTGAAAACGCACAAATTTGACGATATTGTCGTAGATTGTGCGGCCTTCCTTGACAGCCTCGACGATGGTCGCGAAGTTGTCGTCGGTAAGCACCATGGTAGCGGCTTCCTTCGTGACCTCTGTGCCGCTGATGCCCATCGCGACACCAATGTCGGCGTTCTTCAGTGCCGGGGCGTCGTTGACGCCGTCGCCGGTCATGGCAACCACATACCCGCACGACTTAAGTGACTGAACAATCTTAACTTTATGTTCGGGTGCGACGCGGGCGAATACAGCCGTTTTTTCGACATAGCGGGAAAGTTCAGCGACATCGATCCGGTCAAGCTCAGCACCGGTCAGCACCGTCCCCTCCAGCCCCAATTCACGCGCGATGGCAGCAGCGGTAATGGCGTGATCGCCGGTGATCATCTTAACCTTGATCCCCGCACGCAGACACAAGCGGATCGCATCGCGCGCCTCAGGACGAGGAGGATCAATGATGCCGACCAAGCCTGCCAGCGTGAGCTCCTGCGCCCAGCCCATCAGATCGCCTGCGGGGTCAAATTTCTGCACGGGTATATCGCGACTTGCCACCGCCAGCACACGCATGGCCTGATCGGCAAGACATGCATTCTCGGCATCCAAGACCGCGCGGGCAGCACCATCTAGCGATGCCGCTGCGGTTACGGCGAGATAACCGGTTGCGCGCGCCAGCAGCACATCCGGAGCCCCCTTCACATACATGCGCACCCGGTCTCCATCAAGGTGAAAGGTAGCCATAAACTTGTGCGCCGAGTCGAAAGGGATTTCGGCGATACGCGGGCTTTGTTCGGACAGCCTGCCGGGTTCAATGCCCCCCTTAACCGCCAACGCCAGCAGCGCCCCTTCGGTTGGGTCACCAATCAACTCACCGTCTCGAATACGACTTTCATTGCAGAGCGCCGCGGACAGTAACAGCGGCATAAAATCGGGTGACGGTAGTCCGTCTTCAGCGCTAATGAGGCCCCGGCCATCGTAACCTTCACCCGAAACATCAAACCTGCGCCCGCGATAGAATAGCTTGCGTGCCGTCATCTGATTCAAGGTCAGTGTGCCTGTTTTGTCAGAACAGATCACTGAGGTCGAACCCAGCGTCTCCACCGCCGATAATTTTTTGACAATAGCGCGATTCTTTGCCATGCGGTGCATGCCAATGGCCAGCGTCACGGTCACCACCGCTGGCAACCCCTCGGGAATGGCAGCCACGGCCAGGGCGATAGATGTCATGATAGTCTGCAACAGCGGCGCTCCGCGCAGGATGCCAAGCACAAAGATCAGAGCCACCACAAAGGCCGCGATAATAGCCAGCCGCTTCCCCAATCCATCGAGCTGAATTTGCAGCGGCGTAGGCGCGTCCTCCGCCGTATCCAACAGGCCGGTGATGAGTCCCATCTGTGTGCTCATGCCGGTTGCCGTGACCAGCGCTTCGATACGCCCCCGGGTGACGGTGGTATTCATAAATACCATATTAAAGCGCTCGGCAAGCGGGTATTCGCCAGTCCTCAGCACGTCAGCATATTTGCCCACGGCAAGGGATTCTCCCGTCAGAGCCGCTTCCGCCACCTCGGCATTGTGCGCCGCCAGTATGCGGGCATCGGCGGGTATTCGGTCGCCGGCTTCCAGCAACACAATATCGCCAGGCACCAGATTTTCTGCGGAAATTTCCAACATCTCGCCGCCACGACGCACCCGTGCATGCTGCGCCAGCATCTTTTTGAGCGCAGCCAAAGTGGCTTCTGCACGGTGTTCCTGATAAAAGCCCAGACACGCATTGAAGACGACCACGACCAAAATCACTAGCGCATCTTTCAGGTCGCCGATCGTGCCGGCCAATACGGCGGCACCCATCAGCACAACCACCAAGATATCTTTGAACTGATCGAGAAACTTCATCCAGGCTGAACGAGGCGCGCGTCCCTTCAGACGATTGGGGCCGTCACTGTCCAGCCGCCGTTGCGCTTCGGCTGTGCTCAAGCCTTCCAGACTGGAATCAAAATGCAGCAGCGCGACGTCAGACGGCAGGATCCACGGCTCTATTTTTTTACGATCGCTAAGACTTTTCATTTATTTCTCTCGGCCTATGTAAAGCAGGCACATTCATTTATTGTCCGCTTCAGAAACCGGAAATCGGGTCCGTTACCCGATATCCAACCCAACGTGTTTATTATCCTTGCGGTTCAGTGGATGCGATCAAGTTCCTGATCAAACATCGAAACAGGATCGTCTAAGGGTTCCAGATGAGTCGTTATATGCGCTTGATATACTACTTTACCGATATCCAGTTCGATACGCTCCGCCCAGTCGTGCCCCTGTTTTACCGTCCAATGCCCCGGCACCAATATATGCAACGTCACAAAAGTACGCCTACCCGCCTGCCGGGTGCGCAGCGCGTGAAAATCAAGCCCTTGTTTCCGATACCCCGCGAGTACCGCCTCAATTTTCTGCCGGTTTTCTAAAGGCAATGATGTGTCCATCAGGCCTGCGGCTGAACGCTGAATAAGATGCCACCCTGTCCAAATAATATTGAACGCGACGAGCAACGCAATGACCGGATCCAGCCAGAGTAAGTCAGTTAACCAGACTATTCCGATGCCGGCAATCACACCTGCTGATGTCCATACATCGGTCATAAGATGATGCGCATCGGCCTCCAGCGTGATTGAATGGCGTTTTTTACCCACCGCCAACAAAGTACGGGCTGTCGCGAAATTGATGATTGATGCCAGCACGGAAACCAGCAACCCAACGCCTACGGCTTCGAGTGGTACAGGATTCATCAATCGTACAACGGCTGCATAGCCAATGGCGAGTGCAGCAAGAAGAATTAAAAGTCCCTCGAAAGCGCTGGAAAAATATTCAGCCTTGCCGTGCCCGTGGGCGTGCTCATCATCAGCGGGACTCTCAGCTAGTGTCAACATCCAAAGCGCCATTAACGCTCCGGCAAGGTTGACTAATGACTCAATGGCGTCAGACAAGAGGCCGACTGAACCTGTCAACCGCCATGCCACCCCCTTCAGTAGAATAGTGGCAATGGCTGCAGCAATAGATAGCCAAGCATAGCGCTTGAGTGAGGGTGATAACTTCGTTGCGGCATTCATTTTTAGCCTCCCTCAATTGCTTAAATCAAAAGCAGGACCGCAAGAGCATATTTTACGAAAAAAACAACTCAAAATGCTTTCATGAGTCATAACGCGCTACAACCGGAAAACTGTTTCCACGCCCGCTAAATAAAAAAACTCTGCGAGTACAACAGGCGAGTTGGCCTCGGCCATTACATAAAAACTTTCCCCTTACAAATCAATAGCATTTTTAAATCAGCGTAGAATGAGTCCAATCTCATCAGAAAAACAGCTGCTCAAAGTGTTATTCAGTTGCATTTTATGGCGCCCAGTTAATTTTCAACATTTTGATTTTCATTCACATAAAATCATATCCTATTCGCCAACCCACCATTCACCTATCGTTAACAATAAGGAGCAATCATGGAAGTTTGCAACGCAATCGAGTCACGCCGGGCGATCAAAGTATATGATGCAGAACACCGCATGACGGACGCCGAGATCGAAAAATTAATGTCGCAGGCAATGCTGTCGCCGACCGCGTGGAACATACAAAACTGGCGCTTTGTGCTTGTTCGCGATCCCGAACAGCGCAAAAAAATTCGCGCCGCCGCTTGGGATCAGGCGCAAGTAACCGATGCATCGCTGCTGGTGGTATTAACCGCCGATCTCAAGGCTTGGGGAAAAGACCCTATCCGCTACTGGCGCAACGCCCCGCAACCCGTACAAGATTACATACTGCCGGCCATGGCACAGTTTTATACAGGACGCGAACAAATGCAGCGCGACGAAGGAATGCGCTCATGCGGCATGGCGGCAATGACTTTGATGTTGGCAGCACAAGATATGGGATATCAATCCTGCCCGATGGACGGCTTTGACTTCGATGAGGTCGCTCGCATCATCAACTTGCCCTCCGATCACGCCATTGTGATGTTCGTAGTCATAGGCAAAGGCATCAGTGATCCGTTACCCCGCCCCGGATCGTTATCGCAAGAGGACGTCGTCGTCATCGATCAATTCTCCTGATCATCCCATTGATAAAAACAGAATGGCTTGAAGCTCAGCGACTCGACGATTTCCTGATCTCTCGGCAGGCGACTCAACGGCATGAAATGGATGTGCCATCACTCAACAGAATCTGCCGGACTCAGGGGCCTGAAACGGTTGTGCTGGGAGGGGTCTAGGTGCGCGCTATTTAAGCGGCATGACGCAATTCATAGTCGGCTATCAGCACATCAGCAGGCAGTTTAAGCCCTTCAGACAACCGCCTAATCATCGCCAGCGTAAGCGGGCGGGCACGATTCAGGACTTCGGCCACGCGGCCACGGCTACCGATGTAAGGCTCTAAATCCTTACGGGTCAGCCCGCGCGTTTCCATTGCATAATTCAGGAAATCAATCGGGTCTGGGGGTTGAATTGGATAATGCTGCGCTTCATATTTTTCCACGAGCATAACCAGCACTTCAAGCCTGTCCGCTTCAGGTGTATTGTCGGGTACGTCAAAAAGGGCTTCAATTTCATTCAAAGCGGCTTTATATTCGATTTCGTTTTTAATCGGCTTGAGTTCCATTGCTAAACCTTCCCCGCGTCTATCGCGTCATATTCCGCATGTGTTCCGATAAAGCGGACGTACATCATTCCACGGTTGTAATGCACCACCACAATCAAGCGATAATCGTTTCCCTTGATATTGAATACAACGCGATTACTCCCTAAAAAGCTGGCATTACGATGCGCCGCCTTAATTTCACTGGGGGTTTTCCATCCCGCCCGGCTTGCGTCTGCAAACCACGCACGTAAAGGCGTTTCCGCTTGCGGATGCTTTTCCCAAAAATCTCGTAACGTACTAATGGCTATCACTCTCATAGCAGGACTCTATCACGCTCCCTATTTGGGTTCAATAACTGCATTATTTTTCATTCATGGTTCCCCCCGGTTGTTGGTAACAATTTTCTATAAATATCTTTTATCCACCATTTGTGGTTAATTGCAATAGACGGGAATGCACGGGGTTAAGCGTGTATTACGCTCAAAGCCAGTTTTTATAAGGTTTTTATGTACGGGGATGAATGCAGAAAAACAGCTATTTGGTCCTCGACAGACTTCGAACTACAGGCTGCAAGGCAATAAATACGTGGCATTGGTTTATTTGCTTTGCATTTATGCCCCCAATTATGCCCCCAAACTTTTTTGCGTCTATCACTTCGGGGCGGTTTGCGCATATTGACGGCACAATGCAAAACCGCCGGGCATCTCTGCGCCAGCGGTCTATTTTAAATCGGCCAATCTGCTGCGCCGTTTTTATCGTGCTTTCTGCAACCCATCAACCCACGCAAATATGTCCGATTTCTTCCACCTGTAAAGCCCCTTACCCTTCAGCGAAGGTAGCCTGATTGATGCAGGGAAGCCGGGTATAAAAGCATACCGCTCCGCAACCTGACGCTCACCGACATTAAGGTACTCTGAAACCTGCTTTGCTGTCCATAGCGCATCTTCCACTTTCATTTTTCAGTCCTCATCTGTTTCATCGTAGATTTTACCGACACGCTCACCGGCGACTATCACCCACGCCCATGAGCATCCTTGAACCGTTGATACAGCTCAGGCATTCGCAGCCTGTCATTTGCCGCGCTACCGATTTCAATCATGCCCGTTATGGTGTCGAGTTGAGCGGATAACGAAAATAGCAGCTGGGGCAGGTTGTGCTTATCCTGAAACGCCCCGCTTTGGGTGTCAGACGCAACTAAGCAACCAATCCCCATAGCAACATCACGCAGGTTTCGCGCTTCGGTCTGTGCCTGTTCTGTGGCCTGTGCAAACCATTCAAGCTCGGGATTGCTCAGGCTGTCCTTTGTGCGCTCCCATAACTGCCACATCACATTGCTGGGAACACACACCTCGTCAATGGCTTGATCTACTGGTTGGGCGGCGCTCATGCTGTCACCGCCTTCTGTCCTGCTCGGTGTGCGTCATGAAGTCGTTCGTCTGATTTGCTGCGATAGTTGCATCCTAGGCTTTCGGCTTCATAGTTTATGCAATTCTCGATGTCTTGCGCCTTTCCCAGTATCGCGTGAACAGCGTGTGCAATGGTGTCGCGGTCAATAATCGCGCTCGTTTCCAGTGACGTGATAATCAGTTTTGCAATGGCGGTAATGCTTGAAAAGCCTTCTTGAGATAGGCAATCCATCGTGTTGATAGCGTTGCGTAGTCTCTGGGTTTCGGTAATGGATTGTGTTGCAGATGATGCGCTGGTAGCTGATTGCATGGTGTAACTCCTTGATGGTAAGTTAAACCGCTCTTCACGCTGTCAAACGAAGAAGGGCGGTAGTGCAGGTTGACAGACTGTATCAAGGAAACAGCAAGCCCGAAGGCTTCCCACACTACCGCCCAAACAAGGGCAATACTGACGGACGTAAAAAAACCGCTTATTGCGTGGCGGCCTATCCGCCTTGATACGAGCTGTCAAACCCGACTGACAATGTGTGCCAGCGGTGCGACTATGAGGCTTTGCGGCTCGACTGTCAATCGCCACACGCTGCGCCAGCATTGATTGCCTTATGTGCGTGGGTACGTTACATTGCCTTCACCGTTAGGTTGAAAGACAGAAATTTTCGCCTTCTGCTGGAGTCTCACGACTCACTGGATGATGGGAAAGGCGGCCATCCAACTTAACGGTGCTGGATGTGTTAAATTTGCACCACCATCAGGCGTGACGTTCGGAAAATCAGCTTCCGCGTGAGATGCTTCGGCATCAATAGGATGGGGGGAATTGCCGGAAGGTAGCTGCTGTCCCCCACGCAGATGGTTGTTCATGATGAAGACTGCTCACCGAACGTTTCGGACGTGTCAGCGGGGAACTGGCCTTACAGGTTATCTGTCGCGGCGGGGGTCTTCGGATTGCGCCTAGCCCCCAATCATCCCCACTCCAAAGCTTCACCACGAGCCTAACCCTTCATTTCCTGCGTACCGTGTTGCGTACCAGTTCATGCGTACCGCACATTCGGTGCGAAGTGCCCTGCGAAGTAGCCCAAGTGCGAAGTGTTCAATCAGTGCGTAGTGTGCTGCGTAGTAAGTCGGTGCGTAGTATCGAATCTATGCGAGCCATGCCGCGAACCTGCCCTGTGCGAACCGTGTTTCAGTTGAAACCATGACTGAAACCATAGTTGAAACCGCCCTTCCATAGAAGTGATGTCACTCGCTGTTTCTGTGGAAACTTCACTGGAAACCAGCTTATGGAATCCATAGAACGATTCATAGCTGAAACCGCACTAACTCGCCCGGAACTAACTGTTGCATTCTGTTGCGCTGTGTTGCGTTCGCTGCGCACCGACCTGCGCACTTTTTCAGCGCGACGTTTTAAATACCGATACGCATACATTCCAGTTTATTCGGGCAGTAGCTTTTTCTTCTGCGCATTAAATTCTTCATCACTAATAATGCCCCTCTTCCGTAAATCATCCAGCTCAATTAGTTGTTTATAATTTGTTTGTCTCTCTGCCTTGGGTGATTCCGTCTTTACCTGAATAATTGAATCGGCTTCTTTAGTCAATTTTGGGCGGGATAGCTGGTTGTCACCCGAATTAAGGCACATAAACTGAACCTCAGCACTTGCAACTACACCAAAACTTTGACTATTTTCGTGCGTGTTTACTACCTGAAACTTTTTGTTTATATCCGAGCAGTATTTATTAGCATCTTTCATTACTGCTGCCTTGACTTCTGAACCACTAATAAATGGTCGACTATTGTCAGATTTTGAAAGCATATAGGTGTCCTCACCTATAGGCACCACCCCTGTAGTGGTCGCACAACCAGTCAAAATTACAGAGCCAATCAATATTATTTTTTTCATGGTGTTTCCATTTGGTTAGGTAGAACGACCGGCCGGATGCTGAACTGGTTAAATCCGCCTCGTAACAAAGTGAAACACAAACAAAGGCGAAGCGCAAACTGCGCTTTCACTGTGCACCGACTGACACCCCCTGCTTTGTGTAACCGTCGATGTAACCTCGATGTGTAACCTTGCCGCAGTTATTCGGAAATACCGAACAGCTACCCGGCAATTCCGGACGACTGCCGGTTGCACGCTGATCACTTGCCTGGCGTCGGCTTCACGTCCTCAACGGCAGCCTTCAGCAGCGCATTGCGTTCCAGCGTCAGGGAGTCGATATGGCCGCGCTTTTCTTCCGGTGATAAGTCGGATGAGTGCTTCACCTCTTCGACATCCTTCTCGATGGTTGAAAGATACTTGGATACTCTTTGCAGCTGCTGGGCATTGGACGCCAGCGGATCGCTTTCTTTCTGGTCGGCAATGTCGCTCAGGCCCATGTCGTCCAGCTTGTGCAAAGTGCCGCGCAGCCTGTTGGCCTCACCCAGCAAATCATAGAACATCGATTCATATTTCGTATGAGTTGGCACCTCCCCTTCATAGAAGCGACGGATCACGGGGTATTGATCAAGCCGCTTTTCCGGCAGCTTATCGCCGTAAAGGATAGCGTCTGACATCTGCAGGCCATACATCGCCCAGGTGTTGAAATAGCCTCGCAGCAATGCCTCACCTCTGGCCGGGTTGAATTGCAATGCCTCCGGCATGTCCTTGGTTGCCATGCCCAGCGCTTTCATGGTTTCACTGGTGCCGTGCTTAGCCCGCAGGAAGGGCTGCACGTTTTCCATGCCCGGCGTCTCGATAGGCGCCTTGGTAAATCCATTGCGATTCGTTGCCTGCTCATAAAGGGGGCTGGCTACTTGCGGCATGAGGTTGATATGAAACGTAGTCGATAGAATACGAGCAATGTCTTTGCCAAGCCCTTCGGGGTCTTCATTCATCGTGCGTTCCATGGTTCGTTCAGCCAGAGAAGAGACAGCGCCAATTTCCCACACTTTCGGAAACATGAAATGCTTGTTCTCGCCTTCTGAGCCTGGAATGTAAAAATGCCAGTACGCATCCTTTTTCCAGTCTTCCATGTCGTTGTAATCGGAATTATTCCGGTTGTGCAGATAAAGTGCCATCGAGGTCAATGCCAGCGCGCCAGTTTTAACGGCTATGCCCTTTGCGTTCGGATCGTGCACAACACCGCGCCCTAATCGGTCGATTGATTCAACCATCGGGCGCAGAAACATTACGGTGTCATAGAAGAAGCCGACGACTTGGTTGTCACCACGCATGGCAAAGTCGGTGGATACCTCGCGTCCCATGTAGGCGGCATGGCGTGGATGCTCCCCCTTATCGATCGCCCTCTGATATTCACCCAGGCGGGTGCTCATCTCGAACGAGTCGGCTAACTCTTCAACGAAACCCAGCAGCTTGTCCGGCGTGTCCAGTACGGTGCGGTAGTCTATGCCTTTACGGCTGTAAAATTTTTCCAGATGATGACGGAATCGGGTTTCGTCGACGAACTGCGAAGACAGGCCGCCGCCGTTGGCGATGTAGTCCTTGTAGTTCTGATCCTTTTCCAGACGCATCACCATCCCTTTGATTGAATCGATGACCGGGCGGAATCCGTGTTGGCTCATGATGCTGCCCATCAGCGTGTCGCGCGCGATGTTGGCGACCATAAAGTCCGGCGTGAGGGTCACAGTCAACTGCCCGATTCGTTTAGGCAGGCCCAGCCAGTTTACCCAGATAGACTGATGTTCACGATCCAATGCTTTCAGCGCGCGAACTACCAGAGGATCGGCCACTTCGTAATAATGATGCTTGCCTTCACGCATCACGGATATGACATTGCTGCCGGCCGGTGACTGGTTGTTGAGCAGGAATTCATAAAACCCCGGCGTGCTTTCAATTTGCTGTTTCAATTGTGCGGCCAATGCCGCCGCTTCTGGCCCCATGCTTTCTTCCACGCCCAGGGACTTCAAGACTTCTTTGAGCACTTGCGTCTGCTCGACCCGCACCGGCCTGCTTTCAGTAGGTATCTTCACCATGAAGCGGCCGCCGCCGCGCTGCGTATCCGCCATGTCTGTGACTTTCTGCATGGCTTCATTCTTTACCGCCTTGTCGATTAGCATCACCGCATTGCTGATCATGTTGCCAAGGATGGGGCGAAGATTGTCCGTGCCGCCTGTCAGCGCCTTAATACCGCTCCATTCACCCGGCTTCATGCTGCGTGCGTCTCCTGGCTGACCTATGCGATGAAATGGCATATAGGATTGACGCTGCCACATCGCACGGGATGCAGGATTAATCACACCACGGCTCTCAGCAAAATCGACGATACCCTGATTCCATTTTTGGTATTCCTGAAATGCCTGCTCAAACTCTGGCCGCTTCAGTTTACGCATCGAATCGATCTCGGCGTCGGTGAACAGGTGCTCACGGCCTTGGGTCTTCAGTTCCTTAGCGCTCTCACCTACCGCATACAACAGAAAATCATCGAGCCTGTCGGATACGGGATCTAAGATTTGCTCCAGCCCCTTGCCCTTAAACGTATAGCTGCCGTCTTCCTTGACTGCCAGGTAACCGTGGCGGATCGCGCCGTCGGCAATGGAGTGCGCTGCCCGGGTCAACCTTGCAGACTCATAGGCGCCGGTCGGGTTTATTTTTCCGGTTAACTCTCGCTCCATGCGATAGACGCCATGCAGGTCATCGCTTACAGACTGCCTGAACTTTCCCCACATTCCGCCCAACGCATCATTAATCGCGGTCTTGGCACCGATTTTTGACTGCGCGCGAGCAAGTGCATCTTGTCCGTACCATGCCGTCATTCCATCCTGTGCCTGCTTGATTACCGGGCCGTACTCGTGTCGGTTGATGAAGTCGTTAAACCAGCCATTGAAGGCAGGGGCTTTTTCTGCTGCCATTTCCGGTTGCGTCATGTAGAGCCGCACAAACTCTGCGAACCCTTCGTTGATCTTGCTCTTGTCATAGCTCACAGCCTGCAGCTCTTCGCGAAACTCCTTGATGTTCTCATACGCTTTTTGGATTTCAGGGATGCGGTCGTCCAGCAGGTGTGCCACTTCATGGGCCGTCACTTCCAGATCAGAGGGCTTTTTGATGCGGACCATTTCAGCATTAGGGCGATACAGACCGAGCACGCCCTTCCCCTTAACACGCCCTTCGTAAATCGGCACGTTCAGGGCTTTAACCAGCGGTGCTAGCACCTCTTCACGGCGTAGCGGCTTATCAAATGCGGTCGGGGTTTCGATCGTTGATGGTTTATCTTGAATAAATCCGATATGCGCATCACCCGATTGCGATTGCAGGTCTTCTTTCAAAGGCATGAATCCTCTTTGAACAGTTGGTGTCTGATCAGCGGATGACGCAGGTATGCTTTCCTCTCTTCTCGACATTTCATCGCGGACAGTCGATCTTGCTTTGGCTGATAGCACGCGCATCTCTGCAATGTTTGCGAGTGTCGCATCATCCAAGCCGCGCACATCAGCACCCAATACGCGCTCGGCCGCTGCCTGCTCAGACTTTTGAGTTACCGCATCGGAAAGCGCGGTGAATCTCCCCTGACGCCCCTCCTGAGGACGTGCCGCATCGAGCAACTCTTGGGGACGCATGACAGCAGCGCTTTGCGCCGGCCGTTGTTCTGGCAGCACATCCAGCGGTGATAGGGGCGTATGGCTTCCGCCATTAACCGCTTCCTGCAAAGGTAATGTTGTCGATGACTCTGCGCTTGTTGTCGATATCGGATCGGCAGCCAGGGGCGCCATGGCTTTTGCGTGCTTTGCGCGAGATTCTGCAAATAAGCTGTCCAAGGCTTCAGGCGTGACGCCATTAGCAAAGTGGTCAACTGATTTCGATGTGGCATAGTTACCGGCTTCGGCATTAAATTCGCCGGTCCGCTGCTGAGCTACAGGCTCGATGGTTTTCGGCATATCGACTGGCGTGCTTGCCGACGGATTGGCAGGCTGCTCAATAGCGGCGGCACCTTCTAATTTATCGTCAAAGGTCGCAGTTTTCTGCTGTATAACTGGATCTGGCTGTGCGATGTCTTTCGGCACAGAAGCGGCAATGCCCTGCTCTTGCGCAGCTTGCCGCATGGCCATATCTTCTACTAACGCTTCCGGCGCACCAAGACTGCCAGGAAGTGTTTCAACGGCAGTAGGATTAACACCTGGTGCAACGTCCTCGGTAGTCTGGCGCGAGGCTTCTACTGACTTTTGGGCGATGTCCTGCGAGACTTGCTCTGGAACAGCAGTGAACTTTCCGGGCGCTTCGGGGTGTTCGACAACATCATGCGGCACGCCGGTGGCTTTCGCCTTCTGGCTTGCCGAAAACTCAGCGGCCATCTTGGTGAGCGGTACCGGCAGGCTCCCGGTAGGCGACATTGCGCGCATGGCATCTTGCGTTATGGCTTTGCTGTCTGGCAGTGCAGCAGTTTGGGGGGGTGCAGGTGTTTGAACGTGAGGCCCGCCAGGTGTATCTGCGGCCACATCTTCAAGCGGCGTAAACCCTGAGCGCGGTTCTGTTATTGCTGCTGTTTCCGCGCTTGTCCCAGGCTTTGCCTTGAATCGGTCGGCCACTTTCGACGCCCCCGATTTGACGGGACCTATCGCCATTGGTGCGGCATTGATTGCCGTATCTACCACCGTTGCTAGTACCGGACTACCAGTCGCATCCAGCGTCTTGTCACCGGCATACCGTCCGGCCTCGGCCAGCTTCTCAAATGGAAGCATGACTTTTTCATTGAGTGATTTTCCGGCTTCAGACTGTGGTCGATAAGTCAGCGCGCCTGCGACATTTTCAACGACAGCAGACGGGTCGGCTTCAGTCAACCCGATTGCCTTACCTGCTGCTGCGCCAATTCCCGCCAGACCTGCTGCAGGCAAGGCGACGGCCTGCGTTGCCAGATTGGCTGCCGTCTCGATCACCGGATACACACGCCCAATTTCTGCCGTTGTTTTCAATGCAGGATCATACCAATGGCTGTCACTTTTTTTATCCAGTGGGATAAAGCCGCGCGCCGGCTTATCCTCGGCAAGAGGAATAAAGCCACGCGACAGGCCTTGCTGGTCGACCGAAGAGGGGCTGCCTGTCTCGGTAGCGTCGAGCGGGATAAATGGCATATCAATTACCTCGCGTAATAGCCAATATGCTTGCCGGTGCTATCAATCACCTTGTAGCCGCTGGAGGTTAGTTCGCCAAGGGAATTTCCCTTCATTGCAGAATCTTTAACGAATGTCCTGTGCGTCAACTCAGCATCGATCTTTGCTTTCGCAGCAGGGCTGGCGAATGTTTTTGTACCATGCAATTTTTGCAGCTCGGAATCCTTATAGTTTTCGATTGGCTTGCCGCCTAATACAATGCCTTTTGCATTAAAACGAGAGGTGGCGTCGAAGTTATCCGCTTGTTCACCTTGCTGATCAAATTCCTCATCATCACCAATCTTTCGTGTAGATGCAATGCGAATTTTCCTCTCCAGATTAGGATCATAGTCAGGATTTTCTCGCCCGGTTTTTGTTGTCTTTGACGTGCGTTGCGCAATCTCCTGAGGCGTCATCCCGGCCACAGTCTTTCTTGCAGCATCAACCTCAGCGTTAGTGCGTTCCTGTGCAAGCGTCAACGAGCCGCCTTTACCATTACGCCCGTTTCCTGACCGTACACTGCTGGCCTCTGCCTGATAATAATCCCCTTGCTTCCTGCTTTTGGAAGCATCCGCTATATTCTTTTCGACCACATGGGTATCTGTTGCCGTTTTGGTCTCAGCCTCACCTTTTACTCGCGCTTTTACGGTTTCCTGCTCTATTGTGCTCGGCAATTTTGCGGACTCAACCATGCCAGCCTTCTGCGCCTCAGCACTTGCGCTCTGATACAGCTCTGGATGAAGACGCATTGATACGGCCTTACCTAAAGCGTCCCGGTCTGCGAACTTATTTACAGGCTTATCGCCGTCATAAATGGTGTATCCGCTACCCTCTAGATCATTCTTCAATACATAATTTTTTCCTGATGGCATATCACGCTGCATCAGCTTGTTGATTCCGGATACATCATTTGCCAAAAAGAGTTGCCGCAAACCATTCTCACCTATATTCATGCGTTCTTGGTGAGCCTTGCTCTGCTCGATCTTTGCAATCGCATCAATCCTTTCTTGTGCTTGGCGATACATTGCATCCTTGCCAGTGTTCTCAGGCAATGCAGCCCATGCATCGAGCTTGGCCTGCATCTGGGGTGCATGTGAAAAAATAGGCTTGTAGGGTTGCTCTGACTGTGCGGCTGGCGAGACTGCTTTATCCGGAGCTGCGACCTTGATTGCATCAGTCTGTGAGCCAGCAGGCACGGGCTTACCGTCTATACCAGCCAGCGGTACCGCTGGGCTCTCCATCGTGATGTTCGGTGCGGGTGCCGCCATTTGTGGCAATGCTTGAGGAGAAATAGATTGACCAGGCTGTTGAGTTGCTGGCGTTAGCTTCGAATTTAACCCCCCGGAGGCAGGCTGTGGCGAAGTAGGCGCATCTCCTGTATTTTTTGCACTGAACAATCCCATTGCGGAATTCATCAAACGTTGTCCGTTTGTTTCCGCCTTCGCTGTTGCGCTTCCCAGCCCAGCGCCGTCACCAAAGATTCCGTCCACGTCAGTCTTGTTTTTCTGATCCAAGATAGCCTGATCGTATTTGATCTTACTTAGATCAGCCTCACGTTGGGCTGCTTCCTCAGTATTGATGCGAGCCAACCCTTGGTTATATCCTTGCATCGCGCTTGCTAGTCCTGCCATTGAAATTGCCATGATTTATCCACCGAAACCGTTTGGGTTATAGAATCCGCTGCCAAGTGATGTTGTCGGGCCAGATTGAGTGGTAGACGAAAGCCCAGCCGATGAAGGTGTATTCATCCATCCTCCAACTGCCTTTCCAATTCCAGCAAGTCCATTATTAAAACTTGCGTTCGTAAGTCCGGCATTTGCCGCAACGTTTGCGCTTGCTTGTGCAGCATATGCGGCACCTGTAGTTGCTGACGAAAGCCCAGTTGTCGCATTGCTTGCCACCTTGTTGCCTGCATTGACCGTATCGAGCGTTTTTGCAAAAGCGGTATCCTGCGTGGTCTTGCGTGCGGTATTGATTGCGCCGGTCGTTGCCAACGCTGTGTTGTTCGCGTTCTCTTGCGCCAGCGCTAGCCCATTTCCTGAATTTGGGTTTACTCCGGCCCGAGTTAATGCACGCGTCTTTGCAGCGTCAGCCAGTCCAGCCTGTTGCGTTGCAGTCGCCCCTGCAATTGCACCTTCACTGGTAATTTGTGCGGGGGACCCTGCAGATAGCGCCATCCCGGAAAGTTGCGTATTAACCGGGGAAAATTGCGTCTTGTAGGTATTCCACTGATCCTGTGCGATGGCGCCCTGCTGCGCTGATGTCGCCGCGCTCTGCCCGGCTGCCGCCGCTGATGCGGCATTTGCTGCACCCTGGCCGCTGTCGCCGAAAATTGCCTGCCCTACCATTGGTGCCGCCACTGCGGCTACTGCTACCCACGCCATGTCATTCCCCTTTCAAAAAATTTACAATTTGTTCTTCGATGGGAAGGACGCAACAATCTTCAGCGATGACCTCCTTCTCGATCACATCAACATCCGTCTCGTTTGTTGCATGAATGCTTGTCCATACCGTGTCTTCATGGGCATATCCAACACGCTTTGTTCCAGGAGGTGAAACAATGGTGCATGGCGCAGAAATTCGGCGAATACCTTCGTCCGTGTAGACACTGATCTCGCCCTTGGAAATGATGTTCAGGTTTTCAAAACGGTGCGTTTTCCCTACAAGGATTGTTCCTTTTGGGATATGCAATTCACGCGCATACAGTCCTTTTGAGAAATGGTGTATGACGTCCATTTGGATCTGAGGAGCGGCAGCAACTTCGCGCTGTACCGCCAGAATATTTGCATGACCGTCCACGCAGGGAGCATCCACTTCCTTATTATTTTCATCGGCAGAATCAACCGCTGTGGCTGTAACCGATGTCATATCTTCCTGTGTTTTCATTTCAATTTCCTGTATTAGTTTTATTGCACGATAGCAGGCGCATTTACGTGCAACCGGTTGCACGCCGCACACGACGGGAAAATTCTTCGCGCCCCACGTTGGTCAGCTTTTCGCTGTCTTGAGCAAGCTGACAAACCAGCGCTTCGTTGTCCTGGTCGTGTTCAACAATGACCTCGTGTGAATAACCGGCAAGTTCTGAAAAACCAAGAAAAATTTCAGCAGGCGTAGCGCGAGGAAAGTCAGACAGATATTCAGCAATGCAGTCATCAAGCAGGTCGGCAATGTGGGTGTTGCGATTGTGGTGTGTGCCGCGCCTGCCTTGCTGCATGGCCTTCAGCACTTCGATTCCTGCCGCCCAAAAGGTGGCCGGATCGCTTCTATGCCAGGCATCCTTGACGAGGATTGCACAGGCCAGCGACCAGCTGCTTTTTCGATTCCTCGGGTAGCGCAAATCTTTCAGAATCGCCGCAACCTCTGGCCTATCTTCCGAAAAATCATTAGACAGTGGGCGCAGGATGGGTGCCAGTATGGTCACGTCGTTGGGAGGAATGGTAGCAAGGCACCATTCGGCAGCCTCGATAATATCGGCCTCGCGCGCCAGACGTTTCACTCGCGGGCCCTTAATCGTCGAACCCACGCGCGTTCCGATTATTGCTGTATGTCGTCTGCGATGGCTGCTGTTGCTGGCGCTGGCGTGGATTTGAGCCGGCGTATCGGGAAAACTTCATCGTCGGGCCGTCAAGGGTGAGCAGCATTTCTCCGAGGGGGCCGTTCCGATTTTTGCGCACCATCACGTCGGCCAATCCACGCCATTCAGGTGCCGGGTTGTGCTGTTCTTCACGGTGCAGCATGGCAACGATGTCCGCGTCCTGCTCGATCTCTCCTGAGTCCCGCAAATCGGAAAGCATGGGGCGTTTATCTTGTCGGGTCTCAGTTGCGCGATTCAGCTGCGCCAGCGCGATGATGGGCACGCCCAGCTCCTTTGCCAGTCCCTTGAGGCCACGGCTCAGGCTGCCTATCTCCTGAGTGCGGTTATGCCCTTCCCCGCGCATCAGCCCCAGATAATCAACAACGACCAAATCCAGACCGTGCTGGCGCTTGATCTTGCGGGCGGCGGCCCGAACATACGCAACGCCGATCGATGATCTATCGATCAGGTGTAATCGTTGCCCGTTCGCCTTGCCTTGGCTGGCGCTGATTAAATCCCACTGTTCCGGCTCAAGCCTTCCGGCGCGCATGGCTGACACAGGCACGCCAGTTCTCAACGCAATCAACCGCTGAATGATTTCCCGTCGGGTCATTTCCAGTGAGAAAAATGCAACTGACTTACCCTGAGTCACAACACTGTCGACCACATTCAACGCAATCGCGGTTTTCCCTACGGATGGGCGAGCAGCCACAATGATCAGTTGCCCAGGCTCAAGGCCGCCGGTGATGGCGTCCAGTTCGGCAACGCCTGTCAGCAGACCTGAAGGACGGCGACCAGTTGAACGGTCGTCAATGTCTTGAATGGCGTCAAACATTCCGTCGTACAGCATGGTTGGCTCATCCGTGCCCGTGTCGATCAGCTGCGCCATCGCTGCATCAGCCTGATCAATGATCCTCGCAACGTCTGCACCAGGCGCTATGCAACTGGCTTGAATGTCGGTTGCCAGCGCCAGCAAATTACGCCGCATGGCGTGTTCCCTGACAATTTCAGCATAGCGTTTGATATTCGCCGCGCTAGGCGTGTTCTGCGCTATCTCCCCTAGGTAGGCCAGTCCTCCGGCACGCGAGAGGCTTCCAGACCCCTCCAGCGCCTCGGCAACGGTGATTACATCGACAGGCTTACCCGCATTTGCGAGTGTTCGCGCAGCAGCGAAGATTAACCGGTGATCCTGACGGTAAAAATCAGCCTCTGCAATCTGCCCCTCGATGCGGTCAAGCGCATTGCTATCCAGCAGGACGGCACCGATAACGGATTGCTCAGCTTCAACACTGTGCGGCGGGAGAATGGTTTCGTCTGGCTGGTAGTTCATGCCGCGACCCTCCGCGCCTGTTCGCCGACAGAAGTCCAAGCGGCTTGTTCACCTTCACGCACAAACCAGAGCTTGTAATAATTCTTGCGTACAGCATTGCGGAAAGCAGCACGCCAATCGGCATAAGTTTTTTTGCCGGGCAGATATGCCGCCTTAAACTCTTGCCAGCAGACTGCCACCATTTCGTGATCGATACCGACAGTGTCGGCATATTCAAAAACAGGATCATTTTCAGGGAAGGTTTTTTCGCTGTTCGCTTTGCAATCTTCCAAAAATTGATTGAGAGTAATTCCTGTTTTTTTAATGCGAGAAACCTTCTTGACGGTTATTGACGGTTCAATGACGGTTTGGGTCGCATGGGTGCTACCCCTATTGGCGCATCCATGCGACCCCTCCGCCGCATGGATGCGACCCGTCGCATCTACGCTACCCGTCGCATGGGTGCTACCCGTAAGGCGACTCAGGGCAATCCGATAATGACGCGTTTGTGCCGGTGATCCGCCAAGCGCATTTGCGGTCACCACAAGAAAACCACCTTCAATCAGTTTATGGACGTTTCTCTGAGCCTGCGAACGGGATAGGCGTGTTTTCTCAGCAATGGAAGATATTGACGGGTAACACTTACCGGCATCATCTGACCAGTCGGCCAGCGCCAGCATTGTCAGCAATTCCGGCCCGCTGCCAGGGAAGCCGTCCCAGACTTGTGTCATAACGCGTATCGACATGGTTAACCTCCTGTTGATCGCGCTGATTGACGAATAGCCGCTGCATCGTGGCAATACTCGCAGGGGCATTCCGCTTGCAGGGCGTGAATGATGATTCTGAGCAGATTGATAATTGCTTTGCGCTTCTCCGCCCCAGAGAGGCGGGGGATGATGTGTGTAGATTCTTCAGCTTGTTTCCACAGACATTTTTCGTCAGTCATGGCGCGCCCCTTTCCGTACGCGATTCAGCCGAATAGCGCTGCCCGATTTCTCCGGCGGCCTTGATGGTGTCGAAAGGCAGCGAGTACAACGCGATTCTGGCTATGCGTCCGTCAGAGGTGGGCGATTCGATTTCTTCAGTAATGACTGTCCATCCCGCCTTTCTGAGCACAAGAACATGATGTGAGGCTCGGCTGCTTCCGTGCCGCTCCCACACATCCATATGCGTCAGCTTGTCGCCATGAAGAAGGTCAGCGAGTACGCGCCCCTTGACGGAGCATGGTTCTGGGTACGAAAATAACTGCGTTGTTGTTTTGCTTTGCCCTTCGCCCGGTTGCCCCCGGGCGTTTTCATTTGTGGCAAGCTCATTGAGGACGGCGCTCATTACGCACCGCCTTCACAATTGACGGATGCAAGCGCCAGCACAAGGCTTTCCCGTTCGCTCTGTGCGTTGGTTGAGCCTTCGGCGGTCAGTGTACTGAGCAGACTCAGCGCGGCGGCGCGTAGGGCTTTGACGTCGTCTGGCATGGCATTGCGCCAGTCAAATTCACCATCAACGATACAGGCATCCTCACAGGCCCCAACCGCTTTGAATAATTCGCTTTCGACATAAGGGTGAAGGACTGTGGTTTCTTTATTTGCCACCAGCCGCAAGGTGTCGATCATGCCATCGAGCAGCTCAAGAAATGTTGATTGAGTGCAAGCCATAATTACACCCCTGCCTTACGACTGTCCGCGATACGGTCGGCTGCCCATTGATCCACTTCCGCCGCGATCCATGCGGTGCAGTTCGGGGAAAGTTTGACGGGTGCAGGGAACGTGCCATTTTTCACCCACGCCCAGACTGATGATCCGGATGCGCCAATTGCTTTTGTTACGTCAGAAAGGCGGAGGAATTTTGTAGGTGTTGGTTGTGTGCTTACCATGATTACACCCCCGCCAATGTTTTACGCAGGTCACCTACGTTCCACGCCGTGACGCGTTCGGATAATTTTCGGGGGGCTGGTATCGATCCACGCTTGACCATGCGCCAGACGGTCGCAGCAGAGCAGCTGAATAAGCCCTCTACGACTGGCTGCCGGACATTTGCAGAATCAGGGAGGGAATCAAAGTTTTTGAGCGCATCGGGAATTGCGCTCGCGTCGGTTTTGCCGGTTTGATGTGACATGATGTGCGCCTTTATGAATTAAGGCGTTCATCATTGATTTTATGGGAATTTGTTTCTATTCCATCAGGCGGCTAGCCGTGTCAGTGTAGCCGCTTAACGTGTCGGTCTAGCCGCTATACGGGCGCGATGCTTGTTAATCCATTCCGCTATTGTTCGCTGCGCGTTAGCTGGCGATAAATACGCTTCGATTGCTTTCCCATGCGCCAATACTTTTTCTTTAAGTTCGCATGCGGCCTTATTGCCCGTTTTCCAGCTTCCGGCGTCATACTGTTTGAGCGTCCACTGCTCTAAAATTCGCATTGTCTTATTTTTCTCAATTGCTCCATTCCTTCCCCTCTCGGAATGGATTTTTTTCAGATTGCTTTTTTCTTCATCTGCTTTGTATCTTAAAAGGCATTCTTTAAAACTCGCTTTCCTTTGTAAATGTTCAGCATGGCAAACTGCATCCATTGCCTGTATTGCGCTTTCACCTGCAATGGATGTGCTTTTATACTTAGAATGCCATTTTTGAGAATCAGCTATTAGAAGAAGAGCTAGCACCGCAAAAAACTCATGATTCTTACCTTCTGGCTGCTCGTTAGGGTCTTCTTTTGGGTCTTCGTCGTCCCAGTCTTCTATTCTGGCTTTTAGGGCATCCACAACATTTGAATTTTCGGCTGTAAGCACGTCAAGCTGATCTGTCATCGACTTTTTAAAAAGCCATTGCCCGTTATCATTACTTCCACCGTCCCACTCAAAGAATGTGTCAAGTTCGTCAGATGCTCCAAACTCGGTAGCGTACCTAAGCAAACTGCTTTTTAGTTCGTCTATTGCGCAGTATTCTAGGTATTCAAAATGCCAATCAATCAATTTCCCTACTGATTGCGCGATAATCAATATTTGTTCCAAGGTGCGAGATTTAAGAAGGTCACGCGCTCTGTCAGCGATGGTTGGCAGACTACTAAATGGCGACGACGACACATAGTCTGATACCGGATTAAATTCTTCAAATTGCCCGTGGAAAAACATACCGCCCCTTTCACGCCCTGAATAGAAGCCGCACCAACACAGCAAGGGTTTCTGTGCTTTCGCCCGTGGTAATTAAGCACGGACTAGGTGCGGCGAACTCGATTAAGCTGCTCTCAGTTGGGCGCGTTGCACTTGTGGCATACCAGCCTTGCGTACCTGCCATAAGTCGTATTCTGCTTGCTGTGCGACCCACGCGTCTGCATGACCGCCATTCTCCAGCCCTAGCCACCCTTCAAGGCGCAACGCCATCGATGGGGATATTGCGGCGTGTTCATTCAGCACGCGGGACAATGCGGCACGGGTTACGCCTAGTTGCTTTGCTGCATCGGTAACAGTCAGCCCTAGCGCGGGTAATACATCTTCTCTCAAGGTCGCACCTGGGTGCGGCGGGTTATGCATTTTGCTCATGTCATTTCTCCTAGTGATAGTCCTGATAATCGACCAACACAGCATCCTCACCTTCAAACGTAAAGGTCATACGCCAATTACCGTTCACGCTGACCGAGTAATGATCTGCGAGGTTCGCCGTCAGCGGATGGAAATCCCAGCCCGGCATATTCATGTAGCTGGGGTCTTTGGCAATGTTGAGGCGAACCAATTGACGTTCCAATTTTGCGGCTTGGTGCGGCTGAATGCCAGCCTTGCTGCCAGTTTCATAGAAGGCTTTTAGCCCTTTGTGTCTGAATGATTTAATCATATGCTGTATTGTATAGCGTATAGTTACGCATATCAAGAGTTATGCAGCCGTAAACCGCGATTTCGCAACACCAACAACCCGCCATCAATCCCAGCCGATCTATGCACGCAGCTTCACAACTTCCGCACCCGCTTTTAACTTGTCCAGATGGTCAGCCCATTGCTGCATCATTGTCCGGCGCTCATCAAGGTATTCAGCGAAGTTGTACGCCGCACGGCTGGCGTTCTTTTCAACGTGTGCGAGCTGCAATTCGATTGTGTCGCGGTGAATACCCCATTTGCTTTTGTTCTCGTTCAGCATGGTTGAGGCCGCCGATCTGAAGCCGTGGCCTGTCATCTTGCCCGTGTAACCCATGCGCCCCAATGCGCGCAGAATAATGGCGTTGCTGGCTGGCTGGCTTGGGTCGTTACGGTTCGGGAATACATGGACCCGATCACCGGACAACTTCGCAGCCTCACGGAATACAGCCACAGCCTGCACGGACAACGGCACAAGATGCGGCCTGCGCATCTTCATCCGTTCAGCAGGGATTAGCCATTCCGCCCGATCAAGATCTATTTCCTTCCACTCTGCATTTACCAGTTCGCCCGTGCGGGTGAAGGTCAGCGCCATGAGTTGCAAGATGTATGTGGTCATCGGACTGCCTTGATAGCCGTCAATATCGCGCAACAGTTTCGGAAATCCGCCTTTCTCGATTGTGTTGTAGTGGGAGCGGGTCGGGCTTTTGAGCGCCTCGCTCATTTTGAAGGCCGGATTATTTTTGCACCGATCTGTTGCGATGGCATAACGAAAAACAGCACTGCATCGTTGCAAGACACGGCCGGCAATCTCCAGCGCCCCGCGTTTCTCAATGGCACGCACCGTTGCCAATACCTCAGATGATGATATTTCAGCGATAGGGCGGCGACCAATAGACGGGAATGCGTCCTGCTCCAGTGTGCGCAGCGTCAGCGCCTTGTGGCCTGCCGTCCAGTCATTCGATCTATTCTCAACCCATTCACGCGCCACAGCCTCGAAGGTATTCGCCGCCGCTATCTTGCCCTCGCGCTTTTGGGCTTGTTTGGCTTCGCCTGGGTCTGTGCCGTTGGCTATCAGCTTGCGCGCAGCGTCGCGCCGTTCCCGTGCATCTTTTAGGCTCACTTCTGGATATACACCCAGTGCAAGCCTCTTTTCTTTTCCGGCATAGCGATATTTAAGCCGCCAGTATTTTGAGCCACTGGGCATGACTTCAATATACATTCCGTCCCCATCCGCCAATTTATATGGCTTGGCTTCGGGTTTAGCTTTCTTCACCGCTGCATCGGACAACTTCATGTCGATCACCTTTGGGGGCATAAATTCAGGCAGTAGATCCTGATGCCCCCGATTATGCCCCCACGTGGGGGCACATTGCAATAGACGGGAATGCACGGGGTTAAGCGTGTATTACGCTCAAAGCCAGTGTTTATAAGGGTTTTATGTACGGGGATGAATGCAGAAAAACAGCTATTTGGTGTCCTCGACAGGAATCGAACCTGTAATTGCCCCTTAGGAGGGGGCGGTAATATCCATTTTACGACGAGGACAGCGTGCGCATTCTACCGGAATTGCGCTGTAATCTAAACCCTCACGCTGGTATCATGCGCGCCTGTTGCAAAATATCGCTCAATAAGGTCAACAAATGAAATGGTTCGCCGTCTTCGCCGCATTGATTATTTTCGCCTCGCTGTTCGTCGCGCGGGCCGCCCGTGCGGGAAATTTGCCGGAAATCGGTAAGCCTGCACCCGACTTCAAGCTCAATGACCAGCACGAGAAACTACACAGCCTGCAAAGTTATCGGGGCAAATGGGTCGTTTTGTATTTTTACCCTAAAGACGACACGCCCGGCTGCACCCAAGAAGCCTGCGCATTTCGCGACGATCTAGCTCAACTCACTGAACTCGGCGCCAAGGTGATCGGCGTCAGCGTAGACGATAGCGCTAGTCACGCCGGCTTTGCAAAAAAATACCACCTGCCGTTTCCCTTGCTGGCTGACAAGCAAGGAGAGGTCGCGGCGAGTTATGGTGCGCTGCTTAATCTGGGTGTGATGAAAGTGGCCCGCCGTTTTACCTTTTTAATCGATCCGCAAGGAAATTTAAAACAGGACTACCTGAATGTTGAAACCTCGCGTCACTCAAAAGAAATCATCGAAGACCTGAAAAAACTAACTGCCGGAGAACCAAAATAATGCTGCCTCGTATCAATCTGTTTATCGCCTGGTTTTTAATTCCACAAACACTGGGGATGGGCTGGGTCGCATTCGCAGGCCGCATGCTGCTCGAAGTACTGGGTGTCAACACGCACGAAGGGGATATACCCGGACGACTCGTGGGCGCTGTGCTGATTTTTGGCACCGTTTACCTGATATTGCATTTTCGCGGGTCATTGCCTCCTGAAGGCAATCCGACCGGCAAGGGTTTTGGATTCGGTCAGCGTCTGGTGCTTGCGGCCAACCTGCTAGCAGCCCTGTTCGTCATTTTCCAGTTCACCCAGTTCCTGATCGAAAGTCACGACCTGCGACTGGTGTTGAATGGCTTCACCGATGCATTCGGCTACTGGGTCATGGCGCTTTGGGTAATCGGCTTCTCCTTTCTGTATCAATCTTCATTACCTCAATCCTCGAATCTCTCCCCTACAAAATAATGCCCTACATCACACTAGATAAAGCCAGTCTCGCCTTCGGTCACGTAGCCCTGCTCGACCATGCCGATTTTCAACTCGACGAGAACGAACGCGTCGGCCTGATCGGGCGCAACGGCGGCGGCAAGTCCAGCATGATGCGCGTGCTGGCAGGTCAGGGCACGCTGGATGATGGATTGATCTGGCGCCAGCCTTCGGCGCGCATCTGCTATGTAAGCCAGGAACCGGTACTGGATGCCGAAGACAGCGTGTTCGATGCGGTTGCAAAAGGTCTCGGGCCTTTGCAAAAACTGCTGCACGACTATCACCATGTCTCGCATCAACTGGGGGAACCTGACGCAGATTACGACACCCTGCTCGAAGAAATGCAGCACCTGCAAACGCAACTCGAAGCGCAGGACGGCTGGTCGGTACAGGCTAGAATCGAAACGGCCATCGCCAAACTGGATCTGGACCCCGACCGCCTGGTCGGCAACCTGTCAGGCGGACAACGCAAACGCGTCGCGCTGGCGCAGGCGCTGGTCGCAGAGCCCGACGTCCTGATTCTGGACGAACCGACCAACCATCTGGATTTCGCCTCGATCGACTGGCTCGAAGGACTGCTCAACAATTTTGTCGGCAGCGTGCTGTTCGTCACCCATGACAGACGTTTTCTCGACAACGTCGCGACCCGCATCGTCGAACTCGACCGCGGCAAGCTATCCGGTTTCCCCGGCAACTTCACCGCCTATCTTGCGATCAAGGAACGCATGCTGGCGGACGAGGCCGTGGTCAACGCCAAATTCGACAAGGTACTGGCACAGGAAGAAATCTGGATACGTCAGGGCGTGAAAGCACGCCGCTGCCGCAACGAGGGCCGCGTGCTGCGTCTGGAGCAACTGCGCCTCGACCGTTCCGCACGCCGCGAAAAACAGGGCAAAGTCGAAATGACGGTTGATACCGGCGAGCGTTCAGGAAAACTGGTCGCCGAACTGTCCAATGTCAGCAAAGCCTACGGCGGCCGCACGCTGATCAACGATTTCTCCTGCCGCATCCAGCGCGGCGACAAGATCGGCCTGTTAGGACCCAATGGCGCGGGCAAGAGCACATTGCTCAAAATCATTCTGGGTGACATCGAGGCCGATTCAGGAGAGGTTAAGCTCGGCACCAAGATGTCGGTCGCCTACTTTGACCAGCTGCGCGAACAACTGGATGAGAATATGACGCTGGCCGACACCATCAGCCAGGGTTCTGATTTCGTCGAAATCGCCGGACAACAAAAACACGTCATCAGCTATCTGGGCGACTTCCTGTTCCCGCCTGAGCGAGCAAGGTCCCCTGTAAAGAGCTGTTCAGGCGGCGAACGCAATCGCCTGCTGCTCGCCCGCCTGTTCACACAACCGGCCAACGTGCTGGTGCTCGACGAACCGACCAACGATCTGGACATCGAAACGCTGGAACTGCTCGAAGAGTTGCTCGCCAACTACGACGGCACGCTGTTTCTGGTCAGCCATGACCGCGCCTTCCTCGATAATGTGGTGACGCAAGTCATCGCATTCGAAGGTGACGGAAAGCTGCAGGAATATGTCGGCGGCTACGAGGATTGGGTACGGGTGCAAAAATATCAGGCGGCAGCAGCGCTGGCTAAACCCGCGTTGTCCACCCCACCGCGCACGGCAGTGCAAGCGGTTGAAAAACCGAAAGTCGCCTCCAAACTCAGTTACAAGGAAACTCAGGAACTCGAAGCCCTGCCTAAACGCATCGAAGTGCTGGAGCAGGAACAAATCGATATCGCAGCACATCTGGCCGACGGCACGATTTTCCGCAATGACGCCAAACGCGCCAAGCAACTGCAAACGCGCAATGAGGCGATAGAGGCAGAAGTACTGACCATCATGGCACGCTGGGAAGAGCTGGAAAAACGCAGCTGATTGCGTTTTAAACCCATTAAAAGCCGTTCATGTCATGCATGAACGGCTTTTAACTTTATCGCACCGCTAATCGCCGATTAAGTAAACACGCGTTCACCAAGGGAAGCTGCCGTCCCCTCCAACTGCGGCACCTGAGCCTGCCCCATCGCCCGGATATTGACCGATACCTGCGCATCGAGCTTACGGCGTGTAATGGCAAGCCCTGCACCTCTGAGCGCTTTGCAGAAGTGATAGGTAAACACCCCGCGAATAGCCCCGCCGATATTCGTTTCGGCCGAGGTTTGATTGTCACGACAACCGGCCCACAGCACGTGCTTCAGTGCAGGCACGGTCACCGCGGCTTTAAGGTCACGGCGTCTAAAAAGCCCGCGCACCGGAAGCGAGGGCGCCGCATCGATAAAAAAGCCCACATCGATGGGAGGTTCTACATAACGGGCCACGACCATCGCAGTACCTGCCGAAGCCAACTGCAAATCGCGCGTACCGCTTCCCGAGTGACAGGAATCGAGAATCACATCCAGATTGACACCGGCTGGCACGGCAGCAAACAAGGCATTAAAGTCGTCATCCTTGATCATCCCGGCGCTCGCAAAATCATGCGGGCAAATGGTCTCGTCGCGACCATCGGGTTCATCCCCGTTCAGATCGACCACCTGCGAGCCATGTCCTGAATAATAAAAAATCAGCACATCGCCTCTCCCCGCCCCTTTAATCAACCATTTCAAGCCATTGATAATCGCAGCCCTAGTCGCTCTCGCATCGGTCAGAATTTGCATCGCACCCGGGATCGCAGGAACGATACCCATCACGCTTAGCGTATTCGCCATATCTCGCACATCGTTCACACACCCGCGCAAATCGGGCCCGCCAGCACCGACCGGCGCATAATCGTTAATTCCAACCAACAATGCTTTTTTTGCCATGATCTATTCCCCTCTATTAGTTCACACAAAGGATAGTTATTTGGTTTTATTGCTGTTTTTTAGTCAGCAATAAAATAGGCTGTCAGCAGCAAAGCATGCCTACCGACTGCTGACAAATTAGAGCATGTGGGTAAAATTAACGGTATCAGCCTGAATACATAGGCAAATCGGCCTAGCGACCTCAAAATACCTGAACAGGGTTTGGGCACAGGTGGAGAACAGGAATTTATGCCGGCGATCATCGGTCGATTGAACTATGAAGATCTCGGCACCTTCGGCGATGCGGCAACGATGGAAACGAGTCAATTATCGTCCGTAACAACCGGCATCGTCGTCAGTTTTTAATCGCCCCCACAGCGCCGGCCAAGACGGGTTGAGCAAAACGTTGCTTGGCTGCAGGCTTAGCTACCATGCACCGCCGCCGGACCTAACAATTGATCCCATAATGCCAGCCCCGCGCGGGTGTCGATTTCATCATGCATCACCCGGCAATGCGTCGCATCATTGAGCCGCATACGGTGCTGAATCTGGCGCAAACTACGGTACAGGATGCGCGTCTGGCAGGCCAGATCCTGATCGATCAAACCGACTTCAGCGGCCATTTTCAACAAGGCCAGATTCCCGACATTGGCGGTCAACTCAGGGTATTGATGTGCATAGGCCAGCACCAGATACTGCACCATGAACTCGATATCCACCATCCCACCGCGATCGTGTTTGATGTCAAATAACGGGCTGGTATTCGGATGACCATCGTGCATCTTCTGACGCATCGTGATAATTTCATGCCGCAGCGTCTCAATATTACGCGGCATGCTCAAAACCTGCTGACGAATATGCTCGAAGGCAGCCCCCACCGCAATGTCCCCGGCACTGAAGCGTGCGCGCGACAAAGCCTGATGCTCCCACACCCACGCCTCATTTTGCTGATATTCGGCAAACGCCCCCACTGAACTCACCAGCAGACCACTGGCCCCGTTGGGACGCAGGCGCAAGTCCGTTTCATATAGCCGACCGGACGCCGTATAGCTGCCCAGCATCGCATTGATGCTCTTGCCCAGTCGGGCATAATTTTCCTGTGCATCAGGATGTTCGTCGTCATAGAGAAAAATCATATCGAGATCGGAGGCATAGCCCATCTCCTTGCCGCCCAGTTTCCCGTAAGCGATGATGGCAAAGCAGGGTTGATCAGTGTGACGTTTGCGCGCGTTATCCCAACACAGGTTGAGCACATGGCGCAAAATCAGATCAGCCAGATCGCTCAGATGATCGCTGAGCGTTTCCAGCGGCAGCAACCCCTGCAGATCCATCGCCAGAAAATAGAAGATGTTTTCCTGCTGAACCTGATGCAAAACCTCCAAACGGCGTTCCACATCGCTGCCGCAACCTGCCAGTCGCGCCTGCAAATCCGCATCGATTTTTTCCCACTCCGGCGGCCGGTACATCTCCCGCGCATCGAGCAGTTCATCGAATAATGCCGGGTGCTGCGCCAGAAAACTCGCCGCCCAACTGCTCGCCGAAAGCAATCGGGTCAGTCGTGCTAACGCCTGAGGATACTCGGCCAAAAAAGCCAGATACGCCGCACGCCGGCTGATGGCCTCAAGCAGGGTCAACAGCCGGGAAAGCGTGGTATCAGGATCGCTGTATTGCACACTGAGTGCGATGAATTGCGGAATCAAGCCGTCCACCCGCTGCCGGCTTAACTCGGAGAGCTGCTGATAACGCACACCGCTGCGCAACTGCAACAGGCGCTGCGCACTGTCCGCTGCCGCGCGATAACCTTGCGCCCCCAGCGCGTCAGACAGCTCTTCAATGCCGATATCCTCGCACCATAGCAGGCTGGGCTCCTGAACAGACGCACCAAAGATCTGCTCGAACTGTTCTATCACTACGGCACGGTGACGATCCAGCACCTGCAACAGCGCAGGATAATCCTCAAAGCCCATCGCGCTGGCAATCAGTTGCCGATCCTCTTCACTGACGGGCAACGCCTGCGTTTGCTGGTCGTCCAGATATTGCAGGCGATGTTCCAGATTGCGCAGAAAAACATAGGCCCTATCAAGATCGGCCACCACACCGCCTGCCATCTGACCATTTTCAGCCAGTTGTTTAAGGACGCGCTGGGTCGGCAAAATGCGCAAACGGGCATCCTGACCACCCCGGATCAACTGAAACACCTGAGCTGTAAATTCAATTTCACGGATACCGCCCGGCCCCAGTTTGATGTTATCCAGACGGTCACGGCGCTGTACCTCATGACGAATTTGCGCGTGCAGCTTGCGCATCGAATCAATCGCACCGAAATCCAAATATTTGCGAAATACGAAGGGCTGATACAGCTGATTCAATTCGGTCACCCAAGGATGAGAGGCAGGGGACACAACCCGCGCCTTAATCCATGCATAGCGCTCCCATTCACGCCCTTGACTCACCAGATATTCTTCCAGCGCAGCAAAACTCATCACCAGCGGGCCGCTGTCGCCGTAAGGCCGCAGGCGCATATCGACACGAAACACATAGCCGTCTCCTGTCGCCTCGTTGATGATGTTAATCAGGCGACGCCCCAGACGCGTAAAAAATTCGTGATTACTAAGCAGGCGCGCGCCGTTCGTCTCACCGTCTTCCGCATACACAAAAATCAGATCAATATCGGAGGACACATTCAACTCGCCGCCGCCCAGTTTACCCATGCCGATCACCAGCAGCTGCTGCGCTGCCCGGCTCGTCTCTCCAATTGGACTGCCGAATTGCTGCTGCAAGGAGGCCATCAGACACTCTTGCGCCTGCTGCACCACAATTTCGGCCAGCGCCGTCATCGCCTGCATCACTTCGTTCAGGTCGCACAACCCGTTCAGATCGCGCAGTATCAATTTAACCATCACCTGCTTGCGCACCCTGCGCACCGCTCGCGATAACGCCATTTCGTCTTGAGCATGCAATTGCGTCAGCAAATTCAGAATCTCATCCCGGTTGCACGGCGCAAGGTAGTTTTGCGTCAACCACTCAAGCAAAACAGGTTCAGCCTCTAAAATACGTTTGGCATAACGGCTGCAACGCATCGTTTTGTGCAAAAACTCAGAAAATGACAAGGAGTTTTCAGTGTTCATGAGCATATTTACCAGCCTGATAAGTTAGAATGCACTCTAACAGCCGTAAGCGGCCAGTGGCAAGACTTACGACTTAGGATATCCAATCACAACTTATGGTACATGCTCAATTCCCGCCCCGTTCGCCTGCTCTGGCACAGTTTTAACTGGCTGACACGTGTCACGATTGTGACCACGGCGGTGACGGCTGCGTGCTGCGCACTCATCATCATCGTGCTGCGCTATTGGCTGCTGCCGGATATCGAGCAATTTCACGACAAAATCACGGCCTCGTTATCGACGGCCATGGGCAATCCGGTCAGCATCGAAAAGATTCAAGGAAACTGGGATGGCCTGCATCCCCACCTGAGTCTGAGCAATGTCCGTATTTTGGATAAGCAAGGCCAGCCCGCACTGGTTTTGCCGCAAATCGAGACCAGCCTGTCATGGCTGTCGCTGCTTGCCGCCGAACTGCGCCTGACCCGCCTTGAAATTGAACGCCCTACCCTGCTGATACGCCGCGATGTATCGGGCAAGCTTTATATCGGCAGCGTTGCCGTTTCTTCTGAAAATAACGACGATGATCTGGCGAACTGGTTATTGCATCAATCGCGTATCGTAGTACGCGATGCCATCATCGTGTGGCTGGACGAGCAACGCAATGCGCCGCCCCTGGTACTCAATCGGGTCAACCTGCATATTGAAAACCTGTTTAGCCACCATCAGTTTGCACTGCGCGCATCCCCGGCAACTGAATTAGCGACGCCACTGGATATCCGCGGCGACTTTCACGGCAAGCGCTATGGTGAATGGAAAAAATGGCGAGGACAAGTATTTGGGCAGCTCGATTACACCGACATGCTGGCATGGCGCCCCTGGCTTAAATTACCCGAAGAGCTCAGTCGCGGACGCGGTGCAGTCAGAGCTTGGCTGAGTTTCGACAAAGGCGCGCTTACGCAATTGACTGCCGATCTGATAATGCAGGATATTACGACCCGTCTGACTGACAATACTCCGCCAATGAACATCCACTTTCTGCGCGGCAGAGCTAGCTGGAAAGCGCTTGAAAACGGATGGGAAATAGCGACGGACAAACTGAGTTTACGCTTGCTCAGCGGCGTTCAATTACAACCGACTGACTTTTATTTCCGCACTCAGGCAGCCAGTAAAGCACTCGCCTCCCGCGGCGAGTTGCGCGCCAATTTACTGCAAATTGAAAGCTTAGTCAGTCTGGCTAATTTTTTACCGCTGGAGGCTGGCCTGCGCAATGAACTCAATGCCTATGCACCCCGCGGACAGGTATCAGACTTAACGCTGAGCTGGCAGGGCACACCTGACAAATTGCTCAATTATAAAATAAAGGGAAAATTCGATAATATCGCTTTGCAGCAAGTCGGGAAAAATCCCGGTTTTTCCGGCTTGTCGCTCGCCATCGACGGAAATGAGACCAGCGGAAACCTGAACATCAACACGCGCAACCTGACCATCGATGCGCCGGGCATCATGCGTGAAACGCTGCAATTTCACACCCTGACAGGTCAGGCCAACTGGCAGCGCGAACACGGCGAATTGAGCATCAAAGTTGCCAATGTGGCGCTGGCCAACGACGACCTGGCAGGCAACCTGTACGGCACCTTTCAGACCAAACAAGACACACTGGGCATCGCGGATCTGACCGCCTCACTCACTCACGGCGAAATCGGGCACGCTGCCCGTTATATTCCACTGGTGGCGCTGGATAAAAAGGACAGCGACTGGCTGAACGATGCCCTGCTGTCCGGAAAAACCGAGGATTTTCGCCTAAGACTGAAGGGAAATCTGAGCGACTTTCCTCTGAATGGCAGCACGCCGTCTCTCTTCGAAATCGGCGCACGCGCCCATGATGTAAGCATGCAGTTCGCACCCGACTGGCCGAAAATCGAAAACCTGTCGGGTGAATTTCAGATCCACAACAACAAATTGCAGGTACGCGCACCGACAGCCAACATGCTAGGCGCACACCTTCACAACCTGCTGATCACGCAACCTGACATGTCAAGCGCGGAGCCAATACTGGAGCTCAAAGGTGAAGCAGAAGCCGCCAACACAACATTCCTGCAATTCATCCAGCAAAGTCCGGTGCGCGGCTATATAGACGGATTTACCGATGGCATGACAGCCAGCGGCAACGGACATATCACCCTGTCTGCACAAATCCCATTACTGGAAAACAAACCTGCCAAAGTCGCGGGCGTGCTGCGTATTTCCGCCAGCGATATCAACATCGGCAACGGCATCCCCTGGTTGCGCAACACGAACGGCGAACTGTCCTTCACCGAGTCGGACATCAAAACGAATACCGTGACAGCGAATATACTGGGCGGCCCGGCACGCCTTAACGTGCAAACTTTAGACGGCGGGATGTTGCGTGCTACGCTGCAGGGACGCGCCAATCTGGATCAGCTGCGCAAGTCGGAAACGACGCCGCTGCCTGATGCGCTGCAGGGAAGTACTAACTGGGATGCCAGTATCAGCACGTTCAAAAACATGACTCAGCTGTCGCTCAACTCAAATTTACAAGGCATCAGTTCCAGCCTGCCAGCGCCTTTCAATAAAAGCGCCAATGAAATATGGCCTCTGCACTTCGAAAAGAAAGGCACCCTCGACAAACAGGATCTGATCAGCGCACAACTGGGCAAATTGCTGAATGCCCGATTAATCAGCAGTGATGTCAACGGGGTTAGCACAATTAAACGTGGCAGCCTCGTTTTCGGCGGGCAGAGCGCGTCCCTGCCGGCCCGCGATGGCCTATGGCTTTCTGGCAACCTGCCTGTATTATCGGTACAAGGATGGGGTGCCGTTACTGGAAATTCAGGTTCTGCACCGCCCATAGCGGGAGGCGCCTTGCATATCGAGCAACTCACCGGCTATGGTTTAAACCTGAAAGATCTACAAATTACGCTCGCCCGGCGCGGAGATGGCCTCGCCGCACAGCTCACGAGCTTGCCGCTCAACGGCGAACTGATGTGGCAGCCGCACGGGTTTAACGGCAAGACTAAGCTCTCCGCCCGTCTGCGCAATCTGCACTGGACAGAACAGGAAAAAAACAATGCGCTCCCGACTCAGGCAGCCCCACTACGCCAACCGCAGGAGTTACCGGCCATTGAAGTCACTATCGAAGATTGTATGTTCAAAGGAAAAAATCTCGGTCGCTTCGAACTGATCGGAACGCCCGAAGGCCAGAACTGGCGATTGCGCCGCCTGCACATCACCAATCCGGATGGCACGTTAACCGGAGATGGGCTGTGGCGCAGTGAACAGACCAGCATGCAAACCCAAGTCAATCTGCTGCTCACTATCAGCAATGCTGGAAAAATTCTCTCGCGCTCCGGCTACCCTAATACCGTCAAGAACGGCAGCGGCAAAATGATCGCGAATCTGAGTTGGGACGGCCAGCCTTTTGACTTTAATTACGCATCGCTCGACGGCACCCTCAAACTCGACACGGGTCAGGGACAGTTCCTCAAAATGGAGCCCGGCATAGGAAAACTACTGGGCATACTCAGCTTGCAGGCGCTGCCCAAACGGATCACGCTCGACTTTACCGACGTATTCAGCTCCGGTTTCGAATTCGACAACATCAACGGCAATGCGACCATCAGGCGTGGCGTGCTACAAACCGATGATTTACACTTAGACGGCTCATCCGCTAAAGTGACCATGAAAGGGCTGGTGAATCTGAACGACGAAACTCAAAATCTGCGTGTAGAGGTTTTACCCACACTAGGTTCGAGCGTTTCAATGCTGAGTGCCTTTGCAGCAGGACCGGTAGTTGGCTTAGGCACACTCATCGTGAGTAAAATACTCGGAAATCCGCTCGATAAGTTAATCTCTTTTGAATACAATGTCACTGGAAAGTGGAGTGACCCGAGCGTGGTAAAGGTGGGCGAAAAGCCGATTACCATCATAACTGCGCCCAAAGCCGCGAATCCGTCGGACAAACAATAATTTCATCAGGTACGAGCCATGTCAGCCGAATCAAACCATGCATCCGCCACCCCCTTCAAGGTAGCCGCCATTCAGATGGCCTCAGGCCCGAATGTGGCAGGAAATCTGAGCGAGGCAAAACGCCTGATTGCCCGCGCCGCCGAACAAGGCGCTAGGCTTGTGGTGCTACCCGAATTCTTTGCCATCATGGGCATGAATGAAAAGGACAAAGCGGCTGTGCGCGAAATGGCTGGCTCAGGGCCAATTCAGCAGTTTTTAAGCGATACCGCCCGCCAGTACAAAATATGGCTGGTAGGCGGGTCAATCCCGTTAGCGGCCAGCGTGCCCGACAAGGTGCTCAATAGCTGCCTAGTATTCAACGAAGAGGGTCAACAAGTCGCACGCTACGACAAGATTCACCTGTTCAATTTGTCGATGGGGAACGAAAGTTACGACGAAGCGCAAACGATTGAGGCGGGTAATCAGGTGGTCGTCATTGACAGCCCTTTCGGGCGTATCGGACTTGCCATTTGCTACGACCTGCGTTTCCCCGAACTGTTTCGTGCCATGAAAGATGTCGACCTCATCGTACTGCCGGCCGCCTTTACAGAAACAACAGGAAAAATGCACTGGGAAATACTGGTGCGCGCACGCGCCATCGAAAATTTGGCCTATGTGATCGCATCAGCGCAGGGCGGCTATCACGTCAATGGACGGGAGACACACGGCAACAGCATGATCATCGGCCCGTGGGGACGCATCCTTGACCGTTTGCCCCGCGGATCAGGGGTCGTAATTGCCGAGGTCAACCCATCCTATCAGGCAAGCCTGCGTACCGGCCTGCCTGCGTTAACACACCGAAAAATCAGCTGCTAACCGCAGGGTGAGCAGCAAGTAGTCGTTGGCAAGTAAAACCCACAACTACTCACCACTTACCACTCACTATTTTAAAAACATGACCCTATCCGCCTCACCTGACGCCCTGTTTGCCACCGCGCAGAAAATTCTGCTCGCGCCCTATCTGATTGAAACACTACAGATTGAGCAGGTCTTCAACAGCATGCTCGCACATCGCCTCGACTATGCCGACTTGTATTTTCAGTACAGCCGGGCTGAGAGCTGGTCGCTCGAAGAGGGCATCGTCAAATCCGGCAGTTTCAGCATCGATCAGGGAGTGGGGGTGCGTGCCGTCAGCGGCGAAAAAACCGCCTTCGCCTATTCAGACGATATCAGTCTAAATGCGCTGCAAAGTGCGGCTAATGCCACGCGCGCCATTGCCTCCAGCGGTGGCACGCAAACCGTACCGATGATCCATAAAGGGTCACGTCGCGATATCTATCTGCCCAACGATCCAATTGCCAGCCTCAAGGATGCGGATAAGGTCGCGCTGCTCGAACGCATCGAAGGCTATGCGCGCGCACTCGATCCGCGCGTGGTGCAGGTAATGGCAGGACTGTCCGGTGAATACGAGGTTGTGATGGTCGCCCGCAGCGATGGACTGATGAATGCAGACATCCGCCCGCTGGTACGCCTGTCGATCACCGTTATCATCGAGAGCAATGGTCGCCGCGAACAAGGTTCGGCAGGCGGCGGCGGACGCTTCAGTTACGCGTATTTCACTGACGAAGTGCTGAGAAAATATGCCGCGCTGGCCGTGCATCAGGCATCAATCAATCTCGATGCGGCACCCGCACCTGCCGGCAACATGACGGTGGTACTGGGCAACGGATGGCCTGGCATCCTGCTGCACGAGGCGATCGGCCACGGACTGGAAGGCGATTTCAACCGCAAGGGCAGTTCAGCTTTTTCAGGGCGCATCGGCGAGCGAGTCGCCTCCGAAGGCGTCACGGTGGTGGACGACGGCACCCTCAGCGACCGGCGCGGTTCGATGCAGATGGACGATGAGGGCAACGCGACCCAGTGCACCACGCTGATCGAAAACGGCATCCTGAAGGGCTATTTGCAGGATACGCTCAACGCCCGTCTGATGGGTGTGCCGGTCACCGGTAATGCGCGTCGTGAGTCCTACGCACACATCCCGATGCCGCGCATGACCAACACCTATATGCTGGGCGGCGACAAAGACCCGGCGGAAATCATCGCCTCGGTAAAACACGGCCTGTACGCGGTCAATTTCGCAGGCGGTCAGGTCGACATCACCAGCGGAAAATTTGTATTCTCCACCGCCGAAGCCTACATGATCGAAGACGGTAAAATCACCTATCCGGTCAAAGGTGCAACGCTGATCGGTAACGGCCCGGATGTGCTCACGCGCATCTCGATGATCGGCAACGACATGGCGCTCGACCCCGGCGTTGGCACCTGCGGTAAGGAAGGCCAGAGCGTACCCGTCGGCGTCGGACAACCTACCGTCCGAATCGACGGCCTGACGGTAGGCGGCACGGTTTAATCCACTATATTTTTGAATATCGGAGTCCATTTTATGAATTCACCCATTTCCTTAAGAGATCTGCCCACCGGCAACATTTTTCGCGCGGGCGATGTCTTCGTGCTGTTCGGCGAATTATTTGGCCGCGGCTACGCTAACGGTCTGATCAACGAAGCAAAAAAATCCGGCATGACCGTGGTTGGCATCACCGTAGGCCGTCGCGATGAAAACAATGCGCTGCGCGCACTGACAGCAGATGAACTTGCCGAGGCGGAAGCCAATCTGGGCGGGCGCATCATCAACGTGCCGCTGATGGCGGGATTCGATCTGGATGCGCCGGCAGGCGAACCCACCCCGACCGATCTACTCTCGGGCATGACACTCAAGAGCTGGCAGGAAGACAAACTGGACTGGGCGCATATCGAGAAATGCCGCGAAGTGGGCATCAAACGCTTCAAGGACTCCGTTGCACGCGTCATGAACGAACTCGACAGCCTGATCCCTGATGGCGCGAACGCCTTCTTCGCACATACCATGGCAGGCGGCATTCCTAAGGTCAAAGTTTTTCTGGCCATTGCCAACCGCATCTACAAGGGGCGCGGCGAGCGCTTTATGTCCTCCCGCGCGCTGCTGGACAGCGACCTTGGCAAACTGATACTGATGAATTTCGATGAAGTGACCGCCAACACCTTTCAGTACCTGATCGAAGGCAGCACGGCTATCCGCACCAGACTTGAAAAGGCCGGCGGCCAGGTACGCTACACCGCCTACGGCTATCACGGCACCGAGATCCTGATCGAAAATCAATACCAGTGGCAGACCTATAGCAATTACACGCAGGGACTGGCCAAAATGCGCCTGGAACAGGTCGCGGTTAACGCCTGGAAAAAAGGCGTTGTCGCCACCGTTTACAACTGCCCGGAAATCCGCACGAATTCGTCCGATATCTTCGCAGGGGTCGAACTCTCGCTGTTCCCGCTGCTCAAAGCGCTGAAACAGGAAAATGGCGGCGCATGGGCCGAAGCACAGTGGCAAGCCTGCCGTCCGTTATTGCAGGACGGCATCACACTCGAAGCGTTGCTGCAAAAAATTGAAGACTACAACGTCAACCCCGTGATGAAAACGTTCAGGAATTTTTCAGCCTGGCCGATGGATAACTCGGAAGCGCTGGCCGAACTGATGATAGGCACGTCAGACGACATCATCCAGATGCATACAGACCGAAAAGAGCTCGTGGTCGGCATATTGAGCGCGCTGGTACTGGAAGGCACAGGACCCTTGATGTTTTACGAAACCTCCAAACCGGCAGGACCCGTGCTGTGGCTCAACCACGACATCATTGCCAAACAGCTCAATGCAATGCACAACAGTTAATTGATGATTAAAATATTGCAACGGGGCATTGTCCTGCTCCTGTTTTCATTCGGGACCGCATTTGCGGCACCGGATGATTTCAAACTCTGCCGCCAGGTGTTTGCCAACGGCACCCCGCCCGTGATCCGGCATCAAGAGGGACTGCAAATGCGTGCGCTCTGCTTTGACGCATTTGCAGTCATGCACTCGGGAAAAAGCCGCACGCCGCTCTATGTTGCAGAACGACTCAACAGCACTGTGCTGCAGGCGGCACGCGGCAACCAAAGAACCAACAAGTTTTTTGCCGACGCCAGATTGCCGCGTGCCGAACGCGCAGAACTTAATGACTATCACGGCTCAGGGTTCGATCGCGGTCACATGGCGCCGGCAGGCGATATGGCAACGGATAGTTCGATGGCACAGAGTTTTTCGCTGGCCAACATGGTGCCGCAGTATTCGATCAATAACCGCAAAGCGTGGTCCAGCATCGAAAAGGCCACCCGAAAATACGCCATGCGCGCATCGGGCGATATTTACGTGATCACCGGCCCCGTATTTGACGGCACGCCGCCCGCGATAGGCGCAAACCGCGTGTGGGTACCGCAGCATTTATTCAAACTGGTGTATGACCCGTCAACCCATAAAAGCTGGGTGAACTGGCTGGACAACACGGATGAGGCAAAAGTAGGCAAACCGATCAGCTATCAGGAATTGGTAAAACGCACCGGCATCGAGTTTCTGCCCCTTAAATCCTGACTCAGCTTATTTTTCCAGATAATCGACCAGTATTCCGCTGGTCAGGCGCAGTCGCTGACTGATCAGCTGCGAGATTTTGAGCAGCAGTTTAACGGCCAGCGCCGGCTTGTCGCGGATAATTTCCACAAAGCCATCGTGCGTCAGCACGGCTAACACGGACGGCTCTTTAACCACCGCCGTGGCAGACCTCACTTCTCCGTCGACCAGCGCCATTTCACCCAGACTTCGCCCCGCGTAGACAGAGGCGACCCGCTTGTCATCGTGTTGCATGTCCTGCTTGTGAATATCCAAACGCCCTTGCAGCACGATACACATAAAATCGCCCCTGTCGCCTTCGCTGAATAACACCGTGCCGGGCACGGCCCGATAGAGCTGAATATACTGCGACAACGCTTGAATCTGCGCCCACTCAAAGTCTTTAAACATCTGAGTTGCATCGAGTGTATTGCGAATTTCGTCCATCGAAATTTCGTTCGCACCAAAGGGTTCTAAGATGGTTGATAAATTTTTTTGCGTGCTAAAAGTCATAGGTACGTTCATAAAAAAGGGGCGCCCAACAGAATAAACAACGCGATGCAGTTTCTGCATTCTACTGCCCGGATCGATTAACTGCACGGCGAATTTATACTCACCCGAACCAACACATAGAGATGAAAGCGCGCCCGCCGCTCATCTCACGGTATAATCCGGCCTCTATGCAGATACTACGCGGACTCTATTCACCCGACACCCGGCCTGTCGCCCTCACCATCGGAAATTTCGACGGGGTACATCGGGGTCATCAGGCCTTGCTGAACCAGTTAAAGGCAGCCGCCGCCGCACGCGGCTTACCGACAGCGGTGGTTATTTTTGAACCCCACCCGCGCGAATTTTTCACACCCGATACGGCACCAGCCCGATTGAGTAGCCTGCGAGAAAAGCTGGCGCTATTCGAGCAGTTCGGCATCGACCGTGTGCAGGTATGCCGCTTCGATGCCCGCCTCGCACAAATGTCAGCTGCAGATTTCATCCGCGCTCTACATCAGAAGCTTAACGCCAAATTCGTACTGATCGGCGACGATTTTCGCTTCGGCAGCGGACGCATCGGCGATTTCGCGCTGATGGAGAAAATCGGTGAGCAGCAGGGGTTTGAGGTGCAGGCAGTCCAAAGCGTCACACACGACGGCGTGCGTATCTCCAGCACCGCAGTTCGTGCGGCACTGGCAGCGGGACAAATGCGACGCTGCCACGATTATCTGGGCCGCACCTACAGCATATCGGGACGGGTCGTACACGGCGATGGCGTGGGACGTAAACTGGGCTACCCGACCGCGAACATCCAGATAAAGCACAACCGGCCTCCGCTGTCGGGCATCTTCGTCGTCGAAGCGCATGCCGAAGGACTAGGAATATTGCAAGGCGTGGCCAGTTTAGGCGTGCGTCCTACCCTGAAACATCAGGCACGACCAATACTTGAAGTACATCTTTTTGAATTTAAACAAGATATTTATGGCAAGCGGTTGCGCGTAGAATTTCTGCAAAAGCGCCGCGATGAACAAAAATTTCCCGATGTGGGAGCGCTCACGCGACAAATCGCGCTGGACGTCGAAAATGCAAAGAAATGGTTTGAACAACATGACTGATTACAAAAAAACACTGAATCTTCCGGATACTTCATTCCCGATGCGCGGCGACATGGCCAAACGCGAGCCGCAAATGCTGTCACGCTGGCAGGAACAACAGCGTTATCAGAAGATACGCGCCGCAAAACAGGGGTTGCCCAAGTTCATTCTGCACGATGGCCCGCCTTATGCGAACGGTGACATACACATCGGTCATGCGGTCAACAAAATCCTAAAAGACATCATCATCAAGAGCAAAACGCTCTCAGGCTTTGATGCGCCCTATGTGCCGGGCTGGGATTGCCATGGCCTGCCGATTGAGTTGATGGTAGAAAAAAAGCACGGCAAGGCGATCCCACCTGCCCAGTTCCGTGAACTGTGCCGCAGCTATGCCGCAGAACAGGTCGAACGCCAGAAAAAGGACTTCATCCGTTTAGGGGTACTGGGCGACTGGAATCGTCCGTATCTGACGATGGATTTCAAGGTCGAAGCCGACATCATCCGCGCCATCGGCCAGATACACGACAACGGGTATTTGTATCAGGGCTATAAGCCGGTGAACTGGTGTCTGGATTGTCAATCCGCGCTGGCGGAAGCCGAAGTCGAATACGAAGACAAAACCTCCAGTGCGATCGACGTCGCGTTTGAAGTCAAGGATCCGGCATCACTGGCACGCGCCTTCGGCGTGTCGCTGCCGGGTTCGGCAAAAGTCTATGCGGTCATCTGGACGACAACGCCGTGGACGCTGCCGGCCAATCAGGCGGTGAGCGTGCATCCCGAGTTCGAATACAGTCTGGTCAAAACCGAAAAAGGCTATCTGCTGCTCGCCAGCGAGTTGGCGCAAAGCTGTCTGGAGCGCTATCAGTTAAGCGGCGAGACCGTCGGCACCTGCCGTGGCGCGGCGCTTGATATGCTGCCCTTGCAGCACCCGTTCCAGGATCGCATCGTTCCGCTCATCTGCGGCGACCATGTCACGGCGGATTCCGGTACGGGTCTGGTGCATACCGCACCCGCCCACGGTCTGGACGATTATTTCGTCGGCCAAAAATACGGCCTGCCAACCGACAATCCGGTAGGCGACGACGGTAAGTTTCTGGCCACTGTGCCTGCCGTCGGTGACGTTGAACTGGCCGGCGTATTCGTCTGGAAAGCGAACGACATCGTGTTGCAGGCGCTGGAAGCTTCAGGCCATCTGCTTTGCTTGAAAAAAGTGCAGCACAGCTATCCGCATTGCTGGCGCCACAAGACCCCGATCATCTTCCGTTCCACGCCACAGTGGTTCATCGGCATGACACAACAGGCGCACGGCAGCGATGCCACCTTGCGCAACCTTGCCAACAAAGCCGTCGATGAGACGACCTTCTTCCCGGCCTGGGGCCGCGCGCGTCTGGAGGCGATGATCAAGAATCGACCCGACTGGTGCGTCTCACGCCAGCGCAACTGGGGCGTTCCGATGCCGTTCTTCGTCCACAAGGAAACAGGCGAACTGCATCCGCGCACACAGGAATTGCTGGAACAAGTCGCAAAACGGGTCGAAGAAAATGGCATCGAAGCCTGGTTCAGCCTCAATTCGGTCGACCTGCTCGGCACGGACGCCGAGCACTACAAGAAGCTCACCCACACGCTGGATGTGTGGTTCGATTCAGGCTCGACCCACGCGGCCGTCCTCGCCCTCCGCCCCGAGCTGAGTTCCTCCTCCGATCGCTATCTGGCCGACCTGTATCTGGAAGGCTCTGACCAGCATCGCGGCTGGTTCCAGTCTTCGCTTTTAACCGGCTGTGCCATCAATGGCCGCGCGCCGTTCAATGCCCTGCTCACGCACGGCTTCGTCGTCGACGGTAACGGCCACAAGATGTCAAAATCCAAAGGCAACGTGATTGCGCCGCAGAAAATTTTCGACACGCTAGGCGCCGACATTCTGCGCCTTTGGACCGCCTCAACCGATTACTCAGGCGAGTTGACCATCTCAGATGAAATTTTAAAACGCGTGGTGGAGAGCTATCGCCGCATCCGCAACACCTTGAAATTCCTGCTGGCCAACATTTCCGATTTTGACGCGACGCGCGATGCACTCCCCGTGAGTGACTGGCTGGAAATCGACCGCTACGCGCTGCACATGACGCAAAAACTGCAAGACGAAGTGCGTGCCGATTATGAACGCTATGAATTCCATCTCGGCGTGCAAAAGCTGCTGGGATTCTGCTCCGAAACGCTGGGCAGTTTCTATCTGGACATCCTGAAAGACCGCCTGTACACCTCGGGGGAAAACGCCCGCGCACGGCGCTCGGCACAAAACGCCCTGTACCACATCACCCATGCGCTGACACGTCTGATCGCGCCAATTTTAAGTTTCACCGGCGAAGAGGCCTTTGAAGTATTGAACGGCCGCAACGACCAGAGCGTGTTCGAGGGCGTATGGCACGAGCTGCCGGACGCAAAATTGTCGGGCGAAGAAATCAGCTCATGGCTGACCGTCGACGCCTGGCGCGCGCGCGTCAACAAGCAACTGGAAGCAGCGCGCTCCGCAGGGCTGATCGGTTCGGCTCTGGCCGCCGAAGTCGACGTATTCGCATCGGGCGATGATTTCGACGTGCTGGCGCGTTTAGGCGACGATCTGCGTCTGGTCTTCATCACTTCGCGCGCCACGCTGCATCGCGCCGAGGATGAACAGCGTATCGATGTATCGGCCAGTCTGCACGACAAGTGTGAACGCTGCTGGCATTACCGCGAGGATGTGGGGACTGACGCCGAGCATCCGACCCTGTGCGGCCGTTGCGTGAGCAATCTGTATGGCGAGGGCGAATCGAGGCGTTATGCTTAGTCGCTGGCTGGGCTTGAGCGCACTGGTGATCGTGCTCGACCAGATCGCCAAGCTGTTCGTAATCAGTCACTTCACCTATCTGGAGAGCATCACGGTAAATGGCGTGTTTGATCTGGCCCGATTGCACAACGCAGGCGCCGCGTTCAGTTTCCTGAGCGAAGCCGGCGGCATGCAGCGCTGGCTGTTCTCCGGCATCGCCGTGATTGCGTCCGTATCGATCACCCTGCTGCTGTACAAACATGCAAAAGAGACCCTGTTTGCACTGGCGCTGAGTCTGATACTGGGCGGCGCCTTAGGCAACCTGATCGACCGCATCGCCTATGGCTATGTCATCGACTTTCTGCTGTTCCACTGGAACGAGCATTATTTCCCCGCCTTCAATCTGGCCGACTCCGCGATCACCTCTGGTGCGGCACTGATGATCTGGGAGAGTTTTATGGAGAAGAAACATGGATCTGCTGTTAGCTAACCCGCGCGGCTTCTGCGCCGGCGTGGATCGCGCCATCGAAATCGTCGAACGCGCGCTTGAATTGCATGGTGCGCCCATTTATGTGCGCCATGAAGTCGTGCACAACAAATTTGTCGTCGAAGGGTTGCGCAACAAAGGCGCCGTGTTTATCGAGGATCTGAACGACGTCCCCTCCGGCAGCATCCTGATCTTCAGCGCCCACGGCGTATCGCAAGCGGTGCGCCGTGAAGCCGGAGAACGCAACCTGACTGTGTTCGATGCGACCTGCCCGCTGGTCACTAAGGTGCATCTCGAAGTCTCCCGCCTGCGCGATCAGGACAAAGAAATCATTATGATCGGCCACAAGGGACACCCCGAAGTCGAGGGCACGATGGGGCAAACTGAAGGGGGCATGTATCTAGTCGAATCGCCCGAACAGGTCGAAACGCTCACGGTTCGTGATGAGCAGAATTTAGCGTATGTCACGCAAACCACGCTGTCGGTGGATGACGCCAGCAACATCATCGCGGCGTTAAAAAACCGTTTTCCTTTCATCACCGGCCCTAAAAAGGACGACATTTGCTATGCGACGCAAAACCGTCAGGATGCGGTCAAACTACTGGTCAAGCAATGCGATGTGGTAGTGGTGGTTGGTTCCCCCAACAGTTCAAACTCGAACCGGCTGCGCGAAGTCGCCGCTAATGTCGGCGTACCGGCTTATCTGGTGGATGATGCCAGTGCCCTGCAGGCGGAATGGTTCGCCGGAAAACTGCATATCGGCGTATCGGCCGGCGCATCCGCTCCTGAAGTGCTGGTCCAAGGCGTCATTGAACAACTCAAACAATTTGGCGCACAGCAGGTCAGCGAGTTACAGGGTATCGTCGAGAACGTGGTGTTCCCGCTGCCCAAGACGCTGATCAAAATCACAGAAGCCCGCTAGCTGCCGCATGCCTGAACATTTCCTGATTATCGGTGCCGGCGCAGTCGGCTTAACCAGCGCACAAGCACTGCTGCAAGCGGGCTATCGTGTCACGCTGGTGGAGCGCGGCACGTCAGGTCAGGAAGCCTCATGGGCCGGGGGGGGCATCATGTCGCCGCTTTGCTCGTGGGATTACCCGGAGGCGGTCACGCGCCTGACAGAACGCAGCATGGGTCTGTTTCCCGATGCGATGGACGAACTGCATGCCGCGACCGGCATCGATCCTGAATATGAGCCGAGCGGCATGCTGGTGCTCCCCCCGTTCGAGGATCAACGCGCCGCCACATGGTGCAGCGCACATCAGGTTGAAATGCAGCGCGTCGCCTTGAGCGCGCATCTGCCGGGATTGTCAGGGGAAGGCTTGCTGCTACCCCGCGTCGGCCAGGTGCGCAATCCTCGCCTGTTGCAGGCGTTACGTCGCCATGTCGAGCTGCTGGGCGGCACGATCCTTGAAAACCATGAAGTCCACAAATTCAATATCGAAAATAATCGTATCACCCGCCTGCAAACCAGCCGCGGCAACCTGAGTGCAGATGCCGTGATCCTGGCGGCCGGAGCCTGGAGTCGAACCTTGCTGGGCGAACATGCCATGACACTTGACGTACGTCCGATACGCGGGCAGATTTTACTGTTCAAGTTCGACGCCCCGCCGTTCCAAAATATCCTGCTGCAGGGCAGCCTGTATTTCATCCCGCGACGTGACGGCCATGTGCTGGTCGGCAGCACGCTCGAGGATGCAGGCTTCGACAAATCCACCACCGATGAAGCGAAAAGCAGCCTGCTCAGCCGTATCTACGCGCTGTTCCCGCACTGGCGCGAGCAACCGCTGGTCAAACACTGGGCCGGCCTGCGCCCGGGGTCCCCGGACAATATCCCGACCATCGGACGTCATCCTGTTTTATCCAACCTGTATGCCAACTGCGGGCATTTCCGCTATGGCGTCACGATGTCGCTGGCCTGTGCCGAACTACTCGTCAACGAGATTGAAGCGCGCCCGCAACCCTTATCTTGCGAGGAATATCGCTGGCTATAATCGTGGCTTCTCCACTATAATTGGCGCGTTTCATGCCGAAGTAGCTCAGTTGGTAGAGCAATTCACTCGTAACGAATAGGTCGTAGGTTCGATTCCTATCTTCGGCACCATAAAAAGCACAAACGAATCAATAGCATCCACGCAAACGAACTGAATCAGCACTGCTATATTCCCCTCGATTTACCGACAGTTACCGCAACTCAGTGCGCCAAAGTCATGATAGCCCGCAGCAATTTTCAGGCTCAAATTTCTAGTTACACAGGTTATTCACACGCCCCGCTACACGATGCGACAAACCTCTTCAAAATCCAATCTTGGATTGCGCGGATAAACCCCCTTCTCGTCACCATAACCAATATTGCAAATGAAATTCGTTTTAATCGATGTCCCCTCAAAGAACAACTGATCGACCAGCGCAGTATCAAAGCCCGACATGGGGCCACAGTCAAGACCTAAGGCGCGTGCCGCAACAATAAAATACCCGCCTTGAAGCGAGCCATTACGAAAGGCCGTATTCAAAGCCGTTTGCTCATCCTTATCGAACCAGCTGCGTGCGTCGGGTGCATTGGGGAAGAGTTTGCCAAGTTTTTCGTAAAAATGCAGGTCATAACCGATGATAGCGGTAACAGGCGCTGCCATGCTCTTAGCACGATTCCCCTCCGCCAACGCAGAGTTGAGTTTCTCCTTGGCCTTTTGGGTTGTTACAAACACGATGCGAGCAGGGCAACAGTTAGCCGATGTCGGCCCCATGCGTAACATATCGTAAAGTCGATGCAATAATGCTTCCGGAACAACTTTACTCTGCCAGGCATTATGCGTGTGCGCATCAAAAAAGAGTTGGTTCAGGGATGCTTGATCCAATGACGTCTGACTCATGATAATTTCCTTTCAAAAATTGAAAAAATAAGCTATTTCTTACTCCGATCAAACGGATGCGCCATCGCAACGGGTGTAATCCAGCTACGGAACGCTTCCTCAGTCACATATCCCAAGGTGATGGCGGATTCTTTGAGCGTACAGCCATGATGATGCGCATAGTTTGCAATTTCTGCCGCCCGGTCATAGCCAATATGGGGAACCAGCGCTGTGACCAGCATCAAGGATTGCTCCATCAATTCGGTCAGTCTCGATCGATTGGCCTCAATGCCGCGCGCGCAATATTGCTCAAAACTCGCAATGCTATCGGCAAGCAGGCGCACACTTTGCGAAAAATTATGCGCGATGAGCGGCTTAAACACATTCAGTTCGAAGTTACCCGAAGCACCCGCTATCGTGATTGCGACGTCGTTGCCAAAAATCTGGCAGCACACCATGGTCAGCGCTTCGCACTGGGTAGGGTTCACTTTTCCGGGCATGATAGAACTGCCCGGTTCATTTTCAGGAATACTGATTTCACCCAAACCTGAACGCGGGCCTGATGCCAGCCAGCGAACGTCGTTAGCGATTTTCATCAGTACCGTTGCCAACAGTTTGAGCGCGCCATGCGCAAAAACCAGTGCATCATGCGCCGCCAGTGCGGAGAATTTATTGTCAGCGCTTCTGAATGGAAACCCGGTACGACACGCCAGGATTGACGCGACGCGCTCTCCGAATTCAGCATGGGTATTCAATCCGGTTCCAATCGCTGTACCACCTGCAGCCAAGGCATAAAGCGGGTCGAGAGCGGCAAGAATGGCTGATCTGGCATGATCTATTTGTGCCACATAACCGGAAAATTCCTGCCCCAGCGTCATCGGGGTTGCATCCTGCAGATGCGTGCGCCCTATCTTGAGCAGGTCAGAAAAATTGTCCGCTTTGATTTTAAGCGTCGTACGCAGCACGCTCAACGCAGGGAGTAATTGATGCGAAATACCAGTGACGGCCGCGACATGCATGGCTGTTGGAAATATATCGTTGGATGACTGACCGAGATTAACCTCATCATTGGGGTGAATTTTGCGCGCTTCTCCACGCGTCCCCCCCAGCAATTCAGATGCACGATTAGCGAGCACCTCGTTCATGTTCATATTACTCTGCGTGCCAGAACCCGTTTGCCATACCGATAAGGGGAATTCATTTATGTGCCGACCAGCCAGTACTTCATCGACCGCCCGGACGATCGCCGATGCTTTTTCTTCACTCAACAAAGCAAGATCGCGATTGACCAGCACGCACGCACGTTTGACTTCTGCCAATGCCATGATCATCTCTTCCGGGATACGCTCAGTTGAAATATGAAAGTGTTTAAGCGAGCGTTGTGTCTGCGCCCCCCACAGTCTGTCTGCCGGGACGGCTATCTCACCGAGAGCGTCATGCTCCCTCCTCATCCGCTTCATCACCTATCCCCCTTTAACGCGTCTTACGCCACTTGAACATCCGGGACAGTCGGCCCCCTACTTCCCATAAAACGAACCGAATTGCGACCGCCCTCCTTTGCCTGATACATCGCCTCATCGGCTCGTTTAAAAATTTCTTCCTGACTGGACTCTTGACCGTTGAATAAAACTACGCCTATGCTTGATGAGCAATGGTGTTCTACACAAACAGGAAGGCTTTCACCTTGCTTAAATTTCAGAAAATAAGTCTCGGCTAGACAGACACGAATTTTTTCAGCCACGCTAATGGCCTCTGCTCTTGATAAGGTCCTGTCTGAATTGAGTTCACTGAGCATGACGACAAACTCATCGCCTCCGAACCTCGCGACCGTATCCATTTCTCGAATACAACTACCGATACGCCGCCCGACTTCAACGAGTAGCAAATCACCTGCAACATGTCCATGTGTGTCGTTGAGTGGCTTAAATCGATCCAAATCCACAAACATAACCGCTCCGTAAATAGCGTGACGATAGTTTGCAGCCATTGCCCGTCCTAGTCGATCGGTCAGCATGCGACGGTTTGGAAGTTGAGTCAAAGGGTCGTAATACGCCATTTTATTGATCAGCTCTTCATTTTTCTTTCGCTCGGTAATATCGCTAAATATGCCCACAAATTGGCTAATTTTTTGTTCAGCGTCCCTGACCGCTGTTATGGTCATCCAACGAGGATAAATTTCACCGTCTTTCCTTTTATCCCAAATTTCACCCACCCATGATCCGTCATGCAGCACCTTATCAAACAGGGATTCGAAGAAAGCCTTATCGTGCCTACCTGAGCTCATCATGCGCGGATTTTTCCCCAGCACTTCCTCAGGCTGATAACCACTGATGGTGGTAAACGCTTTATTGACTTTGATGATATTGGCATTCGCATCCGTGATCACGATGGCATCGTGCGTTTCAAAAGTGGCCGCTGCAATTCTCAGATTGTCCTCAATTAACTTACGTGCCGTGATATCGGCACGAATCGCGCAATATTGGACAGGTTTACCACGCTCATCCAAAAATGGAACTATCGTGGTTGACACCCAGTACAGGCTACCGTCTTTAGCACGGTTACAAATATCCCCCGACCAAACCCTGCCGTGAGTGATGGCGCAATACAACGTTTTAAAAAAATCTTTCGGATGAGTGCCTGAATTAATGATTCGATGATTTTTCCCGATGAGCTCCTCGCGAGAATATTGACTGATCGAGCAAAACAGATCATTCACGTAAGTAATCGTGCCACGTATGTCCGTGAATGCGACGATCGCCGACTGATCCAGGGCAAACTTATGTTGTGCCAATTCAATTTCAGAACGAACGCTCTTTTCCAGAGATATTTTGAGTTCGTCGACTAATTTGATATAGCCAGAATAATAGCGATGCATCACGCCTATCGAAATGCTAACGACCATTCCGTCGGCGCAAAACACCAAAGCAGCCAACGCCTCATGATGCTCGAAATTGAATTGAAAACTTTGATAGGGCGGGAAAAAGAAATATAAGGAAAAAACGGTACAAACGACGGTCACAAACAGTCCCGCCCTGACGCCTAAAAAAAGGGCTGATAATGCGACTGCGGGGAAAAACGTGATGAATTGCAAGCCCGTTTCTGCAGGCGCTATCACAAGACGCAGAAATAAGGCCGCGAGGGCCATGCCAAACCCCATTAGATAATTTCTTATCCTTTTGCGGTTCGATTGCACAGCAAACAATTGATTCAGAAAGCGCATATCTTCCCCCGTTCTTAGCAAAGGGTAATTGACGGCTTGTTACCGATCACGACGACCATGATTCGGGTGCAACTAAAAAAACATCCTCAATTAAGTATCAAATATTTCTATACTCAGGGTCCCATCAAACCATTCTGAATCACGTACAGGGTAAGCTCTGCATTGTTTCTCAGATTCATTTTATCCAGTATATGCGAACGGTAGGTGCTCACCGTCTTCACGCTCAATGACAGCAACTTTGCGACCTCCGACACCGTTTTTCCCGAACCGATTAAACGCAATACCTGATACTCCCTGTCGCTTAATGTTTCATGCGGGGACTTAGCAGAGTCGCTCCCGCATTCGAATAGCAGTAACTCAGAAAGAGTGGCGCTAATGTATTTTTTCCCCGCAACCACTTGTCGTATCGCCTCAACCAACTGTTCCGGCGCGGTTTCTTTCGTCATGTATCCCGATGCCCCTGCCTTCATCATGCGCACCGCATACTGATCCTCCGGATACATGCTCAGAATCAACACCTTCACGGACTTATTCTCATCCATGATCTGCTTTAGTGCGTCTATACCGTTTTTTTCGGGCATGGAAATATCGAGAAGGACAATATCCCACTTTTCCGCACGGATCATTTTCAGCGCCTGTACACCGTTCACTGCCTCACCGCCCACAACCATACCCGGAGCCTCATCCAGTATTCTTTTTAAACCCTGGCGCACAATGGCATGGTCATCAACAATTAGTGCACGTATCATAAAAGGCTCCTCAATATCCCCCGACAAAGGGAACGGTTAACTTGATTCATTCCCCCTCATACGGAATGCATACAGACACACGCGTTCCTTTGCCCGGAGCGCTGCTTACTCTGGCCTTCCCACCAAGCATCAGCGCGCGCTCCCGAATACTCAGCAAACCAAAAGATCGACCTTTCTGCTCCACTTGATTAAAACCGATGCCATTATCACCAACCACAATCAAAATCGATTTTCGACGTATCGTGATATGCACCGTCACCCGGGTGGACTTTCCATGTTTAGCTACATTATTCAGCGCCTCCTGAACGATGTGAAAAATGGTTAGCGATTGTTTCTCATCCAAAGATAACACGCTATCCGGCAAACTCAGCACACATTCGATTTTCATGTGCTGACAAAATTTTTTCACATAATCCTTAATCGCTGCCGAAATCCCCATATCAGCAAGCAGATTAGGCCTGAGCTCGGTGACAACCTGACGCATGACATGCATCCCGTCTACCGACAACTCAATCAAACGTGTGATTTCATCCGACAATTGCTGCGCATCGGCGGGCAATTTCGATGCCAGCCAGACGAGCCCCATTTTAATCGCAACCAAGGTAGCGCCCATCTCATCATGAAGATTAAGCGCGATTCTTGCTCTCTCATCCGCCCGGATATTCTCCAAATGCAGCGAAAGTTGTTGTAATTCCCGGTACGAATCGGCCAGTTTAATTTCAGACAGTTTTTGCTGCGTAATATCCATCGCAATGCACAGCACACTCGACTCACCATCCGGCATGGTCAGTGGCGTTTTAAGCGTGAGCTGCCAGCGCTGTTCGCCATCCTCTAGCAGGTAAGGCTCAATTTGACTGATTTCGCGTCCCCGCTCAATCACGTCATCATCTCCACCGGAAAAAACGGTCTGCTCGTACGATACACCGGCAATTTCCGCCAGCGTCTTGCCTATCATCTCTTTAGGCATCAGCCCTAGTAAGTCTGCCGAACTCTGGTTGGCTAACAAAAATTTTCCAGCGGCATCCCTGACAAAAATACAATTCGGATCGGTGTCGATCACCCGCCACATAAAATTTTTCTGTCTGCGTATTTCCTTTTCAGCTTCCAATCGTTCGGAAATATCCCGCACCACAGCCACAATGACACGCTCACCGCCCAATTCCTCCACGAGCTCCAACTGCACCTCCACTGGGAATTCAGCGTCATTTTTATGACGATGTACTGTCTCAAAACGTAACATCAGTTTTTCTCTCGTCAACAGGGGCGAGATAAATTTTCTGAACTCTGCTTCGGGCATCAGCGGAGTGATGTCTGCGGGCGTCATGGTACGCAACTCTGAATTACCATAGCCTACGCTGTTGATTGCCTCCTTATTGGCATAAACGAAATTCAAGGTATCAAGCTGAAAGATAAATATCATGTCCAGCGTGCTATCCAGAATATGACGCAGCCGGATTTCCCTGTTCTCGGCAAGTTTTCGCTCGGTAATATCACGAGCAATACCCAACACCCCGACCATTCCGCCTCGTTCATCCCGCAGCGTCGTCTTGATCGTTTCCAGCAACACAGGCTCATCCGCGTCTGCAAAACGCACCCATTCTTCGTTGATCACAGGCTTATCGGATGCCATAGCCTCCTTGTCCTTCTGACGAAAAGCCTCTGCCAAATCCGCATCGACAAAATCGTAATCTGTCTTGCCGACTATGTCCGCCTCCCTTGCACCGAAGAGGCGCTCGAATTGCGCATTGCAGTTAAGAAAAACGCCCTCCCTATCTTTCAGCCAGATCATGTCGGGTATGGTCTTCAACAAAGTCTGCAAACGCATACGCTCATCATTGAGCTGTGTCTGAACCCGATTTCGCAGCTCGTCCCCTCTTAATACCCCAATACCATAGGCCAGATTGACAGCGAGATCCTCAAGCAGGGATATTTCATCTTCATTAAAGGCATAAGGTTCTGACGAATAGAGGGCTAGCACACCCAGCACGCAACCATTCGCCTTGAGCGGCAAGGCGATGCTCGAATGAAAGCCGCGTTCAAGGGCCGCTTCACTCCAGGGTGCTAACGCCGCAGTACTCTGAAAGTCCTGATTGACCTGTGTCACCCCATTTCGGATAGCAAGCCCGACAGGCCCCCTGCCCCATTCCGTATCCGCCCAACTTATCTGACTCTGTTCCAAATATCCCGCGTCATTTCCATAACGCGCGGCCATGCTCACGCGTTTATTCTCATCCTGCTCGGCGTAGCCTATCCAGGCCATAAGATAATCACCGACTTCAACAACGAGCCGGCAAATTTCGTTCAATAAACCGATTTCATCCGTACTGTGCAGCATCGCCTGATTGCAGGCACCTAACAATCTAAGCGCACGATTAAGTCTGTTTTGCTGCACTTCAGCCTGTTTAAGTTCGGTGATATCCACCGCAATGATCAATACATGCACAGAACCATCAGGCTGTTTCAATGGCTTTCTGACGGTCTGAAACCAGTGAACCTGGTTATCGCGTGATAGATGACGTTCGATTGCCACCCACTCACGGCAATTTTCGATCACATCACGATTCGCTTGGGTAATTTCACTGAGCTCGAGTAAGTCGCAGGTCAGATCGGAACTACATTTGCCGATGATGCTTTCTGTTGTAAGTCCATAGCGTCTCGCCATCGCCTCATTGGCAAGCAGAAAATGTCCCCCGGCATCTTTGACAAAAATCAGATTAGGGTTGCCGTCCATCACCTGGCGGATAAATTCCTTTTGCCGGATAAGCTCGCCCTGCGCCCGATGACGCTCGGTCATATCGCGGACAATGGCTTGCTGAAATTGTTTACCGTCGATGTCGACCACCCGGGTACTTGTCTCTACCGGGAAGGTTTCCCCATTCTTGCGCAGATGTACGGAATCGAAACGCATCGCCCCGGATTCCATAGTTTTTCTAAAATCTTCAGCGACCGTCGATGCCCACCGCTTCTCCCGCAAGTCGAAAATACTCAACGTCGAAAATTCTTCTGCGGTATATCCGTATGACGCCATCGCACGGTCATTGAAATCGACAATTTTCCCCTTTTCATCCACCAACAAAATGATATCGTTGGCGTATTTACTCAGATAGTGCAGGCGCTTCATCACCATTTGATGTTCAAAATCACGGCGGGATTGCTTTTTTTCCTTGCGCCACCCGTAAGCGACCACCCCGATACCGGACACGACAAGAAACGCCATAAGCAACAGCATCCAGTTTACCAAACGATGGATCGGAGCATAGATCTCAGACTTATCCACCTTTGAGACTATAAACCAAGAGGTTCCTTCCACGCGGCCCACCACGCTCACCACCGGCACACCCCGATAATCGACGCCTTCAGCCACCCCCTCGCGCCCCAGCACGGCCATCGACGCTGGCAACTCTGGATTCAACGGCAGTCGAAAATCACCTGGCACATTCCTCAGGTGACGCAATTCGTTCAGGTAAAGCACTTGATCGCCGTCACGGCGAACCAGTAAATTTTCCGCCGTCGAACTGGGCGTGGGCCAGTCTTGAATAAGCGGAAACAGGAAACGCTTTGGATCAATGCGAAACACGATAGCGCTCAGCGTGCGAAACTGGCCATTACTAATTTGCCTCAACGGGATGATCAGCTCAATATCAATCCCTGCTCCCGAGTCCGTGACTGCAGACTTCAGGTCGGAAAATGCAATATTCCCGCGCTGTATACTATCGAGCAACCGCGCCCTTTGAGATTCCAGCAGTGGCGATTTCCCCTTGTTTGACGACAGACGCAAACGCGCCTTATCGTCAAACAGCGAAACAGAATCACAACCGTATGAAGCACAATGTTGCCGCTGCTTAATCAGGCGCTGCGCCAATCGCCCGCCTGTCTTATCATCGGTATGTTGAAGCCAGTGATCAACCGCCTCCACAAACAAATCATCACGTTGAAGCTCAAACGCATCCTCTCTGCGCTCGCCCATCCAATTAACGAGTTGACGGGTTTTCAATCGGGCAATTCCGCTTAACACCCCCAACTGCTGCTGTTTGATATCTTCCTTATAGCCCTGAAAAACAAGATAGCCGCCAAGCAAGACGGCAATAGAAAAAAAGAGAATAAAATCATTTCATTGCGAAATCTATTCGCAGATTTTTTCGAATACACGGCCCCGGTGACTTCACTTACTGAATTGTTACCCGCCCCCGTTATTCTCATACGACCTCATTATGAAATATTCATCTTAACTGCATCTCCGTACACGTGGAATTCGCATAAGCATTCGTTTATCCGGTTGGTCAGCCATCGCTGCGCAATCCCCAAGAACTAAAAAGGCATGAAAGAAAATGTACAGGAGCGAGTTTCATCATCAGGGGTCGCTATTTGCTATACCGGTTAGTAAAACCATTCGTTAGGATTTTATCCAGATCAAGCAAACACCCCTAGTCTACAGAGTTTGTGTGGGGGGAAATATAGGACAAACACCGATAATCTGCTACCAAATTCACTGAACGGATATTGAGCCAAGCACTGATATTCACCTCCCTGGCGCAATGACAGAATGACATATAGCCAAAACAATTTCAGCGGGAAATTGCCATGAATATGCTCTGTGAATCGAATATAAATACACCGCAATCTTCCCCTCAGGCGGCGCAATGCGTCGCTGAACCGGCGCACAATTTCATGCAACATTCCTTTGATCCGCTCACTGAAAGCCAACCCACTGCTGGCGTAGATATTGTCCTGAGCATGAACCAGCAACAATCGCTTAACCATCTCGTGGACACTGGCGAATTCGGGGCGCGGCAAATACTGCTTATTGACCAGATTAGCAAACACTATGCGCAACGAGGGATTCCCCTGTTCGACTTAAACCGATCAATCAATCGCGGCATTACAGATGCTCTGGACAAATTTGAAGAGGTCAGCGACTATTGTTTCTCATCCTATTTCGTGCACTGCCTCTACTATTACATTGAGCACATGCTTCTGAGCAGGAACACAACTGCCGGATCGTTTCAAACGAAACGAGCACCGGCGCTTTCATTTGACAACCCTGCCCACCAACGCTCAAAAATGTAACGCCCGTCCCTTATTTAAGACTTTATTCTGGATTAACGAACCCGATGAGTGGAGTCACAAACTGTCAGAGTGACTGCCAAATGAATGAACCTGATGCCGAGTTCTATCATCTGAATCCTTCAGTAATGAGTCTGACACGCTCACCGCTAAGCAGTGCCTGATATCCTCCCGTACCAAGATTAGATCGGGCTAACAAAAAAGCAAGCCGCCATTCGACATCTTAAAGGGGAATTAAAGGATGTAGTCGAATGACCGACTATTCCCTAATGTGACATCAAGAATTCTCAATACGCCAATATTAATCAATAAGTTATTACTATCGAACGACCAAAATGCTGAAATTCTCATCGGCCCATAATCACCAATATTTCCTTGAAGTGAAAATCTCCCTGCTAAATCATTTTTCGTAGCGAAATCTTGCCTAAAAAAACCTGCATTACCTACATTGCATTGCACAAGCCAACCCCGTCGCTCCAGAAGGCTACATACCTCTGCCAAAGTTGTGCCTATTGGCGTTTGCGCAAGCAATGCCTCTCGAATACTTGAGTTATGCATAAACACCTATTCCCTAGGTAATAAAGCATGAATAAATTTTATAGAATTACTTTTATCTGCAAAATAGGACAAACACCTAAAATATCCATGGAATCACAAGCAGATTTATCGGACTTCGTTAAGTCAAACACACACAGCGCCTCTTTACCTCAAGGGTTGCACCCTGAGCACCGCCACAGCGCGCTATTGATGACCCACGATGCCGCCACACAAAAACGAACAAACTATTGTGACCCCGACGCTAGACTCCAGTGATATTTTTGTGGTACTTTTAAAATCATCTCGCGCGCAAGCCTAGTGTTTATGCGGATTGTAGAGAGCAGTATGATTTCCTATAGCCTATCGTCGGCCCCATAAAAATCACACGATCACTCAACACGCCAGAACAGCGCGACCGCTTTTTTGAGATAACTCGCCGCTGACCAACTATCCAGCGGGAAACTTTGCAGGGGGTGGCATGACCAATGCTCAGCAAGTGAAGCGAAACAGCTGGATGCTGCCAACGCTTGCCGGATTGATGTTGTTAGCGATGACCGTCTGGTACTTCACGCGCACCGCTCCGCCTCTCGTTCAGCTAGTCAAAGTTACCCGCGGTATGGTCGAGGCGAGCGTCAGCAATACGCGCGCAGGCACAGTAAAAGCCTGTCATCGTGCAAAACTCTCCGCGCCCTCGGGCGGTCAGATCGCACACCTGCTAGTGAAAAAAGGCGAACGGGTCAAGGCCGGTCAAATCCTGCTGAAACTCTGGAACAACGACCTAGAGGCGCAGTCAGGCCTCGCGCGTGAACAGCTCGTCACCTCAAAAATGCTGTCCAGACAATCCTGCCTGCAAGCTGACTTGGCTGAAAAGGAAGCCGAACGTTCGCGCCAGTTGCATACAAAAGGGTTCATCTCCAACGAGGGGCTGGATCAGCGAGTATCCGCCGCTCGCGTGGCCCGTGCCGGCTGCGAGGCCGCAACAAGCCAGATCGAACAGAGTCAATCCCGCATTACGGCGGCCAATGCCGCCCTTGACCGTATGGTATTGCGCGCGCCGTTTGACGGCATCGTTGCCGACATCAGCGGTGAGTTGGGCGAATACGCAACGCCCTCGCCGCCCGGCATACCAACCCCGCCCGCGATTGATTTGATCGATGACCGCTGCCTGTTCGTCAGCGCGCCAATCGACGAAGTGGATGCGGCCCGGATCAAGACAGGACAATTAGCCCGCATCACGCTCGATGCGATCAAGGGCAAGTCGTTCGCAGGCCGCGTTAAACGCATCGCCCCCTATGTGCTGGAGCTGGAAAAGCAGGCGCGCACCGTGGAAGTGGAGGTGGATTTTATTGAGCCGCCCACCACCGAAAACCTGCTGACAGGCTACAGCGCGGATGTCGAAATCGTGCACAGCGCACGTCAAAACGTGCTGCGCATCCCAACCCAAACGCTGCTCGAAGGCAATCGCGTGCTGCTCTACAGACCGGACGGCGTGCTCGAAGCTAGAACCGTGACAATCGGCCTTGCCAACTGGGAGCAGAGCGAAATCACTGCTGGACTTAATGAGGGCGATCAGATCGTCCTAACGCTCGATCAGGCAGGCGTTAAGGCGGGCGCAAAAGTACAAACAAAATGATACAGCTCAGCGAAGTCAGTCGCAGTTTCTCCGTTGGCGGGCAGACCGTCTCGGCACTGCGCAACATCGATTTATCGATCGCTGCAGGTGACTATGTTTCCATCATGGGCCCCTCGGGTTCGGGTAAATCCACCCTGCTCAATCTGCTCGGCCTGCTGGATCGGCCAAGTTCAGGCACCTATAAACTGGATGGCGGCAATGTCACGGCGCTCAGCGACGAGCAACAGGCTCGCGTGCGCAGCGAAAAAATCGGCTTCGTATTTCAATCCTTCCATCTGGTGCCACGCCTCTCCGCCGCAATGAACATCGAGCTGCCGCTGATTTTAGCCGGCATACCGGTCGATGAGCGACGCAGGCGCGTTGCGCAACTGCTGGAAAATTACGGCCTGACCGAACGTGCCGACCACCGACCCGACCAACTCTCGGGTGGACAGCGGCAGCGCGTGGCCATTGCACGGGCCACCAGCATGCACCCTTCCGTGCTGCTGGCCGACGAGCCTACAGGTAATCTTGATCAGGCCACGGGGCGCGAAGTCATCAGTTTGCTCGAGCAACTAACAGAACAGCAAGTCACCCTGATCCTCGTCACCCACGATCCGGTCATCGGCGGACGCGCAAAACGCCAACTGCACATGGTAGACGGGCAGATCATCAGCCAGATCGAATCATGAGACACCTCGACGTCGTGCAGTTTGCAGCAGCGAGTTTGCAGGGCAGCAAAACAAGAACCCTGTTGATGATCCTCGCAATGTCGATCGGCGTTGCGGCCGTGGTGGTGCTCACCGCTTTAGGTGAAGGCGCGCGCCGCTATGTGGTCAATCAGTTCTCCTCTCTGGGCACTAATTTGGTTTTGGTGTTCCCCGGTCGCACCGAAACCGCCGGCATCGGCCCCGGCATGCTGCTGGGTCAGATCCCCCGCGAACTCTCGCTGGACGATGCCCTGGCGCTGCTCCGAAGCCGCGCGGTGAGCCGCATCGCCCCGCTGACGGTTGGCTCCTCGCAGATTTCAAAGGATGCGAAGAACCGCGAAGTGATCGTATTGGGTTCGACGGCCGATCTCCTGGCCGTGCGTCACATGACGCTGGGCCGCGGGCGTTTTCTGCCGCCGGGCGATATACATGCCAGCGAGTCGGTCTGCGTGCTGGGCGCAAAGATCAACAGCGAACTGTTCGGCAAGGAATCCGGCGTGGGGGCTTGGGTCCGGCTAGGCGACCGTCGTTTTCGGGTGATCGGCATCATGAGCAGCCAGGGCGAATCGATGGGGTTTAATACCGACGAAATCGTCATCGTGCCGGTTGCATCGGCCCATATGCTGTTCAATACCTCAGGACTGTTCCGCATTCTGGTCGAGGCCAAAAACCGTGACAGCATCGAACAGGCCAGGAAAGATGCCGAAACCATCCTGTTTGCCCGCCACAACGGCGAAAAAGATGTCACCGTCGTCACGCAAGATGCCGTACTGGCCACCTTCGATCGCATCCTGCGCGCACTGACGCTGGCGGTCGGCGGCATCGCCTCAATCAGTCTGGCGGTGGCAGGCATCCTGATCATGAACGTGATGCTGATCGCCGTCTCGCAACGGGTGCAGGAAATTGGTCTGCTCAAGGCGCTCGGCTGCCCGGCTGCCAAAATCCGCACCCTGTTCTTTACCGAAGCCGTCCTGCTCTCCGGCATCGGCAGCATCGCGGGTCTGGTGATAGGCGAAGCCGGCGTACTGGTCATCGCGCGCCTGTACCCGTCATTGCCGGTCGCAGCCCCCTGGTGGGCCGTTTTGGCTGCGGTCGCAACGTCGCTCGGCACCGGCATCCTGTTCAGCGTATGGCCTGCGCGCCGCGCTGCACAATTAGACCCCGTGACCGCCCTGGCAGGACGCTGATATGCGACTCCCCGACCTGATCCGCCTGACCACTTCAAGCTTTCTGGCCTACCGAATGCGCAGTTTCTTGACCGCGCTGGGCATCGCGATCGGCATCACGGCCGTCATCTTGCTCACCTCGATCGGCGAAGGCTTGCATCAGTTCGTCTTGTCCGAATTTTCCCAGTTCGGCACCAACCTGATCGCCATTCAGCCGGGTAAGACGCAGACGCAGGGCGGCAACGCGGGCATCTTCGGCTCGGTCAGAACGATTTCCCTCGAAGACGCTGAAGCATTGCGCCACTTACCCAATGTCGAATATGTCAATCCCAGTGTGACGGGCAATGCCGAACTGCGCGCCAATGGAAAAACGCGCCGCACTACCGTGATCGGTGCCGGACACAACCTGCCGCAGGTGCTCTCAAGCAGGATGCAAAGCGGCAGCTTTTTGCCCGACGATGATCCGACTCAAGCACGCGCGCAGGTGGTACTAGGCGCTAAAGTCCGTCAAGAATTATTTGCAGGACAAAATCCGCTCGGCAGCTATCTGCGCATCGGCGGCCAGCGCTACCGTGTCATCGGCGTCATGGAACCCAAGGGGCAGATGCTAGGCTTCGATATGGATGACACCGTGTTTATCCCGGCCGCCCGCGCGCTGGAACTGTTCAACCGGCCGGGGCTGATGGAAATTCAACTCAGCTACAAAGCCAGTGCGGATCTGAACAGCGTGACGCGCGCCATCACCGCGAGGCTTAAAGATCGTCACGGACGGGAAGACTTCACGCTGATTCCGCAGGAGAAAGCGCTTGAAGTGTTAGGTTCCGTGCTCGACGTGATCACCTTCGCGGTAGGTGCGTTAGGCGGCATTTCGCTCTTGGTCGGCGGCGTCGGGATTTTAACGATTATGACCATGGCGGTCAGTGAACGCACCGCAGAAATCGGCCTGTTGCGCGCATTGGGCGCACGCGAAAATCAGGTGCTGACGCTGTTTCTGGGCGAAGCGATGTTGCTATCTGCCTTAGGGGGGCTAGCTGGACTGGCGCTCGGCGTCGGGATCGCTCAGGGGTTGCACCTGTTCATCCCGGCCCTGCCTGTGCACACGCCCTGGCTGTTCGCCGTGCTGGCAGAACTCTCGGCGGTTAGCATCGGTCTGGCGGCCGGCGTCATCCCCGCCCGTCGCGCCGCGAGATTAGATCCGGTAGACGCACTCAGAACAGAATAAGTCAGGACAGGTTTTAGCGCAGCAGACTCGCCAGCGTCAGCATAAACAGCATCAGCATCATGAACAGGACCGAACGCCACACCAAGCGGATGGTACTCTGCAGCGCCGCGCTACCCGTTTGCTCTCCGACACCCAGTTCAGCGCGTTCAATACGCTGTCCCGCTTGCATCACAGGCAAGCCAAGACGCACGCCGGATGCACCTGCGGCACTGGCCAGCAATATCCCCGTTTCGCTGTCAGGCCAACTCGCAGCCTGAGAGCGCCAGCAATACACGGTATCTTCGAAGTTTCCGACAATAGCAAAAGTCGCCGCCGTCAGCCGGACAGGCAACCATTCGATACGCACAGACATCTGGCAGGCGTAATCACAGAATTTCGACTCATCCTCGTTTAGCTCATCTGCCCAGTGCGTGCGCAAGGTACGCACAGCACAATACAACAAGGCTCCCGCCGCCCCTCCCGCACCGGACAGGCTGAAAATGACGAACCAGACGATCACACCAAACAGATGCTGCAACGCGGCAAGCAGTGACGTTTCAATCGTCACGCAAGCAACTTGCTCGGCATTGAGCTCATCCACCGGCTTGCCGCATAAAGCCGAAAGCATTGCGCGCGCCTCAACCAGCTTGCCGCTCTGCAACGCCTGCTGAATATCGGTGAATCCATGGCTAAACCGGCCAAAGCCAAAACTTAGATACAGCGCCAGTATATTAAACAGCAGCGCGAGTATCGGGTGCAGGTAAGACAGCCCCCAGAACACGGCTGTTGCGGCGAAGAGAATGGGCAAAATCGCCAGCCACCAGGCGGCCTTGCCGTGACTGTACTCACCTGAATTAAAGTGCTGCTGAAAATACTCAAGATACCCTGACAGCCAGCCACTCAGGTGCTGGCGGGTATGCAGCGGCTTGAGCTGTTCGAACAACAGCGCGACGATCAACGAAAACAGGCTCATGGCATCAAAAAAAGTGTCCGGATAACAGAGTGTAAAGATAGCACAGCTACTGGTTGGCGGTGCCTGTTTCCACCAGCGAAAGGAATTCAGCAGGAAAAAAAAACCGCATGGCTTTCACCCTGCGGTTTTTTTAAAAATCTACCTTGCAATATTAACTGGATAGTTTACTTGCAATTTCCAGCTCTGCCGCCGCCCAGTGGTCGGTGGTGCAGCCTTGAAAACCGGAGCGCTCGGCGATGTAATACGCAGCGGTTTCAACCATGCGGTAACGCTCCTGTGCGGAGGGTTGTGCAATGGCCTGCTTATCTGCTGCCTTGGCCTTAGGAGCCGCTTTTTTTGCAGCAACTTTCTTAACCGGTGCAGCAACCTTTTCAGCCTCTGGAAATGGCCATACGGCGGCTTCAACCGCTTTGGTTGCGGGCGCCTTTTTTGCGGCTACTTTTTTGACTTTCACTTCACTAACTGCCGCAACTTTACTGGCAACCACTTTTTTCGCGGCTGGACTCTTCTTTTCTTCTACCATGATCGCAATCTCCCTAGTGATGTTTCAAAAAATTTACGCAATCGCATGATATTGCGCAGACTCTCTCTAGTCAACTAATACTCAAATTGCAAGCGTTTGTTACAAAATAATTACCGGATATAGAAAATTAAAAGCATTTAAAGCGCAACAGCCACAACTAGTTTTGACGCTCGCGCAACGCAACCCTGGCAAGATACGCATCCCTTGCGATCTGCACATCTTCCAGAAAATATGGCAACTCATCAAGCAACATGGCTTGCGGGCCGTCCACCAGCGCCTTAGGCGGTTGAGGGTGAAAATCCACCAGCACCATATTCGCACCGGCCAGTACCCCCTGGGCCGTCACATGCATCATATCCATGATGCCATCAGGTGACGCGGCACGAGACCCTACCGAATGAGACGGATCTACGCACACGGGCATACGGGTTAGGCGTTTGACCACCGGCACATGTGCGAAATCAACAAAATTCCGGTGCGGATCGGCCATATTAGTCTTCATTCCGCGCAGACAGAACACCACATTGCGATTGCCTTCGGACGCCAGATACTCCGCCGCATTGAGCGATTCATCCAGCGTGATACCGAATCCGCGTTTGAGCAACACCGGCATCTTGGTCTGGCGTCCAACGATTTTGAGCAACTCGAAATTTTGCGTATTGCGCGTGCCAATTTGCAGCATCACGCCGGTCGCCTCCCCCGTCTGATGCAACGCCTCGTTGATTTCATCGACATGCGACTCGTGGGTGATTTCCATCGCCATCACACGAATTCCATACTTGCCCGCCAGTTCGAAGACATAAGGCAGACAATTCTTGCCGTGCCCCTGAAATGCGTAAGGACTGGTGCGCGGCTTGTAGGCGCCCATCCGGGTGCAGACCTGACCGTTGTCGCGCAAGGCTTTGAGCATAATTTCAACGTGTTCGCGATTATCCACCGCACACAGACCGGCGAAGACATTCAGGGTATCTTGACCGAATCGCACGCCGTTGTATTCGAAGTGCGTGGGACGCTGATCATCACGGTGCCGCCCGAGGATGCGATATTCCTCCGAGACGCGCACGACACGCTCAACGCCCGGCAGGCTTTGCATATCCGCGATATCCAACGATTTTGTATTGCCGATTAAATACAGCTCCGTGACGCTCTGTTCATCACCCCGCTCCACATGCACGCGCGTCTGTATCCCGGGCAGGCCCGCCAGATGCGAGAGCAACGCCTGATATTCCTGCGGTTTTTCGGAAACGGTCGAACTTAAAATAAGTATCATGATTTATCCTTAGGAATATTTGATAAGCCCTTTTGCCGCAGCCGGCAGTTGCACGATATCGCTGATTTTCAGATCGACACAGGCAGGATACCGGTTGCCGGCATTAACCCAGACCGTCTGCATCCCCAGTCGTTTGGCCGCCTGCAGATTTTCCAGGCTGTCTTCGACCATCACGCAGTGCGACGCACGCACCCGGTGACGGCGCATCACATGCCTGAATCCGTACAAATCAGGCTTAGGCCGATAGCGCGTATGCTCGACCGCAATGACGTCATCGAAAAGGTCCGCCACTTTCAATAATTTCAATACCGCCAGCGCGTAATGGCGCGGGGCGTTCGAAAAAACGACTTTTTTGCCGGGCAGACTGCGCAATACCGCACGCAGGCGGGGGGCGCGAACGACCATGCGCTCTAGCTCCGGAAACTGATGGGTGTGATACAGGAAGTGATCGGGATCGGTGCCGTGATGGCGCATCAGCCCGCTCAAGGTTGCGCCGTACCGGTGCCAGTAGTGCTGACGCAACGCGTTCGCATCGGCTTCGGACAATTGCAGATGCTCTTGAAGGTAGGCGGTCATGCTGCGATTGATGTGCGGAAAAATGTGCGCACCAGCATCGTGCAGCGTGTTGTCCAGATCAAAAATCCACAACACGCTACTTGCTCTTGATCAGTGTACCCACACCCTCGTCGGTCAGAATTTCCAGCAACAGGGCATGCTGCACCCGGCCGTCGATGATGTGCACCGAACGCACGCCGCTGCGCGCCGCATCGAGCGCCGAGCTGATTTTAGGCAACATACCGCCGGACAGCGTGCCATCGGCAACCATTTCGTCGATTTGCGAGGGAGTCAGCCCGGTCAGCAGTGTGCCATCTTTGTCCAGCACCCCCGGCGTATTGGTCAGCAGCACCAGCTTTTCGGCGTTCAGCACTTCCGCCAGTTTACCGGCCACCACGTCGGCGTTGATATTTAAAGTTTCACCGTCAGGCCCGACACCGATCGGTGCGATGACAGGAATGAAATCGCCTGAATCCAGAAAAGAGATGATCGACGGATCGATTTTATTGATATCGCCAACCAGGCCGATATCGAGCATTTCACCCGGCACTTTATCGCTTTCCAGCAGCAGTTTTTTCGCGCGGATGAACGAGCCATCCTGACCTGTCAATCCTACCGCCTTACCACCGTGACGGTTAATCAGGTTGACGATGTCCTTGTTGACCTTACCCAGCACCATCTCAACCACATCCATGGTCTCTTCGTCGGTGACGCGCATACCCTGAATGAAATGCCCTTCCTTGCCGACGCGCTTGAGCAGTTCGTTGATCTGCGGCCCGCCGCCGTGCACGACGACCGGATTCATGCCGACCAGTTTCAACAGCACCACATCGCGCGCAAAACCTTCCTGCAACGCAGGATCCGTCATCGCATTGCCGCCGTATTTGATGACGATGGTCTTGTCGAAAAAACGCTGAATATAGGGCAGCGCCTCGGACAGCACGAGGGCTTTGAGTTCCGCAGTGGCTTGAGACAACGGCATGATTTTTCCTTAAAAAATGATAAGCGGTATTGAAATCCAGCGAATTTCAACTCACCAAGGGTTCAGGCAGGGATGAAATCCAGTGGACTTTAACTCGCGGTCAATTTTACACCAGAAGAAAAATCATGTCGCCACGATAAAGCGGCTACAGTCTTTAATGATGCATATGCTCGTGCGCACCACCCACCAGCGGCGTAATCTCTGCGCTGGCATCGATTTTGAAGTCCTTGTCGCCGACCTTAACGTTCAGCGTCAAAGGAACACGCTCACCCGCCTTGAGTGACGATTTCAAACCCATCAGCATCAGATGAAATCCGCTCTCGCCCAGCGTCACACGGCGGCCCGCGGGCAAGTCGATCACTTTTACCTGACGCATCGTCATCATGCCGTTTTCATGCGACATGCTGTGCATTTCTGCCGTTTTGCAGGCAGGACTGGAAAAACCAACCAACTGCGCAGCCTTTGCACTGACTATCGTCAAATCCACCATCGCGCTGTCTTGCCCGGGAGCTGTTGCGCGTGACGATGCGCCCAACACTTGAATGTCGCTTGCATAAACACTGGCCGTCAGCAACAACGCGCCCAACAAACCGCACACTTTGAACAATTTATTCATGATCAGCTACTCATCAGGTTTTAAAGCGCGGATTATACCCCCGGGAAATCACCCGTGGCGGCATCAATACCCCACTGCGACAATATGTCGCACCCGCCCGCCAGATTCTGCGATTACAATCCGCCACATGAACCTCTCTTCTGCTTTGCCCGGCCATATCCAGCTGCGCCGTCTGGTCAACCTGCGCAGTCTGGCTGTTGCAGCCCAGGCGCTCACCCTGCTGGCCGTATGGCAAGGGCTTAAAATCGAACTCGAGTGGTTGCCGATGCTAGCCTGCATCGCAACGCTAGCCACGCTCAACCTGCTCAGTTTTATCAGGCTGGGCAACCGTCGCCCGGTCAACGATTCCGAATTATTCGCACAACTGTGCATCGATGTCATCGCGCTGAGCATCCTGCTGTATTACGCGGGCGGCTCGACCAATCCCTTCGTCTCGCTATACCTGCTGCCGCTGGTCATCGCCGCCGCAACCCTGCAGCCGCGTTTCACCTGGGGCATGGCAGCGCTGACCACCGCCTGTTACAGCCTGCTGATGGTGTATTACATTCCCTTGCCACACAACCAGCACGACATGAGCATGCAGCACGACATGGACATGAATATGAGTACGGAGATGGATAGCGCCTTCAACACCCATGTGCTGGGCATGTGGCTGGGCTTTGTCATCAGTGCGGTAGTGGTGGCCTATTTCGTCGTAAAAATGGCGCAGGCGGTACGCAAACGCGACGAACTTCTGGTGCAAGTCAGGGAAGAAATCCTGCGCAACGAGCGCATCGTCGCATTAGGTACGCAAGCGGCAGGCGCCGCGCACGAACTAGGCACCCCGCTTTCCACGATGGCCGTCATCATCGGCGAATTGAAGCACGATTCCTTGCTACCGGAACAACAAGACAGCCTGAGCCTGCTAGACGAGCAGGTGCGCGCTTGCCGCCGCATTCTTGACAAAATGATGCACAACGCTCAGGACAGCGGGAGCATCACACGCACTGCCGCTGACGAACTGATCAGCGAAGTGCTCGACGAATGGCAACTGCTGCGCCCCACGGCTCAGTATCGTTATCACGTCGAAGCAAACGCGCCATTAATCAACGTCGATGTGACGCTGCGCGCGGCGCTGATGAATCTGCTCAACAATGCAGCTGATGCAAGTCCTGACGCCATCGAGATCAGCACGCGCCACGACAACGTGAATTTCATCCTTGAAATACACGATCACGGCGCTGGGCTAAGCGAAGAGGCCGCCCTCAAAGCAGGTTCCGCATTTTTCACCACAAAAACTGAAGGGCGCGGTCTAGGCCTGTTTCTGGCCAATGCAACCATCGAGCGTCTGGGCGGAAACGTACGTCTGTACAACCGTGAAGCCGGAGGTGCGACCACTGAGCTTAGCCTGCCGATCGCACAGGCATCATTATGAACACAGAGCACTTCTCATCGCGCGAAGATGCCGCCTCGCTACTGCTGGTTGACGACGACGCCACTTTTTGCCGCGTATTAAGAACCGCACTGGAAAAGCGCGGCTTTAGCGTCAGCGTGGCTCACAGCGTAGAGCAAGCCCTACCCATGGCGACCGACAATCCGCCCGAATACGCCATCGTCGATATGAAAATGCAGGGGGCGCCGGGGCTTGTGCTGGTGAAAGCGCTGCACGAACTCGATCCGAACACGCGCATCGTGGTGTTGACAGGCTACGCCAGCATCAACACGGCCGTTGAAGCCATTAAACTCGGTGCGACACAATATCTGTCGAAACCCGCTAACGCCGACGAAATCGTCGCGGCTTTCAGCCACGAGGCTGACAGCCATATCGTTTTTAGTGTGCCTGCAACCAATATCGAAAATCTGGAATGGGAACACATCCAGCGCGTCCTGCAAGAGCATGGCAACAATATTTCAGCCACGGCACGCGCACTCAACATGCATCGCCGCACGCTGCAACGCAAGCTGAACAAACCGCCTCCGGGCAAATAAGTCAGCTTTTATCAGAACAGTCCGTCGCGCTAAGCCGCAACTCACGTACCCATCCACTCGCAAAATCATGCGATCTCTCGTATATTGCGCAGTCGCAGCATTCATACGTACCTGAAGATGATTACTGAACACGCCAAACACTGGCTCACGCAAGCCCTTGCAAACATTGATGCCTTGCCGGCGATGCCGGCGATCGCATTAAAACTGATGGCACTGAAGCTCGACTCCGCTGCAGGCGAAGCGCAGCTGATGACACTGGTTGAGCAAGACCCGCAAATTTCCGCCAAACTGATCAGCCTGGCAAACTCGCCGTCGATCGGTCTGGCGCGCAAAGTGTGCAGCGTCGGGGAAGCATCCGTGCTGCTGGGTCTTGACCGCGTGAAAGCCGTCGCGCTGGGTATTGCAGTCATTTCCAATTTCCCGCAACTGCCCGGTTCACAAAACTTCGCACCACAGGATTTATGGCTGCACAGCCTGACGATCGCCATCGCGATGCACACGCTGTCGCTCTCAATGCCGGAACATCTGCGCCCCCAACACGATCAGATTTATCTGGCCGGACTGCTGCACGACATCGGTTACATGGCGATACATTATCTGGACAATGCGGCCAGCAACGAACTGCACCATCAACTGCGCCTGCAGCCGAAACGCCCGGTCATGGAAATTGAACTGCAAACACTGGGCGCGTCTCACTGCTATATCGGCGCACAACTGGCAAGGCAATGGAGCCTCCCGGAAGAGATTGTCACCGTACTGGGCTATCACCACGATCCCTATGTGGACCAGATAGCCGCCAACAATCCACTGGTACGCCTAGTCAATCTGGCTGAAAAATTACTGCCCAATTTTGGCATCACAGAATATTGTGGCAACGAAATCGGCGAACATGAATGGCGTGCTTTGGGCATAGCGCCGGAAAAAGCCGACGAATTGAGAGACAACATCAATGAACTCGCGATTCAAGCCGCCCAGATTGCCGATGTATTCTGAGCACGACATAAAAATTTACCCTGACTCGACGCGCACAACTTCAGCACATTGGTTAGAATAAACGCCTTGCTGCTAAAAAAATAAATTCAGGGAGAAAACACAATGGGTATCGCAGTTGACTTAAAGCTTAATATTTCACGTCTTAGCGCCTTACCCGCCATGCCGGCCATCGCTCAAAAGCTGTTGACGCTGGCGCTCGATACCGACGAAGGCGAAGCACAATTACTCAGACTGATCGAGCAAGATCCCCTGATTGCAGCAAAAATCATCGGTCTGGCCAACTCCCCCCTGTTCGGCTCATCGCGCAAGGTCAATTCGGTCAGCGATGCCAGCATGCTGCTCGGACTGACACGCGTAAAATCGGTCGCCATCGGCATCGCCACGATGTCTGCCGTCACTAAATTCCCCGGCGGCTTTCTCAAAGCTAATGATCTGTGGCAGCACAGCATGGCCATCGCACTCGTGATGCGCACCATCGCAAAAGCGATGCCCGCACGCGTGCGTCCACTCGATGACCAGATTTTTCTCGCCGGCCTGCTACACGACATCGGCTACATGGCGCTCAGTTTTCTCGACACACCGGCCAGCGATGCCCTGCACATCGCCTTACAGGCGAACCCTGAACGCCCCGTTGCTGAAATCGAAATGGAGCTCATCGGCATGACGCACGGCGAAATTGGCGCAAGACTTGCCCGACACTGGGATTTGCCCGAAGAAATCATCGCCGTGATGCGCTTCCATCACAACCCGGACGACGAAGAAGCCATGCCGGGGCAACCTCTGGTCAGCCTAGTCGCCTATGCAGAACGTCTGTTACCGGATTTTGTCATTGCCGAACTAACCGGGAAAGAGATCAGCGAAGCCGAATGGATGGAGCTTGGCATTTCACCGGACAAGGCTGAAATGATTATCGAACAAATCGCATCGATTGCCGAGCAAGCGCAACAACTAGCCGGCGCGGTATAGGAATAAAGGATTCAGTATCTAGGATTGAGCAAAGCGGCTTTTACTCAATCCTTCATTCAGAAACAGGAGCTTCAGCCCCGTAGTTTCGTGGGAATGCCCTTCACATGAAATAAAAGCACGAAGTGCGCCTATATTTCATGGGGAATGCCCCTGCGGCATTGCGGCATCAATTCTCAATCCTGCCGTTTAATCCTGCTTTTCAGCCTTGCAACTGCCTGTTGATCGCACTCAGCGACTGGATGACCTCGTGACAGGCAAGACTATACTCATTTTCGTACAGCGTCTTGGCACCACTCACGTCGCCCCCGTTGAGTTTTTCGATCACCACCGATGCCAATTGATGAAATTTTTGATGCGCTTCGTTCAGTTGCCAAAATGCTTCCATGTCGCGAAAAATGGCAAACGCAGCACCGTTAATCAGTCCACCCAGCTGACAAACCCCGTCCTGACCTAGCAGCGCAGCACCAAGCGGCTCATGACTCACGCCATGCACGTGACTGCCGAGCCGGTTTTTCCAAACCACATGCGCCTCGGCTGCCGCAACAATATTCAGGCGGTCACGCAGCCCCCGCTTACACCGACAATCTAACCCTGCCACGTCGCTCATCATCCCCCCCCATTTTCCGCTTTATATCCGTATCGTTTGACGGCTGGCCTGCAAAAACACAACCGATTTTTTGTAAGCACATCCCCATCGATGAACAATTGCTACCGCACACCGAATGAGCGTTATACCAGCCCGACCCAACTAGACATATAGGCCAAAAGGCCTAGCCCTTTGTAACTATGCGCTGTCGGCAACAGGCCATTAGAACCTCACAGCCGACAAATACACATTGCAGTTACGACTATCGCCCACCCGCACTCAAAGACTATAATTGAGCATTGTTATCACTCAAGCGATTATGAAATCCTTCCTGTTTTTCGCCGGTTTACTGCTCTCCTTCACAAGCTACGCGCTGCAACAGCCCGAGCCGCCTGTGCTGGCGTCCAAGTCTTACCTTTTGTACGACTTTTCCAGCAATCAGATCTTAGTCAATCAAAACGGTCATGCGCGTCTGGAACCTGCTTCGCTGACCAAACTGATGACGGCCTATCTGACATTTTCCGCCATCAAGCAAGATAAGCTAAAACTTGATCAAACCCTCACGGTGCCGGTTGATGCGCCCAGAAACTCCAGCGGCGAATCGCGCATGCTGCTCAAACCCGGACAATCGGTCACGGTCGATGAATTGCTGCACGGACTGATCGTGCAATCAGGCAACGACGCAGCCAATACGCTGGCCGTACAGATATCGGGCTCCGAAGCCACGTTTGTCGAACAGATGAACAAGGAAGCCCAGCGCATGGGGATGAAAAATACGCATTTTGTCAATCCGGTGGGCATGCCGAACGCACAGCATTACAGCAGTGCGTATGACATGGCGATTCTGGCGGCGGCATTGATACGCGATTATCCGGAACACTATCCGCTGTTTGGCCTGCGCGATTACACCTTCAACAATGTCACGCAAGCCAACCGCAACCGCCTGCTCTGGCTGGATCCTTATGCCGACGGACTGAAAACAGGACACACTGAAACGGCCGGATTCTGCCTGGTAGGTTCCGCCAAGCGCGACAAACGCCGCCTGATTTCGGTGGTTCTGGGAGCGGATTCCGACAATCAGCGCGCATCCGAGAGTCAGAAGCTGCTCAATTACGGCTTTCAGAGCTTTGATGCCGTGCGCCTGTATCAAAACAGCCAGCCCGTCACCAAAGTACGCGTATGGAAAGGAACGGAAAGCCATTTAGATCTGGGTTTCCGTCAGGATATCTTCCTAACCATTCCCAAGGGCAGCTTCGCGCAACTCAAAGCAACGCTGGAGACCCATCAGCCGATACTGGCACCGATCACCTCAGGCCAGCAGATGGGGGTACTCAAGTTATCGCTGAATGGTAAACCCTATGCAGAATTCCCGTTGATCGCGCTCGACAGCGTAACACTGGCGAACGTATTTTCACGCGGTTGGGACAGCATCCGCCTGCTGGTACAGAAGTACAATCCGCTGTAATCGCAGAGGAGATGCCGATGACGATCTATCTGAACGGTCAATACATGCCGGTTGAAGATGCGAAGATATCCGTGCTCGATCGCGGCTTCATCTTCGGCGATGGCGTGTACGAAGTCATTCCGGTGTATTCGCGCCGCGCGTTTCGCCTTGCCGAACACCTGCGGCGTCTGCAACACAGCCTCGACGAGATCCGGCTGCCCAATCCGCACAGCCTGACGGAGTGGGCCGACATCATCACCGGCCTGATCGCCGCCAACGAACCGGACGATCAATACCTCTACCTGCACATCACGCGAGGCGTTGCGAGGCGCGACCACCCCTTCCCTAATCCGCCCGTGCCGCCGACCGTGTTCGCCATGAGCAATCCCTTGCCCGCGCCAAGAGCCGGGTTACTTGGCGTGAGCGCAGTGACCGCCGTTGACAACCGCTGGCTGCGCTGCGACATCAAGGCCATCTCGCTGCTGCCCAATGTGCTGCTGCGCCAGATGGCAGTCGATGCCGGCTGCGCGGAAACCGTACTGCTCCGTGCCGGAACGCCGGGGGAGGCCGCCTTCCTCACCGAGGGCGCGGCAAGCAATATCTTCGTGGTCAAAAACGGCGTACTGCTCGCCCCGCCAAAAGGCCAGCTGATGCTGCCCGGCATTACCTATGATGTGATACTGGAAATCGCCGAAGCATGTGACATTCCGTACAGCGTCAGAAAAATCCCCGCTGATGAAGTCTTCGATGCCGATGAATTGCTGCTCACCTCCAGCACCCGCGAAGTGATGGCAATCACGCACCTCGACGGAAAACCGGTCGGTAACGCCGTTCCCGGCCCGATGTTCCATAAAATTTATCAGCTTTATCAAGAATTTAAGATTAACGTGATGCGCATCCAATGAATACAACACCCCAAATGCCGGTCATTCCGGAATCCGAAAGTCTGGTCGAATACCCTTCCGACTTCCCGCTGAAAATTTTCGGCCTGCAGCACCCGGAGCTTGCACAATGCGTGCTGGAAGTCGTCACCCGCCACGCGCCCGACTTCGAGGCGGCCAGCATGGAGATGCGCGCCAGCAAAACCGCGAAATACATCAGCCTGACCTGCACAATCCGCGCCACCTCGCGAAAACAACTCGATGCGGTGTATCAGGACTTGGTCGATCACCCACTGGTCAAGATGGTCTTGTGAGGAACGAGGAATGAGGAGCGAGGATAGAGAGGTGCAGCACGATGCGTCTATGAGTGCCGAACAAACACGCACTCATTACTCAATCCTCAATCCTGCTCTTCACTCTCTGGGGCTGGTCGAATATCAACCGACCTGGGAGGCGATGAAACGCTTCACCGATGAACGCACCCTCGAGACGCGCGACGAAATATGGCTGGTGCAGCATCCCCCCACCTACACGCAAGGCCTGGCAGGCTTACCCGAACATCTGCTCAATGCGACCGAGATCCCGGTCGTCAAGATCGATCGCGGCGGTCAGATCACTTATCACGGCCCGGGACAGATCGTCGCCTATCTGCTGCTCGACTTGCGCCGCTGGCGACTCAACGTCCGCGAACTGGTCAGCTTGATGGAACAGGCGGTGGTCGATTTGCTGGGCGAATACGGCGTAGCGGCAAAAAACCGCCTCGACGCCCCCGGCGTCTATGTCGGCAATGCAAAAATCGCCTCGTTGGGTCTGAAAATTAAACGCGGCTGCTGCTACCACGGCTTGGCGCTCAACGTGGACATGAACCTCGATCCGTACAACTCCATCAATCCGTGCGGCTATTCCGGACTGCGCGTCACGCAATGCGTGGAACTGGGCATCACCGCGAGCCTTAACGAGCTGCAAGCCGAACTGACACAAAACCTGGTCCACGGATTACAGCAACACTACCTAAAGAAAGCTGGCGTATGAGCAACAATGAAAACAAGCAAACCGGCGCGGCCAAAACGGCGCGCAACCCAATCAAAATCGTGCCCCTCCAGGAACGCCTGCGCAAACCCGAGTGGATACGCGTCAAGACCGCGTCCGGCACCGGCTACAACGATGTCAAAAAACTGCTGCGCGAACACAGCCTCGTCACCGTGTGCGAGGAAGCTTCCTGCCCTAACATCGGCGAGTGTTTCAGCAAAGGCACGGCCACCTTCATGATACTGGGCGACGTCTGCACCCGCCGCTGCCCGTTCTGCGACGTGGCACACGGCAAACCGCTGCCGCCCGACGCGGAGGAACCGGCAAACCTTGCGCGCTCCATCGGTCTCTTAAAACTCAAGTACGTGGTCATCACCAGCGTGGACCGCGACGACTTGCGCGACGGCGGCGCTCAGCATTTTAGCGATTGTCTGAGTGCGATCCGCGCCAGCTCCCCTGCGACCCGTCTGGAGATTCTGGTACCGGATTTTCGAGGGCGATTGGAAGAAGCGCTGGATGCACTGGCGCTCAGCCTGCCCGATGTGCTCAACCACAATCTGGAAACCGTACCACGCCTGTACAAACTGGCGCGTCCCGGTGCCGACTATGCGCACTCTTTGAAGCTGCTGCAGGATTTCAAAACCCGCTTCCCCGACATCCCGACCAAATCGGGCGTGATGCTGGGTTTAGGCGAGACCGACGAAGAGGTGCTGGAAGTGATGCGTGACTTGCGCGCACACGGCGTGAACATGCTGACCATAGGCCAGTACCTGCAGCCGTCTGACGGGCATTTGCCTGTACTGCGCTACGCCCCGCTGGAATCGTTTGCAATGTTCGAGCGCGAAGCGAAAATCATGGGTTTCGATCATGCAGCCTGCGGCCCGATGGTCCGTTCAAGTTATTTTGCAGACGAGCAGGCACATCAGGCAGGGGTCAAATAAACTTCCCGCACTTAAACATTTCAACGCTCATTTGTTGAGAGTACAATTGTCGCTATCAATTTTTTAACTAAGGAGTCCACTATGAAACTTCGTTATATCCTCGCTATGACGGCTGCCCTGTCAATTTCAGCCACTGCCTTTGCCGACGACGGTGAAGCGCTGTTCAAGAAAAGCGGCTGCGCTGGCTGCCACAAAGTAGACGGCAAAGCCGTGGGTCCGTCTTTCAAAGATATCGCCGCAAAATATAAAGACGACAAGGGCGCTCAAGCCGCACTGGAACTGAAAGTGCGTAATGGCGGCAAAGGTTCGTTTGGCGCGATGTCTATGCCGGCAACCGGCAAATCTGTCAGCGATGACAGCATCAAAACGATCGTGAGCTGGATTTTGAGCCAAAAGTAAGACGGACTCACCCCCATAAAAAGCCGGCGCGAGTCGGCTTTTTTATGGGCTCAAACATCTGCAGCAACACTTTCTTATCGCGACTTTAAAAACCTGCTCCTCGCCGCAATAGCTTGGCCGAACTGTTATAATCCGTGCCAATTTTTTTCGCACGCCTCCATGAATATCCTTTACGAAGAAGACGGCAGTTTCAAGGTCGGCAGCATCATGACCGACAACACCAGTTCACTGCAGATCGAAAGCCTGTCCGGCAAGCGCAGCAAGATCAAGGCGGCCAATGTGATGTTGCAATTTACCCAGCCTGAGATGAGCCATTTTATCCCTCAGGCTGAAACGCTCGCAGCTGACATCGAGGTGGAATTTCTCTGGGAGTGCTGCCCTGCTGAGGAATTCGGCTTCGAAGACATTGCCACCGAGTATTTCGGTCATAAACCGAGCTCACTGGAAGCGGCAGCCACACTGATCCGCCTGCACAGCGCGCCGATCTATTTTCACAAGAAAGGCCGTGGCCGCTATCGCGCAGCCCCGCCCGACGTGCTGAAAGCGGCGCTGGCAGGTGCCGAGAAAAAACGCCAGGCGCAGGCCCTGCAGGCGCGCATGACGGAACAACTGATCCGCTTTGAGTTGCCCGCCGAGTTTAGAGATCATCTCAATCAGATGCTCTACAACCCCGACCGCAACACGCTGGAAGTCAAGGCGCTGGAAGCGGCCTGTGCCGCGACGCATATCAGCGCCCCTCACCTCTTGCATCGCTGCGGCGCGCTGCCCTCCACACAGGACTACCACTTCCAGAAATTTTTGTTCGAAAATTTCCCGAAGGGCACCGGCTTTCCTGCCATTGAACTCTCGACATGGGACGAATTGCCGATGGGAGCAATCAATGCATTCAGCATCGATGACGCGACCACCACCGAAATTGACGATGCGTTCTCGGTGGAAAAACTGCCCAACGGTAACTGGCGCATCGGCGTGCATATCGCCGCCCCGGCCCTTGGCATGCCGCGCGACTCGGACGGCGACAAACTGGCCGCCTCCCGACTCTCCACGGTGTATATGCCCGGTTCGAAAATCACCATGCTGCCCGACAGCGTGGTGGAGGCCTTTACGCTGAGCGCCGATCGCGTCTGTCCTGCGCTATCGATGTACATCGAAGTCGATGCCGAAACGCTAGATATCCTCAGTTATGAAAGCCGCGTCGAACGCGTGCATATCGCCGCCAACCTGCGTCACGACACGCTCGAACCGCTGTTCAACGAGACCACGCTGGCAGAGGGCCGCCTCGACTACCCCTATGCGGCCGAACTGGCGCTGCTCTGGGAACTTGTGCAAAAAATGGAAATCGGCCGCGGCAAAGCGGACAACAACACCCAGCTGGACTACAACTTCCACATTGAGAATGATCATGTCACCATCTCCAACCGCCGTCGCGGCTCACCCATCGACAAGGTGGTCTCGGAGTTGATGATTCTGGTCAACTGTGAATGGGGAAAACATCTGGCCGAACACGGCTTCCCCGGCATTTACCGCACCCAGCAGGGCGGCAAAGTCAGGATGAGCACGGTGGCAGCGCCCCATCAGGGTTTAGGCGTTGCACAATACATGTGGTCGAGCTCTCCCCTGCGCCGCTATGTCGATATGGTAAATCAGCGTCAGATCATCGCCATGCTGCGCGACGATCCCGCGCCGTATCCAAAGAACGACACCGGCCTGTATGCCATCCTGCGCGACTTCGATACCACCTATTCGACCTATAACGAATTCCAGTGCAACATGGAACGCTACTGGTGTCTGCGCTGGTTGCAACAGGAAAATATCGAACTGATAGAGGCGACCGTCATCAAGGAAAATCTGGTCAGAATGAGCGACATTCCGCTGGTATTCCGCGCCCCTTCCCTGCCTGAACAACTGCCGTCTAAAACCCGCGTACAACTGGCGGTCACAGGGATTGATCTGCTCGATCTGTCGATACTGACCCGCTATGTGGCAACGCTCGCAACCGGCGATGGCATCCAGACTGAAGAGGACGCCGACCTCAGCGAAGCTGAATCGGCCGCACCTGAAGCGGCCGTTGCCGACATTGCGACACCTCCCGCCGGGGAGACCGCTTGCTAGACAAGCTTAAATCAGGCATTTCGCTGGCGATGATGTTTTCCATCGCCGTACACGCGTTTGCCTTATTTGGCGTTGCGCTGGTACTGCCTGAACCTAACAAGGCATCCGATATCATGCAGCCGCTGCATGTCGTGCTGGTCAACAGCAAGTCGCAATCCAAACCGCTGCAGGCCGACGCATTGGCTCAGGCTAATCTGGATGGCGGCGGCAATACCACGGAGGACAGACAGGCTAAAAGTATGCTGCCCAATATCGGCGAGGACAGTCAGATTGCTCCCGAGCAAACCAGCAAAAGCGTGGCGCATCTGGAAGAAGAATCCCGCCGCATGCTGACGCAGATGAAGAGCAGCTACAAAATGGCGCCACAGCAAAAGCCGTCCGACACGGCTCCCGGCAGCAGCGCCGACGATATGGTGCAACGCAGCATGGAAATTGCGAGGCTAGAAGCACAGATCAATAAAAACAACGACTATTACCAGAAATTGCCGCGCCGTAAATTCATCGGCGCACGCACCCAGGAATACCGCTTCGCACAATATATCGAAGACTGGCGCGTCAAAGTCGAGCGCATCGGCAACCTGAACTATCCGGAACAGGCAAGACGCGAACAGGTCTACGGAAAACTGCAGCTGAGCGTTTCAATCAGGGCGGATGGCAGCATCGAAAACATTGAGGTGAGCCGCACTTCCGGCCACCGCATCCTCGATGCCGCCGCGATGCGCATCGTCAAACTCGCAGGCCCCTATGCCCCGCTACCGCCCGACATCACCCGCGATGTCGATATCCTGACCATCACCCGAACTTGGTCATTTACCCCGTCAGACAAGCTGGAAAGCGAATAAACACCTTGTCTGATTGATGACAGTTGGTTAAAGTGCGCCCCATGTCCCATTCCCTGTTCGCCCGATTCCTGCTGATTTTCGCCCTGCTGTTCGCGCAGACGGGCGGTTTGACGCATGGCATTTCGCACGCCATGGCGGATCAGGCTCAGGATCAGTCGCTGCCGCATAACTGCGACCTGTGTGCCGCTTACGCGCAATTGGGTCACGGCATCGGCAGCAGTGCGGTCCACCTTGAACTCACTGTAAACCACGACACCCCGCATTGCGCAATCGCCGCGCCTGCGATTTCCAGCCTCTTCGTCGCCTTCTCGGCGCGCGCCCCGCCCTACTCCGCCTAAATAGATAAATCTTCCTGCCAAAGATGGCGGGATTTATTCCATTCAGGAGTCAGAAATGTTCAATAAAACTTATTTGAGCGTGGCAATTGCCGCGCTGTTATGCCATCCGCTCGCCTCACAGGCCGCCTCAGACGCCGATTTACAATCGATACGCGAGCAGATTAACCAGTTAAAACAAAGCTATGAGCAGCGCATAACGCAACTTGAGCAGCGTTTACAACAGGCGGAAGCTACCAGTCGTCAGGCTGAAACGACACAGACCACCGCACAACAAGCTAGCATTACCCCGGCGCAACCGGCCAGCGAAGGCGCGTTCAATCCGGCCGTCTCACTCATCCTCGGCGGCAGCTACGGCTCATTGCAACGCGATCCGGCTATCTCTGCCACCGGTTTTGCGATGAGTGCGAATCCCGGCCACACTCAGGGCTTTAATCTGGGCGAATCGGAGCTCGGCATCTCGGCCAGCATAGATCCTGACTATCGGGGCGTCGCAACGCTGGCGCTCGCACCCGCCGGTGGCGTGACGGTGGAAAATGCCTTCGTGCAGACGCAAGCGTTGGGACACGGCCTCAATCTGAAACTGGGCCGCTATTTTTCAGGTCTGGGTTATCTGAATGAAGTCCACGCCCATGCCTGGGATTTCGTCGATCAACCACTGGTGTATGCCTCCCTGTGGAACAATCAACTAGGCGAAGACGGCGTGCAACTGAAGTGGCTAGCCCCCACCGACACCTTCATCGAACTGGGCGGCGAGTTAGGACGCGGGCGCGGATTCCCGGGCTCTGATCGCGCCAAAAACGGGACGGGCTCGGGCGTGTTGTTCGCCCATATCGGTGATGACATCGGCATCGAACAGAGTTGGCGTGTGGGCGCATCGCTGCATACCACGCGTGCAGAAAATCGCACCAGCGACGGCGTGCCTGATTTGCCCGGTACGGTCGGCGGCGTGAGCAATCGTTTTTCCGGTGACAGCCGTACTGCCGGCCTCGACTTCGTGTGGAAATACGCTCCCAACGGCAACACGGCCAATCGCTCTGTCAAAGTGCAGGGTGAATATTTTCAGCGCAAGGAGTCCGGTGTTCTGACTTATGACACCGCACTGGCGAACGTAACAGACGCTTTCAACGTGACGCAAAGCGGCTGGTATCTGCAAAGCGTGGTTCAGTTCATGCCGCACTGGCGTACCGGCTTGCGCTACGATCAACTCGATCCGGGCACCGCTGCTGTCGGCGCATCGAATGCCGGCAATGTCATTAGCAATTATGCCTTTATGCCGTCGCGTGCGACGTGGATGCTCGATTACAGCCCCAGCGAGTTTTCCCGTCTGCGCCTGCAACTGGCACGCGACAACACGCGGCAAGGCTTGCCCGACAATCAGCTCTTCCTGCAGTACATCATGAGCCTGGGCGCACACGGCGCACACCAATACTAATAAGTGGTAAGTGGTAAGTGGTAAGTACTGAATTATCCATAAGGAATCGTCATGAAAAAAATTCTACTCTGTCTCGCGCTAGTTTTATTGAGCACCTCCGCTCATGCGGCACTCAACGTGTTCGCCTGTGAACCTGAATGGGCGGCGCTCACGCAACTGCTCGCAGGCGACAAAGCCAGCATCTATACCGCCACCGGCGCCTTGCAGGATCCGCACCGCGTGGAAGCGCGTCCCAGCCTGATCGCCCGTGCACGCCGCACAAATCTGCTGGTGTGCACCGGCGCTGAACTGGAAATGGCCTGGCTGCCGGTGATCCTGCGTGAATCGGGCAACAGCAGCATCGCGCCGGGCACGCCCGGCAATTTTGAAGCGGCCCGCTTTGTACGGATGCTGGAAATTCCGACGCATCTCGATCGCTCGGAGGGCGATGTCCATGCGGCGGGCAATCCGCACATTCAGACTGACCCGCGCAATTTTTTGGCCGTTGCTGATGCGCTGACAAAGCGCCTGATTCAGCTCGACTCCGCCAACACGGTTTATTACCAGCAGCAACTCGCGACCTTTAACTTGCAATGGCGTGCCGCGATCGCGCGTTGGGAAAAGCAGGCAGCCCCCCTCAACGGCGTCGCCATTCTCGCCCAGCACAGGGGCTTTCCGTATCTGAACAGCTGGCTGGGACTCAAACAAGTGGCCGAACTCGAACCTAAACCCGGCATGGAGCCCAGCGCCGCCTATCTGGGTCAGGTGCTGAACGAGTTGCAAAGACATCCGGCGAAAATGGTGCTGCGTGCCGCCTATCAGGAGGGTCGCCCGTCCGACTGGATTGCTGAGCGCGCACACATCAGGGCCGTCTCCTTGCCTTACACGGTCGGTGGCAGTGACAAGGCAACCGATCTTTATACACTGTTCGACGACACGATTGCGCGATTGCTGGCGGGACTCAAATGAATTCCATCGAACTCGACATCCTGATTCCTGCCTTCATCGCAGGCTTGCTGGTGCTGTCCACTCATATACCGCTCGGCATGAAAGTGATGGCGCGCGGCGTGATCTTCGCCGATCTGGCGGTAGCGCAAATCGCAGGGCTGGGGATCGTGCTAGCCTCGATGCTGAATCTCACCGAACACCCGCTACTGGTGCAACTCATCGCAGCAATCAGCGCTTTGTGCGGTGCGGCCTTGCTGACCTTCATCGAACATCGCCTGCCAGATGTCAAAGAAGCCTGCATCGGCCTGACCTTCGTACTGGCCGCGTCCGGCGGCATCCTCTTGATGAGCCACGACGTGCATGCAGGCGAACACCTGAAAGATCTGTTAGTCGGCCAAATCCTCTGGGTGAATCCGGCACAACTGGTCGCCACCGCCCTGTTAAGTGCTGCGTTACTGGCCGTATGGCGCTGGCAGCAGCTCGGCCATCTGGGCTTTTACGCCCTGTTCGCGCTGGCCGTCACCGCCTCGGTGCAACTGGTCGGCGTGTATCTGGTATTCGCCAGCCTGATCGTCCCCGCCTTGGCCACCTATCGCATCGAACGGCACCGCGTCCTCTACGCTGCCCTCATCGGCGTCACGGGCTATGCGGCAGGCCTGCTACTTTCGGCTCTGTTTGACCTACCCGGCGGGCCGGCGATCGTCTGGGCAATGGCTCTGGTCGGCGGTGTGGTAGCGATACGCTTTAACAGATGCTATACGGCATGATTCATCGTCTGCGCGTCAGTTACAATGCACACTTTAAGTTTTATCACTTTTAACCTGAACATCCCTCGAACTATGACTGACCGCTACGCCGTACTCGGCAACCCCATCTCGCACAGCAAATCGCCCATGATCCATTCCCTGTTCGCAAAACAGACGGGGCAGGACCTTTGTTATGAAGCGATCGAGGCACCGCTGGATGGTTTTGCTGCGACCATAGAACGCCTGCGCCACGGGGGTTACCAGGGCTGCAACGTAACGGTGCCATTCAAGTTCGAGGCCTACCACTGCGCGACTGAACTCTCAGCCCGCGCAAAGGCGGCACAGGCTGTGAATACTTTGAGTTTTGAGGGCGACAAAATCATCGGCGACAACACCGACGGCGCGGGACTGGTACGCGACATCGAGCAGAACATCGGCATTTCGCTTGCCGAAAAAAATATCCTGCTGATGGGTGCCGGGGGCGCTTCCTATGGGGTGGTATTGCCCCTGCTCACGGCAGGCGCAAAACTGACCATCGCCAACCGCACGGCTAGCAAGGCGGTCGAACTGGCGGCACAGTTTTCAGCGGTCACCGGCGGCGGTTATGAGAATCTGGCGGAATTGCAATTCGACGTTATTATCAACGCGACCTCCGCCGGGCTGACTGACAGTGAAGTGCCCTTACCCGAGGGAATCTTCGCCGAAGGCGCACTGGCCTACGACATGATGTACGGACGCGAGACGCCTTTCATAAAATTCGCGCGTGAACAAGGTGCGCAGGTTGCAGATGGCTTAGGCATGCTGGTGGAACAGGCCGCCGAAGCGTTCTTTATCTGGCGCGGCGTACGCCCAGACACCCTGCCCGTTATCACTGCACTGCGAGGATAAATCTTGAAAACACTCTGGGGTTGGCTGTGGCGCGGCGTGGCGATCCTTTTCGTCTTGCTGCTTTTATATCAGCTGTGGATCTTTGCGCATGTCTGCTGGTGGATCAAATTCAATCCGTCGACCAGCGCCTTCATGGAAGACCGGTTGGCGATCATGCAGGACAACAACCCGGATGCCGAACTGCAGCACCAATGGGTGCCTTATGCAAAGATTTCTAACAACCTTAAACGCGCGCTGATCGCGTCCGAAGACGCCAAATTCGTCGATCACGAAGGGTTCGACTGGGACGGCATACAGAAAGCCTATGAAAAGAATCTGAAGAAAGGCAAGATCGTCGCGGGGGGGTCTACCATCAGCCAGCAACTGGCAAAAAATCTATTCCTGTCGGGCAGCCGTTCGCCATTTCGCAAGATCGAGGAAGCAGCGATCACCCTGATGATGGAGAAGATGATGGACAAGGAGCGCATTTTCGAAATTTATCTGAACGTGATCGAATGGGGCGATGGCGTGTTCGGCGCTGAAGCCGCGGCACGCCACTACTACCATGTCAGCGCAGCCCAATTATCTGCCGCTCAGGCGGCCAAGATGGCCGCGATGGTGCCCAATCCGCGCTATTACGACAAACACCGCGATGCACGAGGTCTGCAGAAGAAGACCGGAATTATTTTGAATCGCATGAACTCATCTGACATCCCGTAACGCAATGCGCCGAAAACTTCACTGCCGGTATTTTTAGCAGTGCAGTTCAGGCGAATCAAAAACCAGCCCAATCAGGAGACACATCGGGTGAGCGGATGGCCGGCATGCTTCAATTCATTTGCAGATTCCGCCAAGGACGCGGCTGTCATTTTAGCGTCTGTCGCAGCCTGCGTATTGCTGTCAACCACGTCTTTTACAGCCGACAAATTTTTAGCCACACTGATGCTTGCCGAGGATTGCGCTCTTGATGCCGTTGAGATTTGGGTAATACGCTCAGACACATTGACCGATGCCTTCATAATCTCCTGCATCCCATCCCCATTTTTCTGGATCAAACCAATGCCATTCGCCACTTCACTGACTGCGCATTCCATCGATTGAACAGCCGAATTTGAAGTCGTACTAATTTCACGAATTGTGAGTGCAATATCTTTGGTACTGTTTGCCGTTCTTTCTGCCAGCTTGCGCACCTCATCGGCCACCACGGCAAAACCACGCCCCTGCTCACCCGCCCGTGCTGCTTCAATTGCCGCATTCAATGCAAGCAGGTTGGTCTGTTCTGCAATTTCTTGAATTGCATTGGAAATTGCACCAATTTTTTGTATCGACAAACCTAATTCGGCCATCGTGTGGCTCGACGACTGCACTGTTTCGGCAACCCTGCTGATTGCCGTAATGCTTTTTTCCATATTGTGATTATTCTCATCCACAATATTTTTCATCGAATTAGCGTCCTCTATCGAATCTGCGGCCAAGGCAGCCACTTCAGCAACAGACTGACTATATTCATCCATCGTCGATGCAATCGCTTGAATTTGCTCCTGAGCAACAAATGCACTGCTGGCCACACCCGACACCTGCGTATCCAATGCACCCGAGTAGGAATTGATATGCCTTGCCGAGGCCACAATCTCATCTACCAGCATTCTCAGATAGGTTTGCATGGTGGTGACTTCCCGGCACATATCGCCGACCTCATCCCCTACACCGATCTCAATTTCGTTATCAAAATTTCCTTGCAACACATTGCGGATCTCATGTTTGGCGGCTTCCAGCGGATTATGTACATACCTCAGCACACAAAAACCGATGAAGAAATATAAAAACACATGTAAAAATACCTGCCCGGCGAGCAATTGCAACTCGGTCGCAGGATCGGTATGCAACTGTACCGAGATAAAAAACTGCCCTATCCCAAGCACAACCAGCAAAGCACTCTGAATGACCAGCTGCAATTTCGACTTCAAAGACCAGTTTGAAAATTTGAAACGTTCATTCGAAGAGCCGAACCCCGCACCCGTTTCTGCGTGACGCCGATAGAGTGCTTCGGCTTGCACGATCTGCTCACGCGTTGGCTTTCTGCGCATAGAGACGTACCCGCTGGTGCGCCCCTGCTCGATAATCGGCACAACCGTTGCACGAACCCAATAGAAGCTACCGTTTTTACAGCGATTTTTAACCATTCCGCGCCAGGGACGTCCGGCATGCAACGTATCCCATAGCCATTTAAAGGCCGCCGCCGGCATATCGGCATGGCGAACGATGTTATGATTTTTCCCGACCAGTTCCTCTCTCGAGTATCCTGAAATCGCCACGAACTCATCGTTAGCGTAGGTAATAATGCCTCGCGTGTCTGTTTTCGATATCAGAACAACGCCATCCGGAAACGGCACTTCATTTTGTGCACTATACGAATTTTTATTTTCCATAATATTCTTATTAATATTTAAATTAATCAGCAATTTGCTTCGCTTCAGGCCTTCACGCTGCTACTACAACTTAGCGACAAACCCTGAATTACAGACACGCCACATGCAAAAAAAATCATTTATTAACCTTTAAATCAGAAGGTTATCAGCAAACATGCGTCAGAATATACAGGAAAAATCAGCGTGCTACAACACTCGAAACAGGGTCTATTCCAGCACTGCCAGTCGCGAATTAAAATCAAGTGTGTGCACCAAGAGCGGTGTGGAGCTGCCAGACAGGCTATGAGCCCGTGCTTTTTATTCGAGGCGGATACAACGAGTTTCTCGCCGGGTCATCCGGTTCGGGTTGCTACAAGGCGCAAACGACTTGCCGTTTCGTACCGCGCTGACAGGGCACTCACAGTTCCCTGCGGGAAGCCTCTCAGCGAACTGCGTGTGTAGATTAGCGGCACAGGGACATGAAATCTGCTTCCGTCTGCGCAAACGGGTTCCTAACAGAAAAAAACCGGCCTCAGATTCAGGCCGGTCCATGCAGTACGCCGCCCAAGAAACAAACTACGCGAGCGTTTTTTCACCAGAAAACAGTTGCGGCACGGTTTCACGTTCGCGCACCAGATGCACCGCAGTACCATCCACCATCACCTCAGCGGCGCGAGGGCGCGTATTGTAGTTGGAGCTCATACTCATGCCATAAGCGCCGGCCGACATCACCGCGAGCAACGAGTGCGGCGCAATCGCCAACTCACGCGCATGCCCGATGAAATCGCCCGTCTCGCAGATGGGGCCGACAACTTCATAGCTTTGCACCGCATGGGCCTCGCGCACCACCGGCAAAATACCGTGATACGCATCGTATAAAGCGGGGCGCATCAGATCGTTCATCGCCGCATCCACGATGGCAAAATTTTTCTCTTCACCCGGCTTAATGTATTCCACGCGGGTGAGCAACACGCCGGCATTACCCACCAGCACGCGCCCCGGCTCCAGGATCAGTTTTTGCGTGCGCCCCTGTAATGCGCCCAATAAGGCCGCGATATATTCACCTATCGCAGGCGGCGTCTCATCGTCATAGCAAATTCCCAAACCGCCGCCCAGATCGAGGTGTTCGAGTGCAATACCTTCCGATGCCAGTTCATCGACCAGCAGCAGTATCTTTTCGATGGCGGCGATAAACGGACTGGTTTCGGTCAACTGAGAGCCGATGTGGCAATCCATGCCGGTGATACGCAAGTTCTTTAATCCGCTCGCCTTACGATATAAGGCAACCGCCTCGGTATAAGCCACGCCGAACTTGTTTTGTTTGAGGCCGGTCGAGATATAAGGGTGGGTTTTAGCGTCCACATCGGGATTCACGCGCAGGCTGATCGCCGCGATTTTACCCATGCTGCCCGCGACCTCATTCAAACGGTCGAGCTCTGCGGCCGATTCCACGTTGAAACACAAGATACCCGCGTCCAGCGCCAGACGCATTTCAGCACGCGTTTTCCCGACACCGGAAAAAACCACCTTACGCGCATCGCCCCCTGCTGCCAGCACGCGCTGCAATTCGCCGCCTGAGACGATATCGAATCCCGCACCCAGACGCGCAAATACATTCAGGATGGCCAGATTCGCGTTCGCCTTCACCGCATAACAAATCAGGTGTTCGCGACCTTGCAGGGCATCTGAAAACTCACGAAAACCTTCGGTTAACGCGGCGCGCGAATACACATAACAAGGCGTTTCATGGACAGCTGCGATATCGCTCAGCGAGACATCTTCCGCATGCAGTTGATTATTAATGTAATTAAATTGATTGCTCATAGTCATTTGGCAGGTTGTGTGGCAGGAATGGCGGCCTTTTGGGCATCAGACGCCGGCATAATCAACGGCCCTTTTCGTCCGCAACCTTGCAGCGACAGGCTGATAGCCAGCATAATGACAAGACGAATAAAAAGCCGCATGTTTACTTCCCTAAATTTTCAAGTGCGCAATTATAAAGGTTTCTAAGAAAATGATGAGCGAATCCGAATTCAACCAACTGGCCGATGCTGCGCTAATCAAAATCGAGACGGCCTGTGACGCGTGCGGCGTGGACTGCAACCGCAGCGGCAACCTGCTGGAACTCGAGTTCGACAACGGCGCGAAGATCATTATCAACCGGCACGACATCAACAAAGAAATCTGGGTCGCGGCGAAATCCGGCGGGTTTCACTATGCCTACTGCGATGGCGCGTGGAAAAGCCAGCGGGACGACAGCGAACTGTACGCCCGCTTGCGCGAGTTGTTCGCAGCACAAGGTGAAACCGTCATCCTGTAGCCACGCCAAAGATTACAGGTGGCAGGCCTTAAGTTCAGCACGCAGCACAAGGTAGTCAGGGCACGCACTCGCCACCACGCGCCAAAAGGCGGCCGAATGGTTCATCTCGCGCAAGTGCGCCAGTTCATGCACCACCACATAATCGATCAGGTATTGCGGCAGCTTGATCAGTTGCAGGTTCAGCCTAACCACGCCGCGTGAAGTGCAACTGCCCCAGCGGGTTTTCGCGCTCGACAGTTTAATTGACGCAGGCGCGACGTTCAGCCGGGCAGCAAAATGCGCGACCCGGTCGGCAAACAACATCGTCGCCTGACGGCGGTACCAGAGCGTCACCAGCTTTTCAACCCGCGCCTCATTGCCATACACCAACAGTTCAGCGCCACACTGATGCACCGGCACCGCCGACACAACAACGCGCAAGGTCAGCAATTCACCTAAATAGGGCACTGTTTCGCCGTCACGCCATTGTTGTTCCGGCAGTTTTCGCGCCTGCAAACCGTCCAGTTTTTCAACCAGCCAATCCGCCCTGTCCCGCAGCACTTCGTTGAGCCAACGCTCAGAGGTTTGGTGTGGCATGCTGACCGTCAGTCCTTGACCGTCGATACGCAAACCGATACTGCGGCGTCTTGCACTGCGCTTTAAGGTATAGGAAACAGGTTTTCCGGCCAGCAGCACCACGCGCTGTTCAACGGCTACGGGTTTGGCGGGTGCTATCAAGTTGCGCAGGCGCTTGAACATCAGTGATCCAGCGTGTTGATCTCGTTCTCTATCCAAGCTTCCGTGCGGGCGTTAATCTCGTCGGCTTTAAGCCCTGTTGTGGCAATCGGCTGCCCGATGCTCATCGTGATGAGACCTGGTGTTTTTATAAATGCGGCGCGCGCCCACAAACGACCGGCATTATGCGCGACCGGCACAACCGGCACGCCGGCTGAGGCCGCCAGCAGCGCACCCCCCACCTTGTATTTGCCGCGCTGACCATAGGGAATCCGCGTGCCTTCCGGAAAGATCACCACAAAAAATCCCTGCGCCAGCCGCGCCTTACCCTGTTTGAGCAACTGTTTCACAGCCCCCTTGCCATCGCTGCGGTTGATCGCAATCGGGCTGGTCATCGCCAGCCCCCAGCCGAAAAAGGGAATCCACAACAACTCGCGCTTCAATACCCACGCCTGCGGCGGAAAAATCGCCTGCAAGGCCAGCGTCTCCCAGGCCGACTGGTGTTTGCACAGCACGATACACGGCTGCTGCGGGATATGCTCGATGCCGAGTACCCGATGACGTATGCCGCACACGACCCGCACCAGCCAGATCATGGTTTTGGCATAACTGGAAATCAGCCGGTAGCGCGTCAGCGGTGAAAACGGGAAGGTGAAAATCGCCAATACCGAAAAAACCGGCGTGAGCAGCAGTTGCAACAGCATGAAAACAAATGAGCGTATGAACAGCATATCAATCCAAAGGAACAGGCCTGAGCAACTCAGCCACCACGGAGGCCAGATCGGCAAACACGGGCGTTCCCTCCGGCAGGCCGCCTGCCGCCTGCGTCTTGCGGCCTTTACCGGTCAGCACCAAATACGGACGCGCGCCTAATTCGGCGGCGGGTTGCAAATCGCGCAGCGAATCACCGATTACCGGCACGCCGGTTAATTTGAGATTGTAACGTGCCGCGATTTCTTCGAGCATACCGGGATTTGGCTTGCGGCAATGGCAGCGACTGTCGGCCGTGTGCGGACAGAAAAACACCGCATCGATGCGCGCCCCCGCCATCGCACAGGCTTTATGCATCTTGTCGTGAATCGCATTGAGGGTGGGCATATCAAACAGCCCGCGGCCGATACCGGACTGATTGGTCGCGACCACCACGCGGTAATCCGCCTGATTGAGCCTTGCAATCGCCTCCAGACTACCCGGGATGGGCTGCCACTCCGCCGGACTCTTGATGAACTGGTCCGAATCGTGATTGATCACACCGTCGCGATCGAGAATGACGAGTTTCATATTTTATTAGTAAGTAGTGAGTGGTAAGTAGTAAATGGGAAGTCGTTGCATGGTTTTACTAACCCCTTCCCATTATCCTTAAGCGGCTAGTCTGGACAAATCCGCGACGCGGTTCATCGCCTGATGCAAACGGGCCAGTAAACTCAGGCGGTTGGCACGCAAGGCGGGATCGTCCGCGTTCACCATCACGCTGTCAAAAAACGCATCAACCGGCGCACGCAAAGCTGCCAGCGCCTGCAACGACGTTGTGTAGTCGCCAGCGGCAAACGCAGCATCGGCATCCGTCGCAATCGACTGCAGGGCCTGATACAACGCCAGTTCTGCGTCTTCCACCAGTCGTGCGCGATCGACTTCAACGCTCACCTCGCCTTCGACTTTTTTCAGGATATTGCCGACGCGCTTGTTGGCCGCAGCCAGCGCTGCCGATTCGGGCAAGGCGGCAAAAGCCCGCACCGCATCGAGCCGCATGGGGATTTCACTCAAGCGCTGCGGTCTGGGCGCTAACACGGCATCCACTTGATTCGCCGTATAGCCTTGCTCCCTCATCATGCCGCCAATGCGATCAAAGATAAAAGTCTCCACCTCAGCTTGCGCATCAGCCAACAATCCCTTCGAAAAACCGGCAAAGGCGCCCGCCACCAGATCGGTGAGGGTGAGCGGCAATTGTTTTTCGACCAGCATACGGATCACGCCCAGCGCATGACGGCGCAGCGCGAACGGATCGCGATCGCCGGTCGGAATCTGGCCGATACCGAACATGCCGACCAGTGTTTCGAGCTTATCGGCCAATGCGACACAAATACCGGTACTGTTGCGCGGCAACGTATCGCCTGCGAAACGCGGTTTGTAATGGTCTTCGATGGCAAACGCCACCTCATCCGTCAAGCCATCGTGCTGCGCGTAATAACGTCCCATGATGCCTTGCAGTTCGGGAAATTCGCCCACCATATCGGTGAGCAAATCGGCCTTCGCCAGCAGCGCGGCCTGATCGGCCTGCAACGCCTGCGCCTCTCCGCCCAACTGCATACCGATCGCGCGGGCAATCGCCTGCACGCGCTCGACGCGCTCGCCCTGAGTACCCAGTTTGTTGTGGTAGACGACGCGTGACAATCCCAGCACGCGTGCATCGAGCGGTTTTTTCCTGTCCTGGTCGAAGAAGAATTTAGCATCGGCCAGACGCGGGCGCACCACACGTTCATTGCCGCCGATCACTAAGCTGGCATCCTTTGGGCTGATATTGGATACGATCAAAAATTTATTGCTCAAACGACCCGACACCTCGAGCAGCGGAAAGTATTTCTGATTCGCCTTCATGGTCAGAATCAGGCATTCAGGCGGCACTTCAAGATAAGTTTCTTCAAAACGCCCCATCAAGACATTAGGTCGCTCGACCAGCGCCGTCACTTCATCGAGCAGATCATCGTCATGAATCGCCTGCAGCCCCTCTTTTGCGGCCATCTTAGCCAACTGCCTGACGATCTCGGCACGTCGCTGCGCAAAACTGGCAATCACCGCCCCCTCTGTTTCCAGTTGCCGCGCATAACTATCCGCGTCTTCCAAAACGATAGCATCGACCGACGCCTCGAAGCGATGCCCCTGAGTGACATTGCCGGCTGTCAAGCCCAGCACACTGACAGGCACAATTTTTCGCCCGTACAACGCAACCAGACTATGCGCCGGACGCACAAAATTGACCGTACTCCAACCATCGCCTGTCGGATCAGGATAGGTCATCACCCGCGCAATCGGCAATTTGGCGAGCGCGTCGTTCAAAGCGCGCTGCAGGCCGTCAACCAGCTTTACGCCGGGCACTAGGCTATCGAAATAAAGCGCTTCCGCCTTGCCATCCATTTCAGTTCTGAGACTGGAGACAACCGAGACATCCGCACCCAGACCGGCTAATTTTTTCAGCAGCGCAGGTGTCGCATTGCCCGCCGCATCAAGCCCTACCTTGACCGGCATCAATTTGAGCGAAACGGACTTATCGGCTGCCTGCGCAATCACACCTTCCACATGCACCGCCAAACGGCGCGGCGAGGCAAACGAAGTGATTTCAGTCCCGGGCAGCACCAGATTTTGTGCCACCAGACTGGCGGACAAGACTTGAGAGAAGCTCTCGCCGAGTTTTTTAAGCGACTTGGGCGGCAGTTCTTCAACAAACAGCTCAACCAGTAAATTTTTCGTACTCATGCTGCGGCTCCTTCTGCCTTACCCAGAACAGGCTGATTTTTCTCAATCTGCGCCAGCACCTCATCCGCCCAATTTTTTGGTGCCATCGGAAAGCCTAGACGCGCACGGCTTTCCAGATATGCCGCGGCAACGCTGCGCGCCAAATTGCGAATCCGCCCTATGTACGCTGCGCGTTCGGTGACTGAAATCGCGCCTCTGGCATCGAGCAAATTAAAACTGTGCGCCGCTTTTAGCACCTGCTCGTAGGCGGGCAGCGACAACGCATTTTCCATCAAATGTTTGGCCTGTTTTTCATGGCTGGCAAACGCACCCAGCAAAAACTCTACATCGCTGTGTTCAAAGTTGTACTTCGATTGCTCGACTTCGTTCTGGTGATACACGTCGCCGTACGTCACGCCCTCGGTCCAGATCAGGTCATATACGCTCTCCACCCCTTGCAGGTACATCGCCAGACGCTCCAGCCCGTAGGTAATTTCGCCGGTGATGGGACGGCAATCGATGCCGCCAACCTGTTGAAAATAGGTGAATTGGGTGACTTCCATGCCGTTGAGCCAGACTTCCCAGCCCAAACCCCACGCGCCCAGCGTCGGATTTTCCCAATCGTCCTCGACGAAGCGAATGTCGTTTTGCTTGAGATCGAAACCCAATGCTTCGAGCGAGCCCAAATACAACTCAAGAATATTGGCAGGCGCAGGTTTTAAAACAATCTGAAACTGATAGTAATGCTGCAAGCGATTCGGATTTTCGCCGTAACGGCCGTCTTTCGGGCGGCGCGAAGGCTGTACATAGGCAGCGCGCCAGGGCTCAGGGCCTAATGCACGCAGGAAAGTCGCGGTGTGCGAGGTGCCCGCACCGACTTCCATGTCATAAGGCTGCAACAGTGCACAACCCTGTTTGTCCCAGTAATTTTGTAGCGTGAGAATGATTTGCTGAAAAGTAAGCATAAACAAAAACCGATTGTTTTTCTAAAGGACGTATTTTACGGGTTTTAGCACGACTGCGTCAGCCCAGTTTTAACCACAGAGAAATTCTCCGGATTATTTTTCATCCGGCATGCGTAGCGGTTGATTAAAGCGGCATCATCGATGCGTGCAGTCCATCGCTGGACAAGGTGTTACAAATCAAGCACACCTCAAATCACTTCGCTTACAATTAGCCCATATCATGCGGGCACACAGCGGCACAATTATCAGGAGACAGACGATGAACACGATGATTAAAACCTGGCTGGCCGCGAGCCTTATCGCAACATTCAACCTGAGCGTACAGGCCGCAGAACTCCCGCCCGCAGGCAGCTTAGACATTCAAGAACACATGGAACGCATGAAAAACATGTCGCCGGAGGAGCGCGCAAAAGAACGTGAAGCGATGCACAGGGAAATGGACAAACTCACCCCAGAACAACGCGCTGAAAAGCGCCGTGAAATGCGCGCTTACATGGAGAAAATGACGCCGGAAGAACGCGCCAAGCGGCGTGAGGAAATGCGCCGCGAATGGGATAGCATGACACCTGAACAGCGCACTGAGAAACGCTCAAAAATGCGCGAGCACTGGGAGAAGATGACGCCGGAAGAACGCCGTCAATTCAAACACGACATGCAAGGCAACATGCCGCAGGGGATGCCGATCGCCCCGAAACAGCACCCGAAGCAAAATCAGCCCGACAAATGAAATAACCCCACTTAAACGGCAGAATTATTTCATTACAATCAATATACTACTCAACTAGGACTGCAACGCAACCTAGTGCTTCGCGCCCCCACTCTCTTCCTGCCATTTGGCATAGCATTCCAGCCCGCAAAAGTGGGCAACATAATCAACAGCCTCTGGAATTTTCGCCTCAGAAACAGGCACTTCCTTACGGCAAATATCGCAGACGACCATTTCAACTTCCACCAGTTGCTTATCCATGATCAACCTCCCAATGATTTGATGACGCCGATTGATACCTGAACAGAATATCGGGGAATCAGGGACGGTGCAAGCAATTCGCGGCGATTGCGCCCGATGCCTAAAAACTCCGACAATATGCACTCACTGGCCAAAACACCTAGGCGGTTCTGCATATTGACGCTCTCTCACAACGCGGTGAGACTGCCGCATGGCTTGAAGTCATCATAAAACCGAGTACGCTGCCCCGCTTGTTTATCGACTATCAAGGAGACACCGCCTGGCTGGAAACAGTCAGGCGGCGCGGCAAATCGGGGGCGCTTTTTCTTGGGTTAAACCAGTTCGCCCCACAGATCGTGTGTGTCTGAATCCGTAATCAGCACTTCAACCCTGTCGCCGACGTTCAGATGCTGCCCGTCATTGATGTAAACCTGCCCATCGATTTCCGGCGCATCGGCAAAACTACGGGCAATCGCCCCTTCTTCGTCGACCTCGTCGACCAGCACGGTCAGTGTCTTGCCGATCTTGCGCTTTAATTTTTCTTCGCTGATTTCTTCCTGCAACCACATTAAACGCGCCAGACGTTCCTGTTGCACCTCGGGCGGCACATGGTCGGGCAGATCGTTCGCGGTGGCGCCTTCCACCGGCGAATAGGCAAATGCGCCGACGCGATCCAGTTGCGCTTCTTCAATGAAATCGAGCAACTCTTCGAATTCCTCTTCGGTTTCACCCGGGAAGCCGACAATAAAAGTGCTGCGCAATACCAGCTCAGGGCAGATTTCGCGCCACTGTTTGATACGCGCCAATACATTATCACTGTTACCAGGACGCTTCATCAGTTTCAAAATACGCTGATTGGCGTGCTGGAACGGAATATCCAGATAAGGCAGAATTTTTCCTTGCGCCATCAAGGGAATCACTTCATCTACATGCGGATATGGATAGACATAATGCAGACGCACCCAGACACCCAGTGTCCCCAACGCAACCGCCAGTTCCGTCATGCGCGTCTTGAGCGGACGACCGCCCCAGAATCCGGTGCGATATTTCACGTCCACCCCGTAGGCGCTGGTGTCCTGAGAGATCACCAACAACTCTCGGACACCGGCATTGGCCAGACTTTCCGCTTCCGCCATCACATCGCCCACCGGACGGCTGACCAGGTCGCCACGCAAACTCGGGATGATACAAAAGGTGCAGCGATGATTACAGCCTTCCGAAATTTTCAGGTACGCGTAATGCTTAGGCGTCAGACGTATGCCCTGCGGCGGCACCAAATCGGTGTACGGATCGTGCGGCTTGGGCAGATGCTGATGCACGGCCTCCATCACTTCATCGGTCGCATGCGGGCCTGTGACCGCCAGCACCTTAGGATGCGCCTGTTTTACGACATCGCCCTTAGCACCCAGACAGCCAGTGACGATCACTTTACCGTTTTCCGCCAGTGCTTCGCCGATCGCATCGAGCGACTCTTCCACCGCACTGTCGATAAATCCGCAGGTATTCACCACCACCAGATCGGCGTCTTTGTAGGTATCTGAAATAATATAACCCTCGGCGCGCAGACGGGTCAGGATGTGTTCTGAATCGACCGTTGCCTTGGGGCAACCCAGCGAGACAAAACCGACTTTTGGAATTGGATTGTTCATTTTAAACTTTCAGAATCAGACGCCAACCACAAGGTTGACCAGAAATATGGAAGAGACACCCGCGACGATCAGCGAGACTTGCTCTACTGTGTCACGCAAACGCGTGCGTTGATGCAAACCCGGAATCAAATCGGCCACGGCAACGTAAATCATGCTGGCCGCCGCCAGCGCAAGTAACGTGGGCACCGCACCCTGCATCGATTGCAAAGCGAAGTAAGCTAAAACGCCGCCGACCAGCGTCGCAAGGCTAGACACCAGATTGAGGGCCAACGCCTGTGCACGACTGTAGCCCGAATGCAGCAGGATCATAAAGTCCCCAACTTCCTGAGGAATTTCATGCGCGATGATCGCCAGCGCCGTAACAAGACCCAACTGCACATCGGTCATAAAAGCGGCGGCGATGATAATACCGTCAACGAAGTTATGAAAGGTATCCCCGACCATGATCATGGTGCCGCTGCGACCATGAACCGGAGGTTCATGCGGCTCGTGCACCTCGCAATGATCGTGATGGCAATGCCGCCACAACAGAAGTTTTTCCAGCGTAAAAAACAACAGTATACCGGCCAGCACCGTGCCGCTCAACACCGCAGGGTTAGTGGTCAGCTTGATCGCCTCGGGCAAAATATCGAGAAACACCGCGCCCAGCAACGCGCCGATCGCATAGCTGACCAGCCCGTTGACCCAGTGTGCGCGTGCATTGAGCGCAAACAGGGCAGCGCACGTCACACTCAGCATGCCGCCTACCAGACTGGCGGCGATGATCCACAGCAAAACACTCATGTAGTTCATTCAGATTATTACGGGCGCGAATTATAACGGATTGCGCAGTAATCAAACGGCCTTACTATGCACAGCGAGTGCGTGTTAGCATTCAAGCCTGCCAATACCCGGGTTAAAAGCATGGACACGCTGCCGATTTTCACTCCCCTCGAAGCCCGCGTACTGGGCGTACTGATCGAAAAAGAAAAAACCGTACCGGATACTTACCCGCTCTCACTGAATACGCTCACGCTGGGATGCAACCAGAAAACGGCGCGCGATCCCGTGATGGCAGCTACCGAATCCGAGGTACTGGCGGCAATCAACAGCCTCAAAGACTATGCGCTGATCATCGAGTCGAGCGGCGGACGCGTAATGCGATATGCACACAACACGCGGCGCGCATTCAAACTACCCGAACAGTCGGTCGCCCTGCTGGCCGTGTTAATGCTGCGCGGCCCTCAGACGGCAGGCGAGCTACGCACCAATTGCGACCGGCTGCACCCGTTCGGCGATATCTCATCGGTGGAAGCTTTTCTGGAAGAACTCAGTCAGACCGAGCTACCCTGGGTCGTTAAACTCCCCAAGCTACCCGGCTCGCGCGAGCACCGCTGGACTCACCTGCTGTGCGGTGCGGTGGATCTGGCCGTTTCCAGCACGCCGACAGCACATCGGCATCCCGATGAACTCGCCCAGTTGCAAGCCGATGTCGCGCGACTTAATGCTGAAGTCGCCACGCTGCGTGAAACAATGGAAAAAATACAAGCAACACTGGGAATGTAAGTACAGAGCCAAGCGTGGCAAAACACTGCATCAGTGGTAAATAGTAAGTGGTCAGTGTGTACAAAACAGTGTTGTGTATTTTACTTCCCACTTCCAATTCACCACTTACTCGCCATTATTCCAGCCAGATGAAGCTGCCCTGACGTCCGGTCACCCCGTCGCGCCGATAGGAATAAAACAGTTCAGGCTCACTATAGGTACAGCGATCGCCGCCGTAAATTTGCGTGATGCCCAGCGCTTGCAGGCGTAACCGCGCCAGCGCATAAATGTCGGCCAGATATTTGCCGGACTTACCCGCAATAAATGCGGCAGCCGCAAGCGGATCGGCGGCAACAAATTCTGCACGCACCTCATTGCCCACCTCGAAGCCTAACTGACTGATTGCAGGCCCAAGCCACACCAGCAGCCGGTCAGTCGGCACGCCCATTTTCGCGACAGCGGCCTCAATCACACCCGCCGACAGTCCGCGCCATCCCGCATGCACAGCGGCAACCGCGCGTCCTTCTACATCACACAACAGCAGCGGCAGACAATCGGCAGTCATCACCCCGCACACCGTACCTGCGCGCGTAGCGAAACTGGCATCCGCGATCGGAACGCCGGCAACCTCATCAGCATTCGCAACCTGCGTGCCGTGCACCTGTTCAAGCCAGACCGGCGCAGAAGGCAACAGCGAATCCAGCAATAATCGGTTGCGCGCCACAACCTGTGCATCATCCCCGACATGCATCCCCAAATTGAGTGTGCCATAAGGCGAGATGCTGCAACCCCCAAGCCTTGTGGTCTGTATCGCGCGCACATTGGCGGGTGCCGGCCACGCAGGGACAATCACGGAATCAATCTGCTTCAGGCTCATTCAACGCCGCTTTGATTTGGCGGAGCAACTGCTGCATATCGTCCGGCAGCGGCACATGCCACTCCATCCTCTCGCCACTTATCGGATGTTCCAGTGCAAGTCGCGTCGCATGCAGCGCCTGCCGCGGGAAACGGGTCAGCACATCACGCAGTTGCAGTACGCATTTTTGCGGACCCTTCAAGTAAACGCTGTCGCCGACCAAGGGATGCTTCAGATACGTCATGTGAACACGAATCTGGTGCGTGCGACCGGTCTCCAGCGTGCAGCGCAACAAGGTACAACTGGGAAAGGTTCTTTCGACTTTGTAATGCGTCACCGCATCTTTGCCCGTTTCAACCACCGCCATTTTAACGCGATTGGAGGGGTGGCGACCGATAGGCTGATCGACATACCCGCCATGAGACAATTCACCATGCACCAGCGCCAGATACTCGCGCTTGACGCTGCGCTCCTGCAACTGACGAACAAGATTTGTCTGAGAAATCAAGGTTTTAGCAACCACAAGCAGACCACTGGTATCCTTGTCAAGACGATGAACAATGCCCGCGCGCGGTACTAAAGCGAGCTCAGGCCAATGATGCAGCAAGGCATTGAGCAACGTACCCTGCCAGTTCCCGCTACCTGGATGCACCACCAACCCGACCGGTTTATTGATCACCAGCAGATCATCGTCTTCGTAGACGATGTCCAGCGGAATGTCCTCCGCCTGATAGGGCTGTTCGGATTGCGTCACCTGAGGCAGCACTGCAAGTTTTTCGCCACCCCACACCTTTTGCTTAGAAATGGCAGGCTTTCCGTCGAGCAGCACTTGATTGAGCGTCACCCATTCTTGCAGGCGGCTGCGCGAATACTCAGGCAGCAGAGTCGCTAAAACCTGATCAAGGCGCAGTCCTGCGCTACTGTTTGGAATAACAAAATGGATTACGTCGTCGCCGGCTGGGTTTGCGTTATAATTACTCATATTTTTTTCGGATTCAGTCATGCGCCATAGTTTAGCTGTATTTTTGTTACTTACGTTAACTGCTTGCGGCATCCTCAGTCCGTTGCCAACCGGTGACACAGCAGATACGTCCAAAAGTCTGTCCGCGGAAGAGCTCTATCGGCAGGCAAAAACCGAACTCGACGACGGCAGTTACAACACGGCCATCAAACTATACGAAACGCTGCAATCGCGCTACCCCTATGGCAAGTATGCACAACAATCGATGCTGGAAATGGCTTACGCCTATTATCGCCAGAGCGAACCGGATCCCGCCATCGCCACGGCGGATCGCTTTATCAAACAATTCCCCAACAACGCACACGTTGACTACGCCTATTACGTGAAGGGACTGGCGACCTTCAACGGCGAACTCAGCTTGCTGAGCTCCGTCGCGGGCCAGGATCCTTCAGAGCGCGACCCGCAAGCCGCACTTGAATCATTCAACGCTTTCAAAGCGCTCGTGGTACGTTTCCCAAACAGCAAATACACACCCGATGCGAAGCTGCGCCTGCAATATCTGGTCAATGCCTTGTCCCGCCATGAAATTCATGTCGCACAATATTACTTAAGGCGCGGCGCCTATATTGCCGCTGTTAATCGGGCACAAGACATTATCAAGCAGTACCCTAACAGCCCGTCTACGCGCGAAGCATTGCAGATCATGATTGACGCCTACGATGCACTCGGTATGGTCCAGTTGCGCGATGACACCAAACGCGTACAGGCCAGCAATACGACGGGAAGCAGCAAAATGGGCATACCTGAAAAATCCTGGTGGCAATTCTGGAAATGAAATATTGCCCCGCCTGCGGCCAGAGTGTCGAGTTGCGCACGCCAGCCGATGATACCCGGCCGCGCTACATCTGCACCGCATGCGGCATTATTCACTACCAGAATCCCAGAATGGTAATCGGCTCTATCCCCGAGTGGGAAGACAAGATATTGTTGTGCCGCCGCGCCATCGAACCGCGCTACGGACTGTGGACGCTGCCGGGCGGATTTATGGAAAATGGCGAAAGCACGGGCGCGGCAGCTATACGTGAAACGCTCGAAGAAGCCTGCGCGCGCATCGAAATTATTGACTTGTATTCCATGTACAGCTTGCCTTACATCGATCAGGTTCATATGCTGTTCCGCGCCCGCCTGCTCGACCTTGAATTCGCCCCGGGGCAGGAGAGCCTTGAAGTAAAGTTGTTTGCAGAATCAGAAATTCCATGGGCCGAACTCGCGTTCCGCCCAGTGCGCTATTCACTCGAACATTACTTTAGCGAACGAAAAAAGGGAACATTCAGCTTGCATGTAGATGAACTGGGGCCGCCTGACTACCCTCCCGATTCCAAGCTGAATAACATCAATACTCACTGAACTGACTGAGACTCCATCATGAAATTTACACCGATACTCATCGCATTGACTGTCGCCTCACTCACAGGATGTGCAACCCATCCACAGACGCAGACCGACCCGTTCGAACCGTTTAACCGCAGCATGTACGGCTTCAACAACGCGCTGGACAAAGCGATTCTCAAACCTGTCGCACAAGGCTACAACAAAGCCGTGCCAGATACCGGAAAAACGCTGGTGAGCAATTTTTTCTCCAATCTGGATGATGTGATTGTCACCGCCAACGACCTGCTGCAATTTAAATTCAAACAGGCATTTTCCGATGGCATGCGTGTGCTGGTCAATTCTACCGTCGGCGTTGGCGGACTGATCGATGTGGCCTCGATGAATCTCGACAAACACAACGAAGACTTCGGACAGACACTGGGATATTGGGGAGTCGGCAGCGGCCCTTATCTTGTCTTACCATTTCTGGGATCGAGTACGATACGTGACGGATTGGGCGACTTGGGTGATAGCCAGGTCAGCGTTATATCCAACACCAAAAATGTACCCACACGCAACGCGCTATACCTGACCAAGGGCATCAAACGACGCGCACAACTGCTTGAAAGCGAAAGCTTGCTAGACGGTGCGGTCATAGATCGTTACGCTTTCATCCGCGACGCTTACCTGCAACGCCGCGAAAGCCTAGTCTATGACGGCAATCCGCCGGAAGAACTATTTGACGATGCGACTGATCCTGCGTCGACCGAAGCACCGGAAGCAGCAAAGCCTTGATTTAAGCCCCCTTATGGGGGCTTTATTTCAAGCAGCGGCGACAAAATAGATGGGCAAAGTCGATATTGTTTAATACTTAAAAGCTGTAGAGCAAAACGACCACCCTGAACGTTGTTTAAACCACCATACTGCGAGGTAATATCATGCAAAACGATACTTTCGAAGCCGATGTACGCAGCGCCGTCGAACAAGGCCATAACGTGCAAGAAATGGTACGAGAACTTACGTTGCGCCGCATCAGCGCCCGGTCGATGGATATCGAATCCTTGCGACAAATCGCACACTCTGTGCTGCGTGGTGCCAGAGCTGCCGTGCGCAATGAATTAAACCTGTCTGCTGCACAAGCTGAAACGGCCCGCATGCAACTCAAGCAAACGGTAGCGGGACTGGATATGGCGCTGGCACAAACGGCAAATGCCGCCAGGCTTGCGATCGAAGAAGCCGCCAGCCGCGCACAACAATTCACAAATGAAGATTTGGCGCTAGCTCGCGCCAATCTGGAAAGTCTGGATGAGCTGCTGATTGAAACCCTGCAAACTTCAGCCTCTAGTGCACGCGATGCAGTAGATGAGATTTTACACAGTCTTGCCGCGCATAGCCTGACGCACGGCACGCTGGCGGGCGCTCAAATCAGGGAAACCTTGTCCGTCATCGCACACCAGTTAAGCTCAGTCGGTCGCACGCAAGCCGTTTCCGGGCTGCATCTAGCCCAAGCCAGCAGCGACCTGCTGCGCCAGATTGCGGCAGGCGTCCTCACTGGCGTCGCCGATCACGTCAAGCCAGCGCACAAAGACTGATGCTGCTACAAGCTCTGGTAGCGGTGCGCGACTTGTCGCGCCTGCATGACATCGCAGCCGTACTGATACGCCACGGATTCGGCGATCTTGTCGCGCGCATGGGACTGAACCACGCGCTGGAGCGCGCAGGGCAAGTATTGCACCACAGACCTACGCCGGAATACGCTCATCTGCCGGCGCCAATGCGTGTGCGACAAGCGCTGGAGGAGCTCGGCCCGACTTTCGTTAAACTAGGGCAGGTACTGGCGACCCGCGTGGATTTATTCGAACCTGAGTGGATCACCGAGTTTGGCAAGCTACAGGACAACGCGCCGCCCGTTCCCTACGCGGAGATATCCCAACAACTACAGGAGGATCTGGGCGCAGCCCCGGAATCGTTGTTCGCGGCATTTGATCCTGCGCCACTGGCCGCAGCTTCAATTGCACAAGTTCACCGCGCACGCTTAGAGGATGGCAGCGAGGTGATCGTCAAAGTGCGTCGCCCCGGCATCCGGCCGGTCATCGAAGCCGATCTGCGCTGGATGATGCGTCTGGCTGAACTGGCTGAGAGCGAAAGTCCTGAATTGAGGAGCTTCCGCCCCAAAGAGGTGGTAAGACAATTTTCACTCTCGCTCAGACGGGAACTCGACTTTGCCATCGAATGCAGGAATGCCGAGCACATTGCACTGAACTTTGCGAATTATTCCGGCCAGAGCGACGTCATACCCGACGCGCCCATCATCGTGATTCCCCGTGTTTATTGGCAGTGGACGGGTGAGCGCGTTTGCGTGCAGGAATATATCGATGGCATACCGGGACGCCGGCTTGACGCAGTAGATCAAGCCGGGCTTGATCGCAAAACACTGGCACGGCGCGGGGCGCGAGCCGTGCTGAAAATGATTGTCGAGGACGGCTTCTTTCACGCTGACCCCCATCCCGGAAACGTGTTTTACTTACCCGACAACCGCATCGCATTCATCGACTTTGGCATGGTTGGGCGGCTGACTGAGGAGCGACGCGAACAATTAATCCGCTTATTGCTAGGACTTGTTCAGCATGAACCCAAACGAGTACTGGATGTCCTGCTTGACTGGACCGGCGACGGCGCGCAGGACGAGACCGGACTCACCCTTGAAATCGAGACCTTTCTTGACCAATATCACGGCGTAGCCCTTAAGCAACTCCGAATAGGTGCGATGCTCTCGGACATGGTCGCCATCCTTCGGCAACACCAACTGATGTTGCCCTCTGATATGGCAATTCTGGTCAAAGCGTTTATTTCACTGGAAGGAATGGGGCGCGAACTTGACCCGGATTTCGACATCGCCGGCGAAGCCATGCCGATGCTGGAACACGCGCTGCGTGCACGCTACGCGCCTGCTACGCTTGCCAAACGCGGGTGGCGCGCCATCATGGAGGCGCTGACACTGATTTCAGGGCTACCACACGATCTGTCGCGACTGCTGCGCGCAGCCCGGCGCGGCCGACTGGAAATACACATTGAGATCGCGCATTTAAAACATGTCGGCAATCAGCTCGACGGTGCCGTCAACCGGCTATCCGTAGGACTGATCGTTGCCGCACTGATCATCGGCTCATCCATCGTCATGACCGTACCAGACACGCTGAAGATTTTTGGCCTGCCCTTTTTCGGACTGGCCGGAATTATCTGTGCCTCCATCGGCGGTTTGTGGCTGCTACTGTCGATCTGGCGCAGCAACCGCGCCGACCGTGAATAACCTTCGCGCCAACCGGAACGAAGGTGACTCAATAGACAACCAGAATAAATTAGCGACCTGCGCGCAACGCGGCGATGCGTTCTTCAAGCGGAGGATGGGTCATAAACAAGCGCGCCATTCCCGCACCGCCGGAGATTCCGGATGCCGCCATCTCCTTGGGCAGTGATGCTTGTTCATGATTGATCTTCAGGCGTTCTAGCGCTGCGATCATCTTTTCACGGCCGGCCAGCTCAGCCCCTCCTGCATCGGCACGGAATTCACGCTGACGCGAGAACCACATCACGATGATGCTGGCGAGCACCCCCAACACCACCTGCGCGACCATTTCCGCGATAAAGGAGCCGATACCCGGCCCGCGCTCTTCGCCGTCCTTTCGCAACAGCGAGTCGATGAATAGACCGAACAGTTTGGCGAAGAAGAACACAAAGGTATTCACCACCCCTTGAATCAGCGCCAGCGTCACCATATCGCCATTGGCCACATGACTGATTTCATGGGCCAGCACCGCCTCGGTTTCATCGCGCCCCATATTGTGCAACAGCCCGGTGCTCACCGCGACCAGCGCATTATTTTTATTCCAGCCCGTGGCAAAGGCATTCACATCCGGCGCATCGTAAATGGCCACTTCCGGCATACCAATCCCGGCAGCGAGCGCCTGACGACGCACCGTTTCAACCAACCAGCGCTCAGTTGGATCGGACGGTGTGGTGATGACCTGCGCATTCACCATCCGCTTGGCCGACCATTTAGACATCAACAAGGAAATGATCGAACCCGAAAAGCCCACCACCAGCGACATCACCAGCAGCGCATTAAAATTAATCGCTCCGCTTTGATCTAACACACGATCGACACCCAACAATCGCAAGGTGATGCTGATCACCAGCATCACGGCAAGATTCGTTAAGACAAACAGAAAAATACGCTTCATACAGTTCACTCCTTAAAAATACGCCATTGGCGCTGCTGTACTAAATGGGGCAGGTCCGCAATTTTTCAAGCGCCCTTTAGTCACAGACAGACGAAAGAAGTTTCATTTCGCTTGAAATATTATGCTTTTAGCCGCGTAAGCTGTTGCAAATACAACGCCTCGACTTTAGCGCGCGCCCAGGGTGTTTTGCGCAGAAATTTCAGACTGGATTTGATACTCGGTTCAAAAGTAAAACAACGCACCGGAACGGCATCCGCCATGGCGGCCCACCCGATAGCTTCGGATAACTGTGTGACGATCGCTTCGAGGGTCACGCCTTCGAGCGGAGGACGATTTGCAGGTTTTGTAATCATGTCGGTATTTTACAGGCGATAGTGACGCTTGAGCGCTTACAATGACGCACTTTCTCAATTGATGACTTTTTTCATGACCGAACCCGTCCGTCTCGCCAAACGCCTCGTCGAATTAGTCGCATGCTCTCGCCGTGAAGCCGAACTCTATATTGCCGGGGGTTGGGTCATGGTCGACGGACAGATCGTAGAAGAGCCGCAGTTCATGGTATCGGAACAGCTGGTCGAATTACATCCGAATGCGGACCTCACTCCGATTGAGCCTGCCACCCTGCTGTTCCATCATCTGAATGCCACCAATACCACCGCAATATGCGCCGGTACGCGCTCGGCTGACGACCTGTCCGGCATCCACCTACTGCGCCAGCATTTTTTCAAATTGACACCCTGCACACCGCTGGAACGTAACGCAAGCGGCCTGACCGTACTCACGCAGGACTTTCGCATCATCCGTAAGCTCAAAGATGAGGCCGCCACCATCGAACAAGAATACATCGTTGAAATCGCTGGCGAGATTATGGCCGATGGACTGAAGCTGCTCAATCACGGCCTGAAATTCAACGGCAAGCCCCTGCCCCCGGCTAAGGTCAGCTGGCAAAACGAAACCCGCTTACGTTTCGCGCTCAAGGGTGTCATACCCGGCCAGATTGCTGCGATGTGCCAAAAGGTCGGCCTGGACGTCATTTCTATGAGACGCATCCGCATCGGACGAATCTCGATGGCAAAATTACAACCGGACCAATGGCGTTACCTGATGCTCCACGAACGGTTTTAACCACAAGCGATATCCCTTAACCTATAAAACGCTTTCCTTGAGCAACGCTTCAAACTGGGCAATCGGCAACGGTTTGCTAAATAGGTACCCTTGATAATTTAGACAGCCTAATTGTTCCAGCAATAATTTTTGCGCTTCCGTTTCCACCCCTTCGGCAATCACGTTCAGACCAAAGTTTTTTGCCATATCAATAATGGTTTGCACCATGACGGCATCGTTTTGATCGAAGGTCATGTCGCGGACAAAACTTTGATCGATTTTAATTTGATCGAGAGGAAGCTGTTTCAAATATGACAGCGAAGAATATCCGGTACCAAAATCATCCATCGACAATCTAACTCGCAAGGCTTTCAATGCCTGCATTTTACTGATGACATCTGTAACATCATTCAGCACAACGCTTTCGGTCAATTCCAACTTTAAGCGCGACGCATCCACCTGATGCACCTGTAAAATACGGGCGACTTTTTCCACAAAATCTCGTTGCTTGAATTGCTTACCGCTAACGTTGACCGCTAGCGTCAAATGGCGCATCAGGTCCGCTTCAGACCATATCGCCAGTTGCCTGCACGCCGCATCCAGCACCCAGTCGCCCAATTCGAGAATCAAAATGCTTTCTTCGGCCAACGGAATAAATTGCGCAGGCGACACCATACCGCGTGTCGGATGTATCCAGCGCAGCAGCGCTTCCGCGCCCAACGAGCGCTGATTGCTGTCCACCTGAATTTGGTAATACAGCTGCAACTGCTGGTCTGGCACCGCGCGGTGCAAATCCGCCTCAAGCGAGGCGCGCTCGGAAACAGAATGCTGCATGACAGGATCAAAAAATCGCACCGCATTCCGTCCCGATTCCTTCGCCTCATACATTGCCATATCGGCATGTTTGAGCAAATCTTCGACAGCGTTTCCGTTACCACAATATAAGTTCACGCCAATACTGGGCGAGCTGTGATATTCGTGCTCTTTAATTTTGTAGGGCACCGACAAGGCTGCCCGAATTTTTTCTGCGATCAGGGCGGCTTTTTTTGATGCCTCGTCGGCATTTTTCCCGACCTCTTCCAGCAGAATGACAAACTCGTCACCACCAAAGCGCGCCACGGTATCGACTTCACGCACACAAAAGCGAATGCGTTCAGCGACTTCAATTAACAACAAGTCGCCACAACCGTGCCCCAACGTATCGTTGAGCCTCTTGAATCGATCCATATCGAGGAACAATACGGCACCATACGAACCGCTGCGCGCTGAAACCGACAACGCTAGGTGCAGCCGGTCCAGCAATAAACGCCGGTTAGGCAATTGCGTGAGCACATCGTAAAAAGCGAGATTGCGAATCTCTTCCTCCGCCCGTTTTCGCTCGCTGATGTCGCTAAAAATACTGACATATTCAGTCGTCTCGCCCAGTATATTTTTGACTGCGGTAATCGTCAGATTTTTTGGATAAATATGCCCGTCTTTATGCCTGTCCCACAACTCGCCGGACCACGTACCGTTAGCCACGAGCTGCTGCCACATTTCGACGTAGAACGCACTGTCCTGACACCCAGAACTTAAAAAACGGGGGTTTTTTCCCAGCACCTCTTCCGCACAATAGCCTGTCGTGTCTTGGAACGCTTGATTAACACGGATGATATTCGCACGCGCATCGGTAATCAAAATCGCTTCATGCGTTTCAAACGTGGTCGCGGCAATGCGCAAATACTCCTGCGCATCACGCAAGGCTTTTTCAATATGCTCCCGCTCGATAATTTCTTCCTGCAATTGCTCGTTGCTCACTTGCAATTCCCGCGTGCGCTCGTCCACACGCCCTTCCAGCGAACGATACGAGAATTGCAAATTTTCGGTCATACGGTTGAAATTTTGTGCCAACGTACCAATCTCATCTGAGCCTGATTCCTCCACTCGCCGGCTTAAATCGCCTCGGGCAATTTCATCCGCAGTAGATGAAAAACGTTTAATGCGAATGACGAGCTGGCGCCCCAAAAAAAATGCAACCAAGCCCCCCAGCACGGTCAAAACGAACAAAATACCCAGCAAATTTCTTCGTTGTTGATACAGCGGTGCGAACACCTCATCGGCATCAATTTTAACCACCATCCCCCAGCGTAATTCAGGCAAATAACGCCAGGCAGCCAGCACTTCAACACCGCGATAGTCCTCCACAATGCCGCCGGACTGAATGCCCGAGAGTGCTTGACGCATCGGCAACGGTACTCGGGCAAAATCTCTCGGCTTGAATAAATCCAGCTCAACTTCACGTTGCAGCGGGGCAATGTACTTCACGTGCTGGGTATCATAGTAAGTGGCGATAACCGTTTCGCCCGTTTTACCCAGCCCCACATTGTCGCTTGCGACATGATAAATCTGCTGCGTATCGAGCTGAAAAGCCAGCACGCCCTGCAATACACCGCCACGGATAATCGGCACACTGATAAATGCAGCCTTCGCTCTGGAGGGCATATATTTCTCTATATCGGAAATACCGCTTTCCAGCGTCATGCGCGACTGGTTAAATACCCGCGCTAAGCCCGTTTCACGATAAGGACCGCTGATCAGATTGGTGGCAAAATCATCCTCATGCTGGTAGGTGAAGATAATTTCGCCTTCGGGCGTAATCAAAAACACATCGTAAAAAAGCGTACTGTCGCCATTGCCAATGTAGGCGGCAAAACTATTTTGAAAGGGTTTAGCCGCATTCAGATATTGCGCCGAACGGCTCCCCTGTTGCGAGTAAGCGTGCAATAAAACCGGCATCGCTTCGTCGATTAATTTACTGCGCGACAACAACCACGCGTCTTCACGACGCTCAGCCAGATACGTTTTGATTTCCAGCGTTTTCTTGTCAGATAAAAGGTTTAAGCGCGTCAGCGTTTCGTAGCGTAAGGCTTCCCCGCTCTTTTCCAGACTCAAGTAACCAAACAAAGCCAACGGCAATAGGGCGACAACCACAAACCAAAGCACCAGCCGCCAGGTAATCGTGAGATTTTTTAGCCTGAATATCGGCCTCATGGCAACACTTCCGGCAACCCGCGCTGCATAACCAGCCATTCCGCACGACTGCGATAGCCGGGAAAGGGCGCAGGTTGTAACGGTTTTTCGGAACGCCAGACAATTTCAAATTGACCATCCGAGCTCGCGCGAGCGATATAGGCTGCTTTCCATAAATGCCGGGTGTCATGATCAACGGCCACTATCCCTTCAGGCGCCAGATAAGTTTGCTGCGCCAATGTGATTTTAACCGAGGAAAGATCGTCGGATTTTACGCTGCGCATCGCCTCGACCCAAAGTTTCACACCAATATAGGAGGCTTCCATCGGATCATCCAGCACGCGATCTGCGCCAAATCGCTGTTTAAAACGCGCCACAAATTTTTTGTTGTCTGGCGTTGCCAAACTCTGAAAATAGTTCCATGCCGCGTAATGCCCCACCATCAATTCCGCGCCCATCGCCGCCAACTCAACTTCGGCGATACTGGTAGAAAACACGGGCGTTGTTTCAGACGAAATACCCGCTTCACGCAACGCGCGGAAAAATTGCTGATTGCTGTCGCCATTGAGTGTGTTAATCACGAAATCAGGATGCTGTGCAGCAATCTCTTTCACAACCACCGCCAAATCACTCGATCCCAGCGGCACATATCGCTCGCCCAGCAACTTGCCGCCTTGCGCCAGTAACACGTCTTTAACCATTAGATTAGCCGTGTGTGGAAAAATGTAATCGGAACCGACCAGATAGAAGCGATTACCGGTGTTTTGCAACGCCCACAACGCCATCGGAATAATTTGCTGGTTGGGTGCCGCACCGGTATAGATAATGTCGGGCGATTGCTCAAGCCCCTCGTATTGCACCGGATAAAACAGCAGATGACGGTGCTTTTCGATAACCGGCTTTACCGCTTTGCGACACGCTGATGTCCAGCAACCGAACAGGGCTTGCACCCCGTCCTGAGTGATCAGTTTTTCAGCTTGTTGTGCGCAGTAATCAGCATCGGAACGGCAGTCGGCAGTCACTATTTCAATCTGCCGCCCGTCAACTCCGCCCGCTTGGTTTTCCTCTTCAACCGCCAGCCGCAAAGCATCAACCAACGGCCTTTCACTGGTCGCCATCGTACCCGTCAGAGAATGCAACACGCCAATCTTCAGTTTCGGTTTAGCCTGCTCTTGCTGAAAATACAATAGCGCGATACTGAACAGTGCAAGCATCGCCAAAACAACACTTACCCAACTTATTTTTGGACATTCCGTGCGTTGCATTTTAAAGTTCGATACCTATTGAGTGAACGCAGAAAAACGACTGCCGTTTGCGGCACAAACAAAAGCGACAGGCGTCGCGATAAAAACACATTCCAAAATTAGCTGGCCGCCTGTAGCTCACACCTGCAACTTGCAACCATCTTGCAGCAAAGCGGCACTCCCGGTCAATCGAATTCAGCATGACATGAACGATGGACTTTTTAAAGATTGCCTCGTCCGGCCTGGCCGAATACTGGATGGCAATACCCCCCTTCCACCGCCGTCATCCTAGCCTCCCTGGTCAAAAATTTCGGACAGGACTTGAACTCGCGAGTCGTGGCTCATATTTATGAGTCACAGCATCTCCATGACATACTGTAAAATCTTCCCAAATTCATTTAACCCTCAGGCCAAGCATTCCGATGTGAGTCTCTGATCCCCACTATTTTTCAATGCGCTGTTCCGGCGAAGCTGTCGGGATCGCCGCTATGCGTTTCAACCATTAAGAATCATTTAGCGCCCCGAAAAATCACGGGCGCGATTCTCTATTGAGGTCGCCATGAACATTCAAAATTTCGCCGAAGCTAAAACTAATCTATTGAGCGGTCTGACGGTCGCACTCGCGCTGGTTCCCGAAGCTATCGCCTTTGCGCTGGTGGCGCATGTGCATCCACTGGTCGGGTTGTATGCCGCCTTTATGGTAAGTCTCATTACTTCGCTGATCGGTGGTCGGCCCGGTATGATTTCCGGTGCGACGGGTGCCTTGGCGGTGGTGATGGTCGCATTGGTGGTACAGCACGGCGTGGAATATCTGTTCGCCACCGTCGTGCTGATGGGCATGCTGCAAATTTTGTTCGGGCTGGCCCGGTTCGGCAAATTCATCCGCATGGTGCCGCATCCGGTGATGCTGGGTTTCGTGAACGGCCTCGCCATCGTGATCTTTCTGGCACAACTGAACCATTTTAAAGTAACTGCCGCCGATGGCACGACGCGCTGGATGCAGGGTGCGCCGCTATTCACGATGCTGGGATTGATCGTGCTGACCATGACGATCATCTACCTGTTACCCAAGTTCACCAAAATCATTCCATCCACCCTGGCAGCGATTGCGACCGTCTCGGCGCTGGTGATCTTTGCCGGCATCGAGACCAAAACCGTGGGGGATCTGGCATCCATCAAGGGCAGCCTACCTCAATTCCATCTGCCGGATGTGCCCTTGAATCTGGAAACATTGAAGATCATTTTCCCCTATAGCCTGATCCTCGCCGGAATCGGCCTGATTGAATCCCTGCTGACGCTTAACCTGATCGACGATATGACACAAACGCGCGGTAAACCGAATCGCGCCAGCATCGGACAGGGGGTCGCTAACGTGGTGACCGGCTTCTTCGGCGGCATGGGCGGTTGCGCCATGATCGGACAAAGCATGATCAACGTGACCAACGGCGCAGTAAAAAACCTCTCCGGTATCGCCGCTGCATTATTCTTACTGAGCTTCATCCTGTTTGCCTCCAGCTGGATCGAGATGATTCCGCTGGCGGCGCTGATCGGTTTGATGTTCGTGGTGTCGGAAAAAACGTTCGAGTGGGGCAGCTTCCGTCTGTTTGGCAAAGTGCCCCACGCTGATTTGCTGGTGATTATCACGGTAGCGGTGGTAACGGTCATCACCGATCTTGCCATCGCCGTCATTGCCGGCGTCATCATCTCGGCACTGGTGTTTGCGTGGCAGCATGCCAAGAACATCGAGGTACGCGTGAGCACCGATGAGCATGATTGGAAACTGTATGAGCTGCATGGTTCGCTGTTTTTCGCCTCGACGCAGAATTTCCTTGCACTGTTCACGCCCAAAGATGACCCAACTGATGTGGTGATCGACTTCAAGAACGCACGCGTCAAAGATCACTCCGCGCTGGAAGCGATCGATATGCTCGCGGAACGCTATACCCAACTGGGCAAGAAGCTGCACCTGCGCCACCTAAGCCCGGACTGTCTGGAACTGCTCGATAAGGCGAAGGGCATGATAGAAGTGAACGTGCTGGAAGACCCTCTGTATCATCCGGCGGATAATCGCCTGGGCTGATAGTTTGCCTGGCTTGACTCATAGTGCAGCAGATAATTTTTCAGGATTCACGCTCATGGAACGCAGCGCTGAACTAAAATCGACTCCGGCACCTTTGATTTTGTTGTTTCCTGCACTATGCCTAGCAATATGCAGCATATTTACATCAGGTGCCGTATAATTAGGCATCTGATTTAATTGATTTAATTTTTTGACACCCCAGTGGGGGCTTAAGAATACGACCGTTAATTCGCAGGTCGTAGATTCGAAGCCTGCCCGGGGAGCCAGACATAGCAAGTAATCAGGCCATCCTTTGAGATGGCCTTTTGTTTTTTAGCGCAAATCCCTGAGCGCTGGCGACAAAGCATTCAAGAACGCCCGGGGCGCAAGACAGGATCGCGTCGCGGTTGTTTTATCAGAACCAGAGTCCAACGGGCGACCCCTTCAGCGAAGAAGGAGCCCCGTGGATTTCAACTCATATTAAGGAGCAATACCCGTGACCAATGCACAACGCAAAGCACTCAAACGCATGGCTGAAATGAACGCATCAGGTAACATCAGCCAACCTCTCCCAACGCACAGCAGCGCGTTTCAGCCGCATGAGGCAGGCGCATATTACCTGGCGACGGTGGCGACGGTCGGCAAGGTCGTCAATCTATTTGCCATGGACATCGAGCCGCCCGTTTACACCTACACCATCACCACCATTGATTTTGAACAGGACCCCGATACCGGCAAATGGTTCTGGTTTGATGGCCGTGAAAAACTATCCCCGCGCAAAAATCAGGATGGTTGGCGTCTTGGCAGCAAGACGTTATATGACACCCGCGAAAGCGCAGAGGCTGAGCTTCAGCGCATGATGGACAAAAACGGTGACCGGATAACCCGGGTACATGACCTGCCAGACTGCATGACTAAGCTGAAAAAGATCCGTAGTTCCCACCATCCAGACCGCAACAACCCCGATTCCGACCATGATCTGTATCAGGCGGTTATCGAGAAAATTGACAGGATGCGTGCGGTAAGCGCGTAAAGCCTGACCGAACAACCCACCCTTGCCCGGTGGGTTTTTTAATGGCTAAACATCGCACCGCGCAACGTTCATTAAATTGATTTAGGTATGGTGTCTGATGGCACATTGCCGAAGACTGTTCCACACAATGTAATGGACAGTCAATAGAAGTGACGGGCATTAAGGGCTGCTTCGGCCATAGCAGAAGCTCAAAAATCGTTCGGAATTAGAAAACGGCGACTAGGCCTTCAAAGCACAGTCGCCGATTTCAATTTATGTCACGGACAGTACCACAGCCATTCAAGACTTTATTGTCACGAAACAATCACGCATAACCTACCAGCCGGATTCGCGCTCCGGAGTTGCGGTGATTTTATGGATGCTCAAGTCGGCGCCGTTAAATTCTTCTTCGGCGTCGAGACGAATCCCGACAAACCTCTTTAGTGCTCCGTAGACCAGATAGCCGCCAGCAAAAGCGATGCCAACGCCCATCAGCGTGCCGATTAACTGGGACATGAAGCTGACGCCCCCAATGCCGCCGAACGCTTTCAGGCCGAAAATGCCTGCGGCGATACCGCCCCATGCACCGCACAAACCGTGCAATGGCCAGACACCCAGCACATCGTCAATTTTCCAGCGGTTTTGCGTCAGGGTAAACATCACCACAAACAAGCCGCCCGCCACTGCCCCCACCACCAATGCACCAAGAGGGTGCATCAAGTCGGAACCGGCACACACGGCAACGAGACCCGCTAACGGGCCGTTATGCACGAAGCCCGGATCGTTCTTACCGGCCCATAATGCAGCTAACGTACCGCCGACCATCGCCATCAGTGAATTAACCGCAACCAGACCGCTGATATTGTTGATCGTTTGCGCCGACATCACGTTAAAACCGAACCAGCCCACCGTGAGTATCCAGGCACCCAGCGCGAGAAAAGGAATACTCGAGGGTGGATGTGCGGAGATGCGCCCTTCCTTGTTGTAGCGACCGCGACGCGCGCCAAGCAGCAGCACGGCAGCAAGGCCGATCCACCCGCCCACAGCATGCACCACCACAGAACCTGCGAAATCGTGAAACTCAGCGCCAAAGGTCGCATGCAACCAGTCCTGAATGCCGAAGCGGTGATTCCAGGCGATGCCTTCAAAAAACGGATACACGAAGCCCACCAGCATAAAAGTGGCCGCCATCTGCGGGTTAAATTTAGCCCGTTCTGCAATTCCGCCCGACACGATCGCCGGAATGGCCGCTGCGAACGTCAGCAGAAAGAAGAATTTAACCAGTTCATAGCCACTTTTTTGAACCAGCTGTTCGGCACCGGTAAAGAAATGTGCACCATAAGCGATCAGGTAACCGATGAAAAAATAGGCTAAGGTGGATACGGAAAAATCCGTCAGTATCTTGACCAGCGCATTAACCTGATTCTTCTTGCGCACCGTGCCCAATTCAAGAAAAGCGAATCCGGCATGCATCGCAAGCACCATGATCGCCCCGAGTAAAATAAAAAGGACATCGTTACTGGTTTGTAAATTTTCCATATCGGCTCACTGAACAATCGAATATCTTAAATTAAAAGCAAAATACGTACCAGATCACCAGCACGTTGTTTTTATTATCTAAAAATAAATTCGTGGCAATTCAATCGCGAAGATCGCACCAAGCCGGTGCAAAATTTACATTGATCGTAAAAATCCGCACCCAATTGGTGCGCAAAATCAGCAATGCCAGTTAGCCAAATGCTTTTCCAGCCAGAATATACCGATGATGGTCTTGCTGTCGTTGATTTTACCAACTCGAATCCACTCCAACGCGTCCGTAAGCGACAACTCAAACACCTCAAGGAATTCGCCCTCGTCCAGCGTTTGCACCTGCTGGGTGAGCCCCCGCGCCAGATAGTATTCGATACGCTCATCCGCATAGCCGATACAAGGCCACGTGGTCGCCAGATGCTGCCATTCACGCGCAACGTACCCTGTTTCTTCGAGCAACTCGCGCTGCCCGGTAATCAGCGTATCTTCACCGTGGTCAATTTTACCTGCGGGGATCTCAAAAAATTCGCGACGGGGGCCGTAGCGGTACTGGCGCTCCATGATCAGATTGCCGTTATCATTCAGCGCCAATACGGCAACGGCGCCCGGATGCGTGATGTATTCGCGCACACTATCGCTGCCGTCAGGCAGACGGACACGATCCTTTTTAACGTGCAACAGACACCCTTCGTAGACGACACTAGATTCGATACAGCTTTCCTGTAAATCCATTTCATACTCCAGAAATAACAACTCCCGCTCGAGGCGGGAGTATGGGTCAGACTAAGGTCAACTTAATGCAGCAGCAGCGATTGTTGAACCGAGACCGCACAGATCGACATCAAGGAACCTGGCATCAATCCCAGGAACAGCACTCCGAGACCGTTCATGCTGATCAACAAGCCGGTATCGGAACCGACGTTGATAGGCACATGGCTTTCGGGTGCATCGAAGTACATCAGTTTGATGACGCGCAGATAATAGAATGCACCGATCAGCGAGAACATCACGGCTACGATTGCAAGCCAGGTATGGCCGGTCTGAATAATGGAATTCAGCACGGAGAATTTGGCATAGAAACCGACCGTAGGAGGAATACCTGCCATGGACAGCATCAGCAACATCATCATAAAGGCCAGCCAAGGGCTGCGCTGATTGAGCCCCTTGAAGTCAGCCAGCGTATCCGCTTCGAATCCGGCGCGGGACAGCAGCATAATCATACCGAAGGCGCCCAGCGACATCATCATGTAAATCACGGTATAGAACATCGCAGCGCCGTAACCTTCGATCCCGCCGCTGATCAGACCGAGCAGCATGAAACCCATGTGCGTGATGGTGGAATAGGCAAACATGCGTTTGAGGTTGGTTTGGGCAATCGCGGACAAATTACCGATCGCCATCGAGGCAATCGCTAAGATGATCAGCATGCTGGACCAGTCGTGTTCAAGCGATTGCAGCCCTTCGACCAGAATCCGGGTAGCGAACGCGAATGCAGCCAGTTTCGGTACCGAGCCGATCAGCATGGTCATCGCGGTCGGTGCGCCGTGGTAGACATCCGGCACCCACATATGGAAAGGCACCACGCCGAGCTTGAACGCCAGTCCCGAGAGAATAAATACCAGACCAAAGGCCAACAAGGATTTGTTCTGCACGCCATTGGCAATCGCATTTGAAATGGCGCCCAGTTCGAGCGTACCGGTTGCACCGTACAGCATCGACATACCGTACAGCAGCAAACCGGAAGCCAATGCACCCAGCACGAAATATTTCATCGCAGCTTCGGTCGCAATCGCAGAATCGCGTTGCAGCGCCACCATCGCATACAGGCTCAGCGAGAGCAGTTCCAGACCGAGATACAGGGTCAGGAAGTGGTTCGCGGAAATCATCACATTCATGCCGAGCAACGCGAACAGCGCCAACACCATGAATTCACCGGTGAACAGACCGCGCAGCATCAGATACTGACGCGAATACACCAGCACCATCGACATACCCAGATAACTCAGCATCTTGAGCACATCGGACATTAGGTCGTCGACGTACATACCATTGAAAGCATACACAACGCTATTCTCGTGCGTGCCAACCGTGATGATCGAGCAGCCCAGCAACGTCAACTGAACCAGAAGGTATGTGAAAATTTTGCTGCTTTTTGTCAGCATCAAATCCGCTATCAAGATGAAGCAGACCATCGCCAGCAAGAAAATTTCCGCAGCGGCGGGGATCAGATTTGCCATCAAATTCATATTAACCTCTTAAATCAGTCGTTAGTTACTAGTCGTGAGACGTTAGTACAGTAATTGACAATTATGCATTATCAATCATCAATTGCCATCAAATGGGCAGCTTGGAGTGCGCGACGTGCAACAGCAGGTCATTCACCGACGCATGCAGGATTTCAGAGACCGGCAGCGGATAGATACCCATCGCCAGTACGAAAAATGCCAGTATCGTCATGATCAAAATTTCACGTGCATTGATGTCAGTCAACTCTTCCACATGATGGTTAGTCACCGCACCGAAAATCACGCGCTTGTACATCCACAACGTATAAGCCGCACCGAAAATCAGTGTTGAGGCTGCGGCAAAAGCGTACCAGAAGTTAACCTTAATCGTCCCCATGATCACCATGAACTCGCCGACAAACGCACTGGTGCCGGGCAAGCCGCTGTTCGCCATTGCAAACAGCATGAAGAAGGCCGCAAATACGGGCATCTTGTTGACGACACCACCGTAATCGGCAATCTGACGGGAGTGCACGCGGTCATACAGCACGCCGATACACAGGAACAAGGCACCGGCGACAAAACCGTGCGAGAGCATCTGCAGCAATGCGCCTTCCATGCCGTAGGCGTTGAAGATGAACAACCCCAGCGTCACAAAGCCCATGTGTGAGATCGATGAATAGGCAACCAGCTTTTTCATGTCTGACTGCATCAGCGCGACCAGACCGATGTACACGATGGCAATCAAAGACAGTGCGATCATCACGCCTGCCAGTTTATGGCTAGCATCCGGCGTAATCGGCATTGAGAAGCGCAGGAAACCGTACGCCCCCACTTTCAACATGATCGCTGCCAGCACTACAGAACCACCGGTTGGCGCTTCAACGTGCGCATCCGGTAACCAGGTGTGCACAGGAAACATCGGCACCTTCACCGCAAAGGCGAAGAAGAACGCAATGAAGATCAGGATCTGCGCTGTCATCGGGATGGCCAGATGATGGAAGTCTAAAATCGCGAAGCTGCCACCGGACAGGTTGTACAGATAGATCAGCGCAACCAGCATCAGTAGGGAGCCCAACAAGGTGTACAGGAAAAACTTCATCGTCGCGTAGATACGGTTAGGACCACCCCAGATACCGATGATGATGAACATCGGGATCAGCATCGCTTCCCAGAACACGTAGAACAGGATTGAATCGAGCGCGGCAAACACGCCGTTGACGATACCGGACATGACCAGGAAAGCTGCCATGTACATCGCAACGCGCTTTTCAATGACTTTCCAGCCCGCCAGCACCACGATCACGGTAAAGAAACTGTTGAGCAGGATGAACAGCATCGAGATGCCATCTACCCCGAGGTGATAATGGATATTGAAGCGCGTGATCCAGTCGTGTAATTCGACGAACTGCATGTTACTGGTCGAAATATCGAATCCGGTATACAGCGGGATGGTGACAAGACAACCCAACACGCTGCCGACCAGAGCCAGAAGACGCGCCAGCGGCGCATTTTTATCGTCGCCGGTTGCCAGAACCAGAATACCAAACAAAATAGGCAACCAGATCGTAACGCTAATAACAGGTAATCCAAAAATCATGCTGTGTTTCCTTTAAACATGAAGCAGAAAGTTGTGAGCGTGCAGTCGTAAAGCTGCACACCCACTACGATTAAAACCAGTTTCGTATCGTCAACAAGATAAACACACCGACGATCATGGTAAACGCGTAATGATAAATGTAGCCCGATTGCAACTTGCGCACCACACCGGACACCTTACCTACCAGCCCTGCCGTGCCGTTTACCATCAAGCCGTCGATCAGGAACTTATCAGCGAATTTACCCAGGAACGAACTCAGGCCGCGCGCGCCACCGGCGTAAAACCAGTCATTGAAGCGATCGAAATAATACTTGTTGTCGAGCAAAGTATAGATCCACTGAAAGCGCTTCTGAATCGCGGCAGGAATATCCGGACGCTTCAGATAGAAGTAAGCAGAACTTGCCACACCTGCAATGGCCAGCCACAGCGGCAGACTGGTCAGTGAATGCAGCGCCATCGCAAATGCGCCGTGGAACTCTTCATGCAATTCATGCATCACTTCATGGTTCTCGCCGATATAGATGGCATCCTTGAAGTAACCGCCAAACAACATCGGTTCAATCGCGATGTAACCGATGATCACAGACGGGATCGCCAGCAACACCAGCGGCAACCAGACTACCCACGGTGTTTCATGCGGTTTTTGGCCCGGTGCCAACCCGTGATGATGGTCATGAGAGACTTCTTCATCATCGTGATCGCCGTCGTGGGCGTCATGATGTGCATCAGCATTCTTAGCAGCATTGACAGGCTCGTGATGATGCGCCTTGCCGAAACGCTCTTCGCCGTGGAATACCAGGAAGTACATGCGGAACGAATAGAACGCCGTCACAAACACGCCGGCTACCACCGCAAAGTACGCAAAGCCTGAACCTGCCAGATGCGACATGCCAACCGCTTCGATGATGCTGTCCTTGGAATAGAATCCGGAGAAGAACGGTGTTCCAATCAGCGCTAACGATCCGATCAAGGACGTGATCCAGGTGATCGGCATGTATTTGCGCACGCCGCCCATATTGCGGATGTCCTGATCATGGTGCATACCGATAATCACGCTACCGGCACCTAAGAACAACAGCGCCTTGAAGAACGCATGGGTCATCAGATGGAAGATTGCCACTGGATATGCCGATGCGCCTAACGCGACCGTCATATAACCCAGTTGGGACAGGGTCGAATACGCAATCACACGCTTGATGTCGTTCTGGATAATCCCCAAGAATCCCATAAACAGCGCGGTAATCGCACCGATAATCATCACAAAGGACAAGGCGGTATCAGACAGTTCAAACATCGGTGACATACGTGCCACCATAAAGATACCGGCCGTCACCATCGTCGCCGCATGGATCAGCGCAGAAATCGGTGTCGGGCCTTCCATTGAATCGGGCAGCCAGACGTGCAGCGGGAACTGTGCTGATTTACCCATCGCGCCGACAAACAGCAAAATACAGATCGCGGTGAGCAGATTGACTGACATGCCTGCGATAGGCGCCATGTCATCCGCATGGGCTGCCACATTAGCAAAGACGGCGGCGTAATCGAGCGTACCGAATACCATCAATACCAGACCGATACCGAGCAGGAAACCAAAGTCACCGACACGGTTAACCAAAAAGGCTTTCAAGTTGGCATAGATTGCGGTTGGACGCGTATACCAGAAACCGATCAGCAGGTAAGACACCAGACCCACCGCTTCCCAACCGAAGAACAGTTGCATGAAGTTATTTGACATCACCAGCATCAGCATCGAGAAGGTGAACAGCGAAATGTAGCTGAAGAAACGCTGATAACCGGCATCTTCCGACATATAGCCGATGGTGTAGATATGCACCATTAGCGACACGGAGGTCACCACCAGCATCATGGTCACGGTCAGACGGTCAATTAAAAATCCCACATGAAAACTGGTGTCGCCTGATGTCAGCCACGTGTAGACGGGGCCGTTGAAGGTGTGACCTGCCATCACATCCTGAAAGATCTGAATGGCAGAGAACAAGGACACGCCGACCATCGCGATGGTGATGCGGTGCGTCATGTTGCGCCCGAGCAACTTGCCGAACAGACCCGCTGCCAGTGCACCAAATAAAGGTGCCAGCGGCACTAACAGATAATAGGTTTGGATATCCATCACATCAGCCTTTCAAACTGCCAAGATCATCGACGTTAATCGTACGCAAATTACGGAACAGCACGACCAGAATCGCAAGTCCGATCGCAGCTTCAGCAGCCGCTACGGTCAGAATAAAAAATACAAACACCTGACCTGCCGTGTCGTTCAAATAATGCGAAAACGCAACGAAGTTGGTGTTCACAGCCAGCAGCATCAGTTCGATCGACATCAGCAGAATGATGACATTTTTCCGGTTAAGGAAAATGCCTACCACGCTGATGGCAAACAGCACCGCGCTAAACACCAGATAATGTGAGAGGGTTACCATATTTTAATTTTCGCTCCCTAGATTGTCTTGGTAAGTGGTAAGTAGTGAGTGGTGAGTGGGTTTCCCACTTGCCACTGTCCACCGCCCACTCCCTGATTTGTACTTACCATTTACTACTTACTATTTACGGCTGTCTTGGTTCCGACTTCATGCTCACGATGCGCAAGCGATCCGCCTTCTTGACCTTGACCTGATCTGCTACGTTTTGCGACTTAACTCCGGCACGGCGACGCAAGGTCAGCGCAATTGCGGCAACCATCGCCACCAGCAGGATAACCGCAGCTATTTCAAACGGATACACATACTGGGTGTAGATCAAGCGACCCAATTCTTTGGTGTTGCTGTAATCGGCCGCGTGTACGATCGCTTTGGATACATCCGCTGTCTGACGCGAGCCTAACACCCAGACCATCTCAAACACCATCAAACCGGCGAGCAGTGCGCCAAAAGGGAACCAGCGCCAGAATCCTTCACGCAGCTTCACCAGATTGATATCCAGCATCATCACCACGAACAGGAACAGCACCATGACCGCACCGACGTAAACCAGAATCAGCGTGATCGCCAAAAACTCGGCTTCGAGCAGCATCCAGATTCCGGCCGCACTACAGAATGCCAGCACCAGAAACAACGCTGCATGCACCGGATTACGGGCTACCACCACACCAACGCCGGCCAGAACCGTAATCGTCGCAAACAGATAAAAAACCACATCAAAAAAACTCATGAATTCACCCCTATTAAGCTGTCAGTGGTAAGTGGAAAGTGGCAAGTGGAAAATCCAACTCAGCACTCACAACTCCCGACTCTCTACTCACTACTTACCTGTACTTACTGTCTGCTGCACGGTCACGGGCGATTTGCGCTTCGTGCTTATCCCCTACCGCCAGCAGCATCGGCTTGGTGTAATACAAGTCGCCGCGCTTTTCACCGTGATACTCAAAAACCCGCGTCTCCACAATCGCATCGACCGGGCAGGATTCTTCGCAAAAACCGCAGAAGATGCACTTGGTCAGATCGATGTCATATTGCGTCGTGCGGCGTGTGCCATCTTCGCGTTCGGCCACGGCAATCTTGATCGCCATCGCAGGACACACCGCTTCACACAGCTTACAACCGATACAGCGCTCTTCGCCATTTTCATAGCGACGCTGGGCATGCAATCCGCGAAAGCGGAAGCTCTGCGGCGTCTTCTCGTCTGGAAACTGCACGGTGATCTTGCGGGCGAACATATAACGTCCGGTCAGCGCCATCCCCTTCAGCAGTTCGATCAGCAGAAACGTCTTAAAGAAATCTTTGATTTTTTCCATTTTATTTCCTCGTGCGAGCGCGTTTACGCCCTACCACAGCCAATAGGAGGTTTGCATCCACGCACCCACTACCACGACCCAAATCAACGATACCGGAATAAACACCTTCCAGCCCAGACGCATTAACTGATCGTAACGGTAGCGCGGGAAAGTTGCACGGAACCACAGGAACAGGAACAGCACAAAGGCGACCTTACCCAGCATCCATACGATGCTATCCGGCAGGAAGGGAACCGGCGACAGCCAGCCGCCCAGGAACATGATCGAGGTCAAAAATGCGACCAAAATCATGTTGGCATATTCGCCCAGGAAGAACAGTGCAAACGCCATCCCTGAATACTCAACGTGGAAACCGGCTACGATTTCAGATTCGCCCTCGGCGACGTCAAACGGCGCACGGTTGGTTTCCGCCACACCGGATATCAGATAGACCACGAACATCGGAAACAGCGGAATGATGTACCAGTTAAGCATGCCGTAGTTGCCGTGCTGCCCTTTGACGATATCGCCCAGATTCAGACTCTGTGCCGCCATCAGCACAGTGACCAGTGCAAATCCCATCGCGATTTCGTAGGACACGATCTGTGCCGCCGAACGCAGGCAGCCAAGAAAGGCGTACTTGGAATTCGATGCCCAGCCCGCGATGATCACGCCGTACACGCCCAAGGAGGTCATCGCCAGAATATACAACAGCCCCGCATTGGCGTTCGACAACACCAGTTCGGCATTGAACGGTACCACCGCCCAAGCAGCGAGGGCCGGCATCAACACCATAATTGGCGCAATCACGAAGAGGAACTTGTTCGAGCCGGAAGGCACGATAATTTCCTTCATAAACAGCTTTAAACCGTCTGCCAATGGCTGCAACAGACCGAAATAGCCGACGCGATTAGGGCCGATACGAATCTGCATCCAGCCGATCACCTTGCGCTCTGCCAGTGTCAGATAAGCCACCGCACCCATCAGGGGGGCTACGATCAGCATAATCTTGACGACCGTCCAGATCGGCAACCAGGCTGGTCCTAACAGGTTTTGTACGGGTAGTAGCCAGTCCATCATGCACGCTCCACGATTATCGTTCCAAACATTGCACCAAGGCTCGCTGTCGCCGGATGACCTGCGGCAACCCGAACCGTACCTAGCGCGAGCCCGTCATTTGCTGCGGCAGTCAGCAGTACGCTTACACCGCCCTGCGTGACTCTCACCGCATCACCTGAATTCAAACCCAGCTTTTGCAGTTCACTGCTGTGCAACATCGCAACCGGGGTCGCGGCATCGTGTGTCTTCTGCAAGGCAGTCGCACGGCGAACTAGCGCGTCGGCCGCATAAATCGGCACATCAGTTACGCGTTGCAGACCTGCAGGCGTTACCGCCACATTGCGCATCGCAAGCCCTTCGATGTGATTGTTCAAGTTGCCAACAACGCCCGCTTCGTCGCGTACCGCTTCGCTAGTATCAAACTCAAAACCCGGTACATCCAGCAAATTGCCCAGTACGCGCAACACCTTCCATGCCGGACGCGCATCACCCAACGGTTTTACCGCGCCCTTGAAACTCTGTGCACGACCTTCGGTATTGATGAAGGTACCGGAGGTTTCGGTGAACGGTGCAATCGGCAACATCACATCCGCGTAATCCATGCCGGCGTGTTTGAAGGCCGACAGGCAAACCACCATATCGGCAGAGTTCATCGCACTCATCGCCGTTTGCGCATTGGCCATGTCCAGCTCAGGTTCTACGTTAAGCAGAAGATAGGCTTTGCGTGGCTTTGCGAGCATCTCAGCGGCATTCATGCCCTGCACCGAACCGCCAAAAGGCACGGTCCCTGCCAGATAACCGCCAACACTGTTCGCGGCGGCACCCAGATAGCCGAATTTTGCGCCGGCTAAGGCTGCGATTTGTTCAGCGAGCAGCGCGATTTGTGCGGCCTCCGGATGTTGCTGAGCAAAGTTGCCCAGCAACACGGCAGCTTGTTTGCCTGATGCGAGACTGGCGGCGATTGCGGCGGCCTCAGCCCCAACCGTCACGTCTGCTACTTCAGCCGGAACAGCGACTTGTTTTTCAATTGACAGCGCTTTCAACACTTGTGCAATCAACCCTGGCAAATCAGCTGGTGCAACGATCGCCTTATTGGCCACTGACATCAGCAAATCGTCATCGCTAGCATGCACAACATTGGCCTGCGCGCCTTGCTTGACAGCCTGACGGATGCGTTGCGCCAACAGAGGATGATCCTTGCGCAGAAAACTACCAACAATCAGGAATCGGTCGCGGGTATTGAGCTCAGCAACCGGCATGCCTAACCACGGTGCACCCGCTTGTTTACCATCGGCGCTGAAATCTGACTGACGCAAACGGAAATCAACGTTGCCGCTGCCGATTCCTCTCATCAGTTTTTGCAGCAGATACAATTCTTCGAGCGTCGAATTGGGTGTCGCGAGCGCCGCGATCTGTTCACTGCCCGCGCTGCGGCGCAATTGATTCACGCCGTTTGCAACGTATTCGAGTGCAGCAGCCCATTCCACTTCGATCCACTGACCGCCTTGCTTGATCATCGGTCGAGTCAGGCGTTCGGCAGAATTCAGTCCTTCGTAGCTGAAACGGTCCTTATCGGAGATCCAGCACTCGTTGACTTCTTCATTTTCGGCGGCGACGACGCGCACAACCTTGTTGTCTTTAGTGTGCACGGCCAGATTAGCGCCGAGACTGTCGTGCGGGCTGACCGATTTGCGACGCGACAGCTCCCACGAACGTGCCGTGTAGCGGAACGGTTTGCTGGTCAGCGCACCGACCGGACACAAATCGATCATATTGCCTGACAGCTCGGAATCCACCGAACTGTTCACAAAGCTCATAATCTGGGCATGCTCTGAACGGTTCGCCATGCCAAGTTCCATCAAGCCGGCGATTTCCTGGCCAAAACGCACACAGCGCGTACATTGAATGCAGCGGCTCATTTCATTGGTTGAAATCAACTCACCGATTTGCTTCGGCTCAACGACGCGCTTTTCTTCCGTATAACGGGAAGCATTCCCGCCGTAGCCCATCGCGATATCCTGCAACTGACACTCGCCACCCTGATCGCAAATCGGGCAATCCAGAGGGTGATTGATCAGCAAAAATTCCATCACGCCCTTTTGCGCCTTAACGGCCATTTCGGAATGCGTGTGCACCTTCATGCCGTCGGCAGCCGGCGTCGCGCAGGCCGGCAACGGCTTGGGCGCCTTCTCGACTTCGACCAGACACATCCGGCAATTCGCCGAAATGGACAGTTTCTTGTGGTAGCAAAAATGCGGGATGTAGACGCCAGCCTTGTGAGCCGCGTCCATCACCGTCGAACCGCGTTGGGTTTCGACTAACTTGCCATCAATTTCAATGTTGATCATTGCGCACCTAACCCGTCAGCTAAACCAAGCACCGCTTGTGTTCGATGTGATATTCAAATTCTGCCCTGAAATTCTTGAGCATACCCTGCACCGGCCAAACTGCGGCTTCACCCAGCGCGCAAATGGTGCGTCCTGCGATGTTTTCGCCGATACTCAGCAGTAAATCCAGATCTTCCGGACGACCTTGACCGTGTTCGATGCGATGTACGATGCGATACAACCAACCCGTGCCTTCACGACAGGGCGTACATTGACCGCACGATTCTTCATGATAGAAATACGACAGACGTTCCAGCGCGCGCACCATACAGACTGTTTCATCCATCACAATCACAGCCCCGCTACCCAGACCTGAACCCGCCTTCTGGATCGAGTCGTAGTCCATGGTCAGATCCATCATCACTTCACCTGTCAAAACCGGCATTGATGAACCGCCTGGAATCACAGCTTTGAGCTTGTGGCCGTTGCGTACGCCACCCGCCATTTCTAGCAATTTGGCAAAAGGCGTGCCCATCGGAACTTCAAAATTGCCCGGATTATTGACATGACCCGATACAGAGAACAATTTTGTTCCGCCGTTGTTGGGTTTGCCGAGTTCCAAAAACGCCTTGCCACCATTATTGATGATGTAAGGGATGCTGGCGAAGGTCTCGGTGTTGTTAATCGTGGTCGGCTTGCCGTAAAGACCGAAGCTCGCAGGGAAAGGCGGTTTGAAACGCGGCTGCCCCTTCTTGCCTTCGATTGATTCGAGCAACGCTGTTTCTTCGCCGCAAATATAAGCGCCGTAGCCCAGATGATTGTGCAGATCAAAGGAGAAACCTAAGCCCATGATGTTGTCGCCAAGAAAACCAGCGGCGCGCGCCAGCTCACACGCTTCTTCCATGCGCTCGTAGGCTTCGAAGATTTCACCGTGAATATAGTTATAGCCGGTCTTCACGTTCATCGTGTACGCCGCAATCGCCATTCCTTCGATCAGCAGATGCGGGTTATACAACATGATGTCCCAGTCTTTGCACGTTCCCGGCTCGCCTTCATCCGAGTTGCAAACGATATATTTATCGCCCGCAAAACTGCGCGGCATGAAGCTCCACTTCAAACCGGTCGGAAAGCCGGCACCACCACGCCCGCGTAATGCGGACAGTTTAACTTCAGCGATGATGGCATCCGGTGAGGTTTGCTCAGTCAGAATCTTGCGCAACGCCTGATAACCGCCGACTTTCAGGTAATTCTCTAATGTCCACGGCTGGTCAAAATCCATCGTGGTTTGAGTAACCGGACCTCTCATGACTTATCCAATTCTGCCAAGATTTGATCAATTTTCGCAGGCGTCAGACGCCCGCAAAGCTTTTTATTGTTGATCGTCATCAGCGGTGCATCCTTGCACGCGCCCATGCACTCACCCTCACGCATCCCGTACTTTCCGTCTGCGGTAACTTCACCAAAACCGATACCCAGCTTTGACGTCAAATACGCGACCGTATCCGCCGAACCACATAAAGTACAGGAAAGATTGGTGCACACCGTCAGGGTAGTTTTCCCCATCGGTTTTAAGTTATACATATGGTAGAAAGTCGCGACCTCATACACCGCCATTTGCGGCATACCGAGGAAGGCGGCAATGTCAGCCATGTCCTCTGTTGCGATCCAACCCTTTTCATCCTGCACGAAACGCAAGGCAGACATCACGGCGGATTGTTTCTGGTCGACCGGATATTTTTTGAGTTCGCGGTTGATTTGCTCTTGTATATTTGCGGATAACATTATCGGTCTATCTCTCCAAAAACAATGTCCTGCGTACCGATGATGGTCACAACGTCAGCGATCATATGCCCGCGTGCCATTTCATCGAGGGCTGCCAGATGAGGGAACCCCGGCGCACGTATCTTTAAACGGTAAGGTTTGTTGGCGCCATCTGACACCAGATAAATACCAAACTCACCCTTAGGATGTTCAACCGCCGCATACGCTTCACCTTCCGGCACGCGCATCCCTTCGGTAAACAGTTTGAAGTGATGGATCAACTCTTCCATGTTCTGCTTCATGGATTCACGTCCCGGCGCGGCATACTTGTGATTGCTGGTCATCACAGGGCCTGGATTCACGCGCAGCCAGTCGATACATTGTTTGATGATGCGATTGGACTGGCGCATTTCTTCAACGCGTACCAGATAGCGGTCGTATGAGTCACCATTCACGCCGACAGGCACATCGAAATCGACCTTGTCGTAAGCTGCATAAGGCTGCTTCTTGCGCAAATCCCACTCAACACCCGAGCCGCGCAACATCGGCCCTGTCATGCCTAAAGCCAGCGCACGCTCCGGCGTCACGATGCCAATACCGACTGTACGCTGTTTCCAGATACGGTTGTCGGTCAGCAGCGTTTCATATTCATCGACATAGGTCGGGAAGCGGCGCGTGAAATCTTCCAGAAAATCGAGCAGGGAGCCCTGACGATTCGCATTCATCTTCTTCACTGCCGCTGCATTGTGTATCTTGGAGGCTTCGTACTGAGGCATGGTATCGGGCAGATCACGATAGACACCACCCGGACGATAGTAGGCCGCATGCATACGCGCGCCGGACACCGCCTCATAGGCATCCATCAAATCCTCGCGTTCCCGGAAGCAATACAAAAAGACCGTCATCGCGCCGATATCCAGACCGTGCGCGCCGAGCCACATCAGATGGTTCAGAATGCGGGTAATTTCATCGAACATCACACGGATGTATTGAGCACGCAAAGGCACGTCGATGCCTGCCAGCTTTTCTATCGCCTGCACATAGGCATGCTCGTTACACAGCATCGACACATAATCGAGTCGATCCATATACGGCACGGATTGCAGGAACGTCTTATGTTCGGCCAGCTTTTCAGTTGCACGGTGCAACAAGCCGATATGCGGGTCGGCACGAACAATCACCTCACCATCGAGCTCCAACACCAGGCGCAATACACCATGCGCGGCAGGATGCTGCGGACCAAAATTCATTGTGTAATTCTTGATTTCAGGCATGGTTACCTCGCACGCAGCGCACAATGAATTTCTGCGCAGGACAACAAAAACAAACCAACGCCCGCAGGGCGGCCGGAGCTAAATGTGTAATTCTTGATTTCAGGCATGAGTGCGTCCTTAATTACAACCGTAGGTTTCTTCGCGGATGATACGCGGCGTCACTTCTCGGGGTTCAACGGTAACTGGCTGATACACCACACGCTGCTGTTCTGCGTCATAGCGCATTTCAACGTGACCCGAGATCGGAAAGTCTTTCCTGAATGGATTTCCGACAAAACCATAGTCGGTCAGGATGCGGCGCAGATCCGGATGTCCGGTAAAAATAATACCAAACAAATCAAACGCTTCGCGCTCAAACCAATTGGCCCCTGCCCAAACGGGCGTAACGGAAGCCAGCACTGGAAAATCGTCTTCTTCGGCAAATATGCGAACGCGCAGGCGACGGTTATGAACGACAGACAGCAACTGATATACAACCGCAAAGCGACGACCTTCCCATGCACCCTCACCGTATTCGGAATAGTCCATCCCGCACAGATCAGTCATCTGCGTAAACTGCAAATTTTCCGCGTCGCGCAACTTGGTCAGCACAGGCAGCATGTCAACCGCGCGGACAACGATGGTGGTCTCTCCCAGTCGTTCCTGTACGCTCAGCAACTGGTCCGACAGTAAGGCTTCCAGCGCTTCACGCAATGATATTTTATCGGTCGTCATCAAGTTCACCCCTGGCGCGCGATGGTGTTAGTGCGCTTAATCTTGTTCTGCAATTGGATCAGCCCGTACAGCAAGGCTTCGGCAGTCGGAGGACAACCCGGCACATAGATATCGACAGGAACGATACGGTCGCATCCGCGCACGACAGAATACGAGTAGTGATAGTAACCGCCGCCGTTTGCACAGGAACCCATCGAGATCACCCAACGCGGCTCTGACATCTGGTCGTAAACTTTACGCAACGCAGGGGCCATTTTATTGCACAGCGTGCCTGCGACGATCATCACGTCGGACTGTCTCGGACTGGGACGGAACACAATACCAAAACGATCCAGATCGTAACGCGATGCACCCGCCTGCATCATTTCAACCGCACAGCAGGCCAGACCGAACGTCATCGGCCACAGAGAACCGGTACGCGTGTAATTGATAATGGTGTCGAGTGTCGTTGTGACGACGCCCTTCTCCAAAATGCCTTCTATTCCCATTCCAAGGCCCCTTTCATCCACTCATAGACAAAACCAACCACGAGGATAGCCAAAAAGATCATCATGGAAACGTAACCGAACATGCCGATTTCCTTGAGCACGATCGCCCAGGGGAAAAGAAATGCAATTTCAAGATCGAACAGAATGAACAGAATGGCGACGAGGTAATAACGCACGTCGAACTTCATACGCGCATCTTCAAAGGCCTCAAAGCCACATTCATAGGGAGATAGTTTTTTCGCATCCGGACGATGCGGAGCAGCCAGCCTGCCCAGAACAATCGGAACTACACCAAAAGCCAACCCGACACAGATGAACAACAGTACCGGAAAATAGTTTTCCAACATTGAGCTTCCCCCCTCAGTACAAGACTCGTGACCAACCCGTAGAGTTGAGTCCGAATCACTTTGTGCGATTTCAGGCTGCCATGACGGCAGATATCAACTTAATTTTTTATTATTATTGCTGCTGCTTGTGAATTTCACAGCTATTTGAAGACTGCGAGCCTTCATTATTTACTGCCTTTGCGATGGATAAACCGCGACATTAATGCAACATACTGTTTTGGTTTATTTATTTTAAATCACAGAATTTTTTTACCGTTTCTGCGACCATCATTTTTTTCCACTGAAATAATTATAGCTTTAAACAGCTCCTAGCCTCAATGGTTGTTTTGAGTTTTGGTGACACTCTTTAGGTAACAGCCTGATTTCATCAGCAATTAATTTACATTCCAGTGAAATATTTTTCCGTTGATAACACACGCAAAACAGCGACTGACAGCGACAGCCCGCACTCAATCATGCGCACTACCGCCCTACACCACATAACAGACCACAGCGCCAGCTCTGATAAGGTAGTCATAACGAATCTATTAACCCCATATCGTTTGTTCGCCATAGACAGTAGAACTTGCGAGCGTTATCGAATTCTCATCCAGCAAAGGGAATGATTGCATCTTCATCGACATTATTGAGTCGTAAAAAAGCCCCATATTACAGGGGCTTAATTAACTACATTGGTGCGATGGGGAAACCAGACATTCATTGTAACGACTTGATGTGTAAGTATTAATTTTTGGTCACAAGTGATTTTGTGACCTAATTTGTGACTTATGAATTTTTTACTGCCAAATGGTCACCTATATATAAGGTATAAAACTGGCTATTCACTCACCGGCCGCACACCTGTTGCAATGGCGTTTGCGCGCCCAATCAGATCTATGCGAACCGCGACCGTATTGTCAGAAGCGAATGCCTGACTGAACAGAAAACTGTATTGATCTTGCTTGGTGGATAGCTCTTTCAGCTTAGCCAGCAGCATTTCATTCGTTACGGTGGCGGTCGGTTTGGGTGCTGGCTGACCCGACAGGCTCAACAGCAAGTCCTCCAAGACTTGATTCAAGTTAGCCGCATTCGTGTCGATCTTGCGTTTTTTTAACGCCTCGACGGCTTCATCGGACAGAAAAAATGTCCTCTGGCGCTTCCCCGACGACTTCATCTGGTCACGGAATTTCTTCTGACGAAGCTCTGCTGAGTTCTGCTCATTCATTCACTTTCCCCTTATTTGTTAGTTAATTTTTGAATCTCGACCATCAGAGAATTTCCGACAATCTTCAAATTATTTTTGTTCGACTCGCGTGATTCCTCGATAGCTTTAATAAGTTGATCCTCTGTCTCCGATAAATTGACAACAGATTCTTGCCTGAGCGTTTCGATCTCGATCTTCATTGACTCAACTTCTGTTTCGAATTCAACAGCCAATTTTGCGAAGAGCATATCGAATTCTTTCTGAACCGCCGCCTTCGTTTCGTCTCGAATTTCTGCGACAGCGGCATCCCGCCATATTGATTGACGGATGATTTCTGCCTGAGATACACCAAGTCGAATTGCTTGTTCGCGAACATGAGCTAGTTCGGCCGGTTGTAATCTTATACTCGTGTGCTTACTCATGTTTAGCTCCATATTATAAAATAATGTTACATGGTAATGTTATTTTATATGCAGTCAAGCGTTATTTTACAGTTACACCGTAACAGAATGTTTTTTCAAATGCTCGCTCTGGGCTTTGGGTCAAAAAATTAATTATTGAATTTTCCTTGGGTCGTGATTTGCCGTGCATTTGATAAATTGATAGTTCAATTCACAACAGTCATTAAAATATAATTTTTTTCGATTGCTGAACATTTTTTGCTAAATTTTTCGGGGCACACCGGAAGCCTTATAGAATATGGCGATTTGGGTCTTTTTGGAATCAAGATGGGGCACAAAAATCAGTAAGGTGGGGCACACCGGAAGCCATATAGAATATGGCGGGTATGGGGTTTTAGTGTGCCACGTAGTGGTGCGTGATGTGTGCCGTTTTTTCTATGAGTATTTTTATTAAGAAATGAGACCGAAGGGCGAAATTTTTTAATAAAAAAGTTAATGTAGATTTGAAAGTTTAAGACCGAAGGGCGAAAAACTTTTAAGTCGACATTAACGGTAAGAGATAGAAAAGACGATGAGGAGAGTAACGACGAATGAAATAAGTTTTTTAAATTCTTTGGTTGAGGGTTCAAATCTGGTTTGAGAATGTCGGCGCGGCTAATCAAAAAAAATGCAGTGGCTTTTTTTTGAAAACGATCTGGGCTGGTTGCCTCATTTTTGTCTAAACGAAAAAATTGCAGTGGCATTTTTTCTTCAACATAGGGGCGTTTTTCCCGTTCACAGTCAAAAACACAAACTATAAGACTAGACCGCCTCCGGCAGGGCAGGGAATGATTCCCTGCACCCCGTCGAGTGGGAGGGGATGCCTCATTCGCGGCTTCCCCTGCCCCTCAACACTCCCCACCCTATCCCCTGTAGGCTGGTCGAAATGCGCGGCAATACTTTGGGCAATTCTTCGGGCAGCTAAAATCAATTCTAAGGCAGGTGTTTGGGCAAACGAACTTACCCTAAGGTTTGCGCAAACTGTTGCGCCAAGGCCTTCGAGCGAAAATCCGCTCTACGCGTTTTAAAAAATACCCCCTTTGCTGACTGCGTCAGTCGAGCGAAGCTCGATAAACAAAGGGTTTTGCCTGTCGGCAAATATTTGTTAAAACTTGCCTTCGCGTGTGATAAATCACACTCCAGCGCTACGCTTGGGGGTCGCCGTGAAAATCCCACGGCCAATACGGAATACCGAACTCCTCGTGTACCACTCCGAATTCCATCCGTCTTGGCCGTGGCATAAAACGCCACTATGGCGACTGGGCTAGACGCCCCCCGTGCAAAATAAGCATCGGCGCGCTTTGCTTGCTCAGCGTTATTTTTTCGGCTCCCCCCGAGGCAATCGCGCTGGACGCACTCACTTAATCGCCACGCTTCGCTCTTGTGGCTCACTTAATCGCGCTCGTCGCGCTCACTCCAGCATTCGCTTTCAGCTCATCATGCTTGGGTTTTCATGCATAGCCTAGGATGGGGGGTATGGGGGCGTGGCAATGAACGCACCCATTAGGTATGGGCTTAGCCCATCCCAAGCCATCAGGGCGCGGGAGTGGTGGTCTTAGGACAAGGCGCGAGCTACGCTCGGGTCCTTGGCCGTATGCCTTTTAGTGTCGGGCGGAATGCTTCGCGAACTCGACCCTCTGGAGCTGCTCGGCGGCATTCATCAATTCGGCTATTTCTTCCTTGGTAAATGTTACCGTAGGGAAAATATAGGCTTCATCGTCGATTTGATTGGGTATTTTTGATTTTGAGTCGCTAGCCCCTGTAGGTTTATTTCGCCAACCACGTTCCACTTCTTCGTTGAAAAAATATGGTTTATCATCCGGCGTTGCCGATTTGTATGTTTTTACAGGGTGATCGTCTGGCTTCTCTGGCGAGATATAGCCAATATCCGACCAGTGGGGTGATATTTCCTTCTTCATCGTGCATACCTCCGGTTTTGAATTGGCTTTTCTTGGATAATTAGGAATAACTGCACCTCCAGTAGAATCAGTGTTTTTCAGTACAGGTGTTAGTTTCCATTTCTCCGACTTAATGCGGATTGACTCGCCTGTGTCGGTTAGGTTGAACACGATCGTTTTGCTGTTATCGGTTGTTTCTATCTTTGTGTGAACTGGTCTTTGACGTCTCTTTATATTGAGGCCGCCATTCAATCCAATAAATGCGCAAGCGTCCCCACGATTGGCAGCGCGCCACATGTCTGCAACCAGTGGCTCGGTCGGACATTCCTTTGTTGCTCTCAGATTTCGCCACATCCCTTGGGCTGGCATGCCGATAAACTCGAATGCGCGAATGCCCCACGTACTTCGCCAAGAATCGACTGTAGCTAATTCGCCTTCGAGCTTTTCAACTGAGTTGATTGTCTTTAGTACATATTTGAATAAGTATGTGCTGGCTGTCGCGCGCCCATTATCAAGAACAAATTTCATTCCTTGCTCTGACTTCCATTCTGGTTGGTAACGGAAGGAAGCTTCGATTGCTTGCATTTCTGTAGGATGCGCGAAAACTAGCAGGTGCCAGTGAGGGCAGCCGTCCTGATGTGGCTCAACCACTCGCACTCCAGATAGAACAATTTCTTTCTTTCTTAATCTCTCTTTTGCGTTTTTATATGCTTGTGATATCCATGCGTGCGCTTGGTCAGGGGTAGTTCCATTCCAGGTGTTTTTCCCTGCGGTTGGGTTTGGGTGCATTTGAGGCGGAGCTGTTAGCGTCAGAAAAGCCCAGCTAAGTCCTTCGGCTTTTGCATAGTTCTCCAATCCTTTACTCAAGGTCACTACTGTCCGGTTAAAAATCGAATAGATTCAATTGTTTACTGATGTCCGGTTCGTCAAGATTCTGTATCGCATTTGCAACCATTTGATTTATTGGGGTTTTATCGAACATATTGACCTCAAAAAGATTCAGTAAAATCTGCTGGGAGGCAGGAAGATTGAGCTGTTTTTTGGCAATGCTGACCAGCAGGTAAACGCATATTGCGATCCAGATTTGGGATTTGACGGCATTGAGGGAATTGCCATAGAAATGTTTGATGGCAAGGTTTTGCTTGAGCCACTTGAAGAACAGTTCGATTTGCCAGCGATTTTTGTAGATATTGGCGATGGTCAGCGCGGGCAAATCGAAGCGATTGGTCAGGAACACCAAATGCTTGCCGGTTTCCGGGTCGCGGAAAGAAACCCGGCGCAGGCGTTCCGGGTAAGCGGTTTTTGATTTGGGTGTCGCCAGCAGTATGGTTTGATCGCAGCGTAATCCAGTGGCTTTGTCCACTTCGCGCGACGCAATCCAGGTAAAGCGGAGATTGTTCTTTGCGCGGATGACAAAGGTAACTTGGCGCTGGTGTAGCGCATACAATCTGGCGAAGTGCAGGTAGCCCCGATCAATGACGACGATGGTGCCAGCGGGGAATGGGATCACGTCGAGCAGATTGACATCGTGAACCTTGCCGGTGGTAATGGACAGAAACACAGGGATTGAACCGCGCAGATCAATGATGGTGTGCGCTTTGACGGCGGCCTTGGTTGAACGAAATTCCGCCCAGGGGAACAGCGTCAGGCACAGATCGATGGTGGTCGAGTCCATGGCGTAGAGCGGTTCTTTGAGTCCCAGGCCGATGTCCTCGTCCCGGTACAGTTCGAGCGCTATGGAGATCAAACGATGGCCGAGTGCCTCGAACAGCCGCCAGTCGCGCCGTTCGTTGGCATCGGCCAGTGTGGAACGGGATACTTTGCTGCGGATACCGATATGGTAAAGCTTGCTCTTCTGAGAATTGAGACAGGCAACCAAATCACGCAAGCCATCGCGCCGGGTCAGTTGTGCATAGGCCATGCAGATGAATTGGCTCCATGCGGAGAAATGCTTGATCCCGTGGTTGGCGGCAAAGCGCTCGGTCAGATATTCGAAATGATTGAACGGCACGAAGTCCAGCAATTGTGCGAAAACTGTTTTGCCCCGATTCATGCTGCCGCTCCGTCTGCCGATTAAAGGGCAAACGATACGGTTTTTTAACCAAAGGCGATTCCAGATAGTATTTGAAATCGTCGGAATGCAAAAACGTGCTGAAAGCCACGTCAATAAAGGGCTACAGCGAAATGAACTTAAAATCTACCGGACAGTAGTGACTCAAGGTGTAAACTTCAGCAAATTTTTTGTGGCCTGCTGCTTTCATTATGCTTGCCATTGAAAGCGATTCGTCACCGCGTTGGATTTGTGTTTTGTTGCCAAATTCAACCCACCGTTGTTTTTGCTGATTGCGCAAATCGACTTCGTACGGCGATGCGTGCTTGTGTCCGTTGCTTCCTATTAAGCCCAGCGTCATGTTTAAAAATGCAGTCGCCTGTTTGGCCTGTGAGCGCAAGTCACGGCGAATTCTTTTTTCATGGTTGTAATCGTCGGCGTTACTTCTGGCAAGTCTTCGAATTGATTCTTCGTTCACGCCTTGTGCGCGCAGGGCATCTTTCAACTTCTGGTCTGACAATTTTTCAAGAATGAGAGACATTTCAGTCTCGTCGCCATTCTGTATGATTTGAATGATCTTGTTTTTGGCTGTGGTGTCTTTGAGCTGAGCAGAGATTTCGCAAAGTCGGTAGATTTTCTCGATGCAGTCTGCACCGGCATATCCGGCTTCGGCGCGGTTTGACCAGACGTTTTTCGCCCATGCGCATGCTGCGGCTTCGCGCGCGACTGTGCCGCCCAATGCTTCGATAGCATTAAGTTTTTTCTCGAACCAAACGCGAGATCCGCGCTTCGCTTCGAACGATTTTTGAACGCCAGACACGGCGACTTATTCCTGAATGGAATAAGAGCTTGCACTTTCCAGCTACTTGCTTAATAATGCGCTTGTCGTTTGGTCGCGGCGCATTGGGCTTGTTACTTGGAAAAGTGCAAGCCCTTTGTTATGCAAGGTGCTGTAAGGATGCGACAAAGCTATCAATATCAGCTTTTAGCCAGCCTACGCGCTTGTAGGAGATGCGGACGGGCTGCGGAAATTTCCCGTCTTTTATTAACCGGTACACGGTTGATTTGCTTAAGGTAACTGCGGCAACTACTTGATGAATATTCCAAAGCATGGGGTAGCCCTCTAAAAAGAGTTGCTACCCCAAAATCGTCATCGCAACAAGGACGATTCAACTATCTTACCTCGGGTGTATTCGGCGAAACCTTCTCGGATTCGGGCGGATTCTTACCGCTCATTTGCTACTGTTTTTTTAAATTACAGAATAAAAAAATGTGTGTCAAGCTTATTTAATAAAATTATTTTGCGCTTTCTGAGAGGTGGTTAGACCACTCCTGCATCATCCCTCGTCTTTCATCGAGATACAACATGTGCGGTTCTGTCTGATAGGCGGCGGCGATTTGGTTTGATTCGCAATGGCTTAACTGTGTTTCAACGAGGTGCGGAAGGTACTTATTATTGCGCATCCACGTTCCGGCCAGTGTGCGGCAACCGTGCGGCACTATCTTTAAATCAGCGGCTCTAAATGCCTTTGAAAGAGCATCGCGGCCTATATGCTCAACTGATTTGCTGGATGGAAATAAGAATGCGCTGTCGCCGGTTGCGCTCTTAAGCTTGGTCAGTAGCTCGATGGTCTGGCTAGTTAGCGGCACGATATGAGTGCGCTTCATCTTCATACGGTCGGCAGGAACTACCCACTGCTTTTTTTCAAAGTCGATCTCTTCCCACCTGCCGCCCATGATCTCGCTGCCGCGCAGAAAAACATGAAACTGAATAGTGATCGCGCATCGCATTATAAAGGTCGGGTATTGATCTATTTTATCAAAAGTATCTTTTAGACTCGACGGCATGATTTTAGGTTTTACGGGCTTTTCCTTAATCAATCCGCTTAGGTTCAGTTGGGTATAGGAATCCCGATAGCCTCGCTGAATTGCAAACATGACGACCATGTTTAGCATTTCGATATTTTTGATAGCCAAAGAATTCGAGCGCGCATTGATTTTTTCAATGACGGCCACGGATTCTTTGGTGTGGATTTCCTTGATGCTGGTATTGGCAAAGGCTGGCAGTAAATCGTTATCTAAGCATTCTTGATATTTTCTGATCGTACCTTCGGCGCGGCCGAATTCGTCGCGCTTCCATGCCACAAACTCTTTGGACACCTCTGCAAATGTTTTGAACTCCGGCACGATCTGGACGGTAGGGTCGATGCCGTTCTGAATTTGCACATTAAGGTCAAAAGCCCTTTGTCTGGCTTGCTCTAGTGTCATGTGCTTGAAGTCGCCAAGCTTAATGATCTTAGCCTTCCCATCTAATTTAGTTTTGAACCTGAATGTCTTTGTGCCGACAACGGAGATATGAACATGCAGCCCTCTCTCCTTGCTGTCATATATCAGATAGGGCTTTTCTTCCGGCTTAGCGTTCTTGATTGCTACTGTAGTTAGGATTGCCATTTTATAATTTAGTCACAAATTTGTTTTGGTTGTAGGTAAAAAAGGTAATTTCTTAATTTTGTGACCCAGATTGTGACCAGCTTAGTATGGGCTGTCAAGATACTAGCTGACACCCTATGACACCATATGACACGCATAACATATTGATTAAAAAGGCTTTTTTGTTGCTACGGACGAAAAAAAGCCCTTGGATCAAGGGCTTAATTTCACTCATTGGTGCGGATGGGGAGACTCGAACTCCCACGCCCTTACGGGCACAAGCACCTCAAGCTTGCGTGTCTACCAATTCCACCACAACCGCATATTCCTAACAACTCGGAATTAGTTTACTTCGGAATTTCTTTGGACTTCGAATTATCCACGGGCGCCGTTACAGCCGGCTTCACGACATCAACCCTGTCCATCACACCCGTTTGCTGCGTAGGATGTGAGTACAGATAGGTCAAAGTTAAGCTGGTCACAAAAAAGATTGCAGCGGCAATGGCCGTGCTGCGACTCAGAAAATTCGCAGAGCCTCCGGAACCAAACAAGCTCCCCGCTGAACCTGTGCCAAATGCAGCACCCATATCGGCGCCCTTACCATGTTGCACCAGCACCAGACCGCACAAAGCGATGGCTGTCACCAGATGAAAAACCCAAACTATTGTTTCCACACACTACTCCAGACTAAATTATTGCGCTGCGCGACATATCGCCACAAAATCATCAGCAACCAGCGAAGCGCCACCAATCAGACCGCCATCGATGTCCGGCATACCGAACAATTCGACCGCATTGGATGCCTTCACACTGCCGCCGTAAAGAATACATAAACCTTGCGCAACCGCTGCATCATGCGCCGCTACACGTTGACGAATGAACGCGTGCACTGCCTGCGCCTGATCTGGACTTGCCGTCTTGCCGGTACCGATTGCCCACACAGGTTCGTATGCAATCACCGCATTGGACAGTGCCTTCGCGCCAAAACGCACCAGCACGGCATCCAGTTGCGTTGCAACGACTTGTTCTGTAATTCCGGACTCACGTTCAGCTAGCGTTTCGCCCACACAGAAGATCGGCTTCATACCGGCCTTTTGAGCTGCCTCAAACTTCGCAGCAGCGATTTCATTGCTTTCATGGAACAGACCGCGACGTTCGGAGTGACCGATAATCACATAACTGCAACCAAAATCAACCAGCATGCCGGGCGCTACCGCACCCGTGAACGCGCCTTCTTCCTGTGGACTCAAATTCTGCGCCCCCCAAGCCACATTACTACCTGCCAACATCGTTGCCGCCTGAGACAGATAGGGATACGGAACACATACCGCATAGTCTGCAGCGCGCAATTCACGAACGCCGTCCAGAACCCCTTGCAGCAATGCTTGATTACGCGCCAAGCGGCCGTACATTTTCCAGTTTCCAACGACTAGTTTGCGACGCATCGTAATCAATCCAGTTAGCTTTTAAAGTTTTGCAATGCTACCTGCGAAAGGCCTTTTGGTCAATGTAACATTCCAAAAAAATGATCAAATTCTTAAATTATGCCAGCTGCACAGGTATTTCACCGCGCTTTGCCACCATGCGATTTTGCTCATCCACATAGACTAACGCCGGATGAAAGGCGGCCAATTCCGTATCGTGATACAGCGCATAACTCGCTATGATCAGGATGTCGCCCGGATTGGCTTTATGGGCTGCCGCGCCATTCACGGAAATAATCCCCGAACCGCGCTGAGCGCGTATCGCATAGGTTGTGAATCGCTCGCCATTGCTGACATTGTAAATATCGATCTGTTGATACTCCCGAATATCAGCCGCCTCAAGCAAATTATCGTCGATCGCGCACGAGCCTTCATAGTGCAACTCGGAATGCGTCACGTGCACCCGGTGCAGCTTGGCTTTGAGCATGGTTCTTTGCATAAACTACCTTTCAAATGGGGCGCGGATTATATCTGACTTAAGGGTGAAGGTTCACCTCGATATTGTCGAGCAAGCGGGTTTTCCCAAGCCTGGCGGCAGCCAAAACAACCAACTCTCCTGCACCCGCCGTCTTTAAATCGGACTGATTGCGTATCGCAACATAATCGACCGACCAGCCCCGCGCCGTAAGCGCACGAACAGCCGCCGCCTCCAGCATCCCGAAATCACGCGCGCCCGACAACAGTTGCTCGCGCATCGAGCGCAGCGTCTGATTTAAAAATACGGCCTCAGCTCGTTCGGCTTCATTCAAGTACTGATTGCGGGAACTTAGCGCCAGCCCGTCTGAGGCTCTCACCGTCTCACCGCCAATGACCTCCACCGGCATATTCAGCTGCGCGACCAGCTGGCGGATGATATGCAATTGCTGATAGTCTTTTTTGCCGAACAGCGCTGCCTGCGGCTGAACGATATTGAGCAATTTGCAAACCACCGTCGCCATCCCCTGAAAATGACCGGGACGCGCGGCACCGCACAACTCATCGGCAATCGGCGGCGGCACGACAAATACCGTTTGGGACGCCGGATACATCTCGTTCACGCCAGGCGCAAACACCACATCGACCAATCCTTGCAACTTCTCACAGTCGTCATCGAGCGTACGCGGATACTGGTCAAAATCCTCGTTCGGGCCAAACTGCAAGGGATTAACGAAAATACTCGCCACCACACAGCGCCCGTGCAGCCGTGCCTGACGCATCAAATCGAGATGACCTTGATGCAGATTCCCCATGGTCGGCACGAAAGCGACAGACGCCTCGGCGCTCAGACGCGCACGCAACTGCGCAATAGTCGAAATGAGCTGCATTAAAACCCGTGCTCCGATGCAGGAAAGCGACCATCCTTGACCTCAGCCACATAGCGCGCGACGGCATCGCTGATGGACGCGGCGCCCGACATATAGTTTTTAACAAAGCGCGCTTTCTTACCCGGAAAAACATCCAGAATATCGTACAGCACCAGCACCTGCCCCGAGCAGGCCGCACCCGCACCAATGCCGATCGTCGGAATGGACAGTTGCGCGGTGATTTCAGCAGCGAGCAGTGCGGGCACAGCTTCGAGCACCACCATCCCCGCCCCCGCCTGCTCGAGCGCAACCGCGTCCTCGATCAACTGCAATGCTGCGTCCTTTTCCCGCCCCTGCACCCGATATCCGCCCAACTGGTGCACCGATTGCGGCGTCAGACCGATATGCGCGCAAACCGGAATGCCGCGCGCGGTCAAAAAACGCACTGTTTCGAGCATCACGGCACCGCCTTCGAGCTTCACCATCTGCGCACCGGCCGCCATTAACTGAACGGCGTGCTCCAGAGTTTTTTCGGGCGTAACCTGAGAGGTACCGAACGGCATATCGGCGACGATGAACGCCTGTTCAGCGCCGCGCGCAACGCACGTCGTGTGATACACCATGTCAGCCAGCGTCACGGGCAACGTGGTCTCCCGACCTTGTATCACCATACCGAGCGAGTCGCCCACCAGCAGCACATCCAGACCTGCAGCATCGAGCAAGGATGCAAAACTCGCGTCATAACAAGTCAGCACAGCGATTTTTTCGCTGCGGCTTTTCATGGCTTTGAGAGTCGTTAATGTCGTACGCATGGGAAAATAATTAATAATTGATAGTTGATCACTGAAAACAACAAACCGTTAGTTTTCCAACTTTTCCAGCACCTGATCCAGACAATTCCGCATGGCGTATTCAGCCTGTCCGATTGCAGGGATCAGGCAGCCAGGCTCGATCTCCAGCAGCGGCTGCAGCACGAAAGCGCGCAGGTGCATTTGCGGATGCGGGATCGTCAAACCGGACTCCTGAATTTTCAACTCGCCGTACAGCAGCACATCAAGGTCGAGCGTGCGCGGTGCATTTTGAAATACCCGCTCGCGGCCGTAGCGCTGTTCGATATGCAGCAAGGCATCAAGCAGGGCGTGAGGCGCGAGACGCGTCGTAATTTTTGCCACCGCATTGAGGAAATCCGGCTGATCCAGAAATCCTACCGGCGCACTGCGATAAAACGAAGAGCAGACCATGACGCGCGTATCCGGTAGTGCATCGATGTCAGCCAGCGCGCATCTTAACTGCTCGCGCGACTCACCCAGATTACTCCCCAAACCGATAAAGCAGACCTGTCGCGTCACTCGGCATCCTGCCCGCTTGCTGCCAGTGCCGGCTCACCGGCCGGTTTTTTGCGCGGTTTACGGCGACGTTTCTTAGCAACACCCGCGCCTTCAGGCTGCAGCATTTCCTGACGACGCGCTTCACTTGCATCCTGAAACTCGTCCCACCAGAGTCCGAGATCGTTATCGACTTCGTTGCTGGCGCAGCGCAGCAGCAAAAAATCGAAACCAGCACGAAAACGCGGTTGCTCCAGCAAACGGTACGGCCGCTGACCTGCGCGCTGATCGAAGCGCTGCTGCATCAACCAGATTTCTTTCATGACGGCATCATGCCGATGCGGGATCGCCAGCTTCTTCTTCTGGCGCGCCAGCACTTCATCCATCGCGATATGCATCGCGCCTAGCGGGCGTTCGCCTTTTGCAACCAGCCCGTTCCAGACTGACAGCACCTCATGCCAGAGCAGGCAGGCAAACAAAAATGCCGGCGACACCGATTTTTCCTGACTCAAACGCTCATCGGTATTTTTCAACGCCAGCATGATGAACTTCTCGCCCATCGGCTGCTCCATGATCACATCGAGCAGCGGCAGTAAACCGTGATGCAACTCCATTTTGCGCAACTGCTGTATGCACTCAACCGAACGGCCGGACAACAGCATCTTCAGCACTTCGTCGAGCATACGCGCTTCAGGCACGTTGTCGAGCAAGGATTTCAGCTGGGCAATCGGCGCTGCGGTCACAGGATCGAGCGCAATGCCGAGCTTAGCCGACAGGCGCACCGCGCGCAGCATCCGCACCGGATCTTCGCGATAGCGCACCAGCGGATCGCCGATAATGCGCAGCACACCGTTGCGGGTATCCTGATAACCTTGATGGTAATCGTAAATTTCCTGAGTCGTCGGATCGTAGAACAGTGCGTTGGCGGTAAAATCGCGCCGTGCGGCATCCTGCTCCTGATCGCCAAATTCGTTATCGCGCAGCAAGCGACCATGCGCATCGGTCTGCGCATCTTCCGTGTCTATCATGCAACGGAAAGTTGCAACTTCGACCAGTTCTTCGCCGAACATCACATGTACCAAACGGAAACGCCGGCCGATGATGCGCGAGCGGCGGAACACGCGCTTGACTTCCTCAGGGGTGGCATCCGTCGCCACATCGAAATCTTTAGGAATTTTGTCGAGCAGCAAATCGCGCACCGCACCGCCCACCACGAAAGCCTTGAAACCGGCCGCCTGCAAGCCATCGGTCACGCGCTTTGCGCCGTAGCTTATCTGTTCGCGCGGCACGCCGTGCAAGGCGAATGGAATCACCTGCGCATTGCCTAGCGTTTTAACTTTAGCCGAACGGCGAAAGACGCGTTTGAGGAATTTTTTGATCATCGATTATTTATTAAGCCTATTTCAAATCCAGCACGTCCTGCATGTCATACATTCCGGCCGGATTAACTTTCAGGAAACGCGCCGCGCGCAGCGCACCCAGCGCAAACGTTGCCCGACTGCTCGCCTTATGCGTAATTTCAATACGCTCGCCGATCCCCGCATACAGCACGGTGTGATCGCCGACAATATCACCACCCCGGACGGTTGCAAATCCGATGGTAGACGGATCGCGCTCGCCGGTCACGCCTTCGCGTCCATACACTGCGCACTCACTTAAATCACGCCCCAGCGTGCGCGCAACCACCTCGCCCAACCCCAGCGCCGTACCGGAGGGCGCATCCACCTTATGGCGATGATGCGCCTCGATGATCTCGATATCGTAGCCTTCAGATAACACGCGCGTAGCGGTCTCCAGCAACTTGAATACCAGATTCACGCCGACGCTCATGTTGGGCGCAAACACGATGCCGACATCCTGAGCGCCCGCGCCCAGTTGCGCCTTTTGCTGCGCGTTAAAGCCTGTGGTGCCGATCACCATATTCACGCCGAGTCTGCGGCAGATGGCCAGGTGATCCAGCGTGCCTTCAGGACGGGTAAAGTCGATCAGCACATCAGCGCCTGCGAGAGCCGCTTCGACATCGGCACTGATTTTCACTCCGCAAGGTGCACCGGACAATTCGCCCGCATCGCGTCCCAGCAGCGTGCTGCCCGCGTGTTCCAAGGCTGCGTGCAACACCAGATCATCGGCGGCGGCCACACAGTCGAGCAACACACGCCCCATCCGACCGCTGCTGCCGGCAATCGCTATCTTGATTTTATTCATCTGCATTATTCCTCTGCTGCTTATTCGGCTGATTTCACATCAGGCGTGACGGACTTTACCGTCAGCGCGCTATCATCGATGCGTACCAGATGCTCGCCGTCGAAATACAACGTCAAACGCTGCTGATCGACCAGTTCGCGCTTTTGCTCCAGGCGATACACATAATCCCAGCGATTGCCGTGAAACACATCGCTGATCATCGGCGTTCCCAATGCATAGCGCACTTGTGCCCGCGACATCCCGACCTTAATTTTGTCGCGCATTTCCACCGTCACGAAATTGCCCTGACGAATATCCATTTTATAGGGCGACAGCGTAGGCGTATCAATACTGCCGCAAGAAGCTAACAACAGGGACAACAGAACAATTTTAATGCGCATGGTTTAAAGTCTCGTAATTTCTAAAATCTGCCACATCATACCTCAACCTGCCACGCCCAGCATCTCCGCCGCATGGCGACGCGTAGTATCGGTAATCGTCACCCCTCCCAGCATACGGGCAATTTCCTCGATACGCTGCGATTCACCCAGCACTTCGATACGACTTAAGGTCACCCCGGCTTCCACCGCCTTGCTGACCTGCCACTGACTATCCGCCATTGCGGCCACTTGCGGCAAATGGGTCACGCATAACACCTGATACTGGCGTCCGAGCTGCTTGAGCAACAGACCGACAATTTCCGCGACACGTCCGCCTATCCCGCTGTCCACCTCATCGAAAATCAGGGTAGGCACGGAAGCCACCTGACTGGTCGCCACCTGCATCGCAAGACTGATGCGGGAAAGCTCGCCGCCGGAGGCAACTTTCGCCAGACTGCGCGTCGGCACACCGGGGTTAGCCGCGACCTGAAATTCAACCGCCTCCAGCCCGTGCACATTGCCCTCAGTCAGCGGCAGCAACGCCACCGCGAAACTCCCGCCCTGCATCGCCAGCGTCTGCATGGCGGCGGTAATTTGCTGCGATAATTTATCGGCGGCCAGACGTCTTGCACGACTCAATGCGCGCGCCGCTTCCAGATAGCGACTATGCGCATCCCTCTCTAGCTGCTGCAATGCTTCCAGATCTGCGTCAGCGCCCAACTCTGCAAGACGCCGCGCGACCTGCTGCAGCACCTCGCCTAGTCTCTCAGGCGCCACACGGTACTTGCGCGCCAAATCCATGACATACTGAATCCGCGCTTCCTTCTGCGCCATTTGCTGCGGATCGGCATCTAGACGCTGCTGATAATGGCGCAGACTGTACACGACTTCCTGCAATTCAGCCTGCGCCGATTCGAGCATACGCAACGGCTCGGCGAGCGTCGCATCATGCAGCGTGCCATCGCGCAAGCGCGTCATCAGCGCGTTCAGTTGCGACAGGCATGCCGTCTCAGCTTCACTCAGCGTGTCGATACCAAATGCTGCGGTTTCGAGCAAACTGGCGGCATGCGCCATCCGCGCATAGTCGGCCTGCAAAACTTCCCAATCGGCGACATTAAAGGCCAGCGCTTCGAGTTCGGTGTGCTGAAAAGTCAGTAACTCGCGCTCGGCCGCGACCGCTTGTGAATTCTCACTCAGCGCAATACGGCGGCGCATCAGCGCCTGCCAGTCGCGGAAATCTGTCGCCACCCCGGCGACACTGGACTGCAATCCGGCATACTCATCGAGTAAGACCCGTTGTGCATCCGCTTGCAACAAGGACTGATGCGCGTGCTGACCGTGAATATTGAGCAGATGCTCGCCCGCTTCACGCATCTGTTGCAGTGTCGCACTACGCCCGTTGATAAAACCGCGCGAACGGCCTCCGGCATCGAGCAGCCGACGCATCAGACACACGCCGTCATCGCCTTCGAGTTCCTGCGCCTTAAGCCATGCCAGCAGTCCGGGCTGTGCGCTCACATCGAATTCGGCGGTAATTTCCGCACGCTCGCAGCCGTTACGCACCATGGTCGCATCGCCGCGTTCGCCCAGCGCCAGCAACAAAGCATCGATCAAAATCGATTTACCAGCCCCCGTCTCGCCGGTCAGCGCGGTAAAGCCCGCGCAAAACGCAAGCTCAAGCTGAGATACGATGACAAAGTCACGAATGCTTAAAAATTTCAGCATATTAGCTCAGAAAATTAAAGGGATTGATTCCACTGCAATTTTTCGCGCAGGGTATGGTAGTAACTGTGCCCCACCGGATGCAGCAGGTGGGCGTGACCGGAATAACGCGTGACGATAATTTTATCGTGCACCTGCATATCAAAACTCGTGTGACTGTCCAGCCGCACGCGCGTATCGCTGCAGCGATGCATCAGAATTTCCAGCACGGATGAGCCGTTCACCACGATAGGCCGGTTGCTCAAGGTATGCGGACAAATCGGCACCAGTTCAAGCACATCGAGCGCCGGATGCAGAATCGGACCACCCGCTGACATCGCGTAGGCCGTCGAACCGGTCGGTGTCGAGACGATCAAGCCGTCCGCACGCTGGTTATACAAATACTCACCGTCGATGCGCACCTCGAATTCGACCATGCTGCTGATCTGACTGCGATGCGCGACCACTTCGTTGAACGCCAGACCGCTGAATACTTCCTGCCCCTCGCGCATCACGCGGGCAGACAACAACAAGCGACGCTCGGTCACATACTGCCCCTCCAGCATCGCGCCGATGCTCTCCAGCATATTTTCCAGCGTCAAATCCGTCAAAAACCCCAGCCGCCCCTGATTCACGCCGATCAGCGGCACATGGCAGGGCGAAAAAGTGCGCGCAATATTCAGGAGGGTGCCGTCGCCGCCGATCACAATCGCAAGATCTGTGACCTTGGCCATTTCCTCCAGCGACATCGAAGGATACGGGCAGTCGGCCAACTGTTCGGCCGTCAGACTATCCACAATCACGCCGAGACCGCGGGCAGACAGGAACGCCGCCAGACTCAGCAGCGGCACGGCCACATCGAGCGATTTGTGCTTACCGATCAGCGCGACGTTTTTAAAGGGTAATTTCATGGGCGTGATTAGACCACATCAAACAGACAATGACAAAGCGGCCTTTATTCCTCCAGCGCCATTTCGAGTTCCAGCCAGCTCTCTTCGAGTGCATCGACCTTCGCCTGCACGAGTTCGCGCCTTGCGTTAAGTTTGGCCAGAAAATCGCTGCTGCAATCGCTATAGGTTGCCGGATCGCCCAGTTTCGCATTGATCTCGGTCAGTTCCGCCTGCACCCTGTTCAACTCGACTTCGAGCTTGCCGCGCTTCGATTGCAACGCTTTTTTATTCACCTTTGGGGCTGCGGCTTGCGCAATTTTTTCAGGTTTGGCTTGCACGGTTACACTTGGGCGGCGTGACTCAATCCAGCTCTTGTAGTCTTCCAGATCGCCGTCAAACAGTTTCGCCTCCCCATCGGCGACCAGCCACAGTTCATCCGCCACGGCGCGTATCAGGCTGCGATCATGAGAGACGATCACCACAGCACCCGTGTATTCTTCGAGCGCGATCGTCAGCGCATCGCGCATATCCAGATCCAGATGGTTAGTCGGCTCATCGAGCAGCAGCAGATGCGGCTTTTGCCAGGCCAGCAAGGCTAACGCCAGGCGGCTTTTTTCGCCGCCTGAAAAACTCGCGACCGGCCTATCCTCGCTGTTTCCCGCCAGACCGAAGCGCCCCAGAAAGGTACGCAACGCCAGCGTGGTTTCCTTGGGCGCAACCCGCTCCATATGTTGCAAGGGCGTCGCATTGCTGTCGAGATTTTCCAGCTGATGCTGGGCGAAATAACCGATACGGATATCCGGCGTAATATCTAACCGGCCTGAGGTAGGGGTCAACTCGCCGACCAGCAGTTTGATCAGCGTCGATTTACCCGCGCCGTTAGGCCCCAGCAGCGCGATGCGCGCACCGGCTCTGAGCACCATGTTCATGTTTTTAAACAGCGACTTATCGCCGTAGGAAAACCCCATGTTATCCAGCCGCATCAGCAAATCCGGACTGCGTTCCGGTGCCTCGATCTCCAGCTCGAAGTGTCCGTCGGTGACATGTACAGCGGCGATGCGGGTGAGCCTATCGAGTGCCTTGATGCGGCTTTGCGCCTGTTTGGCCTTAGTGGCTTGGGCGCGAAAACGCCGCACAAAATCTTCCAGATGGGCGATTTTCAACTGTTGCGTCTCGTAAGCCTGATTTTGCTGGGCAATTTTTTCGGCACGCGCGCGTTCGAAATCGTCGTAATCCCCGGCATAACTGTCGATCACGCAGTCGTGGACATGGGCGATACGATTAACCGTCGCATTGAGAAATTCCCGATCGTGCGACACCAGCAGGATACTGCCCGGATAGCGCGCCAGATATTGTTCCAGCCAGAGGATCGCTTCCAGATCCAGATGGTTGGTCGGCTCATCGAGCAATAAAAGATCGGCACGGTGCATCAGTGCACGCGCGAGATTTAATCTCATGCGCCAGCCGCCGGAAAAACTGTCAACCGTGCGCTCCAGACTGTCAGTGTCAAAACCCAGTCCGCTCAACAATTGGGCGGCACGAGCCGGCGCGCCATAGCCGTCGATGGCTTCGAATTGCTGCTGCGCTTCGAACCAGGCCGTATCGTGCTGCTCTTTAATCAGGATTTTTTCCAGGCTACGCAATTGAACATCGCCATCGAGCACAAACTCTATCGCGCTTTGATCGGAATTGGCGATTTCCTGTTCAACGTAAGCGAGGGTTTTTCCGCTTTGCAGCGAGACCTCACCGCTTTCGGGCTGAAGTTCGCCTCGAATTAAACGAAATAGAGTGGATTTACCGCAACCGTTTTTTCCGACCAGCCCGATGCGCTGATTGGCAAACGCCTGCAAATTTGCCCCGCTGAGCAGCGGTTCGCCGCCCTGCAGGTAAGTCATGTTGAGTATATTAAGCATGGCAATATGATAACAGAGCGCTAATCAGCCCTCCGCTGTAATTACGCGTCACTTAGCCATTCAGACTTTAAGTCGCATGATGATCGGCGGAAAATGCAGCGGATGAAAAAAGTGAGAACATTGCGACGGCCAGCACAGATTTGAATGACCATTCCTTATTTTTCGACGTAATCGGGAATTGCATCGGACGGGCGTGAGCAAAGCCAAGAAAGGCGCGCGAACACGATTGCTGAAAAACGGGAGGGCGCCTGCACCCCCACAATGCTAAGGAAGCACTGGTTTATCCGGTTTTGTGGTTCACGCCCCCGACCACCTTATTCGAGGGCAGGCTGCTGCGGAAACCCAGTCACATAAGGCGCTGAATCTCCGCTTTCGGGGGGATGACGAATAAATCAACATCTCGCTAGACATACTGGCCTAGACGATTGAATTTAAATATTTTATTTTCCTAAAGCGCCCTTGACACACCAGTCGCGCCGCACGGAGGCCTCATAAAAAGTCCACGCGACAAAGCGGCTCTTCTTCTGTCCCTGCGCCATCTCTATCGTCCTGACCTCCTGCACGCCCGCATTGTTAAGCGCGCGGTAGACGCCCGGCAAGCTGGATGATTTGGAGATCAGCGAGCTATGCCACAGGCAGTTAACCTGCGCACTCTCGGCGATCATGCGGCAGACAAACGCCTCCTCACCGCCCCGACACCAAAGTTCCGCACCCTGCCCGCCGAAATTGAGCGCACGCGAAGCGCCTTTGCCCAGGTTCTTCCATTTGCGCCCGGTGCCCAGATTGGCCTCTGCCAGCGAAGCATGAAACGGCGGATTGCACAGGGTCAGATCGAAAATCTCCCCGGGCTTCACCACCCCGTTGAAAATCGACTGCGGTGACCTCTGCAAACGCAGTTCGATCGCGCCGCTCAAATCGGGATTGGCATCCAGTATGCGTTGCGCGTTTGCAAGCGCTGCCGGCTCGATGTCGCTGCCGACAAATTGCCAGCCAAACGTGCGCTGGCCGACCAAAGGATAAATGCAGTTCGCCCCCGTGCCGATATCGAGCACCCGCACACCGCTCGGCACAACACCGCCTTCGGCCAGCAGATCGGCTAGATAATGCAGATAATCCGCGCGTCCGGGAATCGGCGGACACAGGTAGTGCGCCGGAATATCCCATCCTTGAATATCGTAATACTGAATCAGCAGTGCGCGATTGAGCGCTCTGACCGCGGCAGGATCCGCAAAATCGATCGATTCATCGCCATAGGGATTGATCGAGACGAACACCGCCAGCTCAGGACTCGCGGCTATCAATTGCCTGAAATCATAGCGACCGCGATGCGGGTTTCGCGGATGCAGTTTTTCGGCGGAAACGGGGCGCACTTTCGCACTATCGGGGGATTTATTTTTCATACGGCATTATCCCATTATCGCCCGTTCATATTTGGCATAAATCCGTCAGGATGCGAGAATGCACGCTATGACTATATCTGCTTGCGACACTCGAGAGCGCGCCACCTGCGCTACCTGCAAAGCGTGCTGCTGCCGCCTTGAGGTAATGCTGATGGGAGACGATGACATCCCGCCCGAATTGACCGAACAGGACCGCTGGGGCGGCTGGATCATGGCACGACGGGAAGACGGCTGGTGCGCCGCATTAGATCGAAAAACCATGCTGTGCACCATCTACGCCCAACGCCCGATGATCTGCGGTGAATATCAGGCAGGCGACGATGACTGTCTTGACCAGCGACGCCTGCATCACATCGACTAAGCCCTACGCTTCTCTCACCTTAAACCACGCGGCATATAACGCTGGCAAGAACAGACAGGTCAACAGGGTGGCCACCACCAACCCGCCCATAATGGTAACGGCCATCGGACCCCAGAACACCTGACGGGTCAAGGGAATCATCGCCAGTATCGCGGCCGCCGCGGTCAGCATGATGGGGCGGAAACGCCGTACCGTGGAACCGACTATCGCCTCCCAACTGCTTTTCCCCTCCGCCTCGTCCTGACGGATCTGATCGACCAGAATCACCGAATTTCGCATGATCATACCGGCTAGCGCGATAAAGCCCAGATTGGCGACGAAGCCAAACGGCACCTGAAAGATCAGCAGCGCTGCGGTCACGCCTATCATCCCTAAGGGCGCGGTGAGCAGCACGATGATGGTGCGACTAATGCTTTGCAACTGCATCATCAGCAAGGTTATCACGCCCACCAGCATCAGCGGCATCACCGCCATGATGGCTTTTTCACCCTTGGCGGACTCCTCGACGCTACCGCCCATCTCGATATGAAACCCCGCCGGCAGCTTCTCACGCAGCGCATTGAGTTGCGCGTCCAGCTGACGGGAGACCGTGGCAGGTTGGGTCTTGTCGCTCATGTCCGCTAGCACCGACATGGTCGGCTGCCGGTTGCGACGCCAGACAACGGCCTCTTCGAGCACCGGCACCAGACGCGCCACCTGAGACAGGGGCACATGGCGACCACTGGCGGTCGGAATATCCAGCCCCGCCAGTCGATCGAGCGCGCGCGCATCAGCCTCACCCCGCCACACCACATCGATCAACTGATCGTCTTCGCGGTACTGGGTCAGCGCCACACCGTTGAGCCAGCCTTGCATCGTCTGTGCGATGTCGCGACTCGAAATCCCTAAAACGCGCGCCTTGTCCTGATCGACGATCAGATGCACGCTTTTAACTTTTTCGTTCCAGTCGAAGCTGACATCCTGCAAATGAGAATTAGCGCGCATCATCGTGGAGACCTGTTCGGCAATCAGCCTAACCTGCTCGACGTCCGCACCGCTGACACGGAATTGCACCGGATAACCGACCGGCGGGCCATTCTCCAGCCTGAGCACATGCGGGTGTATATGACCGAAGCCGCCTTCAGCGGAGGTAAAAATCTGCTCCAGACGCAACTTCAAGGTTTCGCGCGCCTTAAAATCTTTAGTCAGAATCACGCACTGACCGTAGTTATCGCTGAACAGTTTCACATCCAGCGACAAGAAGAAGCGCGGCGAACTGTTGCCGACATAACAGGAAAAGCTACTGACAGCCGGGTCGCGCTTGAGCAACCCCTCGATGCGAGCCACTTCGTGGCCGGTGGCTTTGAGCGACGCACCCTGCGGCAGCCAGACATCGACCAGCAATTCCAGACGGCTGGAAGAGGGGAAGAACTGCTTCTGCACGCCCTGACCGAATGCCACAATCGACAACACGAACAGCAGCAGCGTGCCACCGATCACCTTCCAGCGATTTTTCAGACACCACACCAGAAGCGCACGAAAACGCCGATAGAACGGCGTATCGTAGATATCCTCGCCATGCTTTTGCGCATTGGCGATCAGTTTGGCAGGATCGAGCAGCTTGTAGCCCAAGTAGGGCGTGAACACCACCGCCACCAGCCACGACACGATCAACGCGATGGTCACCACGGCGAAAATCGAAAAGGTGTATTCGCTGGCCGCCGACTTGGAAAATCCGACCGGCGTAAAGGCCGCTGCCGTAATCAGCGTGCCGGTCAGCATCGGGAAGGCCGTCGAGGTATAGGCGTAGGTGGCCGCCTGAAACCGGTCCCAGCCCTGCTCCATTTTCACGACCATCATTTCGACCGCGATGATCGCATCGTCGACCAGCAACCCTAATGCAATCACCAGCGCGCCCAGCGAGATGCGCTGTAAATCGATGCCGAAAATCTTCATCATGAAAAAGGTGATCGCCAGCACCAGCGGAATGGACAGTGCCACCACCGTCCCTGTGCGCCAGCCCAGACTCAGGAAAGACACCACCAGCACGATCAAAATCGCCTCGGCCAAGGAATCCTGAAACAAGGACACGGACTCCTTGACGACTTCCGGCTGATCGGCGACGACGTGGACGTCGATACCGACCGGCAGATTCGCTGAAATCGCTTTCATCGCCGCCTTCAGATGCTCGCCCAGACCGATCACATTGCCGCCCTTGTCCATGATCACGCCGATCCCGATGGCAGGCACCCCGTCCACCCGCATGCCGGGGCGTGCAGGTTCGTTCAAGCCTCGCGTAACCTTAACGATATCGCCCAGTCGCAGATGTTTGCCGTTGACCAGCAGATCGGTATTGCGGATGCGCTCGATGCTGTCGAAGCCGCCCGACACGCGCAACCAGATCCGGTCGGTACTGGTATCCAAAAATCCGGCAGGCGCGATGGCATTTTGCTGTTGCAGCGCGGCACCGATCTGCGCTGGGGTGACGCCGAAACTTGCCAGACGTGCGGGGCTTGCATCCAGATAGATTTTTTCATCCTGCACCCCGATCAGTTCGACCCGCTTAACATCGGGCACGCGTTTTAAATCGAGTGCAATCTGATCCGCCTGACGGCGCAAGTCGGCCAGATCAAAGCCGTCTCCGGTCAGCGCAAAAATATTGATCATCACATCGCCGAATTCCTCATTGGGAAACGGGCCCTGCACGCCGGCGGGCAGCGTGTGACGAATATCGTCGAGTTTCTTGCGCACCTGACGCCAGGCTTCAGGCACTTCCTGCTTAGGCGTGTAATCCTTGAGCATCACAAACACCATCGATTCGCCGGGTTTGGAGGCCGAGCGCAACACATCGACCCAGGCGGTTTCCTGCAACTTTTTCTCGATCCGCTCGGTCAGTTCGTGCTCAACCTGCTGAGTATCCGCACCCGGCCATTGCGTGCGTACCGCCATGACCTTAAAGGTAAAATCGGGATCTTCGGCGCGACCTAAATTGAAATAAGAGATCACCCCGGCCGCGGTCAGCACGATGATCAGATACAGCACCATTTGCTGGTGCGTCAGCGCCCAAGCGGAAAGATTCGGCCCTTTCATGGGACTGAGACCTGCGCGATCAGCTGAATTTTTTCGCCGGCTGACAACCGGTGCACGCCGGCCGTCACGATGCGTTCCCCAGCCGCCAACCCGCTGGCAATCACGGCGCCGCTGTCGCGGTAGGCAGAAATCTCGACCGGCCTTAAACTCACCGTGTGATCGGCAGAGACGATCCAGACCGCAGGATGCCCCCCTTGCTGATAAACCGCCGAAACAGGAATCAGCAATTCGGCAGCGCCCGTTTTAGCCGCCTCGAAACGCACCCGTGCGGTCATCCCCAGCGCGATGTGATTTGCGGCAGAGACGATGGAGACGCGTGCCGCATAGGTTCGACTGACAGGGTCAGCGGACGGCGACAGTTCACGCAAGCGCCCGCTCATATGCGCCCCCGCCCCCGTCAGCAACACGATATCGGCCTTGTCGCCCACGTGACGCGCTGCGTAATCCGCTTCAGGAATTTCGATGGAAACTTCGGTTTCACCCGATTGCGCCAGACGCAACACAGGCTGACCTGCACTGACCACCTGCCCCGCTTCAGCTAAGGTTGCCGCCACCACGCCGTCATGCGCGGCACGCAGCACGGTGTAATCGGACTGATTATGCGTCAACCCCGCTTGCGCACTCGCCGCTTGCAAGGCCGCCTCCTTCGCATCCAGCACCGACTGACTGACAAAACCTTTACGGTGCAACTCGCGATAGCGCAGCGCCTCGCTCTCCGTCAGCGTGTATTGCGCACGCGCAGCCCCCGCTTGAAATTCGGCATCCAATGGATCCAGTCTTGCCAGCACCTGACCTGATTTAACCCGCATGCCCGCCTCAACCGGACGCGCGATGAGTTTGCCGCCGGTGCGAAAACTCACCGTCAGTTCATTGCGTGCGCGAATCTCGCCGCTGTAAAAAACACCCCCCTCTTCTGCCTGCACGCCGACAATCTGCGTGAGCGCTGGCCGCACCGGATTGACGGGGGCTACGGTTTCTTTTTTGCCACAGGCGCTAAGACTGGCAGCGATCGCAATGAACAGGAAGGTCAATTTCATGGTGTATAAGGAATTGCTTAAAAGGTTGGGCACTGTAGTTTTCAAACAGCTGTTTGTCAAACATTGTCGCGGCTTATAAAAAATTTTAAAGCGGGGGCCGCTTCATTTAAAATGTGCCGATTCCCGCTTGCGCGTGATAGCCTCTACACACTAAACCCAACTCAAACCGACTATGACCTACGCTATCGAACCCGGCTACACTCACGGCACACCCGAAAAAACCGGCATTTTGCTGGTCAACTTAGGCACCCCCGATGCCCCCACCGCACAGGCAGTGCGCCCCTATCTCAAACAGTTTCTGGGCGATCCGCGCGTTGTGGAAATCCCCAAAGTCCTCTGGTGGCTGATTCTCAATGGCATCATTTTGAACGTGCGACCGAAAAAATCCGCCGCGAAATATGCCAGCGTCTGGCTCGCTGAAGGCTCCCCTTTGCGCGTCTACACGGAAAAGCAGGCGATCATGTTGCAAGGCTATCTGGCTGAGCGCACCCGCGCGCCCTTCGCCGTTGAATTCGCGATGACTTACGGAAATCCGTCGATACCCGATGCCCTGCGCCGCCTGAAAGCACAAAACTGCCAGCGCATCCTTGTCGTGCCGCTGTTTCCGCAATATGCGGCCAGCTCGACCGCACCCGTATTCGATCAGGTTTTTGCCGAACTGCAAAAAATGCGCAATATGCCGGCCATCCGTACCGTCAAGCATTTCCACGATGACGCAGGCTATATCAAATCACTGGCAGCCAACATCAACGAGTACTGGGCAAAGCACGGTCGTCCGGAAAAACTGGTGATGAGTTTTCACGGCGTGCCGCAATACACGCTGGACAAGGGCGACCCCTACCACTGCGAATGCCACAAGTCCGGACGCTTGCTCGCCGAAGCGCTCGGATTGACGCGTGAGCAGTACGTGGTCAGCTTCCAGTCGCGTTTCGGGCGCGCCGAATGGATTAAACCCTACACGACCGCCACCTTACTGGAACTGGGCCGGCAGAAAACGCGTCGCGTAGATATTGTCTGTCCGGGGTTTGTCGGCGACTGTCTGGAAACGCTGGAAGAAATCGCCATGGAAGGGCGCGAGGATTTTCAACATGCTGGCGGCGGCGAATATCATTACATTCCCTGCCTCAACGACCGGGACGACTGGATGCAGGCATTGACCGATCTCGTGATAGACAATCTGCAGGGCTGGCTGAATCTGCCCGATGCCGCCGATCGCGAAAAGGGGCGCTTACTGGCACTGGCGATGGGCGCAAAATAATACTTCCTAGTTTTAAGCAAAGCCCCCGAAATTATTCTATTCGGGGGCTTTTAATATCTGCCACACTCAATAGTGACTGCCACTATTTATCCTTCATTTTCCATACGCCGTTCCAATTATTGCCTGGTGGGTTTTTGGACAGAATTTCACATCGTGAAGCCATGACCAGTCCTATCCCAAGGCCGTATTCGCCGTGAATTTTTTTAAAAAGCTCCCTTGCAGCCCCCCATTCCTTATTGCGGTATTTGGCGTATGCCTCGGAATATGCCTGAATGGAATTTTTCTTGATTTCAAATCTGGGATCATTATCGAGGAGAAGCTCAAAAATAGTGATAGGTTCCCTAAAACCCTTTAGGATCACGTGATCAATGAAACGGTAGGAGAAGCGAGTATCAATTTTTATATACTCTTCAGAATAAGAAAGAAATTGGCCGGAAATAAGTACCCGCGCATCGTAAAATTTGGAAAGGCTCTCGATTCTGGCGCCCTCATGAACGCACCGGCCAATCGGGTGGTACCGTTTGTCCAGAGAAAAATAAACGAAGGAAATATCTCCAATGGCTAGGCTGAAACCAATATCGATGAGTGGCTTTAATATGCCTACACCATTCGCTTCGTTGTAAATACGCATCCGATTCGTTAAACGGTGAATGTTTTCCAAAATGAACTTAGTATTGTCTTCTGGGAAAATGCTCAGTACACCGTCACCGTAAATCTCGAAGAAGGTATTTTCATGCTCTAAATAAAATTCTTTATAAATTGCTTCATGAACATCCATGATGAAATTCTTGTAAGTAAAAGACCCTGTCTCGCCTAGTTGATCATCACGATATATATTTTGCTCGAAATTTAAAAGTATATCCGTGGAATCACGAAGGTCGCAGAACATGAGAATTCGCTTGGATTTTTCCGTTGGATATTTATCTTGCATAGAAACGTTTTCAGTTTATTTTTAAGGGTTCGATGGAAAATACCACGATTTACTGACTGAATTGTGATTTAACAACCGATTGAGTAAAAAATTGGCCCATTACGAATATCGGATGAATCTATCGTTGCTACGGCGTGATTTTTTATTCCCCCCGCGGGTTCGCCACTTATCCTTGCGGGTGATGCACTCAATTTAATAGGATCTGCCATCAATTTCAGTTGATCTGCGAGCAAGATGAGTTCATCCGCGAACCTACTCAGATGCTCGTGACACGGCACCCATTACCCGAGCTAGTCTGCCGCACCTATTAACTTGTTCGCAGATCCTGTTAACTTGCCTGCAGATCAACTTAACTTGCTCCCGGATGATGCTTAATTGAATACAGATCCTGAAAATTTGCCTGCGGCTTGCGCCCAATCGACTGACGCGTACGCCAAATTCCCTGCCTGCCATCATTTTGTCGTCGCCACGTCTGCAGCAAGATCCGGCTGATAAATATCGCGCTGAGTAACCGTTGAGGGATTTTTGCGCATGCATACAGATAAAAACACTATGCCAAAAGGCCTAGGTGAATGCGGATTTATTTGCTTTTTTCGTTGATGAAACAACTCGCCATTCGACTAAGCCAGCGAGCTGGTAAGTCGCGGATTTCCCCGCCTCAAGCTACTTCATTCGAAGACAGACTGCGGCGGAAATTCAATGAAATGAAGGCACAAAATACTCGCAATAGCGCTGCGAGAAGCATTCTCATGGATGAAAAGCCGTTGAGGATTAACGCTATTCGCTGCGCACCAGCAAGACGGGGACGGAGGCGCCCCGCACGACGCCTTCGGCAACGCTGCCAAACAGCAGATGGTTGAAACCGGAACGTCCGTGCGTGCCGATCACGATCAGATCGGCTGACCAACTATTGGCCTCCGCGTCGAGCACCTGCGCAATGCGCTCGCCGTTGGCGTCCAGCAGTGAGGTCTCGGCCGTGATGTCGGCCTGCTGCGCGATTTCGCGGGCTTTTTGCAGTGCGCGTTCGCCGATTTTACGGGTCAGATCGCGCAGTTCCGCGTAATCGACATAGCCTTCGGTATCGAGAAACTGCAAATCATCCACCACATGCACCAGCCGTAACAGGGCCGGTTGCGCATCGATCAACTTGATCGCCTCCTGCAATGCACGGTCGGAAGTGCTGCTGCCGTCGATCGGAACCAGAATACGTTTATACATGACGATCTCCTCGTGTTAACAAAGCGGTTTCACCGCGCAGTATAAACCCGGCAAAATTACCCTGCGCCATACAGTTTAAAATTATTTCTGCCCGCCTCTTTAGCCTGATACATGGCCTGATCGGCACACTGCGACAATTTTTCACTGTCGATCGCATGGTCCGGGTAAATAGCCGCACCGATACTGAAGCTCACGACACGCGATTCTTCACCCATCTGGTGCGGCATCGACATTTCGAGCGCAATTTTCTGAGCGACCCCTTCGATGTCCAGAGGCGAATGGATCTCCTCGAGCAGGATCATGAATTCATCGCCGCCCTGCCGGCAAACCGTGTCCGACTGACGCACACAACGGGAAAGCCTTTCCGCAACCGATTGCAAAAGCTGATCCCCTGCCAAATGCCCCAGCGTATCGTTGATGGCTTTAAATTTATCCAGATCGAGAAACATCAAGCCGACCTTGCGGTGACTGCGATCAGCAACCTGCAAAGCATGCTGAAGTCGGTCGGCAAACAAGGCACGGTTGGGTAACTTCGTCAGCACATCGTAATGCGCGAGCATCTCGATTCTATGTTCATCCTCTTTGCGCTGCGTGATATCAGAGAACAGCGAAATATAATTAATCACTTTCCCGTTGTGGTTTTTAACCGCACCGATGGACAGCCACTGCGGATACACCTCACCGTTTTTGCGGCGATTCCAGATTTCACCCGACCACTTGCCAGCGGCCTCGATCGTCGACCACATGGCCTGATAGTATTCAGCGGTCTGCTTACCTGAACTCAAAATTTTAGGATCGCACCCGATCACTTCCTCACTGCGGTACTGGGTAATCAGCTCGAACGCAGGATTCACCGTCAGAATACGCTTATCCGCATCGGTGATGATGATCGCTTCGCTGCTATTTTCAAACATCTTGGCAAACAGTTCCAGCCGCTCGTTGGCCTGCTCGAGCGTACCCAGCAAGGAATTAAAAGAGCGGGCCATATCGCCGATATCCGGATTGCGCTCATCGACATCCGCCCGCTTGGACAGATCGTTGTTGTGCTGTATTTCCGCCATGGTCAGCTTCAATTTTTTGACAGGATCCGCAATATTCCGCTCGATCAGATTGCGCACAAACAGCCAGATCAGCCAGGAAAGAAACAGCTGAATCAGCAAGTGACCGATCCACAAGCTGCGCTTAATGTCGGCCAGATTAGCCATGTCCTGACTCAAATCAATATTGACGCTGGCCAGTCCGTTGACACTGCCCTCGGCCGCATTGTGACAGGACATGCAGTTCGTGCCGCGAAAATCCTTTTGTGCGATGAAGGGCACGACAACCCGCAGCATCGGCGGTTTTCCCGGTTCGTCTATACGCCGGAACGCCGATTTTCCGGTGGCCAGTGCGGTGCGGTCCATATCGTCCTGCGCGCGCTCCTCAGGCAGCCCCGGCCCAAACTGAGACACCACAGAATCGCCCCGAACGATGCGCAACTCGCGCACTCCCTCGGAGCGTCGCGTCTTTTCCAGCAGCAACTGTCGATTGAGCGGGTTCGATATCGCGCCGGTCAGCATCAGCAAGTTCATGCCGTTGATCAAGCCGTCTGCCGTTTCATCCGCACGCTGCTCGGCATGGCTGATGATCTGCGTCTCGAAACGCTCGATCACCCAGTTCATCGAGATAAGGAACAAGATGATCAGCGATCCCTGTATCAGGATGTGCAGTTTTTTCTGCACCCCTAATTCCCGCCAGCTCAATTTTAAATTCATCTAAAATAACCTCAAAAAAGCCGGCGATGGAAAGCAATCACAGTTTGATGAAATGCTCGCGATAGTGTTTGAGCTCTTCGATCGACTCGTAAATGTCGGCGAGCGCCTCGTGTTTGCCGTGTTTTTTGACGCCTTTTGCCATATCGGGCTTCCAGCGACGGGCCAATTCCTTGAGCGTACTGACATCTAAATTGCGGTAATGGAAGTACTCCTCGAATTCCGGCATCCAGCGCGCCATAAAACGCCTGTCCTGACAAATCGAGTTGCCGCACATAGGGGAGGTGCGGATAGGCACATATTCCTTGAGGAATGCGACCATTTGCGCAGACACGGCCGCTTCATTCAGGGTCGATGCTTTGACCCGTTCGATCAGGCCTGATTTGCCGTGCGTGGATTTATTCCATGCGTCCATGCCGTCCATGATGCTGTCGGGCTGATGTACGACCAGCACCGGCGCTTCGGCGATGGTCTCCAGATTACTGTCTGTCACAACGATTGCGACTTCGATGATGCGGTCGGTATCCGGGTTCAAGCCGGTCATTTCCATGTCTATCCAGACAAGGTGGTTTTGATTTTGTGCCATAATTCGTGCGCTTGTAGAGAACGGTCGGACGCGTATTGTGTCACAACCGCGATTACCCATACCACAAAAACGTATATCCTTTATGTCAGCCACACAATTCAGCTACCTTTTTATCGAAATCCTCGCCCTATCGACCGTCCTGAAGCTATGGCTGGCGCGCCGTCATGTATCCCATATCGCCGCTCACCGCGCCGCCGTACCGGACGCTTTCAGCGGACAAATTGAGCTCTCCGACCACCAGAAGGCCGCCGACTACACGACCGCCAAGACCCGATTCTCGACGCTTGGAATCCAGTTCGACGCCCTGCTGCTGCTCGCCTTCACCATCGGCGGGGGCATCCAGTGGATTGCCGTACAGTGCCAAAGCCTGTTCAGCCAGCCGATAGCGCAGGGTATGGCCATCATCGTCGCGGTCCTGCTGCTCTCGTCCTTGCTCGAGATGCCTTTTAATCTGTATCGCACCTTCCGCATCGAAGCGCGCTTCGGCTTCAACAAGATGACGTTCGGGCTGTACCTGCTCGACACCGCAAAAGGACTGCTGATCGGCGCCATTTTAGGACTGCCGCTTTTGTTCGGCGTGTTATGGCTGATGGAGAAAATGGGCGCCAACTGGTGGCTATATGTCTGGAGCGTCTGGGTAGGCTTTAATCTGCTGATTCTGTTCCTCTACCCGACCTTTATCGCCCCGCTGTTCAACAAGTTCAGCCCCTTGCAGGATGACGCGATGAAAACGCGCATCGAAACCTTGTTGTCCCGTTGCGGCTTTACCAGCAGCGGCCTGTTCGTGATGGACGGCAGCCGTCGCAGCGCGCACGGCAACGCCTACTTCACCGGTTTCGGCAAAACCAAACGCATCGTGTTTTTCGACACCCTGCTCGCGCGTTTGAACGTAAACGAGGTGGAGGCGGTGCTGGCACACGAGCTGGGGCATTTTAAACACCGTCACGTCGTCAAGCGCATCGTCTCGACCTTCCTGATGAGTCTGGGGTTTTTATGGCTGCTGAGCCTGCTGATGAACACCCCCTGGTTTTATCAGGGGCTGGGCGTTGATCCCGCCCTGAGTTCGGGACAGGCGCATACCGCGCTGGCCCTGCTGCTGTTTTTTATGGTGATGCCGGTCTTCGGCTTTTTCATCAGCCCGATCATGTCGGCCTATTCGCGCAAACACGAGTTTGAAGCCGATGCCTATGCGGCTGAAAAAACCCGTGCCGCCGATCTGATCAGCGCCCTAGTCAAGCTGTATCAGGACAATGCGGCCACGCTGACCCCAGACCCTTTGTATTCAAAATTCTACGACTCGCATCCGCCTGCCGCAATCCGCATCGGGCACTTGCAATCACTCTGAAAGGCATTTCATGAAACGGATCACCGCACTGCTACTGCTGCTGACTACAACTGGCCTGCAGGCAGCCCCCTTCCCGGACGGTCAGGCGACGGCCGGCAAGGCTCTGTTCGACAAATACCAGTGCAACAGCTGCCATAAAGACATGCTGGGCGGCGATGGTAACGCGATGTTCACCCGCGCCAACCGCAAGGTACACACCCCCGCTCAGCTGATCGCCCAGATCAAACAATGCAGCGGCAATGTGGGTGCCCATCTCAGCGCGCAGGAGGAGCAGCATCTGGGCGCCTACCTCAACCGCTACTACAACCTCAAATAAATGGAGCAGACACTTAACGGGCGCATCGTCGCCGCCTTCGGCCGCCAGTATCTGGTGAGATTGGCCGACGGCAGTCTGCTGCCCTGCTTAACGCGCGGCAAGAAAAGCGACGTGGTCTGTGGCGACAAGGTTGAAATTAAACGGAGCGGCGACAATCAGGGCGTGATCGAACGCACCGCACCGCGCACCTCCCTGCTGCACCGCTCGGATGCCTATCGCTCAAAACTGATCGCGGCCAACGTGAGCCAAATCATCATCGTGGTCGCCGCCGAACCGTCTTTCAGCGATGAAGTCGTCACCCGCTGCCTGATCGCGGCCTTCGACCAGCATCTCTCGGTGCTGATTGTGCTGAACAAATGCGACTTACCCGTTCCTGCCGCCGCAGCCCGATTGCAACTCGCGCCCTATCGCGCCATCGGCTACCACGTGCTGGAACTCTCAGCCCTTCAGGACGTCGCGACGCTGCGCCCGTTGCTGACTGGCCACACCAGCGTGCTGGTCGGCCAGTCCGGCATGGGGAAATCCACGCTGATCAACGCGCTGCTGCCCGACGCGCAAGCGGCCACCCGCGAAATTTCCACCGTGCTCGATTCGGGAAAACACACCACAACCCACGCCAAACTCTACAAACTCGATGAAGAGAGCAGCCTGATCGACTGCCCCGGCGTACAGGCTTTCGGTTTGCATCATTTGAGTTTAGGCGAGATCGAACAGGGTTTCATCGAGTTCGACAAATACTTAGGCCAGTGCCGCTTCCGCGACTGTCATCATCTGCACGAACCCGGTTGCGCGCTGCTGGAGGCGGTCGCAAAGGGCGACATCAATGCACGCCGACTGGAACTGTTTCAGCAGATCGCCGCCAACAAGGCGTAATACGGCTGCCCGTTGCCTGACAGCTATTTGATCAGTCCCAGCTTCTCCCAGCCTTCATGCCCGAGCTTCTTTAACATCTCGATGTTGGCATCCGGAATACGGTCGGCATCGGGAAAGGCATCCACGGCCCGGTCTACACTGGCTTCACGCAGCAGATGCAAGGTCGGATAAGGCGCGCGGTTGCTGTAATTTTCGATGTCATCAAGCTCGGTGCCGGCAAACTGGTATTGCGGATGCAAACTGGCGACCTGAAACGCGTCGTTAAATTCAGGCTCTGCGGTGGCGATGTCGACCGCGTCCAGAAAATCGTTATAGTCTAAAAAATCGGTCAGCACATACGGGTGTATCAGCAAGGTGGTGTCGATCTCATCCGGATCCGCAGCCTGCAGACGGCGCAACTCGGCGATCAGTTCATCGAACAGGACATCCTCGGTCGTGGCGCTGCTCACCACATAGCGTATCTGTTTCTTAACGTGCACGGCCTTGGCAAACGGGCACAGATTCAAGCCGATGACGGCCTTTTCCAGCCAGTCCTGAGTCGCCGCGATGATGGTGTCGTTAGTCATGTTTATCTTTCTGATCAATATATTGCTTATAAATACGTAAAAGGCGACTCACGCGGAGGCGCGGAGACCGCGGAGAAAAACAAAACCTTACTTAAATACAACATATCAAGATTCTGGCAGCTATAAAAATAGTAACCAGTTGTACTTATTATAAAAAGTTTTAATTTAAGCTTTTCTCCGCGCCTCCGCGTGAGCATGTTTTTTATTAACTTAGCAGTGCAGCGGCGCTTCGTCCATCAGTGCGATTTGTTCGCGCAATTCCAGAATGCGATCCTGCCAGTAGCGCTCGGTGTTGAACCACGGGAACGCGGCCGGAAAAGCCGCATCGTCCCAGCGACGGGCGATCCACGCGGCATAATGAATCAGGCGCAAGGTGCGCAGCGCCTCGATCAAATGCACCTCGCGCGGATTGAAATCATAAAAATCCTCATAGCCTGCCAGCAGATCGCCGAACTGTCGCGTCTGTTCTGCGCGCTCGCCCGACAACAGCATCCACAAATCCTGAATGGCAGGCCCCGCGCGGCTGTCGTCAAAATCGACGAAGTGCGGCCCGTCATCGGTCCACAACACGTTGCCGACATGACAGTCACCGTGCAGCCGGAGCGATTTGACCTCCCCCGCGCGATCAAAACAGCGCCTCACCCCGTCCAGCGCGTGAGCGGCAACGCCGCGATACACCTCACGCAAGGCGGGCGAAATAAAGTCGTTCGCCATCAGATACTCGACCGGCTCGACCCCGAAGCTGTCAATATCCAGCGTCGGGCGATGAACATACGTTTTTAGCGCGCCTACCGCATGAATGCGGCCGAGAAAACGCCCCATCCATTCAAGCGTATCCGGGCGGTCAAGCTCCGGCGCCCGTCCGCCATGTTTATTGAAAACCGAAAACCTGAAACCGTTGAATTCGTGCAGGGTCGTGCCGTTGATGAGATTGGCCGGCACCACCGGAATTTCACGCGCAGAAAGCATCGCAACAAATTCATGCTCTTCGAGTATCGCATCCTCTGTCCAGCGGGCGGGGCGATAAAACTTGACGACCAGCGGCGGCCCGTCCTCCATGCCTGCCTGATAGACGCGATTCTCGTAACTGTTGAGCGCGAGCAGGCGACCGTCACCGGCCAGCCCTGCGCTGTCCAGCGCATCGAGCACAACGTCCGGGGTGAGTAAACTAAAAGGGTGTTGAGTATCCATGGACGGCATTGTACGGCAATCCGCACCCCGCTTCTCAGGTGTATAATTCCGCCCACTGTCCATACTCCAAGGAAAAATACCGTGTCCCTCTCGAAACGCGTCCAGGCCATCAAACCCTCCCCTACTCTTGCCGTTACCGCCCGCGCCGCAAAACTAAAGGCAGAAGGCCGTGACATCATCGCACTGGGAACGGGCGAGCCTGATTTCGACACACCGCAACACATCAAGGATGCCGCCATCAAGGCGATCAATGCAGGATTTACCAAGTACACCGCCGTGGGCGGCACGCCGTCGCTGAAGGCGGCCATCATCGCCAAGTTAAAACGCGACAACAACCTCGATTACACGGCCAAGCAGATCCTGGTTTCCTGCGGCGGCAAACAAAGCTTCTTCAATCTGGCGCTCGCCGTGATCGATCCGGGCGACGAGGTGATTATTCCCGCGCCGTACTGGGTGTCGTATCCCGACATCATCATCATCGCCGAAGGCAAACCCGTCATCGTCCACACCGACATCACGCAGGGTTTCAAACTGACGCCGGCACAACTCGAAGCCGCCATCACGCCGAAAACCCGCATGCTGGTGATCAATAGCCCAAGCAATCCTTCAGGCGCGGTGTATACGCTGGACGACCTCAAGGCGCTGGGCGAAGTGCTGAGACAACATCCGAACATTATGATTGCCACCGATGACATGTACGAACACATCGCGCTGGCCGATGAAAAATTCGTCAACATTCTCGATGCCTGCCCAGATCTGTATTCGCGTACCATGGTGCTCAACGGCGTCTCCAAAGCCTATGCGATGACCGGCTGGCGCATCGGCTATGCAGCAGGCGCTGAAGCCATCATCACCGCGATGGAAAACGTGCAGTCACAAAGCACCTCCAACCCGACGTCGATCTCGCAAGTGGCCGCCGAAGCCGCCTTGAACGGCGACCAGAACTGCCTCGCACCGATGATCAAAGCCTTCCGCGAACGCCATGTGTTCGTGGTGAACGAACTGAACACGATCCCGGGCGTGAGCTGCCTGATGGCGGGCGGCGCATTTTATGCATTCCCTGATGCAAGGGTTGCGATCGCCAACCTGTTCAAAAAAGGGATCATTACAGCGCCGACCGACATCGCCCTCTCCGAATACCTGCTGGTGGAAGCCGGCGTCGCGGTCGTGCCGGGTTCTGCCTTCGGCAGCGAAGGCTATATCCGCCTGTCGTTCGCCACCTCAATGGACAACCTCGTCGAAGCACTCAAACGCATCAAAAAAGCACTCTCGTAACAGACCGATGAGGGGTTAATACCCCTCACCCAAACGTACTCCCCATTCCCGTGTGCGCCGCTGAAGATAGTCACAAACAAACGGTGGTTTAAGGCGAGCACTGTCTGAGTCCCGAGCAGTAGCGCGGTCGAGCCGGGTTCAGCCTTCGGCAGCGAAGGCTGAACCCGCCTGTCGTTCGCCACCTCGATGGACAACCTGATCGAAGCACTCAAACGCATCAAAAAAGCACTCTCGTAACAGACCGATGAGGGGTTTCGCGCCCCTCACACGGCAATCCCATTCCCGTGTGCGCCGCTGAAGATAGTTACAAACAGCGGTGATTTTAGGCGAAAACGTGTTGCGATGCGCAGCATTGCAACAGTTTCGGCGAAACGAATAACACGAAAGTTGGCTGAGCCAACACTGTATTGAGCAGCCGCTAGGTCGGAACGTGCGAGTTGCGCAGCCCCGTTTGTTTGTGACTATCGAAGGCACGCCGCAGGCGCGGCAAACCGGGTCGCCTTCTTTCGGTTCCTTTCTTGGCGAGACAAGAAAGGAACCGCCGATGGCGGTAACTCCGCCAAATCAGTCAGTAAAACTAGCGCTATGAAAGTCAGCTAACGAGACATTGGAGTCGTTCACGACAGGCAGCTATATGGCAGGCAATTCAGCTAGAAAAACCTCTCAAAAAGTGAAGAAAATGGTGTGAATGCGTTAGCTATTGCCCTTGCGGCAGTAACAATAAACAAATTGCTGATCGGTGCCAAACGGCGTGTGATGCACCTCCTTCTCATGCGCGACCAGCAAAAAAGCATCACCAAATTCCGCGTGCAGACTTTCTGGCTGGTATCGCATCACGGGTAGGCCGCTGCATTTTTCCGGGCCATCTGCGGCAAAGGTGGCAACAATCACATGCCCACCCGGGCGGACTGCATGCATGACCCGCTCGACATAAGCGTGACGGTCAGCCGGGTCAGTCAGAAAATGGAATACCGCACGGTCATGCCAAATATCGAAGCGATGTTCGGAAAATTCTGCACGGGTAATATCGCCTTCCATCCAGTGTACGGCGTCCGCCTGTTTTCCCAAACGCTGCTTTGCGACCGTCAGCGCCGCTGATGACAGGTCGAGCACGGTCAAATCGGTATAGCCTTCCGCCACAAGGTCATCCACCAAGTTAGATGCTCCTCCGCCCACATCAATGATGGCCGCATCTTTACCCAGCCCCGTGTTGTGGATGAGCCGCAAAGATTGATCGGCATGTTCCTGAAACCAGCTGACCGAATCAGATGGCTTGGTCGCATAAACCTGTTCCCAATGTTGCTTGCTATCCATACTTGCCCCCTTAAAAACTCAACACTTTGTCCGAATCACGGATCAGCGCATACAAATCCTGCATAGTGGAAACCGGGCAAATGTCCGATCCCTCAGACTGGCGTAATTTCAGACAAGTACCACAAGCCAAAATTGAACCACCTAGTGCCGAAAAACTGCGCATTTGCCCAGTGACATCGAACTTTTCGCTAACCAGCGATTCGGCCTCTACGCCCTTGCCAAGCAAAAAGACTGAAACCGCATCCCCTTGCTTGCGGGAAAAAAAGCCGAGTCGAAAAGCGTTCCAGACGGTTTCCGGGTCGTTTGAATAAATAACAATTCCAAGTTTCATGGTGCCTCCTGCATGTTAATTTTCAAGCAATGAAGGGTAGTAGAAAAATTTACACGACGTCAATCATACTCTTCAGGCATGCCTGCTTCGATCAATTTCAGAAAGAGACATTTCAAAACCTGAATGCAATTTTCTAATGCCTATGCTGATGATGCGCATCCGGAAAATGTGTATGAGCATGTGTCAGTGTTTCATGACGATGCAAATGGCGATGTTGGCTACCCGGTGTTGTCTGGGAATCGTGTTCATGCTGGTGATGTTCGTCGTGAGTATGATCATGGTCATGCATCAACTCCGCATGTATATGCCGGTGTTCATGGTGCTCGGTCAGATGCAGCCAAGTACCTAGCGCCATAAGTGCCCCAGCCAAGAGCAGTGGTGACGTGACCGGCTCACCCATCAGCACAGCAAGCAAAGCACCGAAGAACGGCGCAATTGAAAAATAGGCACCCGTGCGCGCCGTGCCCAGATGACGTAGCCCCACTACAAACATTGTCAAACTTACGCCATAAGCCAGCAAGCCAACCAGCATTGCGCCTGCCAGTTGCGGGAGTGCCGGTATTGAAGCACCCAACCATAAGGCCAACGTCAGGTTGACACCTCCCGACACCAAACCTTTTACCGAAGCGATCCATGTAGCGTCGGTGAGCGATACTTTACGCGTCAGGTTGTTGTCTATGCCCCATGCCAGGCATGCGCCCAGAATTGCCAGCATCGGCCATAACCCGGCTATATGTGCGTCTCCTGACCAGCTTAACACCACAGCACCAGCCACAATAGCAAGCATACCTAACGCGATGCGCCTATCAAAGTTTTCTCTGAAAACGAACCATGCCAGTAGCGCGGTAAATACACTTTCAGCATTCAGCAAGAGAGAGGCGGCAGATGCTTGCATACCGGTCAGGCCGATCATCAACAGCACAGGCCCGACGATACCGCCCGCCAGAATTGCTCCGGCAAACCAGGCTATTTCCCTGCGTGGAAGCTGTACGGCAGGCGCGTGGCTCAGACGACGATACAGTAGCAGACCAATACCTGAACCCGAATAGAGCAATCCCGCCAACAGCCACGGATCGACAGACTCAAGCAGCCACTTCGCTAAAGGTGTTCCCGTGCCAAATAACAAAGCTGCCCCTATTGCTGCGGGTATGCCCGGTTGGCAAACTGCTTCTTTCCAGTTCATCTTTTCCGCTTTCAAACAATGTAACGTTTAGCACAGGGGTTGACGAGGATAATTCTGTTTAAACAGTCATATAGCGGGCTCATGAGTAAGAATTGATGCCTGAAATTCCATACAGTTTCCGCTGCCTTGATAACCAGCCTCTTGGTTGCCGTGATTCGGATGCCGTACCAAATATTCATCTCGTATGGCCAGATTTTATGTGGTCGCGTTCAATACCGCCCTTAATACGGAGCAAGCGCATCCCATTAAATACCACGATCAGGCTGGCCCCCATATCGGCAAAGACCGCCATCCAGAGCGTGGCTTTCCCTGCCAGAGCCAAAGCGAAGAATATCGCCTTGATGCCGATGGCCAGCGTGATGTTTTGTTTGAGCACACGGGAAGTATTTCGGCTTAGCTGGATGAAGTGTGGCACTTTGCGCAAATCGTCATCCATCAGTGCAACATCGGCGGTCTCGATGGCAGTATCTGTACCGGCGCTGCCCATAGCAAATCCTATAGATGCCTTGGCTAACGCAGGCGCGTCGTTGATTCCATCACCCACCATGCCGACATGATCGTAACGGTTCATCAACTCATCGATTACTGCCAGTTTTTCTTCCGGCAGCAGATTGCCGCGCGCATCGTCTATGCCCACCTGGGCAGCGATGGCGCTGGCCGTCGTCTGGTTGTCGCCGGTCAACATCACTGATGCCACACCGAGAGCATGAAGTTGGCGGATAGCCTCCGCGCTGTGGCCGCGCACCGTGTCGGCCACGCCGATGACGCACAGCGACTCGGTTGCCGTAGCCAGCACCACGGCTGTCTTGCCTTCCTGCTCCAGACGATGCAGAGCCTCTTCGACATGCACTCCGCAGATGCCCAGTTCTTCGATCTGCCGATGGTTGCACACATAGTAAAGTTGCCCCTCGACAACCGCTTTGGCACCGCGACCTGTGAGGGACTCGAACGAAATGGCGGGTAGCAACGAACGCGGCGTTCCGTTCCCGTCGGCAGGCGTCTGCCATGCCGATACGATGGCAGACGCGATGGGATGTTCGGAATGCACGTCCACGCTGGCGGCCAGTTGCAGCAGGCTGTCGGCAGGCAACTCAACCAGCGGAACCACATCGGTCACGACAGGCTTGCCGTGCGTGAGCGTGCCGGTCTTGTCCAAAGCTACGGCTTTTATCAGGCGTCCGTTCTCCAGATGCACGCCGCCCTTGATCAGTATGCCCTGCCTTGCCGCAGCGGCAAGCCCGCTCACCACGGTAATGGGCGTGGAGATTACCAGCGCGCAGGGGCAGGCGATCACCAGCATGACCAGCGCCTTGTAGAACCATGGCTCGAACGCGGCACCGAACAGCAACGGAGGAACGACCGCCACCAGAACCGCGAACACCACCACGGCGGGGGTGTAGTAACGCGCGAACTGGTCGACGAAACGTTGCGTCGGCGCGCGTTGGCCTTGCGCCTCTTGCACCGTGTGGATGATGCGATCCAGCGTGGTGTTGCCCTTGTTTGCGGTGACGCGAAACTCCAGCATACCGCGCTCGTTCAGCGTACCGGCGAACACCGGATCGCCCGCCGCCTTCACCACGGGCATGCTCTCCCCGGTAATCGGCGCCTGGTTCACCGAACTGCCGCCCGCCGTGACCACGCCGTCCAGCGGAATACGCTCTCCCGGTTTGACGCGCACCACTTGCCCAACCTGCACGTCGGTTACTGCTGTCTCGCGCCATTCGCCGTTGTCGAGTTGCACGGTGGCGACCTCGGGAGTCATCGCCATCAGCCCCTTGATTGCGTTCTTGGCCCGCTCCAGCGAGAGCGTTTCGATCAACTCGGCCAGCGCGAACAGGAAAATCACCACCGCAGCTTCCGGCCATTCGCCGATGGCAAGCGCACCGATGACGGCGATGCTCATCAGGAAATTCATATTGAGGGCGAAGTTCTTGAGCGCGATCCAGCCTTTTTTCAGAGTGCTGAGGCCACCGGTGACAATGGAGAGCAAGGCCAGAGCGATCACCGCGACCGATTGCTCGCTCGCGCCGTTCCACGCGACGATTTCCGCAACCATGGCCGCAGTACCGGACACCGCCATCAGCGCCCATGTCCGGCGCGATACCACGGGGGATTCCGCTTCGCAGCTCGAACAGGAGCCGGACTGGCATTGCGGCTCGGGGTCTGTCTTCATACCTATCTCGCGCAAGGCATCGAGGATAGGCTGTTCATCGTCCAGTGTATGCGTGACGGCAAGACGGCGGGTTATCAGGTTGAACGACAGCTCGCCGATGCCGGGCATCGATCCGAGACGCTTGCGGATCAGTGCCTCCTCAGTTGGACAGTCCATGTTACGAATATTGAACATTGAGTGTTTCATGATCTACCTTGGCTTCACTAGGTTTCTGTGGCTTGAAAAATTCTGAGTTTCTTTAGAACTCGTACTCAATCTGCATCCTGAAGGTGTGATTGGGCCTGTCTTGCTTGTCACTGATAGGTCAAATTGGTGCCGTATGGCACACCACTTTTATCGGCCTTTTCAAATGCGCGTTCAAAAAGCAAATTGCCATTCATCTGGAGCTTGCCGGAGTCTGTCTGAAGCAATAACCCCAGCTTGAGCTCCCACGGCGCATCGCCTTTTAACGGGGCTTCCGTTTCGATGACAAAGCCAAGATCAAGCGGATATTACCAGTCTCGGTGTGCTGGAACTTGTTCACCCATTCAGCCAGCGTGACCTCTGTGTTTCCGCTACGAACCTGTTTTAAATATATCTCTGTGAACCAATATTCCTTTGCGCCGAAACCTAATCCGATACTGGCAACTTTTGCGGGATTTCCGGCTTGTGACGAGGCTGTGCCGTACTTGATATCAATTTCCCGCTCACCATATTCGACTGCGGGGTATAGACATAATCCGCAGCACCGGCAAAAGCATCCTGCGCTCCAACAATTCCGCATAGCAGGATGCCCAGAGAAAATAAATTAGCAAACGAAAACGCGAAAGAATTTTTCACGATGATTATTTTCGTACCGTGGTTGGCTGCGAACGAGCAGCCCATTTCATGCCGATGAAAATGACAATCAGTGCAGTAAGGTAAAAAATGATCTGCATTCCTGCCGGACGTGAGTCATAGCCAATCAGACTGTGCAGTAATATGCCGGTTAGTCCACTTTCCGGCAGTAGCGCAGACGTGTCCCATAGCGGCGAGGCGAGGCTGGGCAACAAATCGGCTTGAATCAGGAAATGCGCAGCCTGCGAGGCCATGCCTGCTGCTAATAGCAACACCAATATGCCAGTAGCAGCAAAGAACCAGCGCATCGGCACGCGCAGCAGCCCGGCAAATATTGTGTAACCAACCACAATACCGAGCAGCATGCCAACCATGCCGCCGAGCAGCATTGAAGACTGTCCGCCCTCACCAGATGTTGCGATGCCATAAAGAAACAGCACAGTTTCTGAACCTTCTCTGAGCACAGCCAGCCCGACGATAACAAATAGCACCGAACACTCGCTGTTTCCGTCACGAATGGCACTACCCACTAAACGAGCGTTGGTCGCCAGCGCAGCACCGTGAGACGCCATCCAAATGTTGTGCCATGCCAGCATCAGCACCGCGATGCCGAGTACGATGGTGTTGAAAATTTCTTGACCGATGCCGCTGGCCAGCGATCCGATCACGTCGGTTGAAGCGGCGACCAATCCCGAACCCACTAATCCAGCCACCAGTCCAGCGGCCAACCAGCGTTTGCTGCCGTGAATGCTGCGCGTCGCGGCAGTGAGAATCCCGATGATGATGGAAGCTTCCAATACTTCCCGGAAAACAATGATGGCAGTTGCGAACATGATTATTTTCCTATTTTGCGACGATTGAACCTTGGGCGGTTGCTGCGTGAAATTCGCCGGTGAAGGCGTAGCGTCCGGGCGTAAGTGGGCCGATGTAAATCGTCGCGGCGCCGCGTCCGGCAATCACTTTTTCCCGGTTTAGATCGTGGCTGTCGAATTCCTCGGGGGTGGCATCCTGATTCTCAACCAAGAGCTTGATTTTCTTGCCTGACGGGATGGTTAACTCAGACGGCTGGAAGCTGTGATCCTTGATGATCAGCGTATAGTCGGCATCGGCTGCATAGGCAGCGAATGGTAGTAGCAGGAAAATAAGTGAAAGACGTTTCATGGCGAACCCCGTAGTTAACTGGCCATGAATGATAATCATTCTTATTTGCAATTACAAGTATTTCCTGACATGATGACTCAGAAATCTAAAAGGTCTTGATATGCACCAACCTGATCACCTAAAAACTGTCGGTCTAAAATCCACCTTGCCACGGCTCAAGGTGTTGAGCCTGTTCGAAGCTAGCAAGCAACGCCATCTGAGCGCGGAGGAGGTATACAAGCTGCTGCTCGCCAGCGGTGACGATGTCGGCCTAGCGACCATTTATCGCGTGCTCACCCAGTTCGAGCAGGCTGGTCTGCTGATGCGGCACCATTTCGAGGGCGGCAAATCGGTGTTCGAACTTAATCAGGGCGAACACCATGATCACATCGTGTGTATGCAATGCGGCCATGTCGAAGAGTTTTACGACGCAACTATTGAGGCACGCCAGAAAAAAGCCGCCACCGATCGCGGATTTACCATTCACGACCACTCTCTCTATATCTACGCAGACTGTAACAAGCCAAAATGCCCCAATAAAATACAAAGCTGAAAATTCCCTCGTCAAATGTTTCATTGCCTGAATCTCCCTGCCCTACGGGTTTGAAAAAACTGCAAAGTTCTTTATTTCCAGTTGTCAAGCATCATTTTTGAGCTGGCTGAGGCTGACCCATCCAGCAACAGCACTGGACACAGGCATATTCCTAAAGATTAAGGCAAAGCAGCCAATACCCGCTCCAGCCGCTGACGTACCTCAATCGCCAGCAGGCTGATCTCAGGTTTGTTTACCAAATCCAGTACGGCGGCTGGATCAATGAATTCCACATGCACCGAGCCTTCCTCATCCTGGCGCACGACCACGTTACAGGGGAGCAGCAGACCGATAGACGGCTCAGCCTGCAATGCACGATGAGCCAGCGGGGGATTGCAAGCACCGAGAATGCGGTAAGGTGGCATCTCAGCATTGAGTTTCTTTTTCATCGTGGCAGCCACATCGATATCGGTCAACACACCAAAACCCTCGGACTGCAAAGCACGTACCACTTGTTCCAAAGCACTGTCAAAATCTAGTACAGCTTTCTTGCCAAATCCATAACGAATTTCCATGTTGTTCTCCTTGAATTGCATTTATAACCAAGCCATGCCGCACAAACGCCCTAGCGGCCAGAAACTTCCTGCTAAATCCCCTTCATATCATCCCGCCTTTTCAGATACTCATCACGACCGATTTCGCCTCGGGCATACCGCTCATCCAGCATCTCTAGCGCTTTGGCGGGTTCACTACCGCCCCCGTTCTTACCAGCAAGATATTTGACCACCGCCAAAACCAGAAAAATCAGCAGCAGCCAGAACAACGCCATGCCCAGCCATCCACAGCCCATCCCGTATTCCCACATCATAATTTCCTCCTTTTTGCGTTAATTACGTACACACCTGCTTCGTTCGTAAGGTGACAAGCGCAATGTATAAACACAAGAATTCCGGCTAATTGGCGCATTACGTTCAAGTTTTGGATTGCCAACCAGCTATCGGAACTGCCTGGATGATGTCGCTGATGTAAATCCAGCCAGCCTCGGCTTGGCCGGTGCGGGCGGCGTGCCCGATGATGGCCACCAGCTCGTCCACCTGGCGATCCTCGCAAACCAGTTCCAGCTTCGATTCGTTGATAACTGTCTCGGCCAATTCGATGGAATAGTGTTGCTCCTTGGCGTCCACCGCCTTCAGTAGGCTTTGCACCGGGATGACGGCAAGATTGCGGCAGCCAGGCGTTCCGTCCGTGTTGCACAGCCCTGATTCTTTTACGGCGCGAATCACATCGGCGATGCGGTGGTTGTGGATATAAGCCTTGATTTCTTTCATGCGGATTCTCCTGATTTAGTGATTGCGTGCGGCCCGGTCATGCCGCACGCTACTGGTTTACTTCGCTTGTTTGCGTTCGCGGCGTGTCTCCACCCACTCGTACATCAACGGCAAAAGCAGCAACGTCAACGCCGTAGAGGTAAACAATCCGCCCACCACGACCGTCGCCAGCGGGCGCTGAGTTTCCGCGCCCACACCCGAAGACAAGAGCATCGGCACCAGACCGAAGATGGCGATGGAAGCCGTCATCAAAACTGGTCTTAATCGCAATGCGGCACCTTGCTTAACAGCTGCACGCACCGACAAGCCCCGTTCACGTTGATCATTTAAAAAAGTCACCAGCACGATGCCGTTCAGCATCGCAACACCAAATACGGCAATAAATCCGATGGCCGATGGTACAGACAGGTATTGTCCGGTAATGAATAGCCCGATCACACCGCCGATAGTGGCGAACGGCACGTTGGCAATGATCAGCGTGGCGTAGGTAAGCGAATTAAATGCCGTATACAACAGGATGAAGATCAGTCCGATGGTGAGTGGCACGATCAGTGTCAGTTTGGCCATGGCGCGTTGCTGGTTCTCGAACGCACCACCCCACTCGATCCAGTAGCCGCTCGGCAATTTCACTTCGCGTTTGATTTTCGCCTCGGCTTCTTTCACGAAGCTGTCAACATCGCGCCCCTTCACATCCATTTGTATGACCGCATAACGTTGCAACTGCTCGCGTCGCACAAAGGAATAACCTTCATCCAAGTCCACTGTGGCGATTTTCGAAAGCGGTATCAGAGCACCATTCTGAGTACGGATCGGGATATTGTTGATAGCTTCCACGCTGTTGCGGAACTCAGGGGCGAGCCACACCTGGATGTCGAAACGCTTAACCCCATCTATCAGCGTACTCACTGCCTTGCCGCCGATGCCAGCTTGCACCAACTCAAGAATTTCGTCAGCGTTGATACCATAACGCGCAGCTTCATCCCTTTTTACCCTGACCACCATCTGCGGCTTGCCTTTGTTGGCTTCCAGCGACAGATCCGCAACACCGTGCACTTTGCCAAGCACCCTTTGGAGTTCCCCAGACAGACGATCCAGGGTGGCAAGATCCTCACCATAAAGCTTTAGCGCGAGCGTGGCACGCACCCCGGAAATCAACTCCTCGACGCGCATTTGTATAGGCTGGGTAGCCGCAAACACAGCAGTCGGAACGGCTTGCTCCAACTTATCCTGCATCTCTCTGGAGAGATCCGGGAAAGAAATGGCCTTGGGCCACTGGTCGCGCGGTTTGAGATTCACCAGAATCTCCATATAATTCACATCGGAAGTCTCGCCCTTTTCCGCCCGCCCAATCATCGCTATGGCAGAATCGGTTTGCGGGAAAGTTTTTAACTCGGCTTCGATACGCTTGGAGAGACGAATAGATTCTTCGAGGGAAGTAGAAGGAATGCTGGTCACCCGAAACATAATGCCACCCTCCTGCAAGGTGGGCATGAATTCCTTACCAAGAAAAGGAATCAACGCGAGAGATGCCACCAGCAATAACAACGCCCCGGAAACCACTTTTCTCTTATTTTCCAGCGCCCAATCCAGCAACGGAAGATAGAGTCTTTTGGCCCACTTAACGATAAAAGTGTCTTTCTCTTCCTTGGGCTTCAAGATCAGTGCCGACATGACCGGCACCAGCGTCAAGGTCAACACCAGCGAACCTACCATTGCAAAGGTGATGGTAAGCGCCATCGGCTTGAACAACTTACCTTCCAGGCCTGTAAGGGCAAACAATGGCAAAAACACCACGATAATGATTAGAATCGCAAACGCAGTCGGATTGATTACTTCCCGCGCCGCTTCCAGAATGACATGCGTCTTGTTCACCGTCTTGCCTGTCTGATGTGAAAGTAAACGGAATCCATTTTCCACCATCACCACGGCACCATCTACCATCATGCCGATGCCTACGGCCAGTCCCGCAAGCGACATCAGATTGGCCGACAATCCCCACCGCTGCATCATGATGAAGCTGATCATCATGGCTAGCGGCAATGCGATGATAACCACCACGGCGGAACGTATCTCTCCCAGAAACAGGAACAGGATAATGGCCACCAGGATAGAACCTTCGATAAGCGCGTTTTCCGCCGTCTTGACTGCCTTATCTACCAGTTCGGTGCGATCGTAAACAGTATTAATGGCAACGCCAGCCGGGAGGGCCTGCTGCACTGTATTGAGTTTCTTTTTCACCGCGTCCACCACGTTCTTGGCATTTTCTCCAATGCGCTGCAACGCCATACCCAATACGACTTCTTTACCGTCCTTGGTGACAGCGCCGGAGCGCAGTGCTGGCCCTTCTTTGACTTCGGCTACGTCGCGCACATAGACTGGTGTCCCTTCACGAGTGGCCAATACCACATTGCCAATGTCCTGCACGTTGCTAACCAAACCGAGCCCACGCACCAGATACTGCTCCTGACCAATATCGAGATATTGCCCTCCGACCTGACGGTTATTAGCCGCGAGTGTCTCCATCACAGTCTTGAAGTTTAGGCCGTATTTAATTAGCTTTTGGGGATTGATCAGCACCTGATATTGCTTTTCCTGCCCACCCCATGACATCACGTCATCGACGCCCGATGCAGTGCGCAGCACTAGACGAACATTCCAATCCTGCAAGGTGCGCAGATCCATTTCCGATAACTTTTTATCTGCCGCTTCAATGGTGTACCAGAACACCTGTCCCAGACCCGAGGTATTCGGGCCCAATCCCGGCTCTCCATACCCTTGAGGAATGCGGTTTTTGGCTTCGATCAGCTTTTCGCCGACCAGCCGACGGGCAAAGTAGATGTCAACATTATCCTTGAAATAAACGCTCACATAGGAAAGGCCGAACAACGATACCGAACGGATTTCTTCCACGTCAGCAAGACCGGCCATGGCGGTTTCCACCGGAAAGGTCAGCAACTTTTCCACGTCTTCGGCAGCCAGACCCGGTGACTCTGTATAGATGCTTACCTGCACTGGCGTCACATCAGGAAAAGCATCCACCGGCACTTCACGCCAGGCTTTCACGCCCAGCAACACCACCAACACAAACGCTACCAACACCAACACCTTGTAGCGCAACGAGAGGTCCACAATATAGTTCAGCATGATCTCTCCCTATTCCGCACTGATTTGCGATTTGAGCAGGCGTGCCTTAAGGGCATAAGCACCGCTTACCACCACGCTGTCGCCCGTCGCTACGCCAGATTTAAGCACGATGTAACCTTGAGCTCGTTCACCCACTTCCACAGCGCGGGGTTCAAACCCGCCTTTTTCAGCGACGAAAACGGTCGGTATTCCTTGCAGTAGCAACACTGCGTCAACAGGCACGATGAACACCTTAGCACCCGCCCCTTCGGTGTTTATCGCGACACTGGCAAACATTTCAGGTTTCAGTCTGCCGTCAAGATTCGGCACTTCCACACGCGCTTTAATCGTGCGTGTTTCCTTATTCATCATGCTGCTAATGTAGGTAAGTTGCCCCTTGAACACTACGCCTGGATAAGCGGATACTGTGACATCAGCTTTGGCACCGAGCTTGATCTTGCCGATGTCCTTGTCAAACAAATCACTTTCTATCCATAGCTTGGATAAATCAGCCACTGTAAACAAGGATGAATCCGGCTGAGCAAGTTCTCCTAGCACCGCCTTTTTTTCGATGATGATTCCCGCAATAGGAGCAGTCAGCGGAAATGCCGATCCTTGAAGTTTTTCAGGGACAACGCCCATCATGCGTAACTTGTCACCTGCGGCGCGCAAGGCAGCACGGGCTTTCTCATACTCGGCTCGGGTGCGCAGAAAATCCTTTTCAGGAATGATATTGTCAGCGTTCAATCGCTGCGCACGCTCGAATCCAGCCTGTGCGACTTCTGATTCACTTACCGCTTGCAGGTAGCTGGAACGCGCATCGCCCAACTCAATGCTGTCAAGCACCGCGAGTGCCTGCCCCAGTTTCACCTTGTCTCCAAGGTTGGCACTAACCTTGATAATGCGACCTGCCATGCGAGGTGCAACGTGGGCGAGTCTGTCCTGATTCGCCTGGATTGTGGCGGTAACCACCACCTGCACAGCTTGCGCTTGCAATTCCAACTTCTCTACCTTGATTGCAGCTCTTTCGACCTCCTCGGCGCTTAAAACAAGCAACATTTCGGCATCTTTCTCGCCCTGTTTTTCAGGTTTAGATGCTGCCACGGCATCGTTGGCAGGTTCAGTTTGCATAGCTTTGTCGCCGCATCCTGCAAGAAGGGTGATACACAAACCACCTGCCAGTAACCAATAGATTAATCGCCTTGGGTCTAGCTTTTGTTCGCTGCGTAAATTTTTCATGTCATGCGTTCCTTAACTTTAATTTTTTTGTTCAATGGTTATTGCGCGCAGGCTGCCAGCCTGCTGCCGATTCCAAGTTAACCTGGGTCAGGCGAAGTTCAGTCCGTGCGTCGAGCAAATCCCGCTGCCCGTCCAGCACTTGGCGATTCACAATCAATAATTGCAGTAAGCCAATCTCACCGACACGAAAAGAAACTGAAGACAGGCGCTGATTTTCTGCCAGACTTGGCAGTGCCGATTCGCTCAGCCTTTTGACGCGCGTTTTCAGATGTACCCAGCGCTCCCACAGAGCCAACACCTGGGCGCGTGCATCACGTTGCGCGGATTGTCGCTGCACCTGCATCTGGGTCAATTCGGTCGTCGCGCGCCCGATTCCTGTGCCGTTGCGGCGAAACAGTGGCAGCGGTACGGATAAGCTTAACGCCGTGACATTCAATCCGGAGTTATCAGGGGTTCCACGTCCTGTACCCAAACCCACCGTCACGTCCGGGTAAACCGACGCGCGCTCCAGATCAAGCCGACTTCTGGCGGCATTTTCCTTATGCTCGTACGCGCGTAGCAGTGAACGGTCAGCAGCGGAAATCAGCAACTCTTCCAGCCCATACGAAACAGCCGGCGGATCCAGCAATCCGGCAACATCCGGCAAACTGTCAGCGGGAAATTGCAATAAGGCCGACAAATCGGATCGTGCCTGAATGAGCTGCTCGCGCAACAGCGACACCTGATTTTGTGCACGTTCCGCTTCCACCTTGGCTAGATTGCCGTCGAGACGGCTGTCTTCCCCAGCTGCAACGCGCTTGCCAACAGCCATCGCCGCTTTTTCAATAAGCTGGAGAGACTGCTCCTCAATTTGGATACGTAATTGCAAACTGAGAACACGAATGAACCTTTGCTCCACTTCAGCATGTAATTGACGCCGTGTTTCCGTGATCAGCTCTTGCGTCGCGGCAAGAGACTGATCGGACACGGTGCGGCGTATGCCCTGCTGACCGCCTATTTCAAAAGTTTGTGCCAGACCAACCATCAGCCCGCGATTGCTTCGTGCAGGGTTGCCCGCTTGAGGAAGCGTGCCCTTGCTCCACTCAGTAGCGAGTTGTGGATTGTTCCATAACAACGCATTAGCATCGGCGAGATCGCCCTGTGCTGCGGCAAGATTTGCCTGGGTGGCTCGTAATGTCGGGTTGGCATGTTCAGCCTGTTCCCATGCTTGCTCCAATGTGAGCGGAACCGACAGAGCAGGCAATGAATAAAGTGATGCAAACAGGAATGGCACACCAATAAGGCGGCGCATTAGCCGCATCCCGATGCACGGGTTACGAAAAATAGTGACGAATTGCACGGAAACTCCTTCAGATATGCGTGCGCCAACTCACTTGAGGCGAGCGCGCACTCAAAACAAAATCAAAAACAGATTTGAATCGAATCTTAGGAAAAGAGTCTTGGTGGCCTGAAAAGGCCGTCAGGGGATGAAAGCTGAACAGCTTTGGACTGTTGGATAGAATATTCGTTTACAAACTCAGGCATCACAGGTGTTGACTGACTAAGTAACCCCATGAAGTGCACGGCAGCGTGACACCAGTGATTACAGGGACTTTGGGGTGAAACATCCGCATTGACACCTTGAGATTCTGATGAAGAGTAGTGGTCTTCCATAGCCAGGCTACGTTGCTCGTCGAACCATACATCTGCTACTGCTTCCTTGTTAAACGTCCAGCCGCCAGCATTGATCACGAGCGTAATCATGAGAAAGTATATAGCCTGACGGATGAGTCTACCCATGTTGCGATACTAAAGGATTTTGTGGTTTAAGTACATTTATTAGGTTTGCCTCGATTTCCACGTGGAAAGTTTGGTGAGTTCAAATTGCTGATCGATACATCCAAGATGGTCCGTTAAATTCCTCCTTCACGGCACACTGCATTACGCCACGAACGGCTGCTTTATTGCTGCAAATTTTACACCTTGACGGGCAGGTATTGGCACATACCCGCCACTCACCATCATCTGCTTTAATCACCCTACTGCTGTGCTGCGAACAACGTTGCAACAAAAAATAAATTGTGTTCAATATACCGGATTAACCCGAACGGAAGTATTAGCCATTAAGGCTATATCGTAAAACTCGGATAGGACGGCGGTCTGAAAGCGGTGCAAGCTGGCGCAGCTAATTTGAATACGGCACTGGAGTGGGTGGTCAGACAACCGGATGGCCTACTGATTGATCGCCTGGATATTGGGTGGCAGCCGCCGGATGGCATTCGTTACGCGTGAACGGAACCGTGCGTTATTGAGGAAGTTGCTATTTCGCTGCAAGCCTTATATTACAAGGCTCGCAAGTGTCAAATCGCTTACTGATACAGGTGTTTGCCAAACGCCTTCCATACCTCGCCGCCGTGCACATCGCGCCGCTCGAACGTGGCATTCTCCATCGTCTGTATCATCAACGACGCCAGCGAAAAAAGCTCGGCCTTCGTGATCCTACTCTGGTCATTCGATGCGTAAGCGGCCTCGACCTGTGCGGGGCCGAACGTTTTGCATTCCGCCGCCAGTTGCCGCATGGCGACTTCGTCGTGCCAGTCCAGCCCCAGCGCAATCATTTTTCTCATCAAGGCCGTTTCAATATTGGCAACCTCGCCCCAGTGATTTTCGATCTGGCTCATTTCGTTATGCTTTCAGTGAAAATGGATATCGGCGGATCATTTACGGATGCTCGACGAACCGCGCGGTCATTTTGCGGGCAATCGGCGCAAACAGATAAATAACCGGCACCGCGACAGGGTAGGCGATTAAGAAAGCATGCAACCAGTGGCGGAGGAAATCATCCGTCATACCGACATTCGCGAGTGTAATCACAGCAGTCATCAGAAACACCATCATCGCGCCCATGACGAGAGAGAAGAACAGGTGGAAGGAATTTTTAGGCAGTTTTTTCATAGCGGATATTTTAACGGATGTTGAGCATAGCGGGAAACCTCGCTTGCAGGGACATATAGGCCAGATTCTATGCTTTGACGAACACAATCTTCAACTCAGTGTGCAAAGATACATTCACCGACATGGCAAATTTCTTCACAGAGGACATTCCAAGCATGGCCGTTTATGCCATAAATTATCTCCGAATGCTCAAATGGCTATGCAAATACAACAGACACATGACCTTCTGTGCGTGATCGCGGAGCAGACTTAACCACAATCTGAATATCCCGCCCCAATCGCGTGAGACATTCCAACAGCTTAGCTTCAGAAATACCGCGAAACTGACCGCGCAACAAACCTGACAGTTTAGGTTGCGTGATACCCAGCAATTCGGCGGCTTGAACTTGCGTTAATTTGCGTCGTTTAATGATCTCGCCAATATTAGTGGCCAATTGGGCTTTAACCCACATTTCTTCGGCATCAGGCACCCCGAGGTCGGCATACACATTGTTGCTACCAGACTCAATATCACTCATTTTTTACTCCTTCCGCATGCTGCTGCGCCAATTTCAACCTATCACGAATCAGATCGATATCCTGTTTGGGCGTCGCGATACCCTTATGGGATTTCTTTTGAAAACAATGGAGCACGTACACAGCATGACCAAACCGGACTGTGTAGACGGCTCGATAGGTATTGCCGTCATCATCTTCAACAACTTCAAGAACACCCGCCGATCCAAAACCCTTCAATGGTTTTGCTTGTAAATGCTTCCCGCCATGCTGCGCCACATGAAGCGCAAACCCGAATACATCCACGACATCGGACGGCATGGACATCAAATCCTTTTTTGAGGATGCGACCCACTCTAGCGGCTTAACCGTGACTTTATTCATGTGCAGATTATATCCATATAGGTATAAACATCAAGAATTTTTCGAATCGGATTCGCGCAAATGGCAGGCGATCATGGCGCACCCGTCAAAAAAACGGCCCGCAAGACGGGCCGTTTTCAAGTGACAATCAGTTTTGCTGCCGCCCGCCCGCTAAAATCAGGCAGATCATCTGGAAAGCTACATTTTCCGGAATTGGCGGCCTTAAGTCTGACTTATATCGGACGCTTGATGCTCACGGCACCACGAACTTGACCTACGCTGTAGCCGGTTGCCTTGTCGTGCGGATAGTCTTCATTCAGGCGAGCCTTGACGCTATCGGGAATTTGTTCTGTCGCACCGTGACAGGCAACACAACCTGCTTGCAGCGGAATCGCCTTGATAAAGCGGAAATATTTGCCAGCCGGCTCCTGCACCATTTCCGACAATTCCAGCGTTTCAGGTTTTTCGCCTTTAGCTGCGCGCGCCTCGAATTCCATCAGCGCCTTTTGCTCCCAGGCATCGGCCACGCCCAGCATAGGATTGCGCACTTTCAGACTGACGCGCGTCATTTTCCAACCGGTCTTGCGTGAAACCTCACCCGTCATTTGCGGTGCGATATCGCGGCACACTTTAACGGCCGAATCAGGCCCGCCTTCGCTGACCGCTTTTTGATTCGCGGCACCCAGCTGCTTCAAAAACGGCATGGCGACCGCACGGCTCTCGTCCTGATATTTAGTCAGATCTTCGGCATAAACGCTGCATGTAGCAAGACTGAGCAATGCAAACAGAGAAATTTTTTTATTCATGACTATCCTTATATTTAAAAAGCCCGGCAATTAACCGGGCTAAAGTCTGGGAGGACGGATGGATTATTTTTTAATGCCGCAGGTGTTCACGCCCAACAGCATATAAGCAGGACAAAAACCGATCGCGCCGGTCAGCAACGGCACAACGCCGATCCAACCCCACACGCCCACCATGTCAGTCGCAGCCAGCGCAATCAGAACCAGACCTGCGATTACCCGAAGAATACGATCCATGCCGCCTGAGTTACATTTCATTTTGAGCTCCTTGTGGTTGATGGATCGCATATTAGGGGCAGCTCACACAACTGTCTGTGACAAACCTCACATAAGTCATTTTTTTGGTTGCATGTAATTTCGAGTATGTAACATAAATCCTATTTTAAAAATTACGCCGGTGGCAGACCGGCAACTGGTTACTTTCTTTTGCGTCGCCAAAAAAAAGTAACCCAAGAAAAGGCGACCCCGGTTTACCGCGTTTTCCTATTTGCAACCAAACAGGAAAACGTACCCTTGATAGTCGGCAAACAACGGGGCTGCGGAACTCGCACGTTCCGACCAGCTGCCACGTGCTCAAACAGTCCTCGCCTAAAATCACCGCTGTTTGCTGGCTATCTTCGGCGGCGCACAGGGGCTGTAGGTGTTAAGGAACACGCTCATTTCATCGTATTATTACCGCTGTGGTTTTCGAACTACCCGCTGCATTTCATATAGGGCCTATTTTTCTGACCATCCATTCCGGCGTATCGGGAGCACAAATGAAAGCGCCCCGCAGTGCGGGGCGACATTCAATGCGTAACGGCTATCTGCTTAGTGCAAATGACCGCCTGCTTCATCATGCACATGGCCGTGTTCCAGTTCTTCTTCGGTCGCGGCACGCACGCCGGTGACCGTGCAGTCAAAGGTGACCGTTTTGCCAGCCAATGGATGATTGCCATCCACGGTCACTTCGTCGTCGCCCACTTCCACAACGGTGTACAAAATGAAGTCTTCATCGTCAGATTCTTCAGGCGCGCCTTCAAACTGCATGCCAACGGCGACATCTTCAGGGAAAGAGCTGCGCGCTTCGACTTCGACCAGTTCGTGCTCGTATTCGCCGAATGCATCATCCGGTTGCAAGGTGACGCTGACCTTATCGCCTACGCTCTTGCCATGCAGCGCTTCCTCTACCAGTGGAAAAATACCGTCGTAACCGCCATGCAGATAGCTGATCGGATCTTCAACCGATTCAAGCACTTCGCCTGCCACCTCGGCATTGCGCAATTCGTAACGCAACGATACCACTGTATTTTTTGCAATCTTCATTAAATTTCCTTTTTAAAATTTCGCCGCTGCAAGCATAGCCGGCGTATGTGAAAGTTATATGTATCTATTCAATCCTAAATCTCGCGACATTTTAAACACTTTGTCTGTCGTCACCTAATAAATTTTTTACTGCTACAACGCGGGGCCTGACGAGGCTATAATCTCGCGCATGAAAAATATATCCACATTGCTAGGCGGCCTGTCCATAGACGAATTTCTGCGCGACTACTGGCAGAAGAAACCGCTGCTGATACGCGGCGCCATTCCTGAATTCACCGGTCTGCTGAGCCCCAAACAGGCCATCAAACTTGCCTGCACCGAAGAAGCGCAAGCGCGCCTGATCACGCAGTACAACGGCGAGTTTGAACTGGCGCAATCGCCCTTTACGGCCAAAGACTTCAAAGACTTCGGCAAGGCGCACTGGACGGTGCTGCTGCAAGGCTTAAACCATCACCTGCCGGAAGCGGCCGAACTGCTTAAACGCTTCGATTTCATTCCGCACGCGCGCCTCGACGACCTGATGGTCAGCTACGCCCCCAAGGGTGGCGGCGTAGGCCCGCATTTTGACCCCTACGATGTTTTCCTGCTGCAAGGTCTGGGACATCGCCGCTGGCAGATTTCCACGCAAGCCGACCGCACGCTGATCGAAGGCGCACCGCTGCGCATTTTGCAGGACTTCAAGGTCGAGCAGGAATGGGTACTGGGTCCTGGCGACATGCTGTATCTGCCGCCGCAATGCGCGCACAACGGCGTCGCCGAAGACGACTGCATGACCTATTCGATCGGTTTTCGCACCCCCGCCTATCAGGAACTCGCCGAGCAGTTTCTGGTTTACCTGCAAGACCGGATCGTGGTGGAAGGCAACTACGCCGATCCCGATTTGAAAACGCAGGCGCATCCGTCCGAAATCAGTTCCGCCATGCTGACGCAGGTAGAACAGGCGATCAAGCAGGTGCGCTGGGATAAAGGTGACATCGCCAATTTCCTCGGCTGTTATCTGAGCGAACCCAAGCCGCATATCTATTTCGATACGCCGGAGACCGAGCTGAGTCTGAAAAAATTCGCCAAAGCACTCTCGTCCAACGGCATCGCACTGAATCTCAAGAGCCAGATGCTGTGCCGCACCGACACCGTGTTTATGAACGGCGAATCAACGCAGGTGGAGGCAGCCGACTACGCCTTGCTGCGCGAATTGGCTGACAATCGCAGCCTCCCTGCACAACCGGAATGTCCGGAACATGTGATCGAAACGCTGTATGAATGGTATCTGGACGGGTATCTCGCCCCCCTTTAAGGAGACCTTGATGACGGATGACGCGCTAATACACACCCATCTGGACGGCATTACCGATTACAGCGCGGCACTGGATACCTTATGCCGGCGGGCACAGCACAACCTTTACCTGTTCGAAAATAATTTCGACGGTCTGGGGTTTAACTCGGAGGCACGCTACGACAGCTTGCGCCACTTCCTGCTGGCGAACCCTGCCAACCGCCTGCATGTGCTGACGCACGACACGCACTATCTATCCACGTTGTGTCCGCGCATGACGATGTTGTTGCACCAGTTTGACGACAGGATGTTCATACACCAGACATCCAAAATCCTGCAGCACATTACCGCGCCCTTCAGCGTCGCGGACAACCTGCACTATGTGCGCCGGTTTCATTTCGACGATCCGCGCGGCATTTTTGCGCAAAACGACCCCGAAAATGCGCGCGCACTGACCGCGTCCTTCATGGAAATGTGGTCCAGTTCGCATTCCGCTATATCCACAACGCGACTAGGCTTATAAAAATACTGTAATTTGCTGGATTTTTTTAATTTAACTGGTAGAATGCCGCGACTTTGATTTTAGCTGAATCAGCGAAGTCGAACAAAATTTTGAATCATTTTTAACTTAACTTTAAGGAAACTTAACATGAAATTATCCGCTCTCGTTGCTGCTCTGTTGGCTCTTGCTTTGTCTGCTTGTGGTGAAAAGGCTGCTGAAGCTCCAGCTGCTGCTCCTGCTGTTGTTGAAGCACCAGCTGCTGCATCTGCTGTTGTTGAAGCACCAGCTGCTAAGTAATAGACTGCTTGCAAGAAAAAACCGGCGCAAGCCGGTTTTTTTTCGCTTAAAATTTCTGAATCCTGAATCCTGCTTTATATTATTTCCCGCCAGCCGAATCCTTCATGCTGAGTTGCAACCCCCACCCATGCAGGCTCACAATTCAAGACCCCGCACAAGGCACTGACCGCTAACGCATGCGTATTGTTCTGCGCGCTCAGATGCGCCGCAATCAGATGCTGCAAACGAGTTGTATCCAGCTTGGCCAATAGCGCTGCGGCCTCGGCATTGCTCAGATGACCGAAACGCCCCGCCACGCGCTGTTTTAAGCTGTAAGGATAACTGCCGTTCATCAGCATATCGCTGTCGTGATTGCATTCGAGCACCAGCGCATCGCAACCGCTCAGCATCTGCTCGATATAGGGCGTGCTGCAACCGGCATCGGTCAACACACCCAGCTGTTTAGCGCCGCCTGACAACCGATATTGCACCGGTTCTGCCGCATCGTGCGGGACAGGATAGGGTTGAATTGCCAGATCGCCGATGGAGAAACACTGATGCACATCGATTTCGTGCAGCTCCTCGACCTTTTCAAATGCCTTGGGCTGCGCCCGGTGCGTGCCTCGCGTCAGCCAGACAGGAATGCGGTATTGACGCGCCAGACGTGCCACACCGCCAATATGATCCCCATGTTCATGCGTCACAATGATGCCGTTCAATTGAGAAGGGGTCACCTCAAGACGCGCAAGACGCGCGACCGTATCTTTCAGACCGAAGCCGCAATCGAGCAGTACATGCGTCTGCCCGCGCTTCACCAGCAAGGCGTTACCTTCGCTACCGCTCCCTAAAGAAGCAAATTTCATCTGATTTCCTCAAAAAAAAAGCTCACCGGCAAAGGCGAGCTTTTTTACTTACGCTGCAATCCGTTTATTGATTGATATTCTTGAAAATTGCATCGAGACGCGACTGACTCGCCTCCGAGCTGACACCGTTTTGATCGGTGACCGCGACTTCGCATGTCGCACCCGCATCCTTAACGGTGACGCGATAACGCAGACTCGTGTCTTCTTCATCCCGCCAGAACTGCAGCTTATCCAGCCAGCCTTTTTCCACCTTGACGGTGCGCAGGAAATAAACGCCTTTTTCGCGATCCTTGTCCTCGATGACGTAACCGGCACGTTCAATCGCAAGCCCCACCCGGCGCCAGCTCTTGTCAAACGCATCGCTGATAACGATGACGCTGCTACCATCGAAGACCTGCAGCAGGGTGGCAGCGCCCGTAGACACAGCAGCGCCTTCGGTCGCGGCAACGGCTTGCGCAGGCGTACCGCCGAAACGCACCATCAGACGCTGCAACAGCTCCGCTTCCATCTCAGGATCGTTAGGGCGGGTTTGCCACTTCGAAGAACTCTTGTCCGCATCCAGCACTTCGACCTTGCCGCGATGCGTGATGTAAATTTCGGTAGCCTCCCCTGCGCGCTCCAGACGGATGCGATACTGATCGCGCTCGCCTGACGAATACAGACCATCAAAAACCTTGCCGATGATATTGCGCAGACCATCCTGCGGAATCTTGGCGCGATTTTCCGCCCAGTCCGTTTCGATGATACCGGCTGCCTGATCCTCGGTCTGAATGTTCAGCCCCGTCTCACGCAAGAAAGCTTTGACGACCGGCCAGACATTTTCAGGCTGGTCGGATACTTTCAACCAGCGCTGTGCGCCGTTGCGCTCCAGACTAACGCCCTTTACTACCGGCAGCACCGTGCTGCGCGCGACTGGCGCCGCTTCATTGTTATATGCCGAGTAAGTCGCAACCGACTCATTACCTGCCACCTTGTAACGGTCATCCACTTCAGGAGTGGTCAGGTCCGGCGGCACTTCTAGGGTCGGCACTTGCACTGCGGCCGCGCCATAATCGATGCGCTTGTTGCCCAAACCCATCGCACCGCATCCCGCCAGCGAGACCAGCGCAACACTACAAATTCCAATATGCAAAGCTTTCATATTTATTCCCGAAGATTAATTTGTAAGTACGCCAGCGTCACGCATGGCTTGTTCAACAACATGATGTACGCCCGCCGACAAAGGTGTCAGCGGCAGACGCAGGGTGTTTTTCATGCGACCCATGCGCGCGACCGCCCATTTTACCGGGATAGGATTGGCCTCGACGAACAGGTTGCGGTGCAATCCCAGCAAGCGGAAATTGATTTCCCGCGCCCGCGCCACATCGCCGTCCAGTGCGGCCATGCACATCTCGTGCATCAGCTTAGGCGCGACATTGGCTGTGACGGAAATCGTGCCGTGTGCACCCAGCAACATCAGCGCCAGCGTACTGGCATCGTCGCCGCTGTAGATGGCGAAATCTTTCGGGGCACGCGCCAGCAAATCGCTGCCGCGCTCAATATTGCCTGTCGCGTCCTTGATGCCGACGATATTCGGTATCTGAGCCAGACGCAGCACCGTGTCGTTGTTCATGTCCGCCACCGTGCGCCCCGGCACGTTGTACAGGATATGCGGCATGTCCACTGCCTCGGCAATCGCCTTGAAGTGCAGGTACAGGCCTTCCTGAGTCGGCTTATTGTAATAAGGCACCACGGACAGCGATGCGTCCGCACCGGCGCGCTGCGAATATTGAGCAAGTTCAATGGCTTCGCGTGTCGAATTGGCCCCGGTTCCGGCAATGACCGGAACACGCTTAGCGGCATGCTTCACCGCTTCTGAAATCAGCAACTCGTGTTCAGTCAGATCAACGGTCGGCGATTCGCCGGTCGTACCCACCACCACGATTGCATCCGTACCCTGCTCGATATGAAAATCGATCAATCCGCGAAACGCCGGCAAATCCAGACTACCGTCTTCGTGCATAGGCGTGACGATTGCAACAATACTTCCCTTGATCATTCTGACTCTCGTTTTCGTGACAAGCAAAGGTGGCATTCTAACCTAACGGGCACGGCAAATATACCGCCGCCACTATGATTTCGATCTGATTGGCACCGCACGCAAACACGCCTTGCGCGACAAACACCGGACGGCTGTGGAATAATGCGCTACTGTTGAATTTCTAAGCTCTTCATGTCTGCCACCACACTTGCCACGATGCATACAGGCGACATCGCCACCATCACCGCCATTCACGCCGAAGAAGCGTTGCATCAGCGGCTGTTGGCACTCGGCTTTCGTTCCGGCCGCACGATAGAATTAATCCGCAAAGCCAGCTTCGGCGGGCCGCTGCAGGTGCGCATCGGCACGACAGACATCGTACTGCGCCGTCTGGAAGCGGCCAAAATCAGGATCTGCAAATCATGAAACGCATCGCGTTACTGGGCATGCCCAATACCGGCAAGTCGACCCTCTTCAACCGCATGACGGGCGGCGCGGCACGCGTTGGAAACTGGCCCGGCATCACGGTCGAACTGCTTAGCGGCAAAATTCTGCTGGGCGCGGATATGGTCGAAATCATCGATCTACCCGGTATCTACGATTTGCACGGCTTTTCTGACGACGAACAGGTCGTGCGGCATTTCCTGCATGACAATGTGCCGGATCTGGCGCTGGTGATACTGAACGCGACACAGATCGAACGCCAGATGAGCCTGCTGCTGCAGCTCAAGCAGCTCAACATGAACATCGTCGTGCTGCTCAATATGTCGGATGAAGCGAAGCAATACGGCATCACCATCGACAGCCGCAAGATGTCCGAGCTGCTGCAAATACCGGTTTTCCAGCTGAGCGGAAAATACGGCACGGGCTATCAGGAAGCACTGCAGGCTGTGACCCGTGCGCTGCGCTACCCGACCCCCGGCATGGCCGAAAACGTGCGCACCCAGCTCGAACAGGACGAACACATCGAAGCTGAGATGGTGCGGATACTAAAAAGCGCGGTGCAAATCCCCGCCCGCCTGCCTGAAAATCTCACCGAAAAACTGGATCGGGTGATGCTGCATCCGGTACTGGGGCTGCCGATTTTCTTCGGCATCATGTATCTGTTGTTTCAAGGCATCTTCTTTTTCGGCCAGCCGCTGCAAATCGGCATCGGCCAGCTGCTGACCTGGCTGCGCGAGACGGCGCTGGTGCCCGCGGTGGCCAGCCTGCCGCCGGCCCTGCAAGGCTTGCTGCTGGACGGCATCTACAACGGCATCGCAACGGTCGCGGCTTTCGTCCCGGTCATCGTCTTGTTCTTCCTGCTGATGGCAATCGTCGAGGATAGCGGCTATTTGTCGCGCGCCGCCTTTCTGATGGATGCGCTGATGGCCAAAATGGGGCTGGACGGGCGCGGTTTCGTGATGCTGCTGATGGGTTTCGGCTGCAACGTGCCGGCGCTAATGGGAACTCGCGTGATGCGCTCGCGCGCCATGCGCCTTTTGACCATGCTGATCATCCCGTTCTCACTGTGCTCTGCGCGCTTGCAGGTATTCGTATTCATCACCGCGGCGCTGTTCAGCACACACGCAGCCCCGCTCGTGCTGTTCAGCCTGTATCTGTTCAGTTTCGCCGCCGCCATACTGACCGCCCTGCTGTTCAAACAGCAATTTTCCAACAGCGAACCCTTTGTACTGGAGTTGCCGCCCTACCGCTTCCCCACCTTGCGCCAGATGGTATTGCGCGGCTATCTGGAAGTCACCCACTTCCTGCGTCGCGCCAGCACCTTCATCATCGCAGGCGTGGTGCTAGTCTGGCTGCTCACTCATATCCCCTTCTCGGCACAGCCTGCGAGTCCAGAAACTGTGTCGGGCATGATAGGCAGCGTATTGCAGCCGTTTTTCGCACCGATCGGCATCAACGAACAGCTCACGATCGCGCTGCTGTTTGGCTTCGTCGCCAAGGAAATCGTCATCGGCTCGCTGGCGGTCATCTACGGACTGACAGGCCAGGGGCTAAGCGGCGCACTGGCCGCCCAACTCGACTGGGTGCAAGCCTATAGCTTCATGCTGTTTACGCTGATCTACACGCCCTGCCTGTCCACGATCGCCACACTCAAAAGTGAATCGAAGAGCCGCCGCTTTACCCTGCTCGCGCTGGTCTGGTCGCTAGCCCTTGCGTGGCTGGTCAGCTTTATTTTTTATCAGGGCGCACGCGCGCTAGGTTACTAAATTATTTGGCGGGTACAGATGACACCGGTGAAATTGGGCTGGCGTTGCCGTCCAGTATCTGAAAGAAAACCTCATCGCTCTTGATCATGCCAAGCTCGCTGCGCGCACGCTCTTCGATCGCCTCGGTGCCCTGTTTCAGATCGCGCACCTCCGCGTCCAGCAAGCCATTACGTATCTGGATCTTTTGATTAATCTGCTGTTCTGCCGCAACCTGACGATGCAAATCCTGCACCCTCAGCCAGCCGCCCCGGCCCAGCCAAAGCGGATATTGCAAAAGCAACAACAAAACAATCAATATCAGTGTGATTATTTTCATATATGCAGGATGAGTCTTTCGACTTGCTCAAACCGGTCAATACCACACAAAAAAAACGCCCCCGGCCTGAACCTGGGGCGCCTATTTATCCTGAACCCGGATTTCCTTAGTTCAGCTGATAAAAAGCATCGAGACCGGGATAGGAAGCAACTTCACCCAAATCTTCTTCGATGCGCAGCAGTTGATTGTATTTCGCCATACGATCCGAACGGGAAGCAGAACCTGTCTTGATCTGCAGCGCATTGGTTGCAACTGCGATGTCAGCAATCGTGCTGTCTTCCGTCTCGCCTGAACGATGGGAAATCACAGCGGTGTAACCTGCGCGCTTCGCCATTTCAATCGCAGCAAAGGTCTCAGTCAGCGTACCGATCTGGTTGACCTTAATCAGGATGGAGTTAGCGATACCGCGGCGAATCCCCTCGCGCAAAATCTTGGTGTTGGTAACAAAGACGTCGTCGCCGACGATCTGGATGGTTTTACCCAGACGATCGGTCATCAGCTTCCAGCCGTCCCAGTCGTTTTCAGCCATGCCGTCTTCGATACTGATGATAGGGTACTTGTCGACCCAGCTCGCGTACAGATCAATCATTTGTGCCGAGGTCAGTACCAGACCATCCGCCTTCAGATGATACATACCGTCCTTGTAGAACTCGGAAGAAGCCGGATCCATACCGATCGCGATATCCGCACCCGGCACATAGCCTGCCGCTTCAATCGCTTCGACGATCACCTTCAGTGCGCCTTCATTCGAACCCAGAGACGGTGCAAAACCGCCTTCATCGCCGACCGTTGTTGGCAGACCGCGTTTGTGCAATACCGCTTTCAAGGCGTGGAATACTTCGGTGCCGTAACGCAACGCTTCGTGGAAACTCGGTGCGCCGACCGGAATAATCATGAATTCCTGCATGTCTGCGCCGCCGACCGCATGCGCGCCACCGTTGATGACATTCATCATCGGCACAGGCAACTGCATCTTGGCCGAACCGCCCAGATAACGGTACAAAGGCAGACCGGATTCTTCGGCTGCCGCACGGGCGACCGCCATCGATACCGCCAGAATCGCATTCGCGCCCAGACGCGACTTGTTTTCAGTGCCGTCGAGGTCGATCATGGTCTGATCGATATAGGCTTGTTCCATCGCTTCGAGTCCGATGATCGCTTCGGCGATTTCGGTGTTGACATACTCTACCGCCTTCAACACGCCACGACCCAGATAACGGCCTTTGTTGCCATCGCGCAATTCCATCGCTTCGCGCTCACCGGTAGAGGCACCGGACGGCACCGCTGCGCGGCCCATCACACCGGATTCAAGCAAAACATCCGCTTCGACAGTCGGGTTGCCGCGCGAATCCAGAATTTCACGGGCGATCACATCAACAATTGCACTCATTTTTTATCCTCAAAAATTCAAAACATTAATAATTTCAAATAAACCACCGCGCTGATACGCGCAATAGATTTTTATACGTTTTTCAAATCGACCGTTTCTTCAATCAGCCCCTGCTGCTTAACGGTCTGATCGAGCACCATCAGCGTCTTCAACAGCGCCTTCAGATGACCCAACGGGAAAGCGTTAGGGCCGTCCGACAACGCCTTGGACGGCGTCGGATGCGTCTCCATAAACAGACCCGAAATTCCGGCTGCCACTGCGGCACGGGCCAACACCGGCACGAATTCGCGCTGACCGCCCGACACCGTACCCTGACCGCCCGGCAACTGCACCGAATGGGTGGCATCGAAGACCACCGGGCAACGCGTGTTGCGCATCACAGCCAGCGAGCGCATATCGGACACCAGATTGTTGTAACCGAATGACGCACCGCGCTCGCACACCATGATGTTGTCGGCACCGCTCACATCGCGCGCCTTCTCGACCACATTCTGCATGTCCCACGGAGACAGAAACTGCCCCTTCTTGATATTCACAGGTTTTCCGCAACGTGCGACCGCATGAATAAAATCCGTCTGACGACACAAAAATGCCGGCGTCTGCAGCACGTCCACCACGGAGGCCACCGCACCGATTTCTTCGATGCTATGCACATCGGTCAGCACGTTGACACCCAATTGCGACTTCACATCGGAGAGTATCTTTAAGCCCGCATCCAGACCAAAACCGCGAAACGATTTACCCGAACTGCGATTGGCCTTGTCGTATGAAGACTTGTAAATGAACGGCAAGTTCAATTCGCGGCAAATTTCCTGCAACGCACCCGCCGTATCGATCGCCATTTGCGCCGACTCGATCACGCAAGGACCTGCGATCAGGAACAACGGCTGATCAAGTCCCGCTTCAAAATTGCATAACTTCATGCCGACGCCCCTTGCGTAGCCTGACGTTGCAAGGCTGCGGTGACAAAGGCACTGAACAGCGGATGTCCTGCGCGCGGGGTGGAAGTAAACTCGGGATGGAACTGCACGCCGACGAACCAAGGGTGCATAGATTGCGGCAACTCCATGATTTCAGGTAAATTTTCTGTCGGCGTACGCGCGGAGATAATCAAACCGGTCTTTTCGAGCTCAGGCACGTAATGATTGTTTACTTCGTAGCGGTGACGATGGCGCTCGTTGACTTCATCGCCATAGATGCGCTGTGCCAGCGTGCCGGCACTGACCGGACAGCGCTGCGAACCCAGACGCATCGTGCCGCCCAGATCGGAGTCGTTGCTGCGCGTCTCGACGCGGCCTTCGCGGTCGCGCCATTCGGTGATCAACGCCACCACCGGATGTTCCGTTTCAGGATTAAGCTCGGTGCTGTTCGCATCCGTCATGCCGGACACATGACGCGCATATTCGATCACGGCCAGCTGCATGCCTAAACAGATGCCGAGGTAGGGTACCTTGTTTTCACGCGCATAACGAATCGCGGCAATCTTGCCTTCCGTACCGCGCGCGCCAAAGCCGCCGGGCACCAGGATTGCATCGAAATGCGCCAGCGCGTCGGTGCCCGTTGTCTCCAGCACTTCAGAATCGATGTATTCGATATTGACGCGCGTTTCGGTATGGATGCCCGCATGGCGCAACGCTTCGATCAAGGACTTGTAGGACTCGGTCAGCTCGACATATTTGCCGACCATGCCGATGGTAATTTCATGCTGCGGATTTTCCAGCGAATGGACGAGGCGCGCCCACACCGACAAATCGGCAGGCGGCAATTCCAGCTTCAGTTCTTCGCAGACGATGCGGTCCAAACCCTGATCGTTCAGCATTTGCGGAATCATGTAGATGCTCTTGGCATCCCACATCGAAATAACCGCCTCTTCGCGCACGTTGGCGAACAAGGATATTTTGGCGCGTTCATCGTCCGGAATAGGACGGTCGGCACGGCACAGGAGCGCGGTCGGGAAAATACCGATCTCACGCAACTTCTGCACACTGTGCTGGGTCGGCTTCGTTTTCAATTCGCCTGCGGTCGCGATATATGGCACCAGCGTCAGATGCACATAAGCGACTTTGTTGCGCCCCATGCGCAGCCCCATCTGGCGCGCAGCTTCCAGGAACGGCAGCGATTCAATGTCGCCCACCGTGCCGCCGATTTCAACGATCGCCACATCGACGACGCCGTCAGGATACGCTGCCGCGCCGCGTTCGACGAAGGCCTGAATTTCATTGGTGATATGCGGGATGACCTGCACCGTCTTGCCCAGATACTCGCCGCGGCGCTCCTTGCGGATCACACTCTCGTAGATCTGGCCTGTGGTGAAGTTGTTGGCTTTGCGCATCTTGGCGGAAATAAACCGCTCGTAATGCCCCAAATCCAGATCGGTTTCCGCGCCGTCTTCGGTGACAAACACCTCGCCGTGCTGGAACGGACTCATCGTCCCCGGATCGACGTTGATGTAGGGGTCGAGCTTGAGCATCGTGACTTTTAAGCCACGGGATTCGAGAATTGCCGCAAGGGAAGCTGCGGCGATACCCTTCCCTAAGGAAGAGACAACGCCACCGGTGATAAATATATACTTGGTCATGCGGGTGCCCGGAAAAATGCTTTTGGTAAGGGGCGATGATACCGTAAAACCCCCGCCCTTCAAAATCCAATCAGCGCAAAATCACCCGAAAACTTTAATTTTTTCACTTCTTACAGTGAACTCGCGCGTAACGATTGACAGACAACACTAAAAAAAACTACATTGCTCCATTATTTCAGTCACGCACTCAGGAGTCCTCATGTCCGACATTCAGTCTGTAATGCACGAAAACCGTGTCTTTACCCCCTCAGCAGATTTCGTCAAACAGGCCAATGTTTCCGGCATGGAGGCCTATCAGGCGCTATGCGCCGAAGCATCAAAGGACTATACGGGCTTTTGGGGACGTCTGGCGCGTGAAACGCTGCAATGGAAAAAACCGTTTACCAAGACGCTAGACGACAGCAATGCGCCCTTCTATAAGTGGTTTGAGGACGGCGAACTGAACGTGTCCTACAACTGTCTGGATGCGCATCTGGCTGCCAGCGCCGACAAGACCGCAATCATCTTCGAAGCAGATGACGGCGTTGTGACAAAAATCAATTACCGCGACCTGCATGCACGCGTGTGCCAGTTCGCCAACGGCTTAAAATCGCGCGGCATCAAAAAGGGCGATCGCGTCGTCATCTATATGCCGATGAGCATTGAAGCCGTGGTCGCGATGCAAGGCTGTGCGCGCATCGGCGCCATTCACTCCGTCGTATTCGGCGGTTTCTCGTCCAAAAGTCTGCACGAACGCATCACCGATGCCAAAGCCTCTGCCGTCATTACCGCCGATGCACAAATGCGCGGCGGCCGCACCATGCCGCTTAAACCCGCCGTCGATGAAGCCCTGACGCTGGGCGGATGCGAATCGGTACACACCGTCATCGTCTACCAGCGCGCAGCCTGCGATACCGCATGGGATGCGTCCAACAACATCTGGTGGCACGATCTGGTCGCCGGACAAGAAAGCGTTTGCGAGCCTGAATGGGTCGGCGCAGAACATCCGCTGTTCATTCTTTACACCTCAGGATCAACCGGCTCCCCGAAAGGCGTGCAGCATTCAAGCGCCGGTTATTTGCTGGGCGCGATGATCTCGATGCAATGGGTGTTCGACTATAAGGCTTCCGATATTTTCTGGTGTACCGCCGATGTGGGCTGGATCACCGGCCACAGTTATGTCGCCTACGGCCCGTTGGCGATGGGCGGCACGCAAGTCATTTTCGAAGGCGTCCCCACTTACCCGGATGCAGGGCGTTTCTGGAAAATGATTCAGGATCACAAAGTCACGACCTTCTACACCGCACCGACGGCGATCCGTTCGCTGATCAAACTGGGCGGCGAGCTGCCAAAACAATACGATCTGTCCAGCCTGCGCCTGTTAGGCTCTGTGGGTGAGCCGATCAATCCCGAAGCCTGGATGTGGTATTACAACACCGTAGGCGGCGCACGCTGCCCTATCGTGGACACCTGGTGGCAGACTGAAACCGGCTGTCACATGATCGCCCCGCTGCCGGGTGCAATGCCGATCAAGCCGGGCACCTGTACCCTGCCGCTGCCGGGCATTATGGCGACCATCGTCAACGAAGCGGGCGACGAAGTGTTCGATCAGCACGGCGGATTTCTGGTCATCAAAAAACCGTTCCCGTCGCAAATCCGCACCATCTGGGGCGACCCTGAACGTTACAAAAAGGGCTATTTCCCGGAAGAAATGCACGGCGCGTATCTGGCCGGCGACTCTGCACACCGCGATGAAGACGGCTATTTCTGGATCATGGGCCGTATCGACGACGTACTGAATGTCTCAGGCCACCGTCTGGGCACTATGGAGATCGAATCTGCGCTGGCCTCCAACCCGCTGGTTGCGGAAGCGGCCATCGTCGGACGCCCGCATGAAATCAAGGGTGAAGCGGTCGTCGCTTTCGTCGTTTTAAAAGGCGCACGCCCCGAGACACCGGAAAAAGCACGCGAAATCGCCGAGATACTGCGCAACTGGGTTGCCAAGGAAATCGGCCCGATCGCCAAGCCTGACGAAATCCGCTTCGGTGAGAATCTGCCCAAGACGCGCTCGGGCAAGATCATGCGTCGCCTGCTGCGCGCCATCGCTAAGGGCGAAGAAATCACGCAAGACGTATCGACGCTGGAAAACCCGGCTATTCTCGATCAACTTAAGAATGCCGTCAGATAGGTTTCGGCGCAGCCTCGAATCAGCCATATCGATTCGAGGCGAAGTCAAAACCCGGCAACTCTCGATCAACTTAAGAACGCCGTCAGATAGGTTTCGGCGCAGTCTCGAATCGCTGAATCGAGCCTAAGTCAAAACCCGGCGATTTTGGAGCAGCTTAAAAACGCCGTCAGATAGGCAATCGCCATTTGCTGATTGACGCCCGCTATTGCGGGCGTTTTTTTGATTGACCATACGCCGACAACTCGGCTACCCTTGCGGGCTTTTTCTCTATCCGGTACTTAATCCCCTTGTTCAAACTGTTTTTTTCGCTGCTGCTAACCGCCTGCGCACTGAGCGCACAGGCAGAAGATCAGATCACCCCGCCCCGGATCATCCTCCCTTGCGCGCGCAATATCGAACTGATACTGAGCGATGCGCCTGAGTACGGCGATCTGTGGCAGCGACTGCGCGAGGGCTTTACGATGCGGCAAATCAGCGATCCGCTCGTTACGCATCACGAACAATGGTATGCAAAACGCCCGGCCTATATCGCCCGAATGATGACCCGGGCCAACCGTTATCTGTATTACATCACCTCCGAAGTCGAGCGTCGCGGCATGCCCGCTGAAATCGCCTTGCTGCCAATGATAGAAAGCGCCTTTAACCCGGGCGCCTATTCGACCAGCAATGCCTCCGGCATCTGGCAATTCATCCCGTCCACCGGAAAAAATTTCGGCATGCGGCAAAACTGGTGGTATGACGGCCGGCGCGACATCATAGGCGCGACCAACGGTGCGCTCGATTATCTGGAAAAACTGCACACCATGTTCGGCGACTGGGAATTGGCACTCGCGGCCTATAACTGGGGGGAAGGTTCGGTACATCGCGCCCAGATGCGCAATCGAAAACTCGGCCTGCCGGTCGATTACGCAAGCTTAAAACTACCGAATGAAACACGCAATTACCTGCCGAAACTGATCGCGATCAAAAATATCGTCGCCAACCCGTCAAAGTTTGGCCTGAGCCTGTCCGACATCCCAAACAAACCCTACTTCATGTCGGTCGCCACGTCGAAACACATGGACGTTAAACTGGCAGCGCAACTGGCGGATATCAGCCGCGAAGAGTTTATTGCGCTCAATCCCGCACACAACCGCCCGGTCCTCTTGCAAAACAGCAACGATTATATTTTGCTGCCGACAGACAGCGTCCTGACTTATAAAAACAATCTGGAAAACTATGACAAACCGCTGGTGAGCTGGCAGGCCTATCGCGCCAAAAAGGGTGAGCGGCTCGACCATCTGGCGCCGCGTTTTGGCCTGACGCTGGAGCGCCTCAAATCCGTCAACGGCTTATCTGCCCGCGACAATCTAAGCGACGGGGAAACGCTGCTGGTGCCGCTTAACGGGGAGGTTGCAGAAAACGAAGGGGAGTTTGAAGCTTTCAACATGCACTTGCACCCCACTGCAAAAATCGACCGCGATGGCGCCTCGATCAAATACAACGCACACAGCGACGAACCGCTGGACAAGCTGGCCTCCCGCTACCATGTCAGCGTTGCAAGCTTAAAAAACTGGCAGAGCAAGCCCAAGGGGCGCGCTAAATCTGCACGCGTCTCGCACACGGCACATAAACCGGCACATAAACCTGTGCGCCGTAAACACCATTAATTTTATCGATGCGGTATTTTTTTGGCGAGTTCGTTAACGAAACGCCAGGCTCGCCACGCTCGCAAGCCGCCTTTGATCAAAGCAGAAATGCCGCGCTGCCGCACGATGGCCAGACTTAACACGCCCGCTACCAGTACGGCATGCCCGCGCACAAAGCTCACCATCCGCCACGCACCGTCGGCCACTTGAAACGCCGGCCGCAAATTGACCGCGATGTCCGCCAACTGTTCGCGCTGCGCGCTGATATTGTCACGCAGCAACTGACGGCGTGCCAGCATCACCTGTCTGCGTTTAGTCATGCGTACCATCCAGCTGTTCGCGATCGACCGCGAGTTCTGCCAGCGTGACCGAAAACAAGGTGCTTTTTCTGCGCGAAATGCACAACAGCTTATTCGCCAGCAGCACACCCGTGACCACAAACAGCGCACTGAGTCCGCCCAGCACCGCCAGACGATAGGTATCCCAAAACAGCACAACGACAAACGTCGTCAGCAACAGGATGCCCATCCCAAAACAAAACAGCGCGGTGAAAAAATAAAGGAGCATCTGCTCCAACTGCAGACGCTCCTCATATAATTCATTTGCAAGCAACGCAAGCCTGGTTGACGCAACCGACGTCAGCGTGGACAACAACCGCCTGACTGACCCCAGCAGACCTGAGTTAACTGCTGACATTACCGGCCGCGCGAGATCAGCATGCCCACCACAAGCCCCACACCGGCAGCAATACCCACCGCACGCCATGGATTCTCATGCACATATTCATCCGTAGCACGCGCCGCCTCGCGGGTTTTTTCCAGCATCGCTTCTTCAGCATCCGCCAGACGTCCCTTTGCCGCGCTCAAACTATCCTGAATGCGCTCACGAGCCGCACTGACTTTTTCTCCCGCCTGACCTGCTGTCGCGCGGAGCAACTCTTCGGCATCAGACACCACCAATTGCAAGTCCTGCATCAATTTTTCCTTGCTGATGTCGTTTGTGCCCGATAAATTTTGACTCATGATGCTCTCCTGAACGGTTTAGTTGATGAATAAAATCTCTGCCACCTTTTTAATCTAATGCCGGCATCCCGTCAACCGGTATTGACTAAAAATGGCAATGCACCACATGGCTTTCCGAAATATTCACCGCCGGCGGATAGTGTGCCCGGCAAATATCCTGAACAGCAGGGCAGCGCGGGGCAAAATGGCAACCTGCGGGCGGGTTCGCCGGCGATGGCAAATCCCCTGCCAGACGGATATATTCGCGCGCCGCGCCATCGATACGCGGCACAGCCGACAGCAAGGCCTGCGTATAGGGGTGAGCCGGATGAGTCAACACATCGTCCGTGCTGCCGCGCTCAACGATGCGCCCCAGATACATCACACAAACCTCATGCGCAAGGTACGCGACCACGGCCAGATTGTGCGTGATAAACAAATAGGAAAGATCCAATTCCAGTTGCAGCGACTTGAGCAAATTCAAGATTTGCGCCTGCACCGACACGTCAAGCGCACTGGTCGGCTCATCGCAAATCAGCAATCCGGGCGATACGGCAAGCGCACGGGCGATTGCGATGCGCTGGCGCTGACCGCCGGAAAACTCGTGCGGATAACGCCATTTGGCGGCACGTTCCAGCCCCACCTTATCAAGCAATCCGTCAATGTGCACCTGACGCGCCGCGCTATTACCCCCCACTTTGAGCGCACTCATCCCCTCTTCGAGGATTTCCGCCACGCGCATCTTGGGATTGAGCGACGCGTAAGGGTCCTGAAACACCATCTGCATCGATGCGCGCTGCCCCCTCACCCGCTCACGCCCGTCGAACACGACACGGCCTGCCGTGGACGGAATCAATTGCAACAAGGCCTTGCCCAGCGTCGTCTTGCCGCACCCCGATTCGCCCACGATGGCGAGCGTTTTTCCTTTAGCTATCGAAAGCGAGACGCCATCCACGGCTTTGACCTGCCCCACGACTCGCTGCAAAATTCCCTTGCGGATCGGGAAGTGAACGTGTAAATCCGAGACTTCTAGGATCGATGCCTGAGGCGTGAGGATAGCGTTGAATCTCGCGGCCGCCTTTGAGGTTTTTTCCTCAAACCTCAATCCGCGATCTTCAATCCTGTCTTTCTGCTCCTCAATCCTGTTATATAGGTGGCAGCGCACACCTTGACCCTGATTGACAATTGTCCATTCAGGTGTTTTTTCGCGGCACAGCTCCCAAGCCCGATCGCAGCGCGGCGCAAAGCGGCAGCCCTGAACAATCGATCCCATGGGCGGCACGCTGCCGGCAATCGCCGCCAGCGCCTGATCGCGCAATCCTGCCTGCGGCAGAGCGGCAAACAGTTTTTGGGTGTAAGGGTGCAGCGGGCGGGCGAATAATTCCTGACGAGAGGCCTGCTCGGCTATCTGGCCTGCATACATGACGCCTACGCGATGCGCGGTTTCGGCCACCACACCCAAATCGTGCGTGATCAGCAACATCGCCATGCCTGTCGCCGCTTGCGTGTCGCGCAACAGTTGCAGCACCTGAGCCTGTATCGTCACATCGAGCGCCGTGGTCGGCTCATCGGCGACCAGCAAGCGCGGTTTGCCTGCCAGCGCCATCGCGATCATCACACGCTGCTTCATGCCGCCTGACAACTGGAACGGATATTCATGGACGCGCCGCGCCGCATCAGGAATCCCGACCCCGTCCAGCAACTCGACACAGCGCTGCTGTGCCAGAGCGCCCGACAACCCTTGATGCAAGGCCAGCACCTCAACGATCTGCGCCCCCACCGTCATCACAGGATTGAGACTCAGTCCCGGCTCCTGAAAAATCATCGCCATCGATCCGCCGCGAATGCCGCGCATCTCACGCTCCGGCAAGTCAAACAAAGCCGCCTCACCCAGCACGACGTCCCCTGACAGGTTGGCGACCCCGTCAGGCAGCAGCCGCATCAGGGAGAGCGCCGTCATCGACTTGCCGCAGCCGGATTCCCCGAGCAGCGCAAAGGTCTCGCCGGCCGCTATCTCAAACGAAATCCCGTCCACGATGGCAAGCCCGCTGGCGAGCCCCGTAACCAGATGATTGACTTTAAGCAGGCTCATGAACGGTTTAACCTCGGATCGAAGGCATCGCGCACGGCATCCGCGAACAAGTTGGCGGAGAGCACCAACGCCAGCATAAAGCCGAAGGCGGCAGCCAGCGCCCACCACACCATCGGCTCTCGCGCCATCTCAAGCCTCGCGCCGTTGATCATGGTACCGAAACTGATCATCGAGGGATCGACCCCCACGCCGACATAGGACAACACTGCTTCGGCGAGCACCAGCCCTGAAAAATCCATCACCAGCGCAATCAAAATGATGTGCATCACGTTCGGGATAATGTGGCGCGACAAGATGCGCATCGATGACACGCCAAAGGATTGCGCCGCCTGTATATATTCCATCTCGCGCAGTTTCAAAGTCTCGCCGCGCAGCAAACGGCACAGTCCGGTCCAGCTCGTCATGCCCAGTATCAAACACAAAAACACCAGCCGTAAATCGGCGCGCGAGGCGGCGGTATCAAACCAGTTAGGATGCGTATCTATCGTCACCTGCATCATCAACACCGCAGCAGCAATCAACAGCACGCTGGGAATCGAGCTCAGCACCGTATAGATATACTGGATCACATCATCCACCCAGCCGCGAAAATAGCCGGCGGCCACCCCCAAAAACAGCGCCAGCGGCAAAGTCACCAACGTCGTCACCGTGCCGATGATCAGCCCCGTGCGGATACTTTTTAGCGACAGATACAGCACATCTTGCCCTACCTTATCGGTGCCCAGCACATGATAGACAGCCGCTAAATTCGCGGTCATGCCGATCAGTGCGGCCAAAATCACCACGGTCACAAAGATCGCGCGCCGCGCCCTAAACCCCAGTAGCACGCCCGCTAACACGCCCGCTAGCGCACCTGTCAGCGCACGCCTGGCGACATCCGCACCGGAGGCCTCGGGCAAATGCGCGCCGCCATATTTGAGTCTGGGATAGGCGCGCACCACGCGCCCCTGAGCGTCAGTGGTACTTTCCTTCGCATACAGCGCAACGGCCAGCGGCGCCGAATACGTTTTTTCGGTGTGCAGGCGCAGCGGTTCTGCCAGCTTGTCGAACACGCTCAACACTTCGGGCGAATACGCCCCGTTCAACGCGACGCGGTAGTGCAAGGTGTCGAGCAATCCCACCAGCACGAACAGGGACAACACCAGCAAGGAACACATCGCTACAGCGCTCTTGCCGACCCGCCGCCAGGGCAGCAACAGATGTTCATGGCAGCGGATATGCCAAAATGCAGCCCCGCACGCACCCAGCAGCAAAAAGACCAGCGCATCGCTCCACAGGATTACCGGCATCATGACAAGCGCACCCTGGGATCCACCATCGTGTAGGAAATATCGGTGAGTATCAGCCCTGCGATATACAGCAAGGAACCTAAAAACACCATCGCGCGCACCACCGAAAAATCCTGCGCGTTGATCGCATCGATCGTATAGCTGCCAAGACCCGGAATACCGAAGAATGATTCAGTGAGCAAGCTGCCCATGAACAACAGGGGAATCACCACGACCACACCGGTCAGGATCGGAATCATCGCGTTTTTGAGCACATGGGTAAACAACACCCGCAGTTCGGACAAGCCTTTAGCGCGCGCAGTACGCACGTAATCACGACCGATTTCCTCTAAAAATATCGTGCGATACCAGCGACTGGAAGACCCTATTCCGCCAATCACACCGATGATCACAGGCAGCACGACGAACTTAAATCCGCCATCGCCGTAGCCTGAGATCGGCACCAGATGCCAGAGTTTGCTCACCAGAAACTGGCCGCCGATAATGTAAAACAATCCGGATATCGACATCAGCACGACGCACAGTGCAACCCCGGCGATATCGAGGGCGGTGGCGCGAAACAAGGTCATCAGCAAGGCGAAACTGACATAACAGGCAAGGCCAATCATAAAAGTCGGCAAGGCGATCGCCAGACTCGGCCCCATCCGCGTGGCGATTTCATGCGAGATACTGCGCCCGTCATCAGAATAGCCAAAATCCAGCACAAACATACTGGCTGATTTGTGCCAGAAAATTGTATCGGTCAATTGCCCGGCACCGGCAGCCTGGCTATTGACCAGCAAGGGCTTATCGTACCCCTTCTGCACCTTCCACTTCTCGATCGCCTCGGGTGTCACGCGCTTAATCCCAAGTTGCATACGCGCCATGTCGTCCGGCGTATTCACGACAAAAAACAGCGCGAAGGTGAGCAGATTCACCCCGATCAGAATCGGGACGGCATAGAGTAGGCGGCGAATGAGATAGGCTATCATGAGTGCGCTATTGTACGGATAAACCAGCCCCGGCCAAACAGTCTGCCCTTCTTGTCGAGATGTGAATAGAAAAATGGCATCTAAGCGTACTACCTGCTGCGCGCTTCTTTTTTCTGCAGCACCTGCCACAGCCAGAGTCCCGACAGCAGGATCAGCCCCAGCGCCGACCATAGCGGCCAGCGTGAAGGATGATTCCAGCGGGCGCGCAGCTCATCGCGCAGACTTGCCTCAACCCGCCAGTATTTGAGCTTGTTGTTCGCCATGACGCTGGGTTTGACGTTATGCAGCCAGCCGTGTTGCAACACGTAGTTCTTCGGATGATAGCCCCACAGCCAGGGCGAATCGCGGCGCAAAATTTCCAGCATCTGATCGATGATCACCTGCCGCGCCGGACTGTTCTCCATATTTTTCATTTGCAGGAACAAACGGTCATAGTCAGGATTGCTGTAATTGGCCGCATTCTCGCCCGCATGGCTCACCTTGCCCTGCGGCCCATGCAGCAAAAACAGGAAATTCTCAGGATCGGGATAATCGGCATTCCAGCCGAAATAAAACATCTGCGTGTCGCCACGGCGAATTTTGTCCTGAAAACGGTTGTAATCGGTGCTGCGCACCACCAGCTGCACATTAAGCTTGTCGAACTGTTTGCGCATCCAGTCCAGGCGCGACTTGTTGCCGACGCCGGTCGCGGTGGTGTCCAGATTGATCACCAGCGGCTGATGCGTGTTGATATCCACCCCGTCCGGATAGCCGGCTTCAGCTAATAGACGCCGGGCTTCAGCAATCGGCTTTCTCACAGGCTGCCCACCCACCCAGTCGTACACGAACTTATTCATGCCCGCCTCCCCTTCACGGTAACCGAAGATACCCGGCGGAATGGGAGATTGCGCAGAAACCCCCCGTCCGTTGGCAAAGATGGAAACAAATTCCTCAAAATCCACCGCGATCGCAATCGCCTGCCTTAACTTACGGGCCCGCTCTGAACTCCCCCCCACCACAGGATCGAGCCAGTTAAAACCGGTATACATCGTCGAGGTGGCAACCGAGGTAGAGAGCGTGATGCCCTGCTCGCGCATTTCATCCGACACGCTGGCGTCGCCGCCGACACTGACCTGCACCGCCTGATCAAAACTATCCGAACTGATGCCGGAGGCATCGAAATAGCCCTGTAAAAACTTGTTCCAGTAAGGAATCGTCTCCTTTTCCAGCGTAAAGACCACTCGATCGATCAGCGGCAAATGCTTGCCCGCATCCACCAGCAGTCCGGCCTTGGCATCAGACGCTTCACCCTCTGCCGGATAGCGTTCGCTGTCGAAATAAGGATTTTTAGACAGCACCATGCGCCGGTTCGGATTATTCTCAGACAGGTAATAGGGTCCGCTCCCCACCGGCCACCAGTCAAGCGACAGATTGCGCTCGCGCATCCCCGCCTGCGCATAAAAGCGCTCGGCTTCAGGCGGCATCGGGGCGAAAAATGGCATAGCCAGCCAATAGGCGAACTGCGGGTATTTGCCGTGTATCGTAATGCGGTAGGTGGTGTCATCGACCACTTCGGCGCCAGTCAGGGGATAAGCTGACAGATCGAGAAAAGCTGCGGGCTGCTTCTGCACCACCTGCTGCAAGGTGTCCGCATACGCTTTCAAGCCGACGATGTACTCGCTCATCACGCCGTAAATCGGCAAATGCAGCTGCGGACTCGCCAGCCTTTTGATCTGATTCACATAATCAGCGGCATTCACCACACGCGTTCCGCTGTGCGCAAAATCGGCCGGCGCGTGTACGTCGTGCAGCTCAGCGAGCGTCAAATGCTCGTACTCCAAACGACCATCATTGGTGCGTGCAAAGGCCGGATGCGGTTGATAACGCATGCCGGGCTTGATGTGAATTTCATAAACGCTGTAAGCGATTTTTTCCGCTGGCGCATCATCCGGCAGCGAGCGATGCTGCGTATCCTGATAGGTAACGGTCGGCATTAAACTTGCCGCCTGCGGCACCAGCTGGTACGGCCGCTTCAGATAGTGATATTGCAGCGGCGGCGCGTAAATATTGCTGATGAACTCATATTCGTTCTCGCTGTAAGCCTGTGCAGGATCGAGATGTTTAGGGCGCTCGGTGAATGCGGTATAAAGAATGGACTGCCCCGCCTCCGATGCAGGATAGGGATTATTCCACTCATCGCATGCGCTAAGCAGTAGAAGCAACAAGATTCCGGCAAGAGATTTCATGGCGCGAGAGTGTAGCCGAACGCGGCAGTCATTGCCATCTAACAAAAATACCAGTAGAGTACGATCCTCACAACTACGAGGAGTCCTGTCATGGCCATCTCAAGTGTAAGCATCAATCCGCCCTCCAGCGGTCAAATCAGCAGCCCGATCAGTCAGATCTTCAGCAATCAGGCCACGCCTGTTACCGACAGAGCTAAATCCAGCGCTGATACACCGCCCTCGACGATCGTGACCTTGTCCGCACAGGCGCAAAAATTAAGCCAGACTCAAACACAGACCAACGAAAACAGCCTGACTTACAGCGTGCAGAAGTCATCAACTGATCAAGACAACGACAGCGATAACAGCTCAACCGGCAACGTAAAAGCGGTTCCTAAAGAAGCGAATGAAGCGATAGGCATTCAGTTCATAGCGGGCGAATTCAAGGGCGGTCGGATCAGCACCTACGCCTGATGAACGATGCGGGCCATAATTTGCCGCACAAGGTATTTGTATAATCCGGTAGCTTATGAGCGCGAGTTTCGACATTTCTGAAGATACGCACGAGCTAAATGCCGAACGCGAGGCGCATGCCGGTACGCGGGCGCGTTTAAAACTTCTGGAACGCACGCTACTGCATTTCGTGCCGCGCGACATCATCGCCTTTCTTGGAAAAAACAGCCTGATCGATGTGGAACTGGGCGACCAGATCGAAAAAAACATGTCCGTCGTATTCACCGACATACGCGATTTCACATCGCTGTCGGAGAGTATGACACCGCAACAAACCTTCAGCATGATCAATTCCTATTTGTCAGTGATGAACCCGGTGATCAGTGCGCACCGCGGCATCATCGACAAATACATGGGTGATGCAATCATGGCCCTGTTCCCGACCACCGCCGACGATGCATTGGCATCGGGGCTGTCGATGCTGGCGCGCCTTGACGAATACAATGCAGGACGCGAACGCGCGGCCTATGCCCCGATCCGCATCGGTATCGGCATCAATACCGGCGTACTGATGCTCGGCGTCATCGGCGGCGGCAACCGTATGGAAGGAACGGTTTTAGGTCATACGGTCAATCTCGCGTCCCGATTGCAAACGCTGACTAAAACTTATGGTGCGCCGCTGCTGATCAGCGAACACACCTTATACAGCCTGTCCGAACCCGAAAAATTTTTGGTGCGCCACTTAGGACGCGTGAAAGTCACCTACAACACCAACGCCGAATCGATCTATGAGGTGTTCAATCACGACGCGCCCAAAGTCAGGGAAGCAAAATCCAAAAGTTTGCAGAAGTTCGAAGAGGCGCTGGCCTTGTATCACACACGCTCAATCGCGCGCGCGCAACCGATGCTGGAAGACATCGTACGTGACAATCCCGACGATATCCCGGCCCGCGTTTATCTGCAGCGCTGCACCGATTACCTGTCAACCGGCCTGCATACGGGCTCGGAAGACTATACCGAAGATGAGACAGGCCTCCAACCCGATGTGGGGCATAGCGAAATCGACAGCCATCATCAGGACTTAATGAGCCTCATCAGCGCGCTACGCGAAGCGGTGATTAATCGTCATGACGGTGTGAACGAGCTGATTGCCACGCTAAAAATTAAAATCGAAGGGCATTTCGATTTCGAAGAGCAGCTGATGCACACCCATCACTATCCTTTCGCCGCCGACCATATCGCCCAACACCGCTCGTACAAGCACTTTTTTAACAAACTCAGCAATGAAATCCAAACAACGGGCTGCGATCCCTGGTATACAGGCTACCGCATCAAGCTGTTTTTGTCGGACTGGCTATTGAACCACGCAGACCGCGACGACCGTCATCTAGGCCGCTTCCTTAACGAACGCGCTGCGCTCACCCTGTCAGACATACAACAGGATTAAAGCGCGCAAGGCCGGTTACGTATACGCCCACCACACGAACACCATGCAATCTGACGGATCCACTATGACTATCGGCCACACAGACTCGCAGACCAACACAACGCTCTGCAACCTCAGCCAGCTTGCCACGCTGCGCGTATCAGGCAGCGATGCACACTCTTTTTTGCAAAATCTGCTAAGCAACGACATCCGCGAAGTCAGCGCAACCCAGGCACAGTACTCCAGCTTCAACACCGCCAAAGGCCGTATGCTGGCAAATTTTCTGATCTGGCGCGACGCCGATGATTACCTGCTGCAACTGCCGGAAACACTGGCTGATGCGCTACGCAAAAAACTCGGCATGTACGTGTTGCGCGCCCAAGTCAAAATCACCGATGCACGCCATGAGGTCGTCTCGCTAGGCCTGTCAGGTTGTCATCCCGCACTGCCCGCAACGTGCCTTGAACTACCGGTGATGGGCGTGATTGAATCGGCTGAATTAGCCTGCCGCATCATCAAAATCGGTGACGCGCGCTTCATGCTCAATTGCACGCCTGAACAGCAACCCATGCTATCGGCTGCACTCGACAGCCAAATGACCGGGAGCGACACCTGGGACTGGCTCAACATCCGCGCAGGCACCCCTGTGATTCTGCCCGCGACACAGGAACAGTTCGTGCCGCAAATGGTGAATTTCGACCTGATCGGCGGCATCAATTTCAAGAAAGGCTGCTATCCCGGACAGGAGATCGTCGCACGCATGCATTATCTGGGCAAGCCCAAACGCCGCATGTATCTGGCGCATGTTTTAAGCGCGGCGAATCCGGGCGATGAGTTATATAGCGAAGAGATGGCTGATCAGGCCTGCGGCATGATCGTCAATGCAGCTCCCGCGCCTACAGGTGGCTTTGACGTGCTGGCCGTGGTACAAATGACGAGCCGCGAGGCGCATCCGGTTCACTTGCATTCATTGCAAGGACCTCTCCTCACATTTGAAAGTCTGCCCTACCCGCTGCCATGAACCTGCCAGCGACGCTATTCACCGGCGATAGCCTGTTGCTGGCCAACTATGCCTTTGCCTTTTTACTGTACCGGGCGGTGCGCTGTGCACCCTGGCAAATCCTGTTGAAAAATCAGGACATGTTTAACGCATTGATCGGGCTTATTTTTTGCACTGCCGCTTTCTGGCAAATGAGCGCAGGCATCCGTCCGGGCTTTAATTTCCACCTGATCGGCGCGACCCTGTTCCTGCTGATGTTCGGCTGGCCGATTGCGCTGATTGCGCTCACCCTGATCATGACTGGCAGCTGGCTGTATTCGGGACAGGAAATCGCGACACTGGGCATCAACGGGCTGCTGATGCTGGCCGTACCCATGCTGTTTGGCGAGGCGCTGCTGCGCTTTTGTCAGCGCTACTTGCCGAAAAACTTATTCCTGTTTGTGCTGTTAAACGGGTTTGCCTGCGCGGCATTGGCGAGCATGCTGATGATGGCGAGCACGACACTGGTATTGCTGGCGCTCACCCACTACACCTGGCCGGAAATACAGTATCACTACCTGATTCCCGCACCGATCCTCATCTTCGCAGAAGCGTTTGCCACCGGCGCCGTGATCACCGCCTTTACGGTCTCTCGACCGGAAGCTGTGATGAATTTCAGCGTAGCCGACTATTTAACGGGCAAGTAGTTTGAGTCGCATTTTGATGTGAGGCAAGCCCGCATCCATAAACGCAGCCCCTTCCTCGACAAACTCAAAGCCGTGATAGAACGGCACTGCATAGGTCTGCGCATCGACATCCACCTGAGGATAATCGTGTGCACGCGCGTAGTCGAGTAACGCTTCCACAATGGCGGTTCCAACCTTCTGTTTGCGCCATTTCGGCAGCACCGCGATACGCCCGATGTGACCGTCCGATATCATACGGCCGCAGCCGATCGCCTCGCCCTGCGCGCTCAACACCAGCGCATGGCGGCAATGCTCATCTGCACCGTCCCACTCCAACTCAGGCGCAATTCCCTGCTCATGAATAAACACCGCCTCACGGACGGATTTGAGCAGGGGTTCGCCATCGTGCCAGCAAATCAGACTTACACTAAAAGGATTGCTCATGAGGCTCTTTCTGATCAGTCATTCGACAATTTCAACCGGCGTACCTGCCGGCACCAGATCATATAATTCAACTAAATCCGCGTTACGCATTCTGATACAACCGTGGGAACGTGCCTCGCCCATCGGTTCGGTATCGGGCGTGCCATGTATATAAATATAGCGGCGCATGGTATCGTTTTTACCCAAACGATTGAAGCCGGCTTCACAACCGGATAGCCACAGGATGCGCGTCAAAATCCAGTCGCGCAACGGATACTGCGCGCCCAGCGCCTCGCTGTAAATTTCACCGGTCGGACGGCGCCGTACAAAGACTGCATTTTCCGGGCAATCCGTACCAATTTTGGCACGTATGATGTGGCGACCTCGCGGCGTGCAGTAACTGCCCGATAACTCGCCCGCCCCCTTTAATGCCGTGGAAACCGGATAGCGGCGCAGCACCTGTTCTGCATCCCCCCGCAATTCAAGCTGCTGAGTTTTGATGTATATGCTTATTTTCATTTATTTTTTTCTGCTCACGGCGCAGGGAAAAAAATCGGCTCAAGGTCGCGCCGCACGCCTCAGCCAGTACCCCGCCCGCGACTTCCGTGTGGTGATTCAAGCGCTGCTCGGCAAACAGATCGAGCAAACTGCCGCAGACCCCCGTCTTGAAATCCGATGCACCGTACACCAACCGCCGGATACGCGCATGCATGATCGCGCCCGCACACATCACGCAAGGCTCCAGCGTGACGAATAACTCGCAACCTACCAGACGATAATTACCAAGATATTGCGCCGCTGCGCGCAAGGCCTGCATCTCGGCATGCGCCGACGGATCATGGAGCGAGATCGGCGCGTTATATCCCCGACCTATAATCTGCCCATCCTTCACAACCACAGCGCCCACCGGCACTTCACCGGCGGCTTCCGCCAGCGCAGCTTGGGCCAGCGCCTCAAACATGTAATCCGTATCTATCATGGTATAAGCAAATGAATCACCGGGATTTTTCAGCGGCAATTGAAATAAAAACGCTGCCAAGTATAACCACAGTGACGCACAGCGGCCAAAAAACATTGCGCTGATCCAAAAACCCCGTTCCAGACTCACTTCAATATTGATGCTCACAATGCTGTCAAAATAGTCGAACTGTGATAGAATTACGGCAGACAAAATCCACGAGCAACAAATCATGCCAAATAGCATCAAAAAAATGCTCATCGTTGACGACAGCCGACTCTCCCGACTGATGATCCGCACTTTCATTCTGGCAAAGCGCCCGCAATGGCTGATCATTGAAGCGACGAGCGGCGATGAAGCGCTCCAAATGGTCGAACACGACCTGCCTGATTTCATCAGTATGGATATCAACATGCCCGGCATGCTGGGTACAGATGCGGCAGAGCAAATTCTCGACAAACATCCTGAAATTCGCATCGCCATTTTCTCGGCCAACATTCAAGAGACACAACAAACGCGCGCCATAGAACTGGGCGCTCGCTTCGTGTCCAAGCCGGTTACTGAAAAAACCGTCTTGCAAGCACTCGATCACTTCGAAGGTGCGGTGTGATTTCTTTATCTGAATTGCACACGGATGCCCTTTGCGAGATTTTCAATATCGGTGCAGGCCGCGCAGCTTCCAGCCTGAGCGAAATCATCGGCGAGGAAGTTCAGCTATCCGTACCGCACGTACAGATTTTCCCCTCCTCTGAAATTCAAGCCCAGAAGTTGCCGCTGGACAGCGCGCGCGTCGGTGCCGTCAGACAGCACTTCAGCGGACCGTTTGATGCGATAGCGATGCTGCTGTTCACAGAAGAACGCGCACTGGAGATCGTACGCGACATGATGGGATCGCACGTCAGCCTCGCAGAATTAGCGGAGTTTGAACAAGATGCCATGTGCGAACTGGGCAACATTATATTGAACGCCTGCCTGTCTGCGATGGCCGATCTGCTCGGTCTGACGCTGCAAAGCACACTGCCGCAATATACCGTCGATTCGCCCGAAACCCTGCTGCAAAACATCACCGGTGAGATCGACCAGCCCGTTATGATGGCCTTACACATCGATTTGACGATCGAAATGCGCCAAACACAAGGCTGTCTGGTTTTTCTGCTCAGCACCTCGTCGCTGAAAGAATTCCTCTCTCATATTGACGCTTTCATCACCGGCATCTAAATACGCATGAACCCCGCCACTCACGTCCAAAATTTAGTTTGGAATTCGATCTGGAATGCAATCAATTTAGGCTTGATTCTGATTGATAACCAAGGCGTCGTCGTGATATGGAACGACTGGGTGTCTGAGCACAGCGGCATCACTGAGAAACAGGCCGTTGGTCAAACGCTGGAATCGCTGTTTACTGATGGCTTAGGCGCCTCATTCAAAACTGCGATGCAAAATGCACTGACCTACAAATTACCCGTCGTGCTGTCCAGTGTACTACACCGCTCGCCGCTACCACTCTACCCGTTGCCTTGTACGAGGCAAAAACAGCAGGCCCGCATCCATCAATCGGTCAGCCTCACACCGATCATCACACCCGATGGCGCGCACCAGTGCTTGATTCAGATCACCGACACCAGTGTGTCGTTTACCCGCGAACACATGCTCAAATCGCACTCTAAACAACTGAGTATCGATGCGACAACGGATGGCCTGACCGGTGCCTACAACCGACGCTACTTTAACGAGCGCTTCAAGGCGGAATTTGGCCGCGTCAACCGTCAGGGAACGCCACTTGCACTGCTGATGCTGGACATCGACTGTTTTAAAGACTACAACGACTTCTATGGCCACCCCGCAGGCGACCGCGTACTAATTCGTATTGTCGAGCGGATAAAGTCACAGCTCAACCGGACGACCGATGTCGTGACCCGCTATGGCGGTGAAGAATTCGCCATCCTGCTGCCTGACTGCGAACTGGAAGGTGCGCGTGCAGTTGCCCAAAAGATACAGCATGCCATACTGACATTAAATATTCCTCACGCAAAATCGAACGTTGCCGATCATGTAACACTGAGCATAGGCATAGCCACACACTCGGTTAACAGCAGTTGCGACGCGAATTTTCTGCTCAATACCGCGGACACAGCACTGTATACAGCTAAACACGAGGGGCGCAACTGCATCAGATACCTGCTGACCAGCGAAAAAATCAGCCTGGACGCAGCCTGTCTTGTTGACCTCGGAGACTGAGACGCTTCGTTTAAAGTTTACAATTCAATTTACCAATGGCAACATTTTTTGAAAGTTGAATCATGACACACGATTTCACGCTCCCCGCGACCAGCGGGACAACCTTCACCCCTGCCGCCGCACTAGGCAAGAATCTGGTTCTGTTCTTCTACCCTAAGGACAACACGCCGGGTTGCACGACCGAAGCGCAGCAATTTCGCGATTTACATGAGCAATTCAAGCAAACAAATTGCATCGTTGCCGGCATCTCTCGCGACAGCCTAAAATCTCATGAGAATTTCAAGGCTAAATTCTCCCTGCCTTTTGAACTGCTGTCCGATGCCGATGAAACCGTGTGCAATCTGTTCGGCGTGATAAAGCTAAAAAACATGTACGGCAAGCAGGTACGCGGCATCGAACGCAGCACGTTCGTGTTCGACAGTCAGGGGATGCTGCGCCATGAATGGCGCGGACTCAAAGCCGACGGGCACGCACAGGAAGTTTTGGATTTCGTCGCAACGCTCAACTAAGGAAATATCATGCCGAAGCTCAAAAAAGCGGTATCCGATACCAAGCTGTTTGTTCTGGACACCAACGTATTGCTGCACGATCCGACCAGCCTGTACCGTTTCGAGGAACACGACATCTGCCTGCCGATGTTTGTACTGGAAGAGTTAGACAACAAGAAAAAGGGCATGACCGAAGTGGCGCGCAATGCACGCCAGGTGAGCCGTTTCCTCGATGAAATCGTCAACGATGCGCCGCGCAACATCGACGAGGGCATCGCGCTGCAAACTGATATGCACAAAAACAGCACCGGACGGCTGTTTTTGCAAACCAGCTTCATCAGGCAGGAGCTGCCGCACAATCTGGAACTAGGCAAAGCCGACAACGCAATTTTAGGCGTGGTGATCGGCCTGCAGCACCAGCATCCGACGCGCTCGGTGATTTTAGTCAGCAAAGACATCAACATGCGCATTAAGGCGCGCGCGCTGGGGCTCGAAGCGCAGGACTACTTCAACGACAAGGTGCTCGAAGACACCGACCTGTTGTATAGCGGCGTGCTGGAATTGCCCGGCGATTTCTGGGATACCCACGGACGCGACATGAAGTCGTGGATCAAGGACGGGCATACCTATTATCAAATCAGCGGCCCGCTATGCGGCGCGCTCTTCATCAACCAGTTCGTTTACAAGGAAGACGATGCGCCGTTTTACGCAATCGTACTCGAACAGAATGAAAACACGGCACTACTGCGCACCCTCACCGACTACACCAGCACCAAGCACAACGTCTGGGGCATCGTCGCGCGCAACCGCGAACAGAATTTCGTGCTCAATTTGCTGCTCGATCCTGAAATCGACTTCGTGACCCTGCTGGGTCAGGCGGGCACAGGCAAAACGCTACTGACGCTGGCGGCAGGTCTGATGCAGACGCTGGAAACAAAGCTGTATTCTGAAATCATCATCACCCGCGTGACCGTGCCGGTCGGCGAAGATATCGGCTTTTTACCCGGCACCGAAGAAGAAAAAATGACGCCGTGGATGGGTGCACTGGACGACAATCTCGACGTGCTCAACAAGAACGACGAAGAAGCGGGCGACTGGGGAAAAGCTGCGACGCGCGATTTGATCCGCTCGCGGATCAAGGTTAAATCGCTCAATTTCATGCGCGGCCGCACCTTCCTGAACAAATACATCATCATCGACGAGTCGCAGAATCTCACCCCAAAGCAGATGAAGACACTGATCACGCGCGCGGGCCCCGGCACCAAAGTCGTGTGCATGGGTAACATCGCACAAATCGACACCCCTTATCTGTCCGAAGGCAGTTCAGGCCTGACCTATGTGGTGGACCGCTTCAAAGGCTGGGAGCATGGCGGTCACATCACCCTGCTCAGAGGCGAGCGCTCGCGTCTTGCGGATCATGCAGGCGAGGTTTTGTGAGCGGAACCGTCCAAAAATCAGACGACGAGTGGCGCGCGACGCTCACCCCCGAACAATACCAGGTGTGTCGCCAGTGCGGGACCGAACCGCCCTTTACCGGGGCCTACTGGGATTGCCATGATGCAGGCGTTTACCGTTGCGCCTGTTGCGCCTATCCTCTTTTCGACTCATCAACGAAATTCGATTCAGGATCAGGCTGGCCCAGTTTCTGGCAGCCGCTTGCAACCGGCAATGTCGCTGTCGCGCCTGATACCAGCCACGGCATGCGGCGCGATGAAGTAAAATGCGCGCATTGCGGCGCACATCTGGGCCACGTTTTTCCCGATGGCCCCGAGCCCACCGGATTACGCTACTGCATTAACTCCGCCTCACTGACCCTAGACAGACCCTAAACCATGAAACTGCTGTTCGATCTTTTTCCCGTCATCCTGTTTTTTATCGCCTTCAAATTTCAGGGTATCTTTGTCGCCACGGCCATTGCCATCGTCGCGACCATTGCCCAAATCATCTGGACTAAATACAAACACGGCAAAGTCGATGCGATGCTATGGGTGAGCTTTGCCATCGTCGGCGTGTTCGGCGGCGCCACTTTGCTGCTGCATGACGAGACCTTCATCAAATTCAAACCCAGCGTGCTGTACTGGCTGTTTTCGGTGATCCTGCTAGGATCGAACCTGTTCTTCAAAAAAAACCTGATGCGCGCCCTGCTCTCCGAAAAAATGGCGCTCCCCGTGCGCGTGTGGGATCGCCTGAACCTGAGCTGGAGCCTGTTTTTTGCGGTGCTAGGCTTCATCAACCTGTATGTCGCATTCAATTATTCGACCGACACCTGGGTCAATTTCAAACTGTTCGGCTTCACCGGCATGATGCTGGTGTTTATCATCGCTCAAAGCGCCTGGCTCGCTAAATATATCGATGAAAAAAAGGAGTCCAACTGATGTGGTATGCCATCACCGGAACCGATGTACCTGACAGCCTGGCGGCGCGCATCACATCACGCCCCGCTCATGTCGCGCGCTTGCAAGCGCTGCAAGCTCAGGGCCGGCTGCTGCTGGCCGGCCCCTTCCCTGCCGTCGATGCGGAAGACCCGGGGAGCGCCGGTTTTACCGGCAGCCTGATCGTGGCTGAATTCGCCTCCCTATTGGATGCGCAAACCTGGGCGGACGCTGACCCCTATGTCAGCGGCGGCGTCTACCGTGACGTCTCGGTGCGCCCGTTCAGAAAGACGCTACCCGCATGAATCGCATCGAAAAAATGAAAGATCGACTGGCTGCACTCAATCCGACCTTCGTGAATATCGTCGATGAAAGCCATAAGCATGCAGGGCATGCGGGCGCACAAAACGGTGCCGGTCATTATTTGTTACAAATTGTTGCGGAGCAGTTTACGGGGAAGGGTACGTTAGCCCGCCATCGTATGATATATTCCGCGCTGGGCGAGATGATGAAGGATGACATTCATGCACTCAACATACAGGCGAATACCCCGAACGAAATTTGATTATCCATTTGAATTCTTCTCTCAAGGACTAACTATGTTAAAAACAAAGCAATTTGCAACGCTGGCCATCCTGGCGGCTCTGGCAATCAACCCGGCTTTTGCCGAAGACAAATCCGCTGCCGTCGTCAACAAAGTTGCGATCAGTCAGGAACGCGTTGAAATGAACGTAAAAAGTGCGCTCGCACAGGGTCAGGCTGACACACCGGAATTGCGCAAAGCGATTTTGGATGACTTGATCAACCGTGAAGTGATGGCGCAAGCCGCAACGGCGAGTGGACTGGATAAATCAGCTGATGTCGTTCAGCAAATCAATCTTGCCAAACAAACCGTGCTGATCAATGCATTTGTGCAGGAACAGCTGAAGAAAAATCCAGTCACCGATGCACAGTTACAGGCCGGCTACGAAACGCTGAAATCCAAGCTAGGCGACAAGGAATACAGCGCCCGTCACATTCTGGTTGCAACCGAAGCCGAAGCACGCAACCTCATCGCGCAACTGGGCAAGAAGGCTAAATTTGAAAAGCTCGCTGAAAAATCCAAAGACACCGGTTCTGCTGAACGCGGCGGTGCTTTAGGCTGGACCGTACCGAAGAACTTTGTTGAACCGTTCGCTAATGCGCTGCTGAATCTGAAAAAGGGTGAGTACACTAAAGATCCAGTCCAAACTCAGTTCGGCTGGCACGTCATCAAACTGGATGATATGCGCGCACTGAAGGTTCCCTCGTTTGATGAAATCAAGCCACAATTGCTGCAACGCCTGCAACAGCAAGCAATCCAGAAGATCATTACCGATCTGCGCGCAGCAGCCAAAATAGACTAACTATTTGCCTGTCCGCTGCAAAAACGGGACACCTTCGGGTGTCCTTTTTGTTGTGTGTCGCGTTTGAATCACAGGACCAGAGGCAACCTGGCCGAAATATCTAGACAATAAGGCATATTGACCGCCCCCCTCACCGCAACTACTCTGCCCAAGAAAGCCCAAAACGCTTACCAACTTCACTTAAGGAGTCATCATGGCCGTTTTTGCATCTGCTTACACCGCAACCATGCAGGCCGAGGGCGGCTATGTGAACGATGCGGACGACCCCGGCGGGGAAACCTATAAAGGCATCGCGCGCAAACTCAATTCAAAATGGGATGGCTGGTTGACCATCGACTGTGCTAAACAGGAAAGCACCTTCCCAGCCAATCTAGATCGCATCGCTGAGTTACAAGACAAAATCAAAGCCTTCTACAAGATCAACTACTGGGACAAATTACGCGGCGACGAGATGAGCGAGCAGCGCATCGCCGAATCTATCTTCGACTTTGCCGTCAATGCCGGCACTTACACCAGCGCAAAACTTACCCAGCTCACCGTAGACGAAAAACCGGATGGCATCATCGGCCCTGAGACACTCAAAAAAATAAATTCCGTAGATCCCGTCACTTTTTTGGCGATGTTTGCACTGCAAAAGATCACCCGTTATATCCGCATCTGCGAACAGCGTCCGGACAGCAAAAAATATTTTTTGGCTGGGTAAAACGCACTCTGGAAGGAGTAGGATCATGAACCACGACACCCCCCCGAAAATTGCAGCAACCCCAGCGCCGGAGGAAATAGCAAACGAACTCGTCAAGGCGGAAATCCGGCACACAGCCCGTCAAAGCGCGCCTGCCAACGAAAGCGAGGCTGACAGGCGCAACCGTGAAGGCGAACAATCCGGCTGGCTGGCAGCGAACGTCAACGCGCTGCTCGCTTTCGCAATCATACTGCTGACTTTCTGGATGTACTGGTATATCGTTTTCAGCGGCGATGAAAAGGGCAGCATTTTGGCTCAGCGCCCTGAGATGAAGGACATCATCATTTACATCTTAGGCGCACTCACCACCGTTGCCACGCAAGTCGTGTCCTACTACTTCGGTTCGAGCTCAGGCAGCGCCGACAAAAGCCGCGCACTGAGCACAATCGCCAAACGACGATAAATGCAACACTCAAATATTGCGGTGCTTTTTGATTAAATCGTGGGCCAGCTGAATTTCTTTGGCCTGCTCGGTGGCCATCGCGACCATATCGGCCGGCATCCCCTGACCGATCAGTTTATCAGGATGATACTGGCTCATCAGACGTCGATAAGCGCGTTTGATCTCCGCATCGGTACTCTCAGGCGTGACGCCCAGCGCCTTGTAGGCATCCGCCAGCGCATCGGCAGGACTGGCCGCGCCCGCGCCGAAATGAGACTGGTTCAGCACCATGTCCAATATCTGTCTAAATGCTGCCTGATCGTAACCCAGCTTGCCGGCAATCTCGCTGAGCAGCGCTTCTTCCGCAGGATGAAAATGCCCGTCGGCCAGCGCCATCACAATTAAGTACACCAGCAACACCTGCTTGAGATTTTTGGTACTCCCGCAGATCATCATGAACCGCTTACAGGCAGCATCAATCTCGAAAGCGGGATCCGCGCCCTGCTTGAACCAGGCAATGGCCTGCTTGCGATGTTCGGCCGTCATGCCCAGCTTTTGCATGAATTCCTCGACGTGAGTGATTTCATCCTGCGTCACCACGCCGTCAGCCTTGGCAAGTTTCCCCATCAAGACGAATACGGTTTCCAGAAACACGCCCTGACGCAGCGCATTTTGCAGCGGATTCATGGCACCCAGCCCATAAGATTTCAGGCGGTCGAAGAAAGAGCCGACAAACAGGCCCAGCAGTGCGCCGAAAAAGCCGAAAAAATAAAATCCCGCAACAAAACCGATAAACTTGAACAAGACAAACTCCAAAGTAATTGAACCTGTGGCCGCTATTATACGATGCGAAATCGCACGTTGCGTTTTATGCGCCAAGCTGTTTTTTGGACGCGCATGTTAAAATCAGCCGTAATTACATTTCGCAAGACCGCCATGACGATTCCAGCTCAGTTCGAACGCACCCAAATCCTGATCGGCAATGAAGGTATCGACAGGCTTGCCCGCTGTCACGTTTTCGTAGCCGGCATGGGCGGCGTGGGTTCATACTGCACCGAAGCGCTGGCGCGTGCCGGGATAGGACGACTGACCCTGCTCGATCACGACGTGGTGGTGACCAGCAACATCAATCGCCAGCTGCCCGCCCTGCTCTCCACCGTAGGACAGTCCAAAGCTGAACTGATGCGCGCGCGTATTGCCGACATCAACCCCGACTGTCAGGTGACCCTGCTCAAAATATTTCTGACCATCGACAATGTCAAAGAATTGCTGCCGCCCGATTGCGATTATGTGATCGACTGCATCGACTCCTTGTCCTGCAAGGTCGCGCTGGTGGCGGAAAGTTATGCTCAGGATCTGAAAATCGCCTCCAGCATGGGGGCTGGCAACCGGCTGGATCCATCCTGCATTAAACTTGCCGATATCAGCCAGACCGAGATGTGCCCGCTGGCCCGCCAAATGAGAAAACTGCTGCTCAAACACCACAACATACGCCGTGGCATCCTGACCGTTTACTCGGACGAACATCCGAGCCAGCCCTTGCCGCCCCAGCCGACCTCACAGGGCCGGCCTCGCGCGGTCAACGGCACCATCAGCCATATGCCGCCGCTGTTCGGCTATATGCTGGCCGGCGCCGTCATTAAAAACCTGCTGGATGAATAAGGTCGATCAGGCCAAGAAAGCTCATCGCATGCGCTTGCCAGCGACTCACTCAAATTGCATAAGCGCAACAAAGACTACCGGCACAGGGATGAATCCGAAATAACTAATATTTTTGACACTAAAATACAACGAACTACAGCGGCCTGATGTATTATGGTGCGCCTTTTTATTCCCAGAAGATTCATGAGGTTGATAGCCTCGCTAAGCTGCTGCAAATCGACCTTCTGACTTCGCATTAAAGAGGACGACAGACACCCTTGCGGCGCGGATCAATTTCATTAAATACATTTCGATGCACTCCAAAATTTTTCTCAGCGCAATCACTACCTGGCTCATACTGGCATTTTCGCTCCTTTTTTCAGGCTTAGTCTGGTACTGGACTGATCAGCTTGTGTTACAGCGTGCAAACGATCGCTTTGCATTCCAAAGTCAGGATATCAAGCAGAACATTATTGATCGTATGGATGATTATCAGAGCATCTTGCGCGGCGGGGTCGCCTTATTCAAAGCGTCAAAATCCGTTGAGCATCATGAATGGAAAAGTTATGTAGAAGGTCTGAATATCCAAAAGTATTTCCCAGGCATACAAGGACTAGGATTTGCACAGGTTATCACCCCCGGGGCGCTCGCCCGCCATGAAGCATTGATAAGATCACAGGGGGTCGCTGATTACCGTGGCACAACGCTGGATCGACGTCCCCTCAATACCGCTATCATTTATTTAGAACCGCTCGACTGGCGCAATCAACGCGCCATTGGCTATGATATGTTTTCAGAACCCGTGCGACGCGAAGCAATGGAACGCGCTCGCGATACTGGGGATGCCTCACTGTCCGGCAAGGTGACGCTCGTTCAGGAAACCAATCACAATGTGCAAAATGGTTTTTTAATCTACCAGCCGGTTTACCGTCAGGGCGCCAGCGTCACGAGCGTTGAGGAACGGCGTGCCGCTCTCGAAGGTTATGTATATAGCCCGTTTCGTATCGATGATTTGATGCAAGGTCTGCTGAGGAGTTCGCTAACTTACGTTGATTTTCACCTGTATGACACGGCAAAGCCGAGCCCGGCAAGCCTGCTCTATGCCTATAAATCCAAAGAAGATCATTTTGCTTATCCGGCAACGACGGCGCTCTACGACAAAACCTTGGAGCTGGATATCGACGGCCGGGTCTGGACACTTTATGTGCACACATTGCCAGGCTATATTCCGGCCGCTGAAGCGAATCTTCCCATTGCGCTAGGCACAGTAAGTGTGGCGTTTTCAATTTTGCTATTTTTCTACTTACGCTCACTATCACATCAGTATCAGCAATCGCTTCAACTGACGAATAAAATTGCAAGTGAATTGCACAATAGCGAGGAAGGTGCCCATGCGCTGCTTGAATATGCGCCCGATACCGTTATTGTCATTGACGAGTCGGGGATCATTCAGACCTGCAATCCGGCGGGTGAACAGCTGAGCGGCTGGCAAGCCGATGAAATTATCGGGAAAAATGTCAATTCTCTGATCCCCAGCCCGCATCGGGAGGCACACGACAGTTATCTTGCGCGCTATTTGGAAAGTGGTGAGGGGCACATCATTGGAATTGGCCGGGATGTAGAACTGCTGCATAAAGACGGCACACTTATACCGGTTAATTTGCGCATTGGGGTACAGCGCATGAGCAACGGCCAGTGCCGTTTCATCGGATTTTTACGTGATCTCACCGAGCGCGTGAAAATCGACAAGGCACTTAAAGATCGTGATCTGCTATTTACAAGCATGATAAATGCATCAACCGACGGTTTACTGATCGCAGATCAAACAGGGAAACTGCTTGAAGCGAATGACGCCTATTGCAAATACTCCGGATACAGCCATGAAGCGCTGCTCAAAATGAATATCCGCGATCTAGAATCTATCGAATCTTCCGATAAAGTCAGCCTGCACATGGAAATTGTCAACGGCAAGGGCTCTGACCTATTTGAAGCAAACCACAGGGCTCAGGACGGACATTTACTTGATTTTGAAGTAAGCATGACGTATACGAATCAAACTGAACAGCCCAGATACTTGTCGTTTTACCGGGATATCACGGATCGAAAACGCTATCAAGACAACCTTAGCAATCAAAATTTAAAACTGGAAGCACTGGTTGACGCACGCACGACTGAACTACAACAACAGGCTGCCGAGTTACGCACGCAATATGCATTTCTTGAGAAAGCCAATCGAATTATGGTTGGCCGCGAGCTGGACATGATTGCGCTTAAGCAACAGGTAAACGAATTAGCCGTACAGCTAGGTGAGCCTGCGCGCTATAACTTATCTTTCCTCGATAAGACAGACATATAAAATGAAGTCTAATTTAACATTCAAATTGATAGTCGCGATGACGATCCCGTTCATTGCAGCCGGTGCGCAATGGATACTGTGGCCCTACCTGAATCCATTGGTGTGGTTTGCATTTTTCCCTGCCGTATTTTTGAGCGCGCGCATTGCGGGACTGTGGGGAGGTATTTCAGGCACGCTACTAAGCACCCTGCTAGCCTGGTATTTGTTTATCCCTACTCAGCTCAGTTGGCGTCTTGAGCATAGCAATAGTATGTTTTCCATGCTAATGTTTTTACTGATCGGCTATGCGATCAGTATTTATCTGCATCGACTGACACGCGCCGGGCAAGAGATCAGGGCAGCGTTGAATCCTACCCTTGCAGCGTGCGACAAGACGACACAAGGAATGCCGCAAACGTCATCGGCGCCACTATGGGGCGCCGACATATTGCAACAATCGATGCTCAATTCATTGGTTGAGTCTGTCCTCGTGTTTTCACCGGAAGGCAAAATACTCGCCTGCAACCGGGCGGCGGAACTTTTTTTCGGATGTAGTCTGGAAACGATCCAGTCAAATTTGCGCCCCGTACAGCTACTCCATGAAAATGGCACACCGTTTCTGGAAGAAGACATTCCAGTCAATATAACCATCCGGACCAAAGCAGCGTGCCGAAATGTGCCTGTCGGTTATGCGGATCTATCGGGCATGGTGCGCTGGGTACTGGCAAATTGCGAACCGGTGATTGAACCGCTCACCGGGGAGATTAAAGCGGCGGTGTTATCACTTTTGGAGATTAGTGAGCAGAAAAAAAATGCGGACGAACAGCTCCGGCTCAACCGAACGTTGCGCGCGTATAGTGCAAGCGATTGGGCATTAGTGCATGCAACCGATGAAAGCGCCTATATCAATCAAGTCTGTCAAATACTGGTAGAAGAATGTAATTACGTGATGGCCTGGGTGGGGTTTGCAGAACATAATCCTGAAAAAACGGTACGCCCCGTTGGTAAAGCGGGGGACGACACCGGCTATCTCGATGAAATCACCATCAGCTGGGAGGACAACGAATACGGGAGCGGTCCTAGCGGCAGAGCGATACGTACCGGGAAAATGGTAGTTTGCCACCACATGCTATCAGACCCGACGTTTATACCCTGGCGCGCGCAGGCGCAACAACGCGGATATGCGGCATCCATTTCATTACCGTTGATTGCCAATGAGCAGACTCTGGGGGCGATCATGGTGTACTCCTCGATAGCCGACCCTTTTGTCAATGAAGAACTAAAAATATTGCAGGAACTGGCGAATGATCTGGCGTATGGCATTGCTGTGCTGCGGATTCGTGCCGCTCATGCAGATCAAGAGCAGGCACTTCGCGCCAGCGAACTGCGCTATCGTTTGCTGGTTGAGCAAACAGTGGATGGGATTTTTCTGGCGAATGCGCAAGGTCAATATATCGATGTCAATCAGGCCGGGGCAGCCATGCTCGGATACAGCACTGTGGAAATCTGTACACTCAACATTTCCGATGTCATTGCCATAGAAGAAATCGGAAGAATTCCTGATGAGGTGGCACGCTTTAAAAATGGCTCCGTCGTCGTGAGCGAATGGCAGTTCAAACGCAAAGACGGTTCAATATTTCTGGGTGAGGTTGTTGGCAGACAAATTGAAAATGGCTGCATACAGGGAATTTTGCGCGATATCACGTTCAGACGTGAAGCTGAAAATGAGTTGCAGCGAGCCCGTCTGGCAGCGCTTAATCTGGCACAGGATGCACTGGAAGCTCGCGCAAAACTGGAAATTTTAAACGACAGTCTGGAATCAGAAATAAGTGACCGTAAACTCGCATTAAAAGATCTGGAAATCGCCCGCAATGCGGCTGATTTGGCCAGTCGCGCTAAAAGTGATTTTCTGGCCAATATGAGTCACGAAATCCGCACGCCCATGAATGCGATTATCGGTTTAACACGGATAACGCTCGATAGCGAACTGGCTCCTAAGCAACGCGATCACTTGCGGAAGGTATACAACGCATCTAGAGCATTACTGAATATTCTTGATGACATTCTTGATTACTCCAAAATCGAAGCCAACAAGCTGGAAATTGAGCGAGTCGAATTTATTCTTGAGGACGTGATTCGAGAATGCTTCGATTTGTTTATGCAAAAACTACAAGAAAAGGAACTCGAGCTTTTCATCGAAATAGACCCGCTCATTTCTTGTTCCCTGCTGGGAGACCCCTTGCGTCTGGGGCAAATTCTGAACAACTTAATCAACAATGCCATCAAGTTTACGCAACGCGGCGAGATCCATATCCGTGCAGCGTTAATATCTGAAAATAATCAAACACTTAATTTAAAATTCTCGGTTCGTGATACAGGTATCGGCATGGACCAGTCACAACAGGATCGATTATTTAATGCATTTACACAAGCAGACAGTTCAATTACGCGAAAATACGGGGGATCCGGTCTAGGCTTAACGATTTCAAAGCGGCTGGTTGAGTTGATGGGTGGAGCATTATCGGTCGCGAGTGAAAAAGATATCGGGAGCGAATTTACTTTCAACGCCTACTTTGAACGCTGCGCATCGCTTGAAATTTTGTCGTCCGTACATCGCCTTAACCCTATGCGCGTTCTGATCGTGGATGCGCATCCCACTTCACAGAAGGTTTTAATTCACTATTTTGGCGCACTGAGTTTCGACATTACCGCGACAACATCCGTGGAAGAAGCCATCGCACGCAGCAGCGCGCTCCCCCAGTTCGACCTTTTGATCACCAATCATTGCAGTCAGGATGCCACTAACCGCTTACATGATTTGCAAAAAACCGCTGCCATAGCTGTGTCGGCCAGCATCCTGATGGTCACCGCTAACGACAGGGAAAACCACTTAGAAACGCATAACGAAATTATCCTGACCAAACCGGCCACCTTGTCAAAATTAATCAACGCATTGCTTAAAATACAACAGCCTGAGTTTCCTTCGACCTTCGCGTTGCCTGAGCGTCGAATTGATTTGTATCAACTGGCCGCACCTATCAGAGGGGCACATATTTTACTGGTGGAAGATGATGAAATTAATCAAGAAATTGCAACAGAGTTTCTTGTACGTTCAGGCTTAATTGTCGTGACCGCAAATAACGGCGCAGAAGCCTTCGCCCTGGTGCAGCAGCAAGCCTTCGATGCCGTACTGATGGACATACACATGCCGGTGATGGATGGGTTTGAGTCGACCAGACTGATACGCACGCTTGCGCAAGGCAAAACAATCCCGATCATCGCACTCAGCGCCTCAGCAATGGCACATGAAAAACTAAACAGTTCCAGCGCGGGAATGAGTGATCATGTGAGCAAGCCCTTTGATCCGGCACAGCTGATTACAACGCTTCTAAAATGGATAGCGCACAAACCGCCACACCATTCAGAACCGAATGTGAATATGAGTGCAAGAACACCTGTACCCGCACCGCATCAACTCTCTGGGATTAACTATGCTGACGCGCTTTCCAGGCTTCAGGGCAATGAAAATTTATTGAATAGATTACTGCAACGTTTTGCAACAGAGCACACAACTTTTTCCCAGCAACTTGAAAACCTGCTGCAGGAACAACTGTTCGACAAAGCATTGAGTGCGCTACACCGAATTCGCGGCACAGCATCAACGCTAGGAGTAAATGAATTAACAGCGTGTGCAATGAAGCTGGAATCCGAGATTAAAGCGCAAGAAAAATTAAATTCACTGCCCGAATTTATTGCCTGTCTCGGTGCCGTCATCGAACAGATTCATAAAAATGTTTCCGGTGAGAATAGGCTCATTAATCCCTGCACACATCCTGATCAACCCATGGTTGAGACCTACCTTGCGAATCTGGCAATTTGTATTGAAAATCATGAAATGTTTGATGAGGACATGCTGACTGCTTTACTATCCAACCTTGGCAGCTATATCCCTAGGAAATTAGTAGCTCAGCTTGAAAGCCAACTCAATAATTTTGATTTCAATCAGGCTGAACTTACGCTCGTCAAAATTCGTGATACATGGAAATCGGTACACAATATATAAAAATTCACTACTGTCCGGTAGATTTTAAGTTCATTTCGCTGTAGCCCTTTATTGACGTGGCTTTCAGCACGTTTTTGCATTCCGACGATTTCAAATACTATCTGGAATCGCCTTTGGTTAAAAAACCGTATCGTTTGCCCTTTAATCGGCAGACGGAGCGGCAGCATGAATCGGGGCAAAACAGTTTTCGCACAATTGCTGGACTTCGTGCCGTTCAATCATTTCGAATATCTGACCGAGCGCTTTGCCGCCAACCACGGGATCAAGCATTTCTCCGCATGGAGCCAATTCATCTGCATGGCCTATGCACAACTGACCCGGCGCGATGGCTTGCGTGATTTGGTTGCCTGTCTCAATTCTCAGAAGAGCAAGCTTTACCATATCGGTATCCGCAGCAAAGTATCCCGTTCCACACTGGCCGATGCCAACGAACGGCGCGACTGGCGGCTGTTCGAGGCACTCGGCCATCGTTTGATCTCCATAGCGCTCGAACTGTACCGGGACGAGGACATCGGCCTGGGACTCAAAGAACCGCTCTACGCCATGGACTCGACCACCATCGATCTGTGCCTGACGCTGTTCCCCTGGGCGGAATTTCGTTCAACCAAGGCCGCCGTCAAAGCGCACACCATCATTGATCTGCGCGGTTCAATCCCTGTGTTTCTGTCCATTACCACCGGCAAGGTTCACGATGTCAATCTGCTCGACGTGATCCCATTCCCCGCTGGCACCATCGTCGTCATTGATCGGGGCTACCTGCACTTCGCCAGATTGTATGCGCTACACCAGCGCCAAGTTACCTTTGTCATCCGCGCAAAGAACAATCTCCGCTTTACCTGGATTGCGTCGCGCGAAGTGGACAAAGCCACTGGATTACGCTGCGATCAAACCATACTGCTGGCGACACCCAAATCAAAAACCGCTTACCCGGAACGCCTGCGCCGGGTTTCTTTCCGCGACCCGGAAACCGGCAAGCATTTGGTGTTCCTGACCAATCGCTTCGATTTGCCCGCGCTGACCATCGCCAATATCTACAAAAATCGCTGGCAAATCGAACTGTTCTTCAAGTGGCTCAAGCAAAACCTTGCCATCAAACATTTCTATGGCAATTCCCTCAATGCCGTCAAATCCCAAATCTGGATCGCAATATGCGTTTACCTGCTGGTCAGCATTGCCAAAAAACAGCTCAATCTTCCTGCCTCCCAGCAGATTTTACTGAATCTTTTTGAGGTCAATATGTTCGATAAAACCCCAATAAATCAAATGGTTGCAAATGCGATACAGAATCTTGACGAACCGGACATCAGTAAACAATTGAATCTATTCGATTTTTAACCGGACAGTAGTGATAAAAATTACAAGATCGATTCCAGAGGAAAAATGAGTATGCTCACTAGAAAAACATTGCTACTGGTTGATGATGAGCCGTCAAATCTGCATGTGCTCAAGCAGATTTTGAGTAATGACTACCAGTTAATTTTTGCAAAGGATGGGGAAAAAGCACTGCAACTGGCACGTGAAAAAATTCCTGATTTGATTTTGCTTGATGTGATGATGCCTGAACTATCCGGCTATGAAGTCTGTGCGGCGCTTAAAAGTGACCGTAAAACGTCAAAAATTCCCGTGATCTTCATTTCGGCCTTGAACGATGTACTCGATGAGACGCATGGCTTTGAAGTCGGCGCGGTCGATTACATCACAAAGCCTGTCAACCCCGCCATTGTAAGAGCTCGTGTCGCAACCCATCTATCACTGGTACGAACCGAGGAGCTGGAATATACACAACTGGAAATTATTCACCGGCTGGGGCGTGCGGCTGAATATAGGGATAATGAAACCGGATTACATGTGATCCGCATGAGTCATTATTCCCGACTCCTGGCTTTGGCGGCAGGATTTTCTGAATTGGCAGCGGATCGCTTGTTTCAGGCGGCACCGATGCACGATGTGGGAAAAATCGGCATTCCTGACAGGATTTTGCTCAAGCCGGGCTCATTGGACGAAGAGGAATGGAAAGTGATGCGCACGCATCCTGAGGTTGGCGCACAAATCATTGGTGAGCACGATTCCGCTTTACTGAAGGAGGCCAAGGTAATTTCGCTCACCCATCACGAAAAATGGGATGGCAGCGGTTATCCGAATCAACTGCGCGGCGAAGAAATTCCGCTTGTCGGCAGAATTGTCGCTATCGTGGATGTGTTCGATGCACTGACAACGGAGCGCCCCTATAAAAAGGCATGGTCGGTTGAGGATGCACTGGCCTTAATCAATCGCGAGTCAGGAAAGCATTTCGATCCAGCACTCGTCGGCTTATTCATGAAAATTTTACCGGCGGTGCTGGAGGTCAAGCATCGCTGGGCAGAAGAAATGAGTCCACCATAACGGTGTTTGCGTTGTACCTGCAAGTCAATAAGCGCACTGCTTTGTATGAGTAAGTTATAAAGCAGATTACAAAACCTGTATTAATCACATTGATGGATTACCATAAATATGGATATCGTAGATAAAAAAACTGTTCTGATCGTTGATGATGACTCCATTATTTGTGAAGTGCTGAATGCGGCACTGGATGGTGAATATAACGTTATAACGGCTCATTCTGGCGAGGAGTGCCTGAGCCGCGTGGACGAATACAAACCGGTATTGATTATTTTAGATATCGATATGGAGGGGATGAACGGCTACGATACCTGCATAAAACTGCGTGCAGAACAGCACACCATGCCGGTTATTTTCTTGTCGAGCTGCGACAGTCTGGATGAACGTCTAAAAGCATTCGATGCCGGTGGCGATGATTTCCTCTCAAAACCGACAGACAACCAGATTATATTGCGTAAAGTCCAGATGGCCATTCAGGCTAAGGCCGCTCGTGATGCGCTGGTATGCGAGAAAGACTCATTTGAGTCGATGGCGATGATTTTTTTGGACAGTATGGGCGAGAGCGGTACGCTGCAAAATTACACGCGCGCCAATTTCGAGTGTCCTGACTACAAGACGCTGCTCGATAATACACTGCAGACCACCCGTCATCTCGGACTGGAGTGTCACATTCAACTGCGGCTGCCCGATGGAAGTATTTCCTGCACGCCCAACGGACAAACCACAGGCCCGCTGGAAGAGTCGATTCTGACGCAGGCCTCGACGATGGGCCGTCTTTTCCAATTCAAAAAACGCTTAGTCACCAATTTCGAAAATATTACCATCCTCATCGTGAATATGCCGGACAACGTAGAGGTTGCGGGACGGATTAGAGACAATATCGCCATACTCGCGGAAATTGCAGATGCATTTGTTAAATCCATTACACTGCGACAACGCGCTCAGGCGAGTACTGAGAAAATAAACCGAGCAAACCTGAGTGCAGGTAGCGCAATCGAAATTTTACGGCAAAAATATCGTGCACAGCAGGTAGAAACACGGATGCTGCAACATGATTTGATCGAGCAGGTTGAAAAAACGTATATTTACCTTGGGCTGACAGATAAGCAGGAGCAGCTGGTCACCGACGTTATGAAAAAATGCTCAGAGCGGATACTCGAATTGTTTGAGCAAAGTGACGAACTTGAAAAACAATTTTCAATTATTGCCGATGCATTGAAGCCTGAGTCGACAAAGTAAAATGGATCAAGGCGGCGGTCTATCCGCCGCCCATAGTTCTACTTTTGCAGCGTTGCTTCTTCGATGAGCACCTTATACGAATAGCCTGCGCCAAAATCCTTGTCGTTACGCACCACGCCCTTCACTGTCACGACATCACCCACCTTGGCCTGACTCTGCGTCGTCACGAGAATATCGTTGCTGCCCTCGCTGCCGGTTCCATCGCGCAGATGGACCCAGTTTTTTCCCATAATCCCTGCGTTATATTTGACGATCTTGCCGTGAACCACCACCGGTTTATCCTTCAGCGCCTTCGCTTTGGTCACGATTTCAAGCACGGTATAGGCATTTGCGCCGGTGGCGCGCGATACCTTGACATCACCGACATCGGCTGGTTTGGCGGCATGTGCCGCGCCAGCCGCACCACCGAGCGTGCCAAAGATGATGGTTTTAAAGTTTTTTTTCAGCGACTTACTCTCAAAGTCGTTCATCGTCATCGCGTTTTCAATCACGACCTGCGCACCCTTTACAACCGGCGCTTTGCCCACCGCAGCCCAAGTCTCGCCCTCGCTGGTTTTTAAACGCAGATAGGTATAACTCTCGACCTCCTGGACTTCCAGCACTTCGCCCTTGACCACGCTCAATCCGGCAGGCGCATCGCCCGCGAATACCAGCGTACTAAAACACAACATAGCAATCGATAACAGCGTTTTCATAACCTAGTTCCTCTAAAAATGAATCCTATGAGCATATCAGCAATCGGCACTCAATACCGCCGCGCGCGATCCGCCCGATGTTAAATTTCTTTGATCGCCCGATTACCCCTGCGGTTGGAATAACGCGTCAGGCAATTGTGTACTTCGATTTCGACGCGCGCACTTTTTCCGCCATAAACGAACTCCTTCAGCCAGACGACCTCGTCCTTCACGGCCGCATCGCCCGCGACCGTGGTGTGCCAGCATTTTTTTTCGCCATCCCAGCGATAGCCACGCGCCTTTAACAGATCTTTCGTATCGAACGCCGAACCGGTCGCAAAAACCTGATAACTTTTCTGCGCCAAACCGTCCAAGATCGATTTTAAAACCAGCTGCCCTGATTTTGGCAGCGGCTGCTGCAATATTTCCAGCAACGCATAGCAGTCTCCCTCGGCGCGGTGCGCCTCATAGAAAAACCCGTACTGATACGATATGTAATCGAGTTTGGCAGAACCGATTCCTTCCGCACGCCAGTCTACCTGCGCCAAAGAGCAGCCCCAGGGTAGCGTCTCAAAGACAGACAGGCGCTTTTCGAGAAACACCCGGTCAAATTTAGAATTGTGTGCAATCACCACGCTCACCCCGTCGAGGAAGGCCGCCACCGCAGCATCGTCGATGCGTTTACCCTGAACCATCTCATCGGTAATGCCGTGCACCTCGGTCGACTCAGGCGGAATCGCCATCCCGGGATCTTCCAGTTGATCGAAACTGCCCAACACCCGCCCGGCCTCCCCCGTATCGGGATCGTATTCGAACAACACCATGCCCAGTTCAATAATGGCGTCCTGAGCAGAATTGATCCCGGTGGTTTCGGTATCGACAACAACCCCTCGCAACATCTCCCGGCCCGCAGGTTCGCCAACGGTGGTGCGGGGCATGATACGCCGGATCACCTTGAAGTCCGGATGTTCATCGAGCAGGCGCAGCGCCTCAGTGGTTTCTCTATTAGTCATCAGCGCATTCCTTTATGTATTCATTTTCCATGTTCCCTGATCCAACCCGTCCAGCGTCCATGCGCCGATACGGTAGCGTATCAGGCGCAAAGTCGGAAAACCGACGGCCGCCGTCATGCGGCGCACCTGACGATTTTTCCCCTCACGGATCGTCAATTCGAGCCAGCTGGTCGGAATCGCTTTGCGCGCCCTTACAGGCGGCGTGCGCGGCCAGAGTCCGGGCGGCGTATCGATCAGCGCGGCGCCAGCCGGCTGCGTCATCCCGTCTTTTAGCAAGACTCCCGCGCGCAAGGCATCCAGAGCGGCAGAATCCGGCACGCCTTCCACCTGCACCCAATAGGTCTTGGGCAATTTGTGCTTAGGATCCGTGATGCGATGCTGCAACTGACCATCGTCCGTCAAAACCAGCAGCCCTTCGCTGTCGGTATCGAGTCGTCCGGCAGGATAAAATTCGGGAACAGGAATATAATCTGCCAGCGTCGGATGCAGCCCATCCTGACTGAACTGGCAAATTACGCCGAATGGCTTATTGAACAGCAGTATGCGTCCCATTTGAGTTCCAAAATATTGCAAGCCGGCATTTTACCGCGACTACTGGATGGCTAAACCATGAAAAATTGCGCCCGTTGATAAAATCTACCCCTCTAAAGAGAAATCACATGACAAGTCAGAAAATTATTTACACGATGGTCGATGAAGCACCGGCACTGGCGACCTATTCACTGCTGCCTATCGTACAAGCATTCACAAAAGCCGCAGGAGTTGCCGTCGAGACGCGCGACATTTCACTCGCAGGCCGCATTCTTGCGAACTTTCCCGACAAACTGACGCCGGAGCAGAAAATCGCCGATGAACTGAGCGAACTGGGCCAGCTTGCGCTAAAAGATGAAGCCAACATCATCAAACTGCCGAATGTCAGCGCCACCCCGCCGCAATTGAAAGCGGCAATTGCCGAGTTGCAGTCGCAAGGCTTTGATATCCCTGACTATCCTGACGAACCGCAGGACGACGCGCAAAAAGCGATCAAGGCCCGCTACAGCCGCGTGCTGGGCAGCGCGGTCAATCCGGTGCTGCGTGAAGGCAACTCGGACCGCCGCGCGGCAGGTGCCGTTAAACAATTCGCCAAAAACAACCCGCACAAAATGGGCGCATGGAGTCCAGAATCAAAGACCCATGTCGCACACATGAACGCGCATGATTTTTACGGCAGCGAAAAATCGACCACGGTAAGCAACGCCTGCACCGTGCGCATCGAGTTTACCGGCAGCGAGGGGCTAACAACTGTTTTGAAGGAAAAAATAAACTTACAGGCAGGCGAAGTGATCGATGCGGCCGTGATGAGTCGCACGGCACTGCGCGCGTTTTATGCAGAACAGATCGCCAGCGCAAAACAACAGGGCGTACTGCTGTCGCTGCATCTGAAGGCGACCATGATGAAAGTATCCGACCCGATCATGTTCGGCCACGCCGTGACCGTTTACTTCAAAGCGGTATTCGACAAACACGCGGCGGTCATTGAGAGCTTGGGTGTCAACGTCAACAACGGTCTGGGCGATCTGCTGAGCAAAATCGCCAAGCTGCCCGAAGATCAGCGCGCCGCCATCGAAGCCGACATTAAAAACGCCTATGCCAGCCAACCTGAACTGGCGATGGTCAATTCCGACAAGGGCATCACCAATTTACACGTGCCAAGTGACGTGATCGTCGATGCCTCCATGCCTGCGATGATACGAGATTCGGGAAAGATGTGGGGTGTGGATGGCAAGCTGCACGATACCTGCGCGATGATCCCTGACCGCTGCTACGCGCGCATTTATCAGGTCGTCATCGAAGACTGCAAAAAACACGGCGCCTTCGATCCAAAAACCATGGGCAGCGTGCCGAATGTCGGCCTAATGGCGCAACAGGCCGAGGAATACGGCTCTCACGACAAGACGTTCGAGATAAAAGGCTGCGGCACCGTTCGCGTCATCGATACGGCAGGCACAACGCTGCTCGAACAACAGGTCGAAACAGGCGACATTTTCCGCATGTGTCAGGTCAAAGACGCGCCGATACAGGATTGGGTCAAACTGGCCGTTGCCCGCGTGCGCATCACGGGCACTCCGGCTATTTTCTGGCTGGACCAGCATCGCGCGCACGACGCACAACTGATCAGCAAGGTTGAACGCTACCTGAAGGATCACGACACCACCGGCATGGACATCCGCATCATGACGCCAGAAGAAGCGATACAGGTGTCGATTGAGCGCATCCGCCACGGCCTCGACACCATCTCGGTGACGGGTAACGTGCTGCGCGATTATCTGACCGATCTGTTCCCGATACTTGAACTGGGAACCAGTGCAAAAATGCTTTCCATCGTCCCTTTGATGAGCGGCGGCGGCCTGTTCGAGACGGGGGCCGGCGGTTCCGCCCCCAAGCATGTGCAGCAGTTTCAGCAGGAAGACTATCTGCGCTGGGACTCGCTAGGTGAATTTTTAGCGCTGGGCGCATCACTTGAACATCTGGCCCTGAAATATAACAACCCCAAAGCCCGTGTGCTGGCCGAAACGCTGGATGTGGCCAACGGCCGGATTCTGGAAAACAACCGCTCCCCTGCGCGTCGTGTCGGCGAAATCGACAACCGGGGTTCTCATTTCTACCTCGCACTGTATTGGGCACAGGCGCTAGCGGCACAAACCCGCGATCTCGAGATTCAGTCGCGTTTTACAACCCTTGCAAAAACACTGACTGACAACGAGGCGGCAATCAATGCAGAGCTGATTGCAGCTCAAGGAAAACCTGTGGATATGGGTGGCTACTACCACCCGGACTTTGCAAAAACGTCAAAGGCCATGCGACCCAGCACAACCTTCAATGCGGCACTGGCTGCCATCGCTTAAGTCAACTCACAGCAGGCAACAAAAAAGCCCGGCAGTGCCGGGCTTTTTATTCAACCAGATGCAGGTTAAGCTGCCTGAATATTGGAAGCTTGATTCCCCTTAGGGCCTTTAACCACATCGAATGAAACCTTCTGGCCTTCCTTGAGGGACTTAAAACCGCTCATATTGATTGCGGAGAAGTGTGCAAACAGGTCTTCGCTACCATCATCAGGCGTAATAAAACCGAAACCCTTTGCATCGTTAAACCATTTAACTGTACCAGTTGCCATGTGATAACTTCCTTAACAAAAAAGAACGGGGTCCCCCGCGAAACTGTTTGAATCCAAGACCGCACACGGCAAAACCAGTACTGCAGATACTTTGAATCAAACACCAGTTCGCATTTAACCCTCACTACACCGCTTTTGTCAAACGGTTATTTTAATTTACAGAACAAGCTTGAAAAAGCATCGCTAATCAACGAGCTTGTCCGACACACAAAGTGACAAAATGCCACCATGTCAAAACAAAACGACAGCAGCACGCTACTCGCCCCTGAACGCGCAATAACAAAACCACCCGGCATGTACAAGGTGGTTTTGTATAACGACGATTACACTACCATGGAATTTGTCATCGACGTCTTACAGCGTTTTTTTGCCATCAATAACGAGCGCGCACAACAACTGATGCTCCAGATACACAACAATGGATCGGCGACTTGCGGCGTTTACACGCGCGATGTCGCCGAAACTAAAGTTGCACAGGTAACTGAATACGCACAGCAAAACGGGCATCCACTGCGATGCGGCACAGAGGAAATTTGAAATGATTGCTCAAGACCTGGAAGTTAGTTTACACCTGGCATTTGTCGAAGCGCGCCAGAAGCGTCACGAGTTCATCACCGTGGAACATTTATTGCTCGCCATGCTCGACAATGCCTCTGCCGCACAAGCATTACGCGCCTGCCATGCCGATATTGAAGAGTTGCGCCAGGTGGTCACGGAATTTATTGACGGGAACACACCGGTTGTACCCGGCAGCAGCGACATGGACACGCAGCCTACACTAGGATTTCAGCGCGTCATACAGCGCGCGATTCTGCATGCGCAATCGGCCAATAAAAAAGAAATCTCCGGCGCAAACATCTTAGCCGCATTGTTTGGCGAAAAAGACTCCCATGCGGTACATTTTTTAACCCAGCGCAACGTCAATCGCCTTGATGTCGTCAACTACATTGTTCACGGCAATGGCAAAGAAACGCCGGCCAACGCCCCCCAGCCTGCCGTCGAGCAACAACCGGCGGACGCAGGCGTGTTGAAACAATACACCGTAGATCTCAACGCGCAAGCGCTGGCCGGGCAAATTGATCCATTGATCGGACGCGAGCCTGAGCTCGAACGCGTCATCCAGACGCTGTGCCGTCGCCGCAAGAACAATCCGCTGCTAGTGGGTGAGGCCGGGGTCGGCAAAACAGCTATCGCTGAAGGCCTTGCGCGCCGTATCGTCGAGGACAACGTGCCGGACATCTTAAAAGATGCGCATGTCTATTCGCTGGACATGGGCGCACTACTTGCCGGCACAAAATATCGCGGCGACTTCGAGCAGCGTCTGAAGGCCGTGTTAAAGGAATTAAAAGAAGCGCCCAATGCGGTGCTGTTCATCGACGAGATTCATACCCTGATCGGTGCAGGGTCTGCTTCCGGCGGCACAATGGATGCGTCTAACTTGCTCAAGCCAGCGCTGTCCTCCGGCGCATTAAAGTGCATAGGCGCGACCACCTACCAGGAGTATCGCGGCATATTCGAAAAGGATTCCGCCCTGTCACGCAGATTCCAGAAGGTCGATGTGCCTGAACCGTCGGTCGAGCAGACAATAGAAATACTTAAAGGCTTGAAGTCGCGCTTCGAGCAGCACCACAGCATTAAATTCAGTGCAGCCGCCATCACCAGCGCTGCCGAACTCTCCGCACGCTTCATCAATGACCGTCATTTACCCGACAAGGCGATCGACGTGCTCGATGAAGCCGGCGCTGCGCAGCGCATCCTGCCCAAGTCTAAGCAGAAAAAAGTGGTCGGCAAACACGAGATCGAGGAAATCATCGCCAAGATCGCGCGCATTCCGACCCGCACCGTGTCGCACGACGACCGCAATGCGCTGAAAAATCTGGATCGCGACCTCAAAGCTACCGTCTTCGGCCAGAACAAGGCGATCGACGCGCTGGCGCGTGCCATCAAAATGTCGCGCAGCGGGCTGGGCAATCCGCAAAAACCCATCGGCAGCTTCCTGTTCTCGGGACCGACCGGTGTCGGCAAGACTGAAGTCGCACGCCAGCTAGCCTTTGCGATGGGTATGCCGCTGCACCGCTTTGACATGTCCGAATACATGGAGCGGCATGCCGTGTCCCGCCTGATCGGCGCACCACCCGGTTATGTCGGTTTCGATCAGGGCGGACTGCTCACCGAAGCGATCAGCAAACAGCCGCATTGCGTTTTGTTGCTCGACGAAATCGAAAAAGCGCACCCCGATGTCTTCAACATCCTGCTGCAGGTAATGGATCACGGCACGCTGACTGACAACAACGGCCGTAAAGCCGATTTCCGCAACGTCGTGGTGATCATGACCACCAACGCGGGTGCAGAGGCGCTGGGCAAGGTGCAGATCGGCTTTACCAAATCAGCCTCGAGCGGCGATGAAATGGCGGACATCAAGCGCGTGTTTACGCCGGAATTCCGCAACCGTCTGGATGCCATCGTCTCCTTCGACCCGCTGGACACAGAAGTCATCCTGCGCGTCGTCGACAAATTCCTGATACAGCTCGAAGAACAACTGCACGACAAGAAAGTGGATGCGATCTTTACCGATGCGCTTAAAGTCTATCTGGCCGAAAAGGGATTTGATCCGCTGATGGGCGCAAGACCGATGGCGCGCCTGATTCAGGACAGCATACGCAGCGCGTTAGCTGACGAACTGCTGTTTGGCCGGCTGGCCCACGGCGGCAATGTCACCGTGGACGTCAAGGACGGCAAGGTCGTGCTGGAATTCGAGGACGAAATCGTCACTGCTTAATACTCAAGATCGGGGTGCCAGACACCCGAATTCGCCATGTCAAAATCATCTGACTATCGCGGGCGCTTCGCCCCATCACCCAGCGGACCGCTGCACATGGGTTCACTCATTGCAGCGGTAGGCAGCTATCTTGACGCAAAATCCCGCCATGGCACCTGGCTTGTCCGCATGGAAGATCTGGACACGCCGCGCTGTGTTCCCGGTGCGGCAGATAACATATTGAATACACTGACGAACTTCGGGCTCATCAGTGACGAACCCGTGATGTACCAAAGCCAGCGAACCTCAGCCTATCAGGACGCATTCGACCAGCTATTCCGTGACGGCCGCCTCTATCCTTGCGCCTGCACGCGGCGTGAAATTGCCGACTCCGCCCTGCACCGTGGCAGTGAACTCATCTATCCGGGTAAATGCCGCGCAGGGCTGGCGGACAGCCGCGAAGCACGTTCCTGGCGGGTGCGTGTCGAACAAACCCGCATCAAATTCACGGACAGGTTACAAGGTCAATTTGCACAAAATTTAGCCTGTGATGCGGGTGATTTCTTGCTCAAGCGCGCCGACGGCCTGTTCGCTTACCAGCTCGCGGTGGTCGTCGATGATGCAGAACAGCAAATTTCCGATGTCGTGCGAGGCGCCGATCTGCTGGATTCAACTTTGCGCCAGATCTATTTACAGCAATTGCTGCACTTGAACACCCCAACCTATATGCATTTTCCTGTTGCAGTTAATCAGCAGGGCGAAAAACTCAGCAAGCAAACACGGGCCCGTGCCGTCGAGCCGGACAATGCAGCCGCAACGCTATGTAAGGTATTGGAATTTTTGGGTCAGAGCCCGCCCGCGAGTTTGCGCAAGAAAACCGCACTGCTGGCATGGGCCGTTGACAACTGGCGGCCAGAAATTTTATCCGGTCACCGCCAAAGAACAGTCTGATTACATCTCAATTTGCCAGCTTGCGCACCACGTCCGCGATTTGTTTCGCGGATTGCTCAACCAGTGCTTTATCCTCACCCTCCACCATCACGCGCAGCAGCGGTTCAGTGCCGGACGGGCGCAGCAGCACGCGGCCTCGACCATCAAGCGCCCGTTCAGCGATCGCAACGGCAGCTTTAACATCGGCATGGCCTAAACAATCGACACCCTTGGCTACACGCACGTAGATCAGCACTTGCGGATACAGTTTCAAGTCACCCGCAGCCTCACTCAGACTCACATTTTGGGTGCGCAGCGCATGCAGCACTTCCAGCGCGGACACAATACCGTCGCCGGTACTGTGCTTGTCAAGACAGATGATATGACCGGAATTTTCACCGCCGAGCTCCCAACCGTTCTGATGCAACAACTCCATCACATAACGGTCACCGACACGAGCGCGCAAAAACGGCACGCCCATTTTTTGCATTGCGTGCTCAAAAGCCAGATTCGTCATCAGCGTACCCACCACGCCGCCGACCAAGCGTCCCTGCTCCTGACGCTGACGCGCAATGACATAAATCAGCTGATCGCCGTCATACAGCACCCCTTTACTGTCAACCATCACTAGCCTGTCGCCATCGCCGTCGAGCGCGATGCCCAAATCGGCCTGATGTTCAACAACGGCTGCCTGCAAATTCGCTGGGGCAGTCGCACCGTATCCATCGTTGATATTTTTGCCGTCCGGTTTCACGCCAATCGCAATAACCTCCGCACCCAATTCGTGCAGAACATGTTGCGCAATGTGGTAGGTAGCACCATGCGCACAGTCGACCACGATTTTCATGCCGCGCAAATTCATCGCAGACGGAAACGTGCTCTTGCAGAATTCAATATAACGGCCAACCGCATCATCGAGTCGCTTAGCTTTGCCCAGCCCCGTTGCTGAATCAATGGAAATCTCACCATCAAGCCCCGCTTCGATCGCATGTTCAATATCGTCCGGCAGCTTGGAGCCGTTCGCGGAAAAGAACTTGATGCCGTTATCCTCATAAGGATTGTGCGATGCGGAAATCACGATACCCGCCTGCAAGCGCAACGTGCGGGTCAGATAAGCCACGGCAGGCGTTGGAATCGGGCCTGCCAGATACACATCGACACCTGCAGCAATTAAGCCTGCCTGCAAGGCGGATTCAAGCATATAGCCTGAGATACGCGTGTCCTTGCCGATCAGCACAGCCGAGCGTTCGCCACGGGTGTGCTCGGCACTCGCCAGAACGCGACCGGCAGCGTACCCCAATTGCATCACAAACTGCGGTGTAATGGGAAAATCCCCTACGCGACCGCGAATCCCGTCGGTGCCAAAATATTTTTTACTCATTGCATCCCCCGTTAATTGCATTCAAAATTTTCAAGGCATCCACCGTGGCACGCACATCGTGCACACGCACAATCGCAGCACCCCGCTGCACGGCAATTATCGCTGCCGCAACGCTCGCCGGCATCCGACTCATTGCATCCTGACCCGTCAGGGAACCCAGCATGGACTTTCTGGACAAGCCCGCCAGCACGGGAACACCCAGCGCGGCAAAGCGATGCAACTCGCGCAGCAAAGCGAGATTATGCGCCAGTGTCTTGCCAAAACCGAATCCGGGATCGACAACGATACGATCTTGCGCGATACCCGCCGCGCGCGCCGCCATCACCCGTTCGCGCAGGAACGCACTCACCTCGGCAACCACATCCTCGTATTCCGGTTGCATCTGCATAGTCTGCGGCACACCGCGCTTGTGCATTAGACACACGGCCACATTGGAAGCCGCGACGATTTGCATCGCGAGCGGATTTTGCAGCGCATCGATATCATTGACCATCTGCGCACCCGCCAAAATTGCGGCACGCATCACGTCGGGTTTAAATGTATCAATCGAAACGGGTATCCCCGGCAGCGCTTCGATCACAGGAATCACGCGGGATAACTCGTCTTCTATACTGACCGGAACCGCGCCGGGGCGGGTCGACTCGCCACCGATATCGATGATATCCGCACCTTCTTCGATAAGACGATGCGCATGATCTATGGCGGATTGCCCAAGCCGCCCGCCATCAGAAAAAGAATCCGGTGTGACATTGACAATTCCCATCACCAGCGGACGGGAGAGAGCGAACTGGAATGTGCCGAAGGAGAGCATCAGGATGCAGGATTGAGGAACAAAGATTCAGGAGCGAGGATTGAGATGTGTTGTTACTCAATCCTCGCTCCTGCTTTTAGGTTTCCTGAGCGGGTTGAGTCGGCGCAGCTGGTGCAGCCGGCGTCACCGCGGGTGCGGTAGGAGCCTGATCTTCTGGCGGTTTCGGTGTCTTGCTGTATTGACTAGGCTTCGGCGGACGCGGCGGATTGCCATCCATGATGTCGTTGATCTGATCGGCGTCTATCGTTTCCCATTCCAGCAGGGCATGCGTCATCGCCTCGATCTTGTCGCGATGCGTTTCGATCAGATTGCGCGCAAGCGCATACTGCTGATCGATGATGCGACGAATTTCGATATCGACTTTTTGCATAGTCGCCTCGGAGATGTTCTTGTGCGTCGTCACAGAACGCCCCAGAAAAACTTCACCCTCATTTTCGCCGTACACCATAGGGCCCAAGGCGTCTGACATCCCCCATTGCGTCACCATCTTGCGCGCCATATCGGTCGCGCGTTCGAAATCGTTCGAGGCACCGGTGGTCATCTGATTCATGAAAATTTCTTCGGCAATACGACCGCCGAACAACACCGCGAGAGTGGACAATATGCGTTCTTTGTCCATGCTGTAACGGTCTTCAGACGGCAATTGCATCGTCAAGCCCAGCGCGCGACCGCGCGGAATAATGGTCACTTTGTGCACCGGATCCGTCTTGGGCATCAGTTTTGCAACCACCGCATGGCCCGACTCATGATAGGCGGTATTGCGGCGTTCTTCCTCCGGCATCACCATTGAACGACGCTCGGCGCCCATAAAGATTTTATCTTTAGCCGCTTCAAAATCATCCATTTCAACAAAACGCTTGGCACGGCGCGCCGCAAACAGCGCTGCCTCGTTCACCAGATTGGCCAGATCCGCACCCGACATACCGGGTGTGCCGCGTGCGATCACATTGCCATCCACGTCCGGTGCGCACGGCACTTTACGCATATGTACGGCAAGGATTTGTTCGCGACCGCGAATGTCCGGCAACGGCACCGTCACTTGACGATCGAAACGCCCGGGGCGCAACAAGGCCGCATCCAGCACGTCAGGACGATTGGTCGCAGCAATCACGATCACGCCACTTGCGCCTTCGAAACCGTCCATCTCAACGAGCAGCGCGTTCAGTGTCTGTTCGCGCTCATCGTTACCGCCACCGACCCCCGCGCCGCGCTGACGGCCAACCGCATCGATTTCATCGATAAAGATGATGCAGGGAGACTGCTTCTTGGCTTGCTCAAACATGTCACGCACACGCGCGGCACCCACACCGACAAACATTTCAACGAAGTCGGAGCCGGAAATCGAAAAGAACGGCACCTTGGCTTCACCCGCAATCGCCTTGGCGAGCAGCGTTTTACCGGTACCCGGGCTACCCACCATCAGCACGCCGCGCGGAATGCGTCCGCCCAGATTCTGAAATTTGGTCGGATCGCGCAGGAAGTCCACCAGTTCGGAGACTTCTTCCTTCGCTTCATCACACCCTGCCACATCGGCAAAAGTGACGCGTTCTTTGGCTTCATCGAGCATGCGTGCGCGCGATTTTCCGAATGAAAATGCACCGCCTTTTCCGCCCCCCTGCATCTGACGCATGAAAAACACCCAGACGCCGATCAGCAAAATCATCGGAAACCATGACACAAATATGTTCATCAGGAAGGACTGCTCTTCTTCTGGCTTAGCTTCGACATTGACGCCGTTTTTGAGCAGGTCCGAGACCATCCACAAATCGCTGGGCGCATAGGTGCTGATGCGTTTGCCTTCCGTCGTCGTCGCGGTCAGCGTACGACCTTCGATCACAACTTTGGCGATCTGACCCTTTTTGACTTCATCGAGGAATTGCGAATAATCAAGATGTCCCTGCGCCGACTGCTGCTGGCGCGTATTGAACTGGTTGAATACCGTCATCAAGACAAAGGCGACAACCAGCCAGATAGCGATGCTTTTAAAATTATTCAAGATATTTCCTTTTACGCGCAACTTCCGAGGTTGATCATTAGACTATGTATCCGCTCATTACTCAAGTTTTCCGGTGCCCAACAGATACACTTCGCTACTACGATCACGCGAAGCTTTGGGTTTGCGCGCCACCACACGAGTAAACTTTGTGCGCATTAATTTCATATAGGCTTCGAATCCTGTCCCTTGGAACACTTTAACCAGAAAACTACCATCCCGGGTCAGGTGATCAAAGGCGAATTCCATCGCCAGTTCCGCAAGATAGATCGAACGATCCTGATCGACAGCACTCACGCCGCTAAAGTTGGGGGCCATATCCGAAATTACAAGTCCTACGGGTTTGCCTTGCAAACTTTCTTCCAGCTTTTTTAAGACCGCTTCATCCCGAAAATCCCCCTGAATGAATTCGACACCGCGCAATGGTTCGAGCGGCAACAGATCGAGCGCGATCACCTTACCGGTCTCTCCCATAATTGCGCCCGCCACCTGACACCAGCCGCCGGGCGTCGCGCCCAGATCTACGATCACCATGCCGGGTTTGATCAGATGATCCTTCTCATTGATCTCGATTAATTTATACGCTGCGCGCGAACGATAGCCATCTTTTTGTGCCTGCTGCACAAAAGGATCATTAATATGCTCTCGCATCCACTGTTTACTGGTTTTGGATGGCTTCATCGTTTAGAATCCGTGCCTGAGATATTATTGAGAAAATTATGCTAGAGCTTACCGTAACAGAACGCCTTACCCTGAAGGGTCGCGCGCACCAATTAAAACCCACTGTCATGATAGGCAACGCCGGTCTGACTGAATCCGTCCTGAAGGAAATCAGCGTGAGTTTAAAGCAGCACGAACTCATCAAAATTCGCGTCATGGCCGAACGTGCCGACCGCGAAACGATGCTGACCGAAATTTGCACGCAGCTCAATGCTGCACCGGTACAGCATATCGGCAAAATTCTGGTGATTTACCTGCCAAAACCTGATGCTGAAAAAATCGAAATCCGTCAAATGCCGCGCCACAAGGGCAAAAAACCGTTGACCAAAAAGCAACTCGGCAACCGTTAAGTCAGCAAGCGGGGCGGCACTTCGTGCCTTAGTAGAGAGTGGCTTTCCACTTACCACTCTCTACTTACCACTTCCCCGCCTCTAGATGTACTGAACCTCGATCAATTCGTATTCCCTGATGCCGCCCGGCGTCTTCACTTCAGCCACATCGCCACTGCTCTTACCGATCAAAGCACGTGCAATCGGTGAGCTGATCGAAATTTTACGCGCCTTGATATCCGCCTCATCGTCGCCGACGATCTGATAGGTCACCACATCACCGCTATTCATTTCTTCCAGAATCACCGTTGAGCCAAACACGCAGCGACCATTGGCGTTGAGCGTCTTTGGATCGATGATCTGCGCGCTACCCAACTTGCCTTCCAGCTCGATGATGCGCCCTTCGACAAAGCCCTGACGGTCCTTGGCTGCTTCGTATTCGGCATTCTCGGACAGATCGCCCTGAGCGCGCGCTTCCGATATCGCATTAATGACCCAGGGACGCTCTACCGTTTTGAGTTTATGTAACTCCTGGCGCATTTTATCCGCGCCAACCAAAGTCAAAGGAATCTTGATCATACTGAAACTCACCTAATTGTTAGTTGTTAGTTGTTGTCGCTCTGCGTCATTCGTTTTAACTAACGACTGCTTTTCGCTTATGTTGAGACTGCACGTCATAGACTTGCAAATCATCCAGATGATGCATACCGATACAGGCGGCACGTGCACCTGCCAGTGTGGTGTAATAAGTTACCCGCCCCTGCAACGCCGCATGACGGATCGAGTAGGAATCACGCATCACGGCAGGCTTGCTGTCCACCGTGTTGATAATCAGATTCACTTCACCATTTTTAACCATATCGACGATATGAGGACGACCTTCGGCCACCTTGTTAACCGATTTCACCGGCACGCCTGCCGCAGAGATGGCCGCTGCCGTACCGCGCGTGGCGAGTATGGTAAAGCCCAATTCGGCCAGTGAACGCGCCACATCCACGGCACCGGGCTTATCGGCTTCGCGCACACTGATAAAGACGTTGCCGCTCTTAGGCAATTTAACGCTCGCCGCCAGCTGCGACTTGACGAAGGCTTCGGCAAACGTCTCACCCACCCCCATCACTTCGCCAGTGGACTTCATCTCAGGACCTAAGATCGTATCGACGCCCGGGAACTTGATGAACGGGAATACCGCTTCTTTCACCGAATAATACGGTGGCACAACTTCACCCGTGACACCCTGCTCTGCGAGACTTTGCCCCGCCATGCAGCGCGCGGCAATCTTTGCCAGCGGCACACCGGTCGCCTTGGAGACGAACGGCACGGTGCGCGAGGCGCGCGGATTGACTTCCAGCACGTAGACCGTCTCGCCTTGAATCGCGAACTGCACGTTCATCAAGCCCACCACGTTGAGCGCACGCGCCATCGCAACCGTTTGGCGGCGCAATTCATTTTGCATCGCCACCGGCAAACTGAACGGCGGCAAGGAACAGGCTGAATCGCCCGAATGCACGCCCGCTTCTTCAATATGTTCCATGATGCCGCCGATGATCACATCGACCCCGTCGGACACCGCATCCACATCCACCTCGATCGCATCGTTCAAGAAGCGGTCCAGCAAAATGGGCAGACGTTCAGGATAGGTCTTGGACATGATCTCCGCGTCGCGCATATAGCGCTCCAGATCCACCTGTTCGTGGATAATCTCCATCGCACGACCACCCAGCACATTCGATGGCCGCATCACCAGCGGATAGCCAATGGCTGCCGCGCCAGCCAAGCCTTCGGCCACCGTACTTGCCGTACGGTTAGGCGGCTGCTTCAATTCTAGCGCCATCAGCATCTGCTTAAAGCGCTCGCGATCTTCCGCGCAGTCGATCATGTCGGGCGTTGTACCGATAATCGGCACACCGTTCTTCTCCAGACCGCGCGCCAGACTGAGTGGCGTCTGACCGCCGTATTGCACGATCACACCGACCGGTTTTTCGACGGCGACCACTTCGAGCACATCTTCCAAAGTCAACGGCTCGAAATACAAGCGATCCGAGGTGTCATAATCGGTCGATACGGTTTCAGGGTTACAGTTGACCATGATGGTTTCATAGCCGTCTTCGCGCATCGCCAACGCCGCATGTACGCAGCAATAGTCAAATTCGATCCCTTGACCGATACGATTCGGCCCGCCGCCCAACACCATGATTTTCTTGTTGTTGGTCGGGTTCGCTTCGCATTCCTCTTCATAGGTGGAATACATATAGGCGGTGTCGGTCGAAAACTCGGCAGCGCAGGTATCCACGCGCTTGTAAACCGGACGTACGCCCAGCGCATGGCGATAGGCGCGCAAGGCGGACGGATCCGTTTCCAGCAAATCGGCCAGACGCGCATCGGCAAATCCGCTGCGTTTTAACGTGCGCATCTCATCGGCATTCACGCTTTCCAGCGGACGCCCGAGGAGTGTTGCCTCCTGACGAATCAAATCAGCGATCTGCACCAAAAACCAGCGATCAATTTTGCTGACGTTGAACACCTCCTCGACGCTCATTCCCAAACGGAAAGCATCGGACACCGCCCAGATGCGGGATGGTCCCGGATTGCGCAATTCGGCAGTCACCGCATCGAGATTATCGAATTTGCTATCCAGTCCGTTAACGCCCACTTCCAGACCGCGCAGCGCTTTCTGGAAAGACTCCTGAAAGGTGCGACCGATGGCCATCACTTCACCCACCGATTTCATCTGGGTCGTTAGGCGATCGTTGGCCTGCGGGAATTTTTCAAACGCAAAGCGCGGAATCTTGGTGACCACGTAATCGATGGCAGGCTCAAATGAGGCTGGTGTCGCGCCGCCCGTGATGTCGTTCTGCAATTCGTCCAGCGTAAACCCCACCGCCAGCTTAGCGGCGATCTTGGCGATTGGAAAACCGGTCGCCTTGGAGGCCAGTGCGGATGAGCGCGACACACGCGGATTCATCTCGATCACCACCATGCGCCCGTCGTCCGGATTAATGGAGAACTGCACGTTCGACCCGCCGGTCTCGACACCGATTTCGCGCAGCACCGCTAAAGAGGCATCGCGCAGAATCTGGTATTCCTTATCGGTCAGCGTCAACGCTGGCGCAACGGTGATCGAGTCTCCCGTGTGCACGCCCATCGGGTCCAAATTTTCAATCGAGCAGATGATGATGCAATTATCATTGCGATCGCGCACCACTTCCATCTCGTATTCTTTCCAGCCCAGCAGAGATTCTTCGATCAACAGCTCGCTGGTCGGCGAGGCTTCAAGTCCGCGCTCGCAGATTTCCAGAAATTCTTCGCGGTTATACGCAATGCCGCCGCCGCTGCCACCCATCGTGAAAGAGGGACGAATAACGGTCGGAAAACCCATCACCTGCTGCACCTGCAACGCCTCTTCCATGCTGTGCGCAATCGCCGAACGGGCGGATGCGAGACCGATACGGGTCATCGCCTGTTTGAATTTCTCACGGTCTTCCGCCATGTCGATCGCTTCACGCGACGCGCCTATCATCTCGACGTTGTATTTTTCCAGCACGCCGTGATGCGCCAGATCCAACGCGCAATTCAATGCGGTCTGACCGCCCATGGTCGGCAAAATCGCGTCCGGGCGCTCCTTGGCGATAATCTTCTCGACGATCTGCCAAGTGATCGGTTCAATATAAGTCGCATCCGCCATGTCAGGATCTGTCATGATGGTGGCCGGATTCGAATTGACCAGCACCACGCGATAGCCTTCTTCGCGCAGCGCCTTACAGGCTTGCGCACCGGAATAGTCGAACTCGCACGCCTGCCCGATGACGATAGGGCCCGCGCCGATGATCAGTATGGATTTTATATCTGTACGTTTTGGCATATTTTTTCGGGAAGAGGAAAGCGGGAAGCGTTTTGGAGCTCAGGTTTTACCCTTCACCCTTCACCCTTCACCAGCCTTCTCTTACTTCCGCCCCTCCATCATCTCAACAAATTTATCGAACAAGCCGTCCACATCGTGCGGACCCGGACTCGCTTCCGGATGCCCCTGAAAACAGAACGCAGGTTTATCCGTCAATTCAAAACCTTGCAGCGTGCCATCGAACAAAGAGATATGCGTCGCACGCGCATTCGCAGGCAAAGACGCCGCATCCACCGCAAAACCGTGATTCTGGCTGGTGATCATCACCTGCCGGGTCGCCAGATCCTGCACCGGATGATTCGCGCCGCGATGACCGAATTTCATTTTGACCGTTTTAGCGCCCACAGCCAGACCCAAGATCTGATGCCCCAGACAAATACCGAACAACGGAACGCCTGCCGCCAGCACGCTTTGCGTCGCGGCAATCGCATAGTCGCAAGGCTCAGGGTCGCCCGGGCCATTTGACAGAAAAATGCCATCCGGCTTCATCGCCAGCACCGTCGCGGCCGGCGTCTTTGCCGGTACAACGGTGATTTTGCAGCCACGCGCGGCCAACATACGCAGGATATTGCGCTTAACCCCAAAGTCGTAAGCGACCACATGAAATTCAGGTGATCCTGCTTCACTGTAGCCTGCTGCCAGATCCCACTCGCCCTGATTCCACTCATAAGGCGTATCGCAAGTAACCACCTGCGCCAGATCCATACCGGCAAGCCCGGCAAATCCGCGCGCGGCTGCCAGCGCCGCCACTTCGTCTGTACCGCTGGCGATACACCCGCTCTGAGCCCCCTTTTCACGCAGAATGCGCGTAAGTTTACGCGTATCGATACCAGCGATCGCAACCACATCGTTCGCTTTAAGGTACTCCGGCAGCGATTGCGTGCAGCGCCAGTTACTCACCGTCAAAGACAGATCGCGTATCACCAGACCGCTGGCGAACACCTGACGCGATTCAACATCCTCGTCATTGATTCCGACATTACCGATATGCGGGCACGTCAGCGTCACAATCTGGCGACAATAAGAAGGATCAGTGAGTATTTCCTGATAGCCCGTCATCGACGTGTTGAATACGACCTCGCCGCTGCGGCTTCCGGAAGCCCCGATAGACACACCGCGAAACACCGTCCCATCGGCAAGCACAAGAATTGCAGGATTCGTTTGCGTCACCAGACACCCCCCAAGATAAACATCAACTAGCTAGACATAAAGAAGCGGGAAGAACCGTGAGTTCATCCCGCAAAAGATTGACCGGCATTATAGCGGAATAGCGAGTCAGCATCAAACACAAGCGCATCGTTCAGCGGGCGGGTCTGAGGATGTTATACAATTCGACTCCGACAAAACTTGCAGGATAGACATGTTTGAAGTCATTGTTTTAGCGATCGCTCTGAGCATGGATGCCTTCGCCGTCTCTATCGGCTTGGGCTCAAAGGACGCCAGCAAAAATCTGGGCATAAAAGCCGGAATTTATTTTGGCGTTTTTCAGGCACTGATGCCCTTCATCGGCTATATGGGCGGACGCGGGGTATTAGGATGGGTCGATGCTTACGCCCACGGAATCGCCTTCGGACTGCTGGCGCTGATCGGCGCAAAAATGATATACGAAGGCCTGCAAGAGGGTGTTGAGGCGGACATTCAAGCGATCACTCACAAAATGATGCTGATGCTAGCCATTGCCACCAGTATCGATGCGATGGCCGCAGGCTTCAGCCTGACACTACTTAACGTAAATGCCTACTTAGCCTGCCTCATCATCGGTGTCACAACCTTTACCTTTAGCTGGGCCGGCGTCAAAATTGGCCGGCGCAGCGGCACCTGGCTTGAGAGTCGCGCAGAGATTTTCGGCGGCACCGTGCTAATACTGATCGGCATCAAAATATTGATACGCTAACGCACGCCATCAACACGACCCCCAAATCAATTACTCCCGCTTGCCTAGGCAACCATATAGGAATATTCTTACAAGCAAACCAGAAAATCGGCCGGCCGCCGAATAACCACCCTGTTACGCGCCATTGAAACCAGTCAATTTCATTTTAGCCGCCTCACCCAAAATTCTGCTGTTAGCCGGAATTTATTTTCTACTGGGTGTCGCATCACAACAGCTGGCTATTCCGCCAGGCTATGCATCTGCCGTTTTTCCCGCCGCAGGGGTCGCCCTAGCCGTCATTCTTCATAGCGGCTACCGCCTGCTACCCGGCATCTGGACAGGCTCGTTCTGCCTCAACTTGTGGATTGCATCCTGCTCCGGCGGCATAGACGACAAAACCATTTTAATCGCAGCGATTGTTGCATCGGGTGCAACACTACAAACCGGCGTTGCCGCCCTGCTGATCCGCCGCCTCTTAAAAGGCAACTGGCACAATCTGGACAGCGATACCGACATCATCCGTTTTTTGCTGCTCGCCGGCCCCGTGGCCTGCCTGATCTCCAGCTCCTGGGCGACGGTCACACTGACGATGTCAGGCGTCATCTCAGACCATGCATGGCTGTTTAACTGGAGCAACTGGTGGGTTGGAGATTCAGTCGGTGCCATGTTATTCGCACCGCTGACGCTCATACTACTGCAGCGGCGCGGCAATACTGAAAAATCCAGAATTACCAACGTCGCCATCCCCACCCTGCTGGTCACCGCAGGCATTGTTGCCTTGTTTGTTTATGTATCCGGCATCGAGGCAATCAAGGTCAGGCAACATATTGCAGAGCATGGTCGCACGGTCTCCGACCAGCTAAAAAGTCGGATCATTTCCTATCATGAGGTGATTGCCTCGCTGGACAATTACCTGCAAGCCACACCCGACATCAACCGCTTAAAATTTGAACGCTATACACAAAGTTTTTTTGAGGATCACCCGGATTTAATGGCGCTGAGCTGGAACCCGCTGATCCCTCAAAAATCACGGCGACAGTTTGAACAGACGCTCTCTAACGAATACAGCCCGGCCCGACTGACAATTACCGAACGAAATTTGCAAAATCAACTCGTATCCGCCAACGTCCGTGATCAGTATGTGGCAATCGGTTACATCAGCCCGCTACAGTCCAATCGCAAAGCATTAGGATTTGACATTTTATCCAATCCGATGCGCGCAGAGGCGATTGAGCGCGCCATAAATTCAGGGCAAATGGCCGCGACAGCGCCCATACAACTGGTTCAAGATTCCACGGCCAATGCAGGCGTTTTACTACTGCACCCAGTCTATCGCAATCACACCTCTGCCACAGGCCACAACAAAATAGCACCGCGAGGTTTTGCCGTTGGCGTGTTCCGTATCGATAAAATGCTCTCTGAGCTTGCCGTTAAAAACATACCGGCTGAACTAGCATTTAGTCTGCATGACACCGCTGCGCCATCTGAAAACCAGACCTTATATCGCCTGAATGTCAACCGCCCGCTGCTGAGCGAATATACATGGGAAAGCGATGTCGCTATCGGCGGACGCGCCTGGCACATCACGCTGTCCCCGACGCGCGCCTATCTTGAGGAAAATCGATCATTCCTGCCATGGATTGTCCTCGCAGCAGGCCTAACGCTGGTCAGTCTGCTACAGGCTTTTTTACTGGCCATCACCGGGCGCACTTCAATTGTTCAGCGCACTGTCGATCAGCAGACGCAAATACTGCTTGAAAGCGAACAGCGGCTGCGCAAACAAAATGAAAAAAATCTCGCGATTTTACACAATGCCAGTGACGGCATACACCTGCTCAACGCCAGCGGCGATCTCATTGAAGCCAGCGATTCGTTCTTCACCATGCTAGGCTACCAGCGCGAAGAAATGATCAATATGCACGTATCACAATGGGATGCATTATTAACGGGTCCTGAGCTAGCGCAGACCATCCAACTGCAATTTGAAAAAAAGGAACGCTCCCAGTTTCAGACCGTCCACCGCCGCAAAGATGGCAGCACGCTTGACGTCGAAATCAGCAGTTTTCCGCTCGAACTCGATGGTGAAATAGTCCTGTTTTATTCCTCAAGAGATATCACCGCACGCCGCATTATAGAAGCCTCGCTACAACAACAACTGATGTTCACCCGCGCGCTCAACACAATCTCACGAACCTTTGTCGAGCAGGAAGAAAACGCGCTTTTGCTAACCCGCACGGTCGTCAACGTCGGTGCAGCGCTCGGCGCCGACCGCGCGCTGATTTACGATATCAATTTCGAGACACAGAAAATCATCGGCCTGTCTGAATATCTCAATCCTGAACACGCCGATATCACCGCGACACTTGCCACCTATCCACTGCAGCTATTTTTCGGCGGTGCCAGTGAAATCATGTCAACGCATCGCTGGATCATAAGCCAGCGCGATGATATTGAACCTCATCTGGCGCTAGACGGGTCGGGCGATATACTGCACCGGCAAATGAACATTCAAAGCCTGCTCTGGTATCCGTTCGCGTTCCATAACAACGGCTTCCACCTGCTGGCGCTGAATCATATTCACGCAAAAAAAATCTGGTCTGCCGAAGAGCTCGAGTTTATTGAATCGGTCAGCCATCTGGTCAGTTTTGAGCTTGAAAAAATTCGCCTGACCGATGCACGAAAATGCGCGGATGCCGAACGGGACCGCCTGCTGAAAATCATCGAGGATGCACCCGACTTTATTGCAACGTGCGATATGCAGAACCGTCTAAAATACCTGAACGCAGCCGGCGCGAAACTGGTCGGCCTGCCCGACAATGCCGACTTGTCTGCTTTAAAAATTAGCGACATGCACCCTGAATGGGCGACACAAAAAATGTTGAACGAGGACATTCCCGTTGTACTTGAACAGGGCGTATGGCAGGGTGAAACCGCCTTGCTCCACCGCGATGGACATGAAACACCCGCATCTCAGGTATTACTCGTGCATCGCGACGCCGATGGCAATCCAGAATACTTATCCACTATTATCCGCGACATCTCCGGACTGAAAAAATATGAGAAGGCCCTCCTTAACAACGAACAAAACCTGCTCAATATTCTCAAGCTGAGCCCCATCGCCGTTCGTATCGCCGTCGACCGTGGTCAAAAGGTCGCTTTTTGCAATCCGCGCTACGCCGATCTGATTAAAAGCGAAGATCCTCTGGGCGATACCCCTACAAAATACTATGCCAATGTCGCCGATTATCACGCTATCCTTGATGAGCTTGCCAAAGGCAACAGCGTACTCAATCGCATGGTCGAGTTGAACATTCCCGGCGGCACCACCACCTGGGCGCTGGCCTCTTATATGCCGATGCAATACGATGGTGCCGATGCGGTGTTAGGCTGGTTCTATGACATTTCAGATCGCAAAGAGGCCGAAACGGAACTGCTACGCTCCAACATTGAACTTGAGCAATTTAGCTATGCCATTTCTCACGATATGCGCCAGCCGCTACGCATGATTTCAAGTTATCTGCAACTGCTGGAAATGAGCCTCGCGGATCAACTGAACGATGAAAATCGCGATTACATTCAGTATGCCGTCGAGGGGGCAAAACGCATTGATCAGATGCTCATCGCCCTGCTCGAATACTCACGTGTCGGGCGGATGAATGAAGATAAAGCATGGCATGAAAGCCGCACCCTGCTTGATGAAGCCCTGCTGTTTTTGCAACCTGCCATCAGCGAGGCACAGGCGAAAATCACCCTCAGCGGCGACTGGCCCCCCTTATTTGCCAACGGTGATGAAATCACCCGGCTGTTACAGAACCTGATCGGCAATGCCGTCAAATACCGGATCGCCGGACGCCCCCCCGAAATCAACCTCGACGGCGTGCGAGTCAATCATGAATGGCATTTATGCATCAGCGATAACGGCATTGGCATAGCGCCGGGTCAAATCAAGCGCCTGTTTCAAGTCTTTCAGCGATTACAGTCGCGCGAAGTGTATCAAGGCACCGGCATTGGTCTGGCCTTATGCCGTAAAATTGCCGAACATCACGGCGGTCGAATCTGGGTAGAATCATCAGGTGAAGGAATGGGCAGCAGATTTTTTGTCGCTCTGCCACTCACGGACTTATAAACAATGCCACATTTAAAAATTTTCGCCCTCTCCCTTTGGCAGTTGTGCAGCGCACGTCGCGTCTTCGCGCCGCACTGGAGCGATATACAACTTGGCTTTAAATACAGCCCCCGTCCAATGTCGCTGGCAGTCACGCCAGCACACCGACGCTGCGGCCCGAATACCACTTTTAATCGATACGTTCATAACGGATGAGGAAATAGAATGAACGACAAAATCACGACCGACCAGCCGTTTGTTATTTTGCTGGTGGAAGACGAGAAAACGGATGCGCAACTGGTTAAATGGGCACTGAAACAAAATCAAATCAAGGCTGATATGCGTCAGGCATTTGACGGCTATGAAGCGTTGGCATTTTTACGCAAGCAAACGGGTAGCTTTGCTAATGCACCACGCCCCAACCTGGTTCTACTCGACCTGAATATGCCACGCATGAACGGACTGGAATGTCTGGCTGAAATTAAAAAAGATGCAGCCCTGCGTGACATTCCCGTCGTCATCCTGTCAACCTCGTATGCACACAGTGACATCATCGCTGCCAATGAACTGGGGGCCGCCGACTATGTCAGCAAACCGATGGATATTCACGAGTTAAGTGCCTCCATCCGCATGCTGGCCGAACGCTGGATCTTCCCGTTAACGAACATGGCTGGCAATACCGAAATGCTATGAATACACTGCCCTTAAAACCGCTGTCTATCCTGGCCGTCGAAGACGATCCCGGTGATTTTGGATTAATCCGTGCGCATGTGCGCTTGTCAGGACTCTGCGCCAAAGATGACAAGGAAGCCGTGATCTGGGCGAAAATATTAGCCGGTGGCGTCGTTGCCGCACAAAAATCGCATCCTGATATCATTTTGCTCGATCTGTCCTTACCTGATTCTGCCGGCATGGATACCGTACACGCCATGCGTAGCGCACATCCGGGCACACCCATCGTCGTTTTGACAGGTCATGATGACTACGATCTGGCCAATGCCGCGCTGCAAGCAGGCGCTCAAGACTATCTGGTCAAAGGCCACTTTGATCACAATGCACTAGGCCGAGCCATACGCTACGCACTGGTACGCATCCAGCTCGAATCTCGCCTGCGCCTCTCCGAAGTCGCCTTAAATGCGGTCGCCAACGGGATCGTTATCACTGATCAGCATGCTCAGATCGAATGGGTTAATCCTGCCTTCACCCGGCTAACCGGATATACGCTGGAGGAAGCAATCGGCAATAAGCCGGGAGACTTGGTTAAATCGGGACATCACAGTGAGTCTTTTTATCAAGACATGTGGCAGACCATACTATCAGGGCAGGCATGGAATGCCGAAATGCTTAACCGGCGCAAGGATGGCTCACACTATGACGAGTCGCTCCATATCACGCCCGTGATCTCCGAAAACGGCTCGATCCTGCATTTTGTTGCCATCATGCAGGATATCACTGAGCGAAAACGCACGGATGAAACGATACGCAATCTGGCATTTTATGACACGCTTACAAAACTTCCCAACCGTCGTCTGCTCAATGAGCACTTAAACCGCGCCATAGCATCGAGTCGCCGCAACAATCACTACAACGCATTGATGTTCCTCGACCTTGATAATTTCAAACCGCTCAACGATACCTACGGGCATGTGATAGGCGACCAGCTGTTGGTAGAAGCCGCGCACAGACTTAAGGCCTGTGTGCGCGAAATCGATACTGTAGCGAGATTCGGGGGAGATGAGTTCATTATTTTGCTCAGCGAACTCACCGAAAATGAAAGCGAATCGACCATTCAGACTGGGATTATCGCCGAAAAAATTCGCGATATTTTATCCGCTCCCTATTTCCTGAAAACGACGCCGCATCAAATTATGCCACCGCACAGCATCGAACATCACTGCACGGCCAGTATTGGCGTCTCCGTATTTACAGGGCACTCAACCACAGCGGAAACGGCCATCTTGCAAGCCGATAAGGCCATGTATCAGGCAAAAGAACGCGGCCGGAATCTCGTCGTTTTTAATCAGGATTTACACGACCCGGATTAACCGCCCCCCAACAAAAAAGCGCACTGAGTGCGCTTTTTTGTTGGGATTACTCGCCTTTCAAACAGTTCTTCATGAATGCCTTGCGCTCATCACCCTTGAGTGCTTGGGTCTTGGCATCCGCATTGCAGGACTTCATTTTATTCTGTCGCGCGGCAGGTAGAGCGGCCTTCTCTTCCGGCTTAGCTCCCTCAGCAGCCTTCAGGGTGTAGTCTTTTTTCAGACACTTGCTCATGAAAGCCTTGCGCTCGTCACCTTTGAGCGCGTCCGCTTTCGCCTCCGCATTGCATCCTTTCATTTTTTCCTGTTGCGCACCCGCAAAAACGGGTGCTGATACGGTCACAAATAATCCCAAACAAGCCACTGCGATCAATTTTTTCATGAGTATCTCCTTGATTAGTCGATTGTATCCCCCCGGATCGGGACGTTTCAGCATCAAACTGAAACGCGGCCATTATAGCCATAATTACCGCCCGCGGTTCAAAGGTACAATACACCCTTCGTACACTAATATTCCTGTGAGTGGCCATGGAACTCAAACTCAACACCCGGCAGGATCTCAAGGCACGCGCCCTGCTGCTGGGCGACCGTCTCGACCTGAAATCCTTCAAGATCGCTGATTGTCTGGCGACCACGCCGCTGACACTGGAAATAGACAGCGAAGGCGGCATCGCGGTACTGTTTCGCTACGGGGTCGTGGTGCTGTTCGGCGTGCCGATCGTCGATGAGGTGCGCTTTATCGACACGCTCAAAACACTACTCACGAACCCCTCTTCTTCACCTGAAACCGAGGAGATGGAAATCCACAGCGGCAGAAACAGCATCGGCGTGCAAAGCGGTGCGGTCTCGCTTGACACGATCACTTTGGAAAAACTGCAAATCATCGCTGACGCGCTGAGCAAAAATCTCGTGTTGACGCTGTATGAAAACAAAGTCGCCGGGGAATTCGACAAGATTGAGCCTTTAGCGCAGGAACTGGCGCTGCATGGCCGGGTCAGCGCAGGTGCTAAAAATCTGCTCTCCAAGATCGGACATATGCTGCTGATCCAGCACCGCATGGTGGGCCGCGCCGAAATCGGCGACAAACCCGAAACGCTGTGGAATTTTCCCCACTTGGGCGGCCTGTACGCCAGTCTCGAGGACGAATTCGAATTACAGGAGAGACAATCAGCCTTAAATCGCAAGCTGGGGCTGATCTCCGATACCGCACAAACGCTGGCGGATGTGTGGGACAACAAGCAACTGCACAAGCTCGAATGGTATGTGATCGGCCTGATCCTGTTCGAAATCATCCTGAGCCTGCACGACCGGCTCGGGAAATTTCTGAACTAGCAGTGGCTATTCTTCCTCGTCTTTGGGCAAGGGCGCGAGCAACGCGGCAATGTCCGCCTCGCCAAACTTCGTAAGCCCCGCACTGTCCTCAGATAAGATACCAGCGGCTAACTCCGCCTTTTTTTCCTGCAAGGCGAGGATTTTTTCCTCGATGCTGCCGGCCACTACCAGTTTATAGACGAACACATTCTTGGTCTGCCCCAGCCGGTGTGCGCGATCGGTCGCCTGATTTTCTACGGCCGGATTCCACCAGGGGTCATAGTGAATGACCGTGTCTGCCGATGTCAGATTGAGCCCGACCCCGCCCGCTTTCAGACTGATCAGGAAAATGGGCACTTCACCGTCCTGAAACTGGCGCACCACCTCTTCGCGGTTTTGCGTATCTCCGGTGAGTTTCACATAGGTGAGTTTTTCCTTGGTCAGCTCGCCCTCAATCAGCTCCAGCATCGAGGTAAATTGAGAAAATACCAGAATGCGCCGGCCTTCACTGACCAACTCCGGCAACATTTCCATCAGCAGATCGAGTTTGGCGTGCTCCTTGACCTTTTTTGCGCTGGTCAATTTGAGCAGGCGCGGGTCGCAGCAGACCTGACGCAACTTGAGCAGCGCATCGAGAATAATGATATGACTGCGCGCAAAACCTTTTTCGGCGATTTCCTCGCGTACCCGCTGATCCATTGCGATGCGCACCGTCTCATACAGGTCGCGCTGCGTTCCCGACAATTCGACGGTGCGCACGATCAGCGTCTTAGGTGGCAATTCTGTTGCCACATCTTCCTTGCGGCGGCGCATGATGAAAGGCCGCACGCGTTGTGCCAGCAAATCGCGTCGCATGCGGTTGCCGTGTTTTTCGATCGGCGTGCGCCATGTTTTGGTGAAACTTTTGGCATCACCCAATAAGCCCGGCAGCAAAAAGTCAAACTGTGCCCACAATTCGCCCAGATGATTCTCAAGCGGTGTGCCGGTCAGACACAAGCGGTGGCGCGCATTCAGACGGCGCACCACTTGCGCGGCCTGACTGGAGACATTCTTGACCGTTTGCGCCTCATCCAGAATCAACAGATGATAGTTATGCTCGAGCAAGGCTGCCTCATCGCGCCACAACAACGGGTAGGTGGTGAGAATCACATCGTGTTCAGCGATCAACGGGAAATGCTCCGCCCGCTCCTTGCCATGCAGGGACAACATCTTGAGTTCAGGGGCAAAACGCTCGGCTTCACGCTTCCAGTTAAAAATCAGCGAAGTCGGCAACACCACTAAAGACGGCCGGTCCATGCGGCCCGACTGTTTTTCCAGCAACAGATGCGCGAGCGTCTGGGCCGTTTTACCTAAGCCCATATCGTCAGCCAGTATGCCGGCTAAGCCCTGTTGGCGCAGAAATTGCAGCCAGGCCAGACCTTCGAGCTGATAATGACGCAGTTGCAGCGCGAAGCCCGCGGGCGGCTCGACGGCTTCAATTCCGTTGGTATTTTTGAGTTTTTCGGCAAGACTCGCCACTGCGTCCACGCCCTTGAACTGCCAGCGTTCCATCCCGGCAAGTGCATCGATGCGCGCAACGTCGTAACGGGACAGGCGGAGTTCGTCACCCGGTGCTTTGCCATCGAACAATTCAATCAGCGTGCGGGCCAGCGGTTTGATGCGCTCCGCCGGTACATTAACTCGCCCGCCTTCCGGCAATTGCAGTTGGATCGGTTCGCTGTCCTTCATCCGGTCGAGCAAAATCGCATCCAGCCAGCGCGGATCGACCTTGAACAACTCATGCAGCATAGGTGCTAACGCCAGCCGCTGACCGTTGACCACAATGCCCATGTTCAGGCTGAACCAGCCATCTTCCTGCTCATCGAACTCGCCGACCCACGCTTCCACTTCCAGCACATGGTGCCGGAATCCCTGTGGAATGACGATATCCCAGCCGGCCGCCTTCATGTCAATCAGCGCGATCTTCATAAATTGAGGCCACGCTTTTTCACTCTCCAAACCATACATCGTCTGATCCGGGATCGCGCCTGCCATGCCGAACCGCGACATCTCCTCCAATCCGTAGCGCCCCAGCGACTGAATAAATCGCTGTTCAAGTTTTTGATCCCGCTTAACCCGCACAGTCTCACCATTGGCCAAGGAAACAAATTCCCCCGGATGATCGGGCCGCAAAACGGCCTCGCCATAGCGAAATTCCACGCAGGCCCAGTCGCGCACTTGAGTACCGAAACCATAGCCGCGAAATCGCCCCATGTAAGCAGGCAAAGAAGTATCGAGAAACAGCATCGGCACAGGGGTTGTATCTAGCGCACGCAGACGCGCTGTGGTCGGTGCCGGCAAATCAGGTACCATTTCACGCAGCATGTCCGACACCACGGGCACATCAATTTCACGCAACGGCGGCATGCTGAGCAATTGGGCGATTTGTGCCGGTGTCTGAGACAATTTGAGCAGACCGATCTCACCCGCGCCGGTATCCAGATACCAGGTTGCATCCGGCAGCGGCAACACGACAACCGTCGCACCACTGCGAATAATTCTGGGCACCATGCGACCGGATTCATCGGCCCCCCAGTCTAACTTCGCCTCCCTCACCGCACCCTGTTTAATGCGGATCGGCGCAGACAGCACATAACGATTGCCGGCGACTCTTTCCATACAGAAAAGTCGCCCGCTCTCAATCACGCTCAGCAAAATCTCGTTACCCTGTTTACCCAGCAGAATATTGCCGTCAAACTTCTCGCGCTGCCTGAGTAACATGCGCAAAACCGCCAGATCCTCATCAGCGACAAACAGCGGCGGCTTAATCAAGGCACGCTCGATATTGTTCCACTCTTCTAACTGGGCAGGTATCGCGCCGTCAGCGGACATCTTCGCTTTATAGGTGCCAATAAAATAGCCGTCCGAATACATCGTTTTTTGCAATACATAACATAAGCGTTCGGTACGTTGGACCGGTTTGGGCTTCCTTTTAGCGGGCACCGCCTGCGCTTTGCGGAACGCCTCCACCCAGTCCAGCAATGCCGGATTAACCACCGGCGCGCGCGGCAGCGCCAAGGCCGACAACAGGACAGCTGCCGTGTGTTTGCATTTATATCCGACCGGACAGCTGCAGGCAGGCTTCACACCCGGCAGGCCCGAGGTATCGTCAGCAAATTGAATATCAACCGAATAGGGCAGCTTTGCCGTACCTTTGACCTGCGCAGTAATTCTGTCGGGCTGAACCGTCAACTGAGTGATTGAATTCAGGTATGCCTTGGCTTTGTGCAACTCAGGCATGGAATACCAGCGAGTGACATCGGCGAGCGTATAGGTCTTGGCAAGTGACATAGAGGACCGTGGTTTAAAACCGCGCAAAAAAGCAATCGCGGATTATAGCGTGCTGCACGGTTCGGGGTAAGGCTGATAAAAATATTACTGAACCCGCGCACATCCTCTCACTCGCAGATTCGTGATGAAAATTTGCAATAGGTTCGTTAGACAGCGTGATTTTCGGCATGCAAGCTTGCCAAAGCCTGCGCAACATCGTCAAAGAGCGGCCGGTCTTGCACCCGTTCCTGCGCACAACGCCCTTGCAACGCGCGGAGCGCATCGAGTAGCGAATGCGGCGCGCAGCGTGCGAGCAACTCCGCCAGATAACAGGAAAACGCACGCACTTCGATGCGTTGCAGCGCGCAGCGCGCCTCCCCCGACGGCATAAAAGACGCGGCACCAAAATCCCCCAGCAAACACGTCCCGCGCCCGTTCCACAACATATTGTGCGCATACAAATCGCCGTGCAGGATACCCCTTGCATGCAAGTGTGCTGCCGCATCCGCAATACCCCGCGCCATCGAGAGCACCTCATCCAGTGAAAAATGCGTATCGTCAGGATAAATATCGCGTGTACAGGACTCGAGACTGGGGGGACCGGCCAGATTCTTGAAGCTCGCATCAATCAAGGGCATCACTAAGCCTTTCGTGCCTTCAGGATGTCCGCTGACCTTGCCCAGCACCGAAATGAGATTGGCGTGATCGCCTGCCGCGATACAGGCGGCCTTTTCGCTGCGAGGCAAACCATCGCTCGTGACTGCGCCTTTAAAAAGTTTCACAGCCACAGCACTTACCGGCGCCTTGTGCCAGTTTGCCTGATGAATCACGCCGGATGCCCCTTCCCCTAATTTTTGCAGGACCTCAAGGTCGTGCCAGAAAATCGGCTGCTTCGTCTGTTCCATCGCAGACTCAACTCCATCCGAAAATGGGTTGCCGGCAAAAGCAAGCCAAGCCAGACGCGGCAAGGACAGCAGCCACGCGGGCAAAGATTCAAAACCGTTAGCCGAAATGCGCAGCAATTCGAGCTGCCGGCAGGCGGCCATCGTCTCAGGCAGACTTTGCAAACGGTTTCCTGCCAGCATCAGTTTTTGCAAGCGCGAGCAGCGCCCCAACTCCGCAGGCAATTCGCTCAACCGGTTATCAGTCAGAATAAGCCAGCGCAGCGCAGGGGGGAGCGATGCAGCAGACAGACGGCTTATTTGATTGGCCTTGAAACCCACCATCTCCAAACCGGGACAGCGGCCCAGTACCTCAGGCACTTCGGTAAACTGGTTATCGGAACAAAAGATCACCCGGAGTTTTTTAAGTCGCATCAGATCATCCGGCAACGACGACAAGGCATTACCGGACAGATTTAGAATTTCCAGCGTCTCGGCCAGTTCAAAAATCTCAGGCGGAAACTCACTCAGCCCACACGATAAATCCAGCCGTGTAATGCCTGCCAGTTTGCCGCTGCGCAGCATCGAGAGTGTATTCATGTCGGGTAGGTTTCAGCCAGCCAGCGCGCTGATCCATTGCGTATAGAGCCGCTCAGCTACCGCGTGCAATTGCGGCAAATTCGCCCGTTGCTGCATGAGTTCTGACGATTGCACGGCGGGACTGCCGAGATTAGCCTTGATTTCTGCTGCGCCCGCCTCGCACCAGCTGGCAATCAATGCAGATGTCATTTCAATATGACACTGCAAGGCAAGATGCGGACCCAGGGTATAGCCCTGATTGGCGCAATAGGCGCCGCTCAATAAGCGGGTGGCGCCAGCCGGCAGACTAAACGTTTCACCATGCCAGTGAAACGCATCAAAAACGCGTAACTCGCCCAGCCAGCATCGCGCAGATTCCGTATCGGCTACTGCAACGGGGCCCCAGCCGATTTCCACAACCGGATTTTTCGATACAACGCCGCCCAGCGCCTTAGAGATCAGCTGCCCGCCCAGACAATGGCCCAGCACGGGAATATTGCCCGCCACCGCATCAAGTATCAGATCGAGTTCCTGTGCAATCCACGGCAGATCATCGTTGACACTCATCGGCCCGCCCATGAAAACCAGTCCGGAATAATCCGCGGATGCCTTAGGCACAGCCTCACCTTCGTCAATGGCGATCAACTGCCACGGGATATTTCTGGCATCCAGAAACTCAGCCAGAAAACCCGGCCCCTCGAAGGCGACATGACGAAAGATGGCGATGGGCTTCATTACTCAATGGATAATTGACGATTGATAACTGTCGATTGTCCATTACCCATTGGTCTTGTCCCGCTCGATCAATGCATAGGCCGAATGGTTATGAATAGACTCAAAATTTTCAGACTCGACGACATAGGCATCGATGCGCGCGTCGGCATTGAGCACGGCGGCCACGTCACGCACCATGTCTTCGACAAACTTTGGATTGTCGTAGGCACGTTCGGTGACATATTTTTCATCAGGGCGTTTGAGCAGCCCATACAGCTCGCAAGAGGCCTGCTCTTCTGCGATGCGCACCACGTCTTCAATCCAGACAAAACTGTTGGTGCGCAGCGTGATGGTCACATGCGAGCGCTGATTGTGCGCACCGCGATCGGAAATCTTCTTCGAACACGGACACAGACTGGTCACCGGCACCAGGACTTTCATGGTCACGCTGGCTTTTCCGTCTTTCATTTCACCGATCAAGGTCACATCGTAATCGAGCAGACTTTGCACGCCGGAAACCGGTGCGGTCTTATTGACGAAATACGGGAAACTCATCTCGATGTAGCCGGATTCCGCCTCGAGCAACACCACCATTTCGCGCAGGATACTCTCGTATGACTCGACGGAAATCTCCCGCTCATGCCGGTTGAGAATCTCGACAAAGCGCGACATATGCGTGCCCTTGAAATTGTGCGGCAGGTGCACGTACATGTTAAAGGTGGCGATGGTGTGCTGCACCCCGACGCTCTTGTCCTGCACCTTGACCGGATGACGGATACCTTTGATGCCCACACGGTTGATCGCGATATGGCGCAAATCAGCTGAACTTTGCACGTCAGGAATAGGGGCCGTGTTATTCATAATAATTTTCTTTCCAGTGACTGAATAGTCAGGATTATAACCAATCCCGACAAGATTACTTGGTCAATTTATTGATTGCAACAATGATACCCGCGCTGTCCAAGCCGCAATCGGCCAGCATTTTGACAGGATCACCCTGATCGATAAAGCGATCCGGCAAACCCAGATGCAGCAAGTTCACTGCGATACCCGCCTCGGCCAGGCACTCAGCAACTGCGCTGCCCGCACCGCCCTGCACCGTGTTTTCTTCCACCGTGACCACCAATTCATGCGCACTGGCCATACGATGCAGCAATTCGGCATCCAGCGGCTTAACGAAGCGCATATTGACAACTGTCGCGTCCAGTTGCTCGCCCGCAATCAAGGCCGGCGCCAGCATCGAACCGAAAGCCAGTATCGCAACGCGCACCCCTTCACGGCGCACTTCGGCTTTGCCTACCGGCAACGCCTGCATCTCGTTGCATACCGCGACGCCCGGCCCTACACCGCGCGGATAACGCACCGCAGTTGGCGTATCGAGTGTCATGGCGGTATAGAGCATCTGACGACACTCGTTCTCATCAGAGGGCGCCATGACTGTCATGTTCGGAATACAGCGCAGAAATGACAGATCGAAACTGCCGGCGTGGGTCGCACCATCCGCCCCCACCAGTCCGCCGCGATCGATCGCCAGTATAACGGGCAATTTCTGGATCGCGATATCGTGTATCAGTTGATCATAAGCGCGTTGTAAAAAGGTCGAATAAATCGCCACCACCGGCTTGTAACCATCGCAGGCTAAGCCAGCCGCAAAGGTTAACGCATGCTGCTCGGCGATCCCCACATCGAAATAACGCTGAGGATATTTTTCAGCGAATTCCCCCATACCGGAGCCTTCGCACATCGCAGGCGTAATGCCGACGACCCGCGCGTCCTCGGCCGCGATATCGCACAGCCATTGACCGAACACTTGAGTGTAGGAAGGATTGCCTGACGGTTTAGGTACGATCCCGTTGGTGCGATCGAATTTACTCACGCCGTGATACAGCAGGCAATCCTCTTCGGCCAGCGTATAACCTTTGCCTTTTTGCGTGACGACATGCAAAAACTGCGGGCCTTCCAGCTGGCGGATATTGCTCAAGGTATCGATCAGCGCATTCAGATCGTGTCCATCGATAGGGCCGATATAGTTAAAACCGAACTCCTCGAACATCGTGCCGGGAATCACCATCCCTTTGACGTGCTCTTCGGCGCGCTTGGCAAATTCCAGCACAGGCGGCATGCCTTTCAACACTTTCTCGCTGCCGCGCCGCATTGCCGCGTAAAAACGCCCCGACATCAACTTGGCCAGATAATTATTCAGTGCGCCAACCGGGCGCGAAATGGACATATCGTTGTCGTTCAGGATCACCAGCAGGTTGGCGTTCATCGCCCCCGCATTGTTGAGCGCCTCAAACGCCATCCCGCCCGTCATCGCACCATCGCCGATGATCGCAACCGAACGTCTGGCTGAACCTGACAATTGCGCGGCCACCGCCATGCCTAAGGCTGCGGAAATCGAGGTGCTCGAATGCCCGGTGCCGAAGGTGTCGTAGGGGCTTTCCTCACGCTTGGGGAAACCTGCGATCCCGCCTTCCATGCGCAGGCCGCTCATCGCAGCGCGCCGTCCGGTCAAAATTTTATGCACATAGGTCTGATGACCAACATCCCACACCAGACGGTCTTCAGGGGTATTGAACACCGTATGCAACGCGATGGTCAGTTCGACCGTACCGAGGTTGGAAGACAAATGGCCGCCGGTCTTGCTGACCGATTCGACCAGAAATTCGCGTAATTCTCGCGCCAGTTGCGGTAGTTGCTCGCGGCTCAGGGCGCGCAAGGCCTCGGGGGTATCGATGGTATCGAGCAGTGAATACATCAGAACTTACGCAACACAATAAAATCGGCCAATTCACGCAGACGTTGGGCTGCATCCCCGAACTCCGCCAGACTCTCGAGCGCCTCGCGGTGCAGATTATTCGCCATCTCGCGAGCGGCCGTCACACCCAGCAGGGTCACATAGGTCGGCTTGTCGTTATCGGCGTCCTTGCCTGCGGTCTTGCCCAAGGTCGCCGTATCGGCTTCCGCATCGAGCACATCGTCGACAACCTGAAACGCGAGCCCTACGCATTTGGCGTAATGGTCAAGGCAGGCGAGTTGCACGGGGGACACGGCTCCACACTGTGCGCCCAGCAAAACGGCTGCGCGTATCAACGCACCGGTTTTATGGATATGCATATTTTCCAGTTCAGGCAGCGTCAACGACTTGCCGACACTATCCAGATCAATCGCTTGGCCGCCTGCCATGCCGCGTGAACCGGATGCACTGGCCAGCAGACGGATCATGGCCATCTGCTGCTGCGGCCCGTCACTCAAACGATGCTCAGTGAGCAACTGAAAAGCCAGCGTTTGCAGACTGTCGCCGACCAGCAATGCGGTCGCCTCGTCATATTGCACATGACAAGTAGGCTTGCCACGGCGTAGCACATCGTCATCCATGCACGGCATATCATCGTGCACCAGTGAATAGGCATGGATCAGCTCCACCGACGCCGCAACGATGTCCACACGCGCAATATCCGCACCTGTCAGCTCGCCGGCCGCGAAAGCCAGCAAAGGACGCACGCGCTTGCCTCCTTCGAGAACGGCGTAGCGCATCGCCTGATGCAGACGTTGCGGCGACACCTCAGGTTGCGGCAACACACGGCGCAACACCTCTTCGAACGCGGCTTGCCGCTCTGCGGCCCAAGCTGAAAAATCAGCTGTCATCATTACGCTTCTCCTGCTGGTAATTCTTTCAAAATTCCCTCTTCGAGAACGCGCACCTGCTGCTGCGCATCTTCCAAGCGAGCGCGACAAAATGTCAGCAACTCCGCCCCCCGCTTATAAGCCGTCAATGAGTCTTCCAGCGATAGCTTCCCCGCCTCCATGTCCGCGACAATTTCTTCGAGCTCAGCCATGGCTGATTCGTAACCCTGAGCCTTGTGAGTTTTTCCGGTCATTTCAGTGTTCTGCAAAGGAAAGTGCGCCATTTTACCCAACGCACCCGCTCTGAGCCAATTTTTGTTGCCCTCACCCCTGATTTGAGAGAAAATTGCACCTGAGTCTCAACCATTCACCCTTTGCAAGGATAGCGCAGGTTTGTCCAATATCGTCACTCAACTTAGTCCATCCCAGGTTCAACCGCCGCTCGGCTGGTACTTCGATCCAAAGATTCTGGAGCTAGAACAACGCGTGCTGTTTGAGCACGGACCCAAGTATGTTGGCCACGAATTGATGGTACCGAACCTCGGCGACTATCAGGTATTGCGCAACGAAGCGCAAATGCTGGTTCGCAACCCGAATGGCGTGGAGTTACTGTCTAACATCTGCCGCCACCGTCAGGCGACCATGCTCTCGGGTCGCGGCAATGCACAACACATCGTCTGCCCGCTGCATCGCTGGACCTATAAGACCGATGGCGAATTGCTGGGCGCACCGCATTTCCCTGAAAATCCCTGCTTGCACCTGAACAAATCGCCGCTGCAAAACTGGAACGGCATGCTGTTTTCAGGCGAACGCGACATCGCACGCGACTTGGCCCGTGTCGGCGTGATGGAGGATCTGGATTTTTCAGGTTATATGCTCGATCGCGTGCAAGTGGACGAATATGCTTTCAACTGGAAAACCTTCATCGAAGTGTATCTGGAAGACTACCATGTGGTTCCGTTTCACCCGGGACTGGGCAATTTCGTCGATTGCGATGATCTAAAATGGGAGTTTGGTGAACAGTACAGCGTACAAACCGTCGGCATCAAAAATGCGTTAAAGAAGGTCGGCAGCGCCGCCTATGGCGACTGGCAAGAACAAGTACTCCGCTACCACGGCGGGAAGCTGCCCAAATACGGCGCAATCTGGCTGACTTATTACCCGAACATCATGGTCGAGTGGTATCCGGGCACGTTAGTCATCAGCACGCTGGTACCGCGCGGCGCGGAAGCGTGCACCAACATCGTCGAATTCTATTATCTGGAAGACATCGTTTTATTCGAGCGCGACTATGTCGAAGCCGAGCAGCGCGCCTACAACGAAACAGCCATCGAAGATGACATCATCTGCCTGCGCATGAATCAGGGACGCCGCTCGCTGTATCAGCGCGGCATCGAAGAACACGGCCCGTATCAGTCCCCGACTGAAGATGGCATGTTGCACTTTCACGAGTACCTGCGCCGCAACCTGGCGCAGCACCTCTAACAGCCGCGCGCCCCGCCGGCATGGGCGCTTTGTGGATGCTGGTCGCAGGATTGCTGTTCGCGTGCATGGGCGTCTTCGTCAAGCTTGGCGCCGCCTATTTCTCACACATCGAACTGGTCTTCTACCGCTCGGCCTTAGGGTTACTGATTGTGTACCTGATCATGCGGTCGCAACACACAGGCTTGAACACACGACACTGGCGCAACCACTTGTGGCGCGGACTATCGGGCACGGCCGCCATGCTGCTGTTCTTCTATTGCATCACTGTGCTGCCACTGGCCACCGCCATCACACTCAATTACACCGCACCGGTATTTTTAACTTTGCTCACCATGCTGGTTTTCAAAGACAAGTTCCATCTGCCGCTGACAACGAGTATCACGTTAGGATTCGCCGGCGTGGTCTTGCTGCTACACCCGACACTGCAGCAAAATCAGCTACTAACCGGACTCATGGGGCTGATTTCCGGATTTCTGGCCGCGGTCGCCTTCCTCAATGTTAAGCAACTCGGCCTGTTTGGCGAACCCGATACGCGCACCGTGTTTTATTTCAGCCTGATCGCAACACTGGGCAGCGCTGCTGCCATGCTGCTCGATACGGTTCATTCCATCACGCTGCACAGCTTCGGTATCCTGTTAGGATTGGCCTTAACCGCGACACTGGCGCAAATTGCCATGACCCGCGCCTACCGTGTCGGCCGCACCCTGGTGGTTGGCAGCATGGCGTACAGCACCATTGTTTTTGCAAGTTTGTTCGGCATACTACTGTGGGATGAATCGCTACCCGCGACAAGTTGGCTCGGGATGACGCTCATCATCGCCAGCGGTGTGCTAAGCTTGAGGCTGTCTCCCAAACACTCGCTGACCTAATAAAAAGGAATTATTGTGATTACCATCGAACAAACCGACAACCTCGTCAACGCTGCCGTACTGGGCGAGTTCACCCTTGCCGATTTTAAAGTGTTTGAAGAACAATCCCTTTATAAATTGCAATCACCCGGCGCACTCAATTTGCTATTCGATTTGCGCGGCATGCTGGACTACAGCGTCGATGTCGCATGGGAAGAGATCAAATTTTTCAGCCGCCAGCACAACCATGATTTCTCCAAAATCGCTGTCATCACCGACGACCAATGGTTAACCTGGAACGCCTGGCTCAGCCGTCTGTTCGTCGATGCCGACATCCGCGTCTTCACCAATTATGAAGAGGCCATCGCGTGGGTTCATGGTTGAGAAAAGCTACCCCAGATAGCCCGCTGACCGCCTCAGCCGCCTGCGCTCGTTCGAGGATCGCTGTCATTAAATCCCGGCAAACAGCAAATCCAGCACGGCAATAATTTCGTCGCGCTGTACTGTTAGCAAGATGACTTTATCGCCAAGAGCGCGAAAAGAGACACCGGCCAGTTCGGCGGTAGACATCACGACGGCACTGTCATTGATGTTAAACGTCGGATTGAGCCTTCTTGCTGCCAACCCCATAGCTTCCGCCCGTACGAGCGGCACGACAACGCGGGTTGCCAACGTATCGAGCAGATAAGAAATGGTTAGCACGGTCGCGCGATTGGGATTGATACACATCAAACTGCGCCATCCGAATCTTTGCAACCCGTCACTGAATATCCCGTTTGATTCTAACCGGCGATTGTAGCTTCCAGTGCAGTCCGCTTTTCTGCCAGCCACTGGTTTTGCTTCGCCTCGCAAGTGAGATCAACGGCAACTCCAGAATTTGTAAGGGATTGAGCTGTTTGGCTTGCGGCTACAAATCAGCGTTAATACTGAGATTAGCCATCGCATGGATAGACTCAACAACAAACTCGCGCGCCTGCTAGATCGTGCCGGATACGATCAACGAGCCGACCCCGCTGGTTAACGTTAAAACCAAAAGAACAACAGTCAGCGCAACAAAGCCGATAAAGCGTGTTTTTTGATCGAAGTCGTGTTGTCTGGTCAGACGCTCATTCTCCTGCTGCGCCAGATCATGCTGACGCAACTGACGCGCGTCTTCAATATATCTTTCCATCTGTTGATTTTTAACGTACTGACCGTAGGCGCTACCGAGCATTTCGCTTTTTTGCGCTTCGGTGAAAAAATGATCGGTAAAAAATCTCATGCGATCCTCCTGTCAAGTTGATAAATCCGCTAATTCCATGCCAGAGTAAAGAACATGTATGACAAACAGATTTCAGTGCAGATGACAGGCAATAAAAAACCCGCCGTAGCGGGTTTTTTTGCACCTTGAAGCCACTCTGAATTACTTCAGTTTGGTTTCCTTGTACATGACATGCTTGCGTACCACTGGATCGTATTTCTTCATCTCGATCTTGCCCGGTGTGGTGCGTTTGTTCTTGTCTGTAGTGTAAAAATGGCCGGTGCCAGCACTAGACTCAAGTTTGATTTTTTCGCGCATTTTCTATACTCCTTAGATTTTTTCGCCGCGTGCGCGCATATCTGCCAACACAGATTCGATACCATTCTTGTCGATGGTACGCAAACCAGCATTGGTCAAGCGCAAGCTGACCCAGCGATTTTCTGCTTCAACCCAAAAACGGCGACGTTGCAGATTAGGCAAGAAGCGACGCTTGGTTCTGTTGTTCGCATGGGAAACGTTATTCCCGCTCATCGGGCCCTTGCCCGTCACTTGACATACTCGTGCCATGGTTCTACTCCAACCGATTTTCAAAAGAGCGCGGATTCTACAGGCGGAATCAAAAACATTCAACCTTAATTTTATTTACCCGCTCAACTTTAAGGACCGATCAACGTGCAATATAGATTTGCACGAAAATTCTGCGCAAAATTTAAAACGAAATTAAGCTAGAATCGCGTTCAAATTGATGAACGGGCACAATCATGCAGGAAATCGACAAAGCGAACGACCCTGGCGCCACACAAAAAAACCTGTGGCAGGTGAACCGCCTGCTCCACAAACACAAGCTGATTGAAACACTGGCCCACAAACAAAACCTAGCTGAACTGCGCACCCGTCTTGAGCAGCATGATGCCGAAGCCGTTGCACAAATTCTCGAAGCCGTTCCTCATGCTGATCGCGAGATCATCTGGCAACTGATCACGGAAGAACGCAAAGAGGAAATATTGCTGGTCATCTCAGATGACGTGCGCTCGGAACTGGTCGACGAAGCAAAACCTCAAGATCGCAGCACCACCATACGCGTATTCGACTTACATGAAGGCCGCTTGCGTCAAATCCCAATCGCGAGCCGCGCAGATTTGGCCCGCGCCAATCCAATCTGGATTGATCTGGTCGCACCCGACGATGAACAGATTGCCTGGGCGCGCGAACTGTTCGAAGTCGACCTGCCGAACCCTAAAGATTTAACGGATCTGGAAACCAGCGCACGCTTCTATATCGAAGAAGGCGACGAAGTGCATCTGCACTCGGACTTCCTGCTCGACCGTGAAGACGAATCTCGCAACGTTGCAGTGGCGTTCATCCTGCACAAAGGCACGCTATTTTCGGTGCGCAGCGAAGAGCTCCCCGTTTTCCGCCTGCAGCGCTTACGAGCACGCGCACAATCAGGCTACGTATCAGAAGCCAAAGATGTGCTGCTCGATCTTTATGCAGCAGACGTCGAATACTCGGCCAATGCCCTCGAAGACGTGTATGCCGATCTTGGCGTTGTCGGCAAACAAGTACTAAGATCACACATCACCGATGATGAGGCCGCCGTCATCCTCGCCTCCATCGCAGAAGAAGAAGATTTGAACGGGCGCATACGCCGCAACGTGCTGGACACCCGGCGCGCCCTGTCTTTTTTGATGCGCGCTAAATTTCTATCCGAAGCGCAACATGAAAACGTGCGCGAAATTTTGCGCGATATTGAATCACTCGACGGGCATACCGCCTTCCTGTTCAACAAGATCAACTTCCTGATGGATGCAACCGACAGCTCCATCAACATTAACCAGAACAAGGACATCAAACGCCTGACCATCATCAGCGTGGTATTTATGCCACTCAATGTACTGGCCGGCATCGGGGGCATGTCTGAGTATTCGATGATGACTCAGGGCATTCCCTGGCCCGTCTCTTATGCCGCATTTACCATCGGATTGATCATCGTCGGCTGGCTGACCTTCGTTGGCCTGCGCCATGCAGAACTGAAAAAATCCAGAGACAGCCTGTCGGGCAGCAGAAAATCCAACCATTAATCATCAGGCGATGTAATAATATTGTCATATTACTTTCATAGTATAGAGGACGGCACAAAGCATTAATGCCTAACAGACATTAACAGCCGCAACCGATACAACCGAATAATCCATCTGGAGAACCCTATGAAGTTCAAGCAACTTATTACCGCAGTAGCCGCAGCCACCACGCTTGCATACGCAAGCGTATCTTTTGCAACCGACATCACGGGTGCAGGCGCTACATTCCCGTATCCAGTTTATGGCAAATGGGCTGAAGCCTATAAAGCACAATCCGGCACCAACATGAACTACCAGTCCATCGGATCAGGTGGCGGCATCAAGCAAATCACAGCCAAGACCGTGGATTTCGGCGCATCTGACATGCCGCTCAAGCCTGAAGAGCTCAACAAGAACGACATGATGCAATTCCCAACCGTCATTGGCGGTGTCGTTCCTGTCATTAACGTGCTGGGCGTTGAAAACGGCAAGTTGAAACTGGATGGCAAAACGCTGGCTGAGATCTATCTGGGCAAGATCACCAAATGGAATGACCCTGCGATTGTGGCACTAAACAAAGACCTCAAGCTGCCAGATGACATCATCACCGTTGTGCACCGTTCAGATGGCTCCGGCACCAGCTTTATTTTCACCAACTACCTGTCCAAAGTCAGCGCTGACTGGAAGGCAACCGTAGGCGAAGGTACTGCGGTGTCCTGGAAAGCCGGTACGGGCGGCAAGGGTAACGAAGGCGTTGCATCCTACGTTCAGCGCATCAAAGGCTCTATCGGTTATGTTGAGTATGCTTATGCATTGCAAAACAAGATGGCTGCAGTACAGATGAAGAACCGCGCTGGTAACTACGTTGCAGCAGATGAAGCCAGCTTCAAAGCGGCCGCTGCGGGCGCTGACTGGAAAAAAGCACCAGGATTTTACGAAATTCTGACTGATGAACCAGGCAAGGCAACATGGCCTATCAGCGGCGCGACTTTCATCCTGATGCATAAGCTGCAGGACAAGCCTGAATCCGCACTGGCTGCATTGAAGTTCTTTGACTGGGCTTACGCAAAGGGCGACAAACTGGCTGCTGATCTGGACTATGTGACACTGCCTGAAGAAGTCAAAAATATGATTCGCGGTGCATGGAAAGCACAGATCAAGGACGCACAAGGCAAGGCCATCTGGAAGTAAGCAAATGGAACGTGGCTGACACGATCACGAGGAGCAGTCGCTCCTCGTGTTTTAACTTTATAAGCAGTCCGTTTTTTTAATCTAAAGCTCATTACTATGCCGATGTTATTACACGAAGCACGCCTCAAACGGCAATCCATTTACGATATGCTGTTTCGCAACCTGACTCGTCTGGCCGCCTTTTGCGTGCTGGCCTTGCTCGCAGCGATACTCGCCTCACTGGTGATCGGCAGCATGCCCGCCATTCACGCTTTCGGTTTCGGTTTTTTGACCAGCCCAGACTGGGATCCAGTCAACGATAAATTTGGTGCGCTGATTCCTATTGTCGGCACACTCATCACCTCTATCATCGCACTCATCATCGCCATCCCGGTGAGTTTTGGTATCGCCCTGTTTCTGACAGAGCTCTCCCCGCGCGTGCTGCGCCGCCCGTTAGGAGTCGCGATTGAACTGCTGGCGGGTATTCCCAGCATCATCTACGGCATGTGGGGGCTATTCGTGTTCGCGCCGCTATTCGCCGACCACGTAGAACCCTGGCTCAATCAGCATGTCGGCACCCTGCCCTACATCGGCCCGTTTTTCTCAGGACCGCCTATGGGAATCGGCATTCTGACCGCCAGCATTATTCTGGCCATTATGGTGATCCCGTTCATCGCCTCCGTGATGCGCGATGTCTTCGATGTAGTCCCCACCATGCTCAAGGAATCCGCTTACGGCCTGGGCTCAACGACCTGGGAAGTCATGCTGAAGATTGTACTACCCTACACCAAGGTCGGCGTCGCCGGCGGTATCATGCTGGGACTGGGGCGCGCGCTGGGCGAAACCATGGCGGTCACTTTTGTCATCGGTAATGCACACGAACTGACCAAGTCGCTGCTCAATCCGGGCAACAGCATCTCATCGGCGCTGGCCAACGAGTTTACTGAAGCCTTCGGCGAACTCTATACCTCGGCGCTGATTGAGCTGGGATTGATTCTGTTCTTTATCACGTTCGTCGTATTATCACTTGCACGCTACATGCTCTACAAGCTGGGACAGCGCGAAGGAAAGGCTTCTTAATCATGATATTAGATCTCTACACTCGACGAAAAATCGTTAACTGGGCCGGGCTTACCGTATCGGTATTAGCCATGGGCTTTGGCCTGTTCTGGTTGTGCTGGATCCTGTGGACCCTGCTCGACCACGGCCTGCCCGCACTTACCTCGTCCGTATTTACCCAGATGACGCCCCCTCCGGGCAGCAATGGCGGCTTGTTCAACGCCATCTTCGGTTCATTGATGATGACGGTGATCGGCACGCTGATCGGCACACCGATCGGCATACTCGCAGGCACCTACCTGGCTGAATTCGGTCAGCGCGGCTGGCTGGCGCCCATTACGCGCTTCATTAACGACATTTTACTGTCAGCCCCCTCCATCGTGATCGGTCTGTTCGTCTACGAAGTCTATGTCGTACACATCAGACATTTCTCCGGCTGGGCGGGCACACTGGCACTGGCCATCATCGTGATCCCCATCGTCATCCGTACGACAGAGAACATGTTGCGTCTGGTGCCGTCCACTTTGCGGGAAGCGGCAGCAGCCTTAGGAGCACCGCAATGGAAGATCATCAATTTTGTGACGCTGCGTGCTGCCCGCGCCGGCATCATCACCGGCATCATGCTGGCAATTGCGCGCATCAGTGGCGAGACAGCGCCGCTGCTGTTCACCGCGCTTAACAATCAGTTCTGGAGCAACGACATGAATCAGCCTATGGCTAATTTACCTGTCGTGATCTTCCAGTTCGCCATGAGCCCCTACACAGACTGGCAGAATCTTGCCTGGGCAGGTGCCCTGCTGATTACCTTTAGTGTACTGACGCTTAATATTCTCGCGCGTGTACTGTTCCGTCAAAGTGCTTCCGCACATTAAAAAGGCCTAGCAAATGAACACTGAAACCAATGTAACTCCAAGAGTCGTCGTCAAAGATCTGAACTTCTTTTACGGCAAAGCGCGCGCGCTCAAAGACATCAACCTGACCATCGCTGACAAAAAAGTGACCGCCTTCATCGGCCCGTCCGGTTGCGGAAAATCCACGCTGCTGCGCACCTTCAACCGCATGTACCAGCTCTATCCTCATCAAACCGCGACCGGTTCTATCATGCTCGATGGATGCAACATTCTGGACAAGGGGCAAGACCTCAACAAATTGCGCGCCAAGGTCGGCATGGTGTTTCAAAAACCCACGCCGTTCCCGATGTCGATTTATGACAATATCGCCTTCGGCGTGAAACTCTACGAAAGCCTCTCCAACAATGAGATGGACGAGCGCGTAGAATGGGCGCTGAAGAAAGCCGCACTTTGGACTGAAGTCAAAGACAAGTTAAAACAAAGCGGCATGAGCCTGTCCGGTGGTCAGCAACAACGTCTGTGCATTGCGCGCGCAATTGCCGTCAAACCCGAAGTGCTGCTGCTCGATGAACCGACCTCGGCGCTGGATCCGATTTCAACCGCTCACATCGAAAAACTGATCGACGAATTGAAGGAAGACTTCACGATCGTCATCGTCACCCACAACATGCAACAAGCCGCACGCGTGTCAGATTACACGGCCTATATGTATCTGGGCGACCTGATTGAATTCGGAGACACCAGCACCGTATTCACCAACCCTAAACGCAAAGAAACAGAAGATTACATTACGGGTAGATTTGGTTAATTTACCCGTAATGTAACAGTGAAACAAAAGTCGGACATAAGCTGAAGTACTATATAACTGGCAGATTCGGTTAATCTGACAGTTATATAACAGTGAAACAAAAGTCTGAGATAAGCTGAAGTATTACATTACGGGTAGATTCGGTTAATTACCCGTTATATAGCAGATGTAAAAAAGCCCGGCATGCCGGGCTTTTTTACACGAAATCAAGGCAAGCTTAGTTGCGTTCACCCTGACGGTAATGCCTGTCATTGTATTGCCCGCCCTGATTGCGACCTGATCGAGTCTGATCCTCAATCACGCTAATACCCACTTTGATCGTACTCCCGGGCTGATAGGGTAGCGTCGTGGTAGCTTCCTGCCCGTTATAACGGTAAGTCACGGTATAACCCTTGATGACATCGCGATAATTGTCCACGTCACGACACCGCTGCCCCTGCTCGGTGCGCGCTGGCTGATCCGGATTGGCAATCCGGTCACCGACCACTGCACCCGCTATGGCACCCGCCGCCGTCGCGACGGTTTGGCCGTTGCCACCGCCCACCTGATTGCCCAGAATACCGCCGGCAATCCCGCCTAACACTGCACCGCCAATCGAACGCTCCTTAGGTGCGCTCTGCACATTTTCATTCCAGCATTCACGGCGCGGCTCATTGACCCGTTCATAAACCGGCGTGCTAGAGATCACTCTGGCCGTATCAACCAATTCGGAGGCATAAACAGAACCGCATAAAGACAAGAGACTCAACGCAAACAGACTTTTTTTCATTTTCATGGCTCCTAGAAATAATCATAACGGCAATATGACCCGACTTTTGCTTCGGCGTTCAATCCGTTACAAAAAATTACGTCATTATTTTTCCAGATAGGCGATCAGCGCAGACTTGAATAATTCCATCTCAACCTGAAGCTGCTCGAAATATCCGGATGCACTCAGCAAATCATCCGAATTGGCTAACTGTTCAATTTTAGCCGAGATTTCCTCAATTTTACGCGCATTAAAATTGCCAACCAGCCCGCGCAAAGTATGTGCGCCGCGCATCAGCAAGACCTTATCCCCTGACTTAATAGCGGAATCAATCGCAGCCATCTGAGGATCGCACTCATCCAGAAACGCCTGACCGATCGTTTCAACAACCCATGCATCTGCAGTGTTTAAAGCAGCCCTGTAGTCGTAAACCGTCACCTTCTCAGCGACGTCCGCACTCTCCATCCCATCCAGTAAGGCGCGCAATTTCTCAGTGTTGAGTGGCTTAGCAATATAGTCATCCATGCCTGCATCCAGACAGCGCTGCCTGTCCTCACTCATTGCATTTGCAGTCATCGCAACGATGCGACTGTGACGACCTCGCAACTGGTCCTGCTCACGAATCAGCCGGGTCGCTTCCATTCCGCTCATTTCAGGCATCTGCAAATCCATCAAAATCACATCGAAATCAACGCGCCCCGCGTGTTCGACCGCCTCGATACCATTGTTGGCCAGCACGACGCGATGCCCCCATTTTCCCAGCAGTGTAATCGCCAGTTTTTGATTGACCCGGTTATCTTCGGCCAACAAAATATTCAGGCTATGCGCTGACGCAAGCGGCGCCGTTTGAACGAAAACATCATCAACCTGTAATCCGAGCGCAGCCTTGATTGTCTTTATCAATTCCCAACGATCTATTGGCTTGCTCAAATAGTTACTAATCCCGGCCTGACGGCACCTTTCTGCATCTGCACGTAAACTGGCAGAGGAAAGCATCATCACCAGCGCACGCGGTTTTTGAGGCATTGATTGCAGCTGAGCTGCAAAATCGAACCCGTCCGCATCGGACAGGACGGCATCGAGCAACAGCAAGTCAAACGGTGCTTGTTCCTGTTGTGCCTCACGCAGCATCGCCATACCTTCACTCGCACTGCCTGCCACTGTAGGACGCATACCCCATTTTTTAATCTGTTGAGACAGCAGCTTGCAGTTCGTCGCATTGTCATCGACGATCAACGCCGATAAATTCACCAACGACTCGCAGCTTATCTCCGATGGCTGATTTAATGCAACAGGCAGGGTGGTCGTAAATCCGAACACGCTACCTATACCGACCTGACTCTCCACGCTTAAATCGCCACCCATCGCAGCAACCAGTTTACTGGAAATGGCCAGCCCCAAACCGGTGCCACCATATTTGCGTGTCGTAGAAGTATCGGCTTGTGTAAACGCCTCAAAAATATGCGCAAGTTTGTCGACGGGAATGCCGATCCCCTGATCAGCCACCTCGATACGGACGCACAACCCGTCTGATGTCTGCATCAGCAACTTCATGCGCAACGTAATCGCACCGTGTTCGCTAAACTTAATGGCATTACCCAGCAAGTTGGTCAACACCTGACGCAAGCGTCCCGGATCACCGACAAGCAGATCAGGAATCGCGCCATCGACGTCATAAACCAGCTCAAGTCCTTTCTGTGCCGCGCGGATGGCCAGTGTCTTCTCTGCGCTGGCAAACAAATTGCGCACATCAAATTCGACCGATTCCAGCTCCATTTTCCCGGATTCGATCTTGGAAAAATCCAGAATATCGTTGATGATGGTAAGCAATGCATCGGCAGAGGACTTCACCATATTCAAATACTCACGCTGCTCTGCGCTCATCTCAGTATCGAGGGCAAGCTCAGTCATACCGATGATGCCATTCATCGGCGTACGAATCTCGTGACTCATCGTCGCCAGAAAATCTCCTTTGGCACGACTGGCGGCCTCCGCCGACTCCTTAGCACGCAGCAATTCCCGCTCGGTAAATTTTCGTTCGGAAATATCCTGAAAAGCGGCAACCGAGCCTGTAATAAGATCTCCATCGATCATGGGGGACGCCACAATCGCAATCGGAAACAGCGTACCGTTCTTATGTTGAAAATATTCCGCTTCAGAGTGATACACTTTTTTGTTCATCGTACTTTGCCGGATCGGGCACTCATCCGCAGTCACCCGTGTGCCATCGGGCCGGTGCACATGAAGAAGATCATGCAGATTGCGCCCCACCACCTCCTCGATGGTCCAGCCGACAATATCCTCCGCCTCCGTGTTCATATAAGTGCAGTTACCGTCCTGATCCAGCATGTACACGCCTTCGCCAAGGGTATCCATGACGCTTTTAAGCAGACGGCGCTCGCTCTGAACCTGCAATTCCATCGCCTTTTGCGCGGTAATATCGGTGCGCATGGAAACATACTGATAGGGTTTGCCGTCCTGATCCATGAAGGGTACTACGGTCGCCTCCACCCAATAGCAACTGCCATTTTTGGCGCGATTTTTGACCTGGCCGTGCCAGACGCGCCCATTCGCAACTGTCTGCCATAACTCACGGAAAAATTCCTGATCGTGTTGACCCGAGTTAACCATACGATGATTTTTACCGATTAACTCATCGGCCGAATAACCGCTGATTTCAATAAACTTGTCGTTAACATAAGTGATATCGCCTTTAACATCGGTGATACTGACAATGGCGTGTTCGTTCAAGGCATGCTGCTGATTAGAAACCTCGGCTAACGCGCGCTCAAGTTGTTGCCCCTTAACCTTCAAACGAAAGTAAACGAAGATCGAATAGGCCAGCATCAGCAATGCTGCAAACAGCAGGAATAGCCGGTAAATATTTGCCGTGCGCTGCTGCTGTTCATAGTGCACCTGATACAATCTATCCAGGCCGGCCGCCAGATGTTCCCCTTTATAGGCGCTCAAATCGGCTAGCAATCCCGGCATGATCCGAGCTACGCTCAACAAGGTTTGGGCGTGACGTACCACATAGACAGCGACGCCCTGTGCCTTGGCCGGCAGACCGGGAATAGCCTGCTCGGCACGATTGATATCTACAGCCAGCTGCGCAATCGAAGCTTCATCCCCCTTGACGCTGACCAGCAAGGCATCCCGCAACAGAAATTCGAATTTCTCCAGCGTCACCTCGGTCTCATACGGCAACAAAGCCAAAACCTTGCCAACCATACTTGGCAAATAGATCAGCGAATTTTTCATCACCGCATTGTTAGATTTAAACTCGTCGAGCTGATTGCTGCGCTGTTCAATTTGCACCCGCAACCCGGCCAGTTCGCGTCTCGCTTCTGGACTATCCGGCAGCCAACCGTTGTTCTGATGCGCCTCGAGTCTGTTTGCCAGCACATCCGCTCTCTGCATCAACGCGGTGACTGCATCATAGTTATTCGCAAGCCGGTAATGCAATTGCAATACAGCTTCACCCAGCTCCGTATCACGTTTTTGCAACTCCGCGATATCACTTACGACCTGATTATGTATATCAGGATCGACTGCCTGCGCCTTGACAAACAACAACAGCAATCCGGCAATAGCCGCAAAAGCGATGAATACCTGCCAAGCGTTTTGTTTGATTGAGCGCTTCATTTTTCATGCCCAGTCGGTTCAGCCTGAGACAACGAGCGCCCCTCATATTCACCCGTCAGCGTATTTAAAAACTTGACGATACGGTGAATTTCATCCGGCTTTAGATCTACACCCAACTGGAATTTCCCCATGATGGCGACCGCCTGTTTCAGATCGACTGCCGATGCGTCATGAAAATACGGTGCGGTCAGCGCGACATTGCGCAACGACGGCACACGAAACTCGTAACGATGTTCTTCATCCTTGGTGATATTGAAACGGCCAAAATCCACCTGTTCTATGTTGCCGCGCTGCTCAAAATAATTCTCCACCAAACCAATTTTTTCATACATGTTACCGCCCACATTAACACCCTGATGACATGCAACACATCCTACTTCCTTGAACAATTGATAGCCGGCGATCTCTTCACCATCAAGGGAGTTTTTTTCCCCGCGCAAATACCGATCAAATTTAGAATTGGGTGTATAGAGGGATCGTTCGAACATCGCGATCGCATCCTTAACCGTCTCAGGTGTAATTCCTGACCGATAAATTACTTTAAAATCAGACCGATATGAGGAATCATCACTCAATACCGCGACAACCTGAGACCAGCTAGATCCCATTTCCTTGGGATGCTGAACCGGCCCGTCGATCTGATCTTCCAAAGAGGCGGCGCGCCCGTCCCAAAACTGACGGAAGTTAAAACCACTGTTAAACACGGTCGGCACGTTGATAGCCCCCATTGCACCGCCAATGCCAAATGCGCGCGGACGTCCGTCTACGCCTCCGTGCGCCAGATCATGACAACTTGCGCATGAAATCGTGTTGTTGGCCGACAATCGCGTGTCATTGAACAGTCGTTTGCCCAACGCAACTTTATTTGGATCAAGATTGAGTGTGAGCGGCAGCGGCGTGATCGGTTCATCCACCTCACTGCTCGCAACCGGCATACGCCAGCTATCCTGAACAGGCACATGAGTTGCCGGTGAAAAGTACCAGTATGCGAAACCGACCGTCAGTATGATCGGCAGAAGATAAAAAAAACGCGGATTAAAGCGCATAAGATACACCGTTATTTAGCCGTGACATTCATGAGGAGCGGCCAGCCGCATTACAATCAAGCCCACGGATCAATACTCACCCAGATGATGTGATTCCTGTTCGGATTTGTCATCCTGAAAACGCTTGCGGATCGTCATCACGCCGTCCCAGTCAGACAAGAAGGCCTCCACACACGCCGGATCAAAATGACTGCCCATACCCTCACGCAGTAGCGCAATCGCGCGTTCATCGTCCCAAGCTTTTTTATAGGGGCGCTCGGATGTCAGCGCATCAAAGACATCACCGACAGCACAAATACGTGCGAATAACGGGATCGCCTCACCGATCAGTCCGCGCGGATAACCACTCCCGTCAAATTTCTCATGATGGCTTAGTGCAATTTGCGCAGCCGCCTGCAACATCTCAGACTGACTACCATTGAGAATGTCATAACCCAGGATTGAATGCCGTTTCATGATTTCAAATTCAGCGACATCCAAACGACCAGGCTTGAGCAAAATATTGTCAGGAATGCCTACTTTGCCAATATCGTGCATAGGCGCGGCCTCTAATATCATCTCCTGTTCGGCTTCAGACAAACCCAACTGCTTTGCAATCAGTTTTGAAAAATGCGACATACGCAAAATATGCGCGCCCGTCTCAGGATCGCGCGAGTCTGCGGCCTTAGACAAGCGGATGACGGTTTCACGTTCACGAGCCAGAATGAGCGCGGTCGCTTTTTTAACCTCTTCATCCAGCCAAGCGGCACGATCTTCCAGCTTACGCTGGCTGCGGCGCAAAGACAGCATGTTGCGCGTACGCGCCATGAACTCTGCCTTATCGATAGGTTTGGTCAGAAAATCGTTGGCGCCGGCCTCTAGTGCTTGGTGGCGAACCGCAATCTGATCGTTCGCCGTCACCATCAATACAGGAATATCCGCACGCCCTTCACCTGCCCTGAATTGGCGGACAAACTCGATCCCGTCCAGTTCCGGCATCATGTAGTCGACGATCACAAGATCGGGAACATTTTCAAGGCACCAGGCCAATCCTTCCTGCGGAATCGTAAAACCTTTGGCCACACAATCCTCAAGACGCCCGATCAAGTGCGATATCAGTGTGACATTGATAGGCGTGTCATCGACAATAATTACATTCAATTGCATTTGCTTGCCTTTCATGCACGCGAGTCCTGCCCTGACATTCAAAAATACAGATAATACGCTTACGCATTATACGAAAAAACATATCTGAATGTGTTACACTGGGCGAATTAAACACATTTCAAAATCTCTGCGATTGCGTCAGGGAGTATTGGCGGCCCGACAAAATCTCCCTGAGCCTCATGACATCCTGCATCACGCAGCCAAGCTAATTGAGCCGCTACCTCTACGCCCGTACCCACCACTTTCAAGCCCAATCCCTGACCCAGCGTGACAATGGCCTTTATAATGGCAGCATCCTCCCGCGAATGGGGTAAATTCCGGATAAAGACAGGATCGATTTTCAGTGTATCTACGGATAGATATTTCAAATAGTTCAAACAGGAATGTCCGGTGCCAAAATCTACAATGCCTATCTGAACGCCCATTTCTTTCAGTGCTTGGAGTACCCCAGCCGTCGTATCAAGGTCTTGCATCAGCAAACTTTCACTGACATGCAATTCCAGCACAGCGGCATTACGTGCCAGACCATACCTTTGCAGAACAGTCTGAAACAGGCTGGCAAAATCGCTCTGCCGAATTTGCAATGCAGACAGATGAATCGAAACTGTCAATGAATCGAGTCCATTATTCTGCCACAGCGCAATCTGCCGGCAGACTGTATCGAGCAGCCACGCGCCGACAGGCACAATCAGTCCCAGCTTTTCTAGCTGCGGCATGAATTGACTTGGCGACAGCATGCCTTGTTCGGGACTCTGCCAGTAAATCAACGCCTCCACTGCGCAAATACGTCCGTCGGCCAGATCACGCACAGGTGCGTAATGCACGACAAATTCACCACATTCAAGTGCGCGCTGCATCACATCTTCAAACGTCAAACCGGCGGCATCGCTCATACGGACAGAGTAATATTGCATGCTGCAAAGCCCCTCTTCTTTGGCATGGCATAACGCAATCTCAGCATGCTGCAACAAAATATCAGCATTCACACCGTCGAGCGGATAGAGCGCAATGCCGATATAGGCCTGCACGAAAACTTCTCGATCGCCAAATTTTAACGGTGTATGAGCAAACGAGTCCGTCATGCGTGCCGAAAAATCAGCAGCGGCCTGTGCATTATCAAGATCAGGCATGATAAGCCTAAGCTCATTCTCGCCCAGATGACCAACGGTATCGCCCGCCCTTGCCTGCAGCTTTAATCGCTCAGCGACCGTGCGCAGCAGCAAAGCTGCCATGGAGTGGCCGTATTCGTCCTGAATCTGACGATAAGGCTCAAGACTGAACCTCAAAACGGCCACCATCCGCTTGTCGCGCTGCGCACGCGACATATCCTGAATGAGTCGTTCGACAAACAATGAACGGTCAAAAATAGGGAGATGAGATAGGTGTCGGATATTTTTTTGCAGGTCACGCTGCGTCGATGCAACGCACAATTCCTGACGCAGTTCTGACAACTGACGCTTTGCCGCCAGGATTTCGCCCTGCAACTGCTGCTTTTCCTGCAGCATCCGGTCTCCCATCACACCCTCCTAAAATTGAAACAGGCGCTAGTCAGCCGGTTGCACTCAGACAGCGCATCTGCAATCAGATCTTTGAATTTTTATGTTGAATGTACTGAATCATTGCGGGCAGGAATGACAGAAAAATCACCCCTAAGATAATCAATGTCAGGTTATTTTTAACCACCGGTATATTGCCGAAGAAAAATCCTGCCAGTGTCAAACTCCCTATCCAGCCAATACTGCCCGCCGCGCTATACAGCACGAACAGACGGTAACGCATCAGCGCGATGCCCGCTACAAAAGGCGCGAAGGTACGGATAATCGGCATAAAGCGGGCAAACAGGATGGTCTTGCCGCCATGTTTTTCATAAAAAGAATGCGTCTTGTCCAGATGCTCCCGTTTGAGCAACCGCCCCTCGAAACGCTGAAACACACGCATACCGATCAGGCGCCCCACCCAGTAGTTGGTGTTATCACCGCTAAAGGCCGCCAGCATCAAGAGTGGCATCAGCCAGTGCAACTGCAGCGCATCCAGCCCGCACAAGGCACCGGCCACAAAGAGCAGGGAGTCGCCCGGCAAAAAGGGCGCAAACACCAATCCCGTCTCAGCGAAAATAATTGCAAACAAGATAGCATAAACCCACACCCCGTAATCCTGCACCAGCGTCATCAGGTGAGTATCGAGGTGTAGGACTAGATCAATAAGGGTGGTTAACAAAGAAATTCCATTCTATAAAATCAGGCGTAAGGGAGTAGGGAGATGGGTAACTGCAGCTCAGCGGTTGTACGCTTACCCTCCCCCTTCGCAAATTTTTACGGTAGCACTTCTTCAGACTCAACCTTTTCAGGCTTGATAAAGTCTTCGCGCGACACGCCCAGCCACATCAGAATCGGACTTGCGACCAGCACTGAAGAATAAATACTGAACAGGATACCGATCGTCAGCGCCATCGCGAAGTAATGCAGCGTCTCGCCGCCCAAAAACAGCATTGCGCCGACCATCATCTGTGTGCAGCCGTGCGTAATGATCGTGCGAGACATGGTACGTGTAATCGCATTGTCGATGATCTCGGTGACTTCCGCACGACGCATTTTGCGGAAATTTTCGCGGATACGATCGAACACGACCACAGATTCATTCACCGAATAGCCCAGCACAGCTAATACTGCCGCCAGCACAGATAAGGAAAATTCCCACTGAAAGAAGGCAAAGAAACCCAGAATAATGACTACGTCGTGCAAGTTGGCAATGATCGCCGACAAACCGAATTTCCACTCAAAGCGTACCCACAAATAACCCACGATACCTAAGGAAACCAGCAGCAGCGCCATTGCACCGTTTTCGATCAGATCCCGACCTACCTGCGGGCCGACGAATTCAACGCGGCGCATTTCAACGCTGGCATCCTGACTGTGCAATGCACCCATTACCTGCTCAGAGAGTTTGGCGCCTGCCACGTTCTGCTTTAAAGGAATCTGAATCAGCACATCGTGGCTGGAACCAAAGTTCTGCACCAGCGCATCGGGCAATTTCACCCCGGCTAACTGTTCGCGCACCTTCACGAGATCAGCCGGCTGTGCGTAATGCACTTCCATCACGGTACCGCCGGTAAAATCCACACCGAAATTCAAACCGCGGGTCACAAGAAAAAGCACCGCGAACAAAAAAGTCACTAATGAGATCGCCGTGGTGTAACGGCCATAGCTCATAAACGGGATGTCACGCTTGATTTTGAAGAGTTCCATATTTTTTCCTTAACCGATCGACACGCCAGTCAGGCGTGCGCGGCGACCGTAAACCAGATTCACGATGGCGCGGGACACCAGCACTGAACTAAACATCGAAGTCAGAATACCCAGACACAACACCACCGCAAAACCCTTGATCGGGCCCGAACCGAACAAGAACAATGCGATCCCTGCAATCAGATTAGTGATATTCGAGTCCACGATGGTGGCAAACGCGTTATCGTAACCCGCATGAATCGCCGCCTGCGGCGAGATGCCATTGCGCAGTTCTTCGCGAATGCGTTCATTGATCAGTACGTTCGAATCAATCGCCATACCGAGGGTGAGCGCGATACCCGCCATACCCGGCAGAGTCAAGGTCGCCTGCATCATCGACAGCAACGCAATCAGCAGCAACAGATTCGCCGCCAGCGCCACCACTGAGATCGTGCCGAACATCAGATAGTAAGCCACCATGAACACTGCGATCAGCATAAAACCGATTTTGGTCGAGTTAAAGCCGCGCGCGATATTGTCCGCACCAAGACTCGGCCCCACAGTACGCTCTTCGACGATTTCCATCGGCGCTGCCAAGGCACCTGCACGCAGCAGCAACGCCGTGTCCTGCGCCTCTTCAGTCGTCATCCTGCCACTGATCTGCACGCGTCCGCCGCCAATTTCCTCGCGGATCACAGGCGCTGTCACGATTTCACCGCGCCCCTTCTCGAACAGAATGATCGCCATGCGCTTACCGACATTCTCGCGGGTGGCATCTTTAAATTTACGCGCGCCCACGCCGTCCAGATTGATGTGAACCGCCGCTTCATTGTTTTGATTGTCAAAGCCGGGTTGCGCATCGTTGATACGCTCACCGGTGAGCATCACCTGCTTTTTGACCAATATGCTCACGCCTTCGCGATCCTTGAACATCTCGGTGCCAAACGGTGCTACGCCTCCCGCTCCGACCTGATGTTCATCATCCACCATGCGCACTTCAAGGGTCGCAGTACGACCCAGAATATCCTTGGCTCGCGCCGTATCCTGCACGCCGGGCAACTGCACCACTACGCGGTCTGCCCCCTGCTGCTGAATCACAGGTTCTGCCACACCGAGTTCATTGACGCGGTTACGCAAGGTTAACAAATTCTGCTGCACAGCCGATTCACCGATGCGGTGCTCAGCCTCCGGCTTCAAGGTTGCCTGCAACAAAAATTCGCCGTTTAGCTCCTTGTCGACCAGAGCATAATCGGAAAATCGCTGTTTCAATTGCGCCTCGCCCTTAGCTCGTGCCGCCGCATCGCGGAATTTGACCAACAGGGTATTCCCCTCGCGACTCACGCCCGAATAGGCCACATTTTCTTCACGCAATGCGCTGCGAATATCCCCGGTTGCCGCTTCCAGCGCCTTATCCAGTGCCGCTTTCATGTCCACTTGCAACAGAAAATGCACACCGCCGCGCAAATCGAGTCCCAGATACATCGGCAGTGCATGCATATCGGTCAGCCACTGAGGCGAGCGCGGCAGCAAATTCAATGCAACCACATAGTCCTCGCCTAACTGGGCCTTGAGCAAATCCTTGGCTTTGAGCTGCAAATCCGTATCGGCAAAACGCGCCTTGATACTGTTACCATCGAGCGCAACCATCTCGGTGTTGAGGTTACCCGCCTTGAGCGCTGCCTCGACGCGGCCTAACAGCGCAATATCGGCTTTCATACTGGCACGCAGTGGCAAAATTTGTACGGCAGGCGATTCACCAAAAAAATTCGGCAGGGTGTAAATCAGGCCGACCAGTAAAACGGCCAGAATCAGCAGATATTTCCACAGCGGGTAACGGTTCATAACGACCTCAAAAGTGATACATGCAGCACGCAGGCGCGCACCTTACTTGATGGATTTGATAGTGCCTTTAGGCAAGACAGCCTGAATCGCCGTTTTTTGCACGGTTACTTCGAGGTTTTCCGCCAGCTCAACGCCGACATAAGCTTCGAATACTTTGGTAACACGACCCAATTCGCCGCCGATTGTGACCACTTCATCGCCGCGCTGCAACGCTTCAACCATCGCCTTATGCTCTTTGGCACGCGTCTGCTGCGGACGCAATACCAGGAAATAAAACACGGCAACTAACGCCACCAGTGGCAAATATTCCATAAATCCGCCGGGTGCTGCGCCTGCTGCTTCTGCATATGCATTACTGATAAACATTATTTTGACTCCACAAATAATTCAAAAGGGACGCATTCTAGCACGAAGCCTGTTACGGCTTTATGTCGGCGCAAAGTCCTGCGCGTCGCTCGGCAAACCGCACGGCAAATTCGGCAAACGCATCGGCTTCGATGGATGCGCGAATTTCCGCCATCAATTGCTGGTAATAGTGCAGGTTATGTATCGTATTGAGTCTTGCACTCAAAATCTCCTTCAGACGATACAGGTGATGCAGATAAGCGCGACTGAAATTCCGGCAGGTGTAACAGCTACACCCCTCGTCGAGAGGCCGCGTATCCAGCCGATATTGCGCATTCTTGATTTTGATGTCGCCATGCTGCGTGAACAGCATGCCGTTGCGCGCGTTACGGGTCGGCATCACGCAATCGAACATATCGATGCCTTGCGCCACCGATGCGACCAGATCCTCAGGGGTTCCCACGCCCATCAGATAGCGCGGCTTATCCTGAGGCAGTTTAGGCGCGGTATGTTCTAAGATGCGCCGCATATCTTCCTTCGGCTCACCAACCGACAAGCCACCGATGGCAAACCCGTCGAAACCGATGTTCACTAATTCGCTCAGCGATTCATCGCGCAGCCCCTCAAACATCCCGCCCTGCACGATACCAAACAGCGCGTTGGGATTTCCCTCGTGCGCGGCTTTTGAGCGCGCAGCCCAGCGCAACGACAGTCGCATCGAATCGGCCGCTTCGCGTTCCGTGGCAGGATACGGCGTACATTCATCGAAAATCATCACAATATCGGAATTCAACACGCGCTGGATGCGCATCGATTCTTCCGGCGTCAAAAACAGCTTATCGCCATTAACCGGCGACTGAAATTTCACTCCCTCCTCGGTGATCTTGCGCAATGCCCCCAGACTAAAAACCTGAAAGCCGCCGGAGTCCGTCAAAATAGGACCGTCCCAACCCATAAAGTCGTGCAGCCCGCCATGCGCCGCGATCACATCCAGCCCCGGACGCAGCCATAAATGAAAGGTATTGCCCAGCACGATATTCGCGCCGATGTCACGCAGTTCAAGCGGACTCATTGCCTTAACTGTGCCGTAAGTGCCGACCGGCATGAACGCAGGCGTTTGTACCGTGCCGTGCGCCAGCGTCAATTGTCCGCGACGGGCCTTACCTGATGTTTTATATAAAGTAAATTCCATTGAGTTCTTCTTTAATTACCAATATTTCAAATATTCTGTAAGTTGTAAGTGGAAAGTAGCAAGTAAAAGCCCGTATCCACTCACTACTTACGACTCACCACTTACCGATTTTTCGATCAGCATCGCATCACCATAACTGAAGAAGCGATACTGCTGCGCCACCGCATGAAGATAAGCCGCCCGCATCTCGCTCATGCCGCCAAATGCACTCACCAGCATCAACAACGTCGATTTGGGCAGGTGAAAATTGGTCAACAATACGTCCACCACCCGAAAACGATAGCCTGGCGTGATAAAAATCCGCGTCTCGCCAGCCCCCGATTGCAATTCACCTGACGCCGCTGCGCTCTCCAGCGCGCGCAAACTGGTGGTTCCCACCGCAACGACCCGCCCGCCTGCAGCATGCGTCTGCTCAATCGCATCCACCGTCGCTTGCGAAATCTGGTAACACTCGCTATGCATGATGTGCTCCGACAACCATTCGGCGCGTACCGGCTGAAAGGTACCCGCCCCGACATGCAAGGTCACATAAGCAATTTTTACGCCTTTATCCTGCAAAGCTTCTAGCATCGCGTCATCAAAATGCAAGCCTGCAGTGGGCGCTGCCACCGCGCCCGATTGCCGTGCAAACACGGTTTGATAGCGCGTCTCGTCTTCTGCTTCGGCTGCGTGCGTTATATAAGGCGGTAGTGGCAGACGTCCATAACGCTCCAGCAATTCCAGCACAGGCTCTTCAGCACAAAAACGTAAATGGTAAAATTCGCCTGCGCGGCCCATCACTTCGACACTCAATTCACCCGCCAGCAACACATAACTGCCCGTTGGCGGCGATTTACTGGCGCGCACTTGTGCCAGCACCTCGTGATTGTTCAACACGCGCTCGACCATCACCTCGATCTTGCCACCGCTGCGCTTGATACCGAACAGGCGCGCACGAATCACCCGCGTATCGTTCAATACCAGCAAATCTCCCGGCGCAACCTTCTGTAATAAATCAACAAACTGACTATCTTCTAAAATACCATCGTGCACACACAACAGTCGGCTCGCACCACGTTTTTCCGGCGGATGCTGTGCAATCAAGCCGTCCGGCAAGGCAAAATCAAATTCATCGGTACGCATCAACAGCTCATCATTTTCACAAAGGCGCGATTGTAGTTGATCTGCGAAACAGTTTCATGGATAATGCGCACCTCTCTTGCCGGGGTGATGGAACTGGTAGACGTGCCGGACTCAAAATCCGGTGCCTGAAAGGGCGTGGGGGTTCGATTCCCCCCCCCGGCACCAAAGAATTCAAGCCACTTAATTTTTTAAGTGGCTTTTTCTTTGACTGTACTTAGGCGCCCTCTGTAAAGTACGTCCTATATTTTTGTTTGCAAATTCCCTTGTACAACAATGATATTCCACTATAGAATCAACGTTGTTCAAAGCAATTTCAATGATCAATTAACCGAAGGAAATTTAAATGGCAGCTCGTAGATCCAAAGAAGAAATCATCAAAGCGCTAGAAGCAAAAATCCAAAAACTGAAAGAGCAGGCTAGCGCCGACAAGGAAGTTAAAATCACCAAACAGAGCGCCGGAATTTCAGATGCGATTGCAGCAATTGAAAATGCCGCCACGGCAAATAACATTGCGGTCGCCGATGTGATTAAGGCCATCGCCCGCATCAAGCGCACCGGCCTGAAAATTGAAGATTCAGCTCGCAAGGCCAAGTAAAGCTCAGGAATTGGCACCGTGAACCCCCTTCAACGGATTGAATAATCGTACGTTGTATGCCTCGACACCCGTGTGTCGGCAACAAGCCTTACGTTAATCAACTTGAATGGAGTTCACAATGAGCAAACTGTTATCTGTATTAATCGCTGCTGCATTCGCTACTGTTGCATTCTCCGCTGTTGCGGCTGATACCACCCCTGCCAGTACAACACCTGCGGCGGCAACTTCGGCCAAGGCAGTAGAAAAATCAAAAGCTGCCGAAACCAAAGAAGTCAAAAAGCACCATCACCACAAAAAACTAGCCAAGAAATAATTTTTCAGCTTGAACAAAATAGGGCAGAGGAAACTCTGCCTTTTTTGTTTTGCAGCAGTTCAGTGATACCATTCACCGACTTGCAACACTGCCACACATCGAAATGATCTGGAAACCCAATGTCACCGTCGCAGCCGTCATAGAACGCGATGCCAAGTTTTTACTGGTCGAAGAAGAGACCTCGCAGGGGCTGCGCTTTAACCAGCCCGCCGGACACTGGGAACCGGGCGAAACCCTCATTGAAGCTACAATACGCGAGACGCGCGAGGAATCCGCCTACGACTTTGTGCCGCAACATCTGACCGGCATTTACAGCTGGCGAGCGCCGGAATCCAACACGACTTATCTGCGCTTTGCCTTTACCGGAAAACTGCAATCGCATCACCCTGAACAAAATCTGGACGCTGGCATCGTGCGTGCCGTATGGCTCACGATGGATGAAATTCGCGACACTCAGACGCGCCACCGCAGCCCGCTGGTATTGCGCTGCTGCGAAGACTATCTGGCAGGAAAACGCTTTCCGCTCGAACTACTGGTCCACTATGAATAAAAACAAACGCGTCGTCGTCGGCATGTCCGGCGGCGTGGACTCCTCGGTCACAGCACTGCTGCTCAAGCAGCAAGGGTATGACGTCATCGGCCTGTTTATGAAAAACTGGGAAGATGACGACAACAGCGAATACTGCTCCTCGCGTCAGGACCTGCTGGATGCCGTATCGGTCGCCGACACCATCGGCATTCCGATTGAGGCGGTCAATTTTGCTAAAGAATACAAAGACCGCGTGTTCAGCGCCTTCCTGCGCGAATATCAGAGCGGACGCACGCCGAACCCCGATATTCTGTGCAACGCCGAAATCAAGTTCAAAGCCTTTCTGGATCATGCGATCGAACTCGGGGCGGATACCATCGCCACCGGGCATTACGCGCAAGTGCGTGAAGTCGACGGGCTGTTCCAGCTACTCAAAGCCACCGACGCCAGCAAGGACCAAAGCTATTTTCTGCATCGACTCAATCAGGCGCAACTCTCCCGCGCCATGTTTCCACTCGGCCGCCTGCTCAAATCCGAGATCCGAAAAATTGCCGAGCAGCACGGCCTGTGCAACTTTGCCAAGAAGGACAGCACCGGCATCTGTTTCATCGGCGAGCGACCTTTCCGCGAATTTTTGAGCGGCTATCTACCCACCCAACCGGGCGAAATGCGCACGCCCGAAGGTAAACGGGTTGGCCGGCACATCGGACTGTCTTTTTACACCCTGGGCCAGCGACAGGGCTTAGGCATAGGCGGCGAAAAAAACTCCAGCGGCGAGCCCTGGTTTGTCGCGGCAAAAGACATGGAAAACAACCGCCTGATCGTCGTGCAAGGCCATGATCATCCGGCCCTGTTGAGCCACACACTTACCGCCCTCGATGCGCACTGGATCAGCGGCAGCGCGCCGAAAACCAACCATCCTTACGCCGCCAAGACCCGCTACCGCCAAGCCGATGCCCCCTGCCATTTCACCGAACAATCAGGCGACCAGTGTTCAATCGCCTTCGACCAGCCGCAATGGGCCGTCACTCCGGGTCAATCGGTCGTACTGTACGAGGGCGAGGTCTGCTTGGGCGGCGCGATCATCGAGGCGGGGCAGCGGATACAGACTTAAGATATCCCTTAGCCGTGACAGGCTGATTCGCGTAAAATACTCTTTTTAAGATTTCAGGCACTGACATGACCACACTGACAAAACTCACCGCCCTCTCACCGCTGGACGGACGCTATCACGGCAAAGTAGACGCACTGCGCGGCTATTTCAGCGAATTTGGCCTGATCCGCTTCCGCGTCCTCGTCGAGATCGAATGGCTCAAGTCGCTTGCAGCACAGGCGGATATTACTGAAATCGGCCCGTTCTCGACGACGACGATCGCCCAGCTGGATGCGCTCAATGCGAACTTTTCTGAGGCCGATGCAACGGCGATTAAGAATATCGAAAAGACCACCAACCACGATGTAAAAGCGATCGAGTACTGGTTGCGCGATCAGTTGTCCGGCAATCCTGAGACGGCAAGCTCGCTGGAATTCATTCACTTTGCCTGCACGTCAGAGGACATCAACAACCTGTCGCACGCGCTGATGCTCAAAAACGGTCGCGATGCGGTAATGTTGCCGGCCTTAAAACTGATCACATCCCGCTTAACCGAGCTTGCGCATCAGCTGGCCGACATTCCGATGCTGTGCCGCACCCACGGCCAAACGGCGACCCCCAGCACGCTGGGCAAGGAAATGGCCAACGTGGCCTACCGTTTGCAGCGCGCGACCAAACGCCTTGAAGCGGTCGAAATAATGGGAAAAATCAACGGCGCGGTGGGCAATTACAACGCGCATCTGTCCGCCTACCCTGACGTGGACTGGGAAGCCTTCGCCGAAAAGTTCGTCACCGAACGCGGCATCGTCTTCAACCCCTACACCATCCAGATCGAACCGCATGATTACATGGCGGAATTGTTCGACGCCTTCGCGCGCATCAACACCATCCTGATCGATCTGAACCGCGACGTCTGGGGCTACATTTCGCTGGGATTTTTCAAGCAAAAAGTCATCAAAGGCGAAGTCGGTTCCTCAACCATGCCGCACAAGGTCAATCCGATTGACTTCGAAAATTCCGAAGGCAATTTAGGGATGGCCAATGCGCTACTGCGCCATCTGTCCGAAAAATTGCCGATTTCACGCTGGCAGCGCGACCTGACCGATTCGACCGTGCTGCGCAACATGGGCGTAAGTTTAGGCTACACGCTGCTCGCTTATGAATCCTGCCTGAAAGGTCTCAATAAGCTCGAAGTCAACGAAGTGCGCGTGGCAGCCGATCTCGATGCGAGCTGGGAAGTCATGGCCGAACCCATCCAGACGGTGATGCGCCGCTATAACATTGAAAATGCCTACGACAAACTGAAGGAACTCACGCGAGGCCAGAGCGGCATCAACCGTGTATCACTGCGCGCCTTCATTGCAACACTGGCAATCCCTGAAGCCGAAAAGGAGCGCTTGATGCAGCTATCGCCTGACAGCTATACCGGCATGGCAGCGACGCTGGCTAAACGCATCTGATGTTTTGCAGCCTCCTGAGTGACACAGGAGGCGCTCTCAATGTGAACACCCTTCGCCGCACCGGCCTGCTGATTCTGATTTCCCTCTCGGGCTGCGCCAGCACGCCCGAACCTGTTGCAGAAGCACCGGTCGTTCAAAGCCAGTCCGCCAAAATCAAACCGCCTCCTGTCGCGCCAGCGCCCAAAAAAGCACCCGTTCCACCCTCGGTAGTAATACCCGCTGCAAAAGCGCCGCCCGCATCCGAAAAGGAAGTTCATGAGCTCCTGATGAGATTGTTGCCCGCACGTCTCAAGGACAAGGCCGGCTGGGCAGACGATTTGCAAAGCGCATATAAGGCGCTGCAAATCCCCCCTACCCCGGAGTATTTTTGCGCAACGTTGGCGGTCATCGAGCAAGAATCGAGTTTTCAGGCAGATCCCGTCGTACTAGGCCTGCCTGCGATCATCCGCCGTGAAATTGTTCAACGCAGCGAAAAATACAGTATTCCGCAAACCGTCATCGACTGGATGCTATCCAGCAACTCTCGCGATGGCCGCAGTTTCAGCCAACGCATCGATGCACTCAAAACAGAAAAGGAGCTCAGCGACCTGATCGAAGAAATCATCGCCATGCTGCCTGCAGGGCGTGAATTATTCCCCAACTACAATCCGGTACACACCGGCGGCCCGATGCAGGTCAGCGTCGAATTTGCCGAAAGCCATGTCCGTGCGCGCCCCTACCCCTACCCGTTGCACGGCAACCTGCGCAACGAAGTTTTCAGCCGGCGCGGCGGCGTCTATTTCGGTAGCGCCATTTTGCTCGACTATCCCGCACCTTATACCGATATGCTGTACCGGTTTGCCGACTTTAACGCAGGACGTTACAGCAGCCGCAACGCCGCCTTTCAGCGTGCACTGTCACGCGCGAGCGGCCAGCCACTCGCGCCGGATGGCGATCTGCTGCGCTACAAGAACGGCAACCCCAGCACGGATGCCAGCGCTACCTTAAAGGCGCTGCTCACCCTCAACCGGACGCTCAAGCTGAGCGAGGCGGAATTACAGCGTGATTTGCGCCTCGAAAAGCTCTCCTCATTCAGCAGGACACCGCTCTATCAACGACTGTACGCGCTGGCTGATCAAAATGGCACTCAGCCGCGCGTCGCCTTGCCGCAAATCGATCTTAAGAGTCCTAAAATCAAACGCAAGCTCACCACCGAGTGGTTCGCCAATCGCGTCAACAGCCGCTACAAAAATTGCCTGCAACAAAAAGGCTCCATCAGCGCCGACAGCAAAACAACTAAGAGCCCAGGCGGCGGCTAGTCAGCAGTGATTCCGATGCTGTAAGATGCGCGGCATGAATAAACAACACATTGTGCTCGGCATCACCGGCGGCATTGCAGCTTATAAGTCAGCCGAACTGCTGCGCCTGTTAATGAAACTGGATTACTCCGTACAAGTGGCGATGACGGAGGCCGCCTGTCACTTCATCACACCGACCACCCTGCAAGGGCTATCCGGCAAACCGGTCTATACCGACCAGTGGGATGCGCGTGAGTCCAACAGCATGGCGCACATCAACCTCAGCCGCGCAGCGGATGCGATTGTGATTGCCCCGGCCAGTGCCGATTTCATCGCTAAGCTTGCCAACGGACTGGCCGACGATTTGCTCTCCACGCTGTGTCTCGCGCGCAACTGCCCATTGCTGATCGCCCCCGCGATGAACAGGGAGATGTGGCAAAACCCGGCAACGCAGCGCAATATTGCCCGTCTGATCAACGATGGCGTACAGGTACTGGGGCCCGCTAGCGGCATACAGGCCTGCGGTGAAGAAGGTCTGGGGCGCATGCTGGAGCCGTTGCAACTAACCCAGCTCATCTCGGCCGCTTTTATCCCCAAACTGCTCGCCGGTAAAAAAATTCTGATGACCGCAGGGCCGACCTATGAGGCCATCGACGCGGTGCGCGGCATCACCAATCGCAGTTCGGGAAAAATGGGTTATGCCATCTGTCAGGCGGCCCTGGAAATGGGCGCCGAGGTCGTGCTGGTATCGGGTCCGACCGCGCTTGCAACACCACATGATGCACAGCGCATCGACGTGCAAAGTGCAGCGCAGATGTACAACGCCGTCAAACAGCATGTCGCCGCTTGCGACATCTTTATTGCAGTAGCCGCCGTCGCAGATTATCGCGTGGCGCAAGTGAGCGAGCAGAAAATCAAGAAAAGCGCAGCCCCCCTCACGCTGGAACTGCTGCCCAATCCGGATATTCTGGCCTCAGTCGCAGCGCTCGCAAATCCGCCCTACTGCGTGGGATTTGCCGCCGAGAGCGAAAATCTGGCAACATATGCCGAACAAAAGCGCCTCGCTAAAAGACTGCCTCTGCTGGTCGGAAATATCGCGCAGCAGGCTATCGGTAGCGACGACAACGAACTGATCCTGTTTGACGATGCTGGCATGCACCCCTTGCCACGCGCCGACAAACTCACGCTGGCAAGACAGCTGATGCAGTACATCGCGCAACATTACGAAGGAGATTTTTCATGAAACATCCAAAAGTCGACGTTAAAATTCTCGATTCCCGCCTGCATCAAAATATGCCGACTTATGCAACCGGCGGCTCTGCTGGCATCGACTTGCGCGCCTGCATCGAACACGCTTTAGTGATACAGCCCAAACAATGCGAACTGATCCCGAGCGGCATCGCAATTCATCTGGCCAACCCCGGGTTTGCCGCCATGATTCTGCCGCGCTCGGGCCTAGGTCACAAACACGGCATCGTGCTGGGCAATCTGGTCGGACTGATCGATTCGGACTATCAGGGACAGATTTTCGTATCGCTTTGGAATCGCAGCCAGATCCCATTCACGCTGATGCCGATGGAACGCATGGCACAACTGGTTATCGTGCCGGTCGTACAAGCTCAGTTCAACATCGTCGAAGATTTTCCCTTAAGTGAGCGCGGCACCGGCGGCTTCGGCAGCACCGGAAAACACTGAAAGACAATGGATAATTAACAATTAACAATTGATAATTAAGGATGAATTCCAATAAAAAACCCGCCGAAGCGGGTTTTTTAACTTACTCAATCCTTCACGTAACAACTTGGGGCGCAACCACCTTCATTCAGGAGCAGGAGATTTATCTCCTTAGCTCCGTGAGAAACCCCTTGCGGTCTTAGTTGTGCGGGGAATGCCCTTGCGGCATAAATCCTGCCTCTAGTGTTCCAGATTCAGTTCGATCTCGGTGTTATCGCCGCGACGTATAGACACCTTTTCGGTCACCATATTGTAGCCTGCGAGTTTCACGCTAATCGCATGAATGCCAGGCTCCATCTCCAAACGCAACGGTGACATACCGTAATACACGCCATCGAGATACACCTTGGCGCGCGGCGGATTGGTATTCACCAGCAGCAAACCATTCGCTTCACTGGCATGCGGACGGTACGTCGAAGGCTGTACATCGCCCTGAACGCCATAGTTCTGCACAGCGACTGGTGCCGCTTTAGGCAAAGAAGGCGCGACATAAACCGTCACACCGGGAACCGGCTTACTGCCGGGCGTCAAATTAAATAGGTCCGGACGTCCCGCCATCAGGGATGAACTGATGGCCTCAACCGTCTTGGTACTGGCAACCTTTAATTCCCTGTTCAAATAAGCCATCACATCGTCTTTATTGTTGCCGGCCACCCCAGCAAAGCGATTGTGTTTCTCGTTGACCAGCCCCGACCAGATCACTTTGCTGGTTGCAACTTCCTTCACCGTCGTCTCGATCGCAATCGTGACATCATCGCGCTCCTTGACGTTGAGTGTTAATTCTTTCACGACACCCGTGACTTCAAAAATAGCATTCGCGGCGCTAGAGCCCTCCATAACCTGAAAACCTTCCGCATCGAAACGGCGCTTGATCGCAGCGGTCGCAAGGGCGGCGACATCCTGATCGATAATTAATTCCTTGCCGCTCATGCCGCCGACCTGCGTGGTCATTTGGCCGAGATAACGCGGATTGCTGACTTTACGCTGATCGACATAGTTGAGCACGCGCAAAGTTGCACCGTACTTAAGTCCGGGCGTACTGACCGGCGCTGTCATTTTGGCAGTTTCAATCGTACCGCTACCGCCGCCCAACCATCCACCTACGGTATTTTTTGCATCTTTGATCGTAGAACATCCGGCGACAGCCGACAACAAAACAAGCAGTGCAACACGTTGCGATAATGAACTCATTAACAGTCCTTCTGAATTTTCAATTTAAATACACGGGATATAACAAAAAAACGGCACATAAGATTCAGCTAAGAAATCTTATGGCCGATTTTTTCTAATGAATTAGAACTTAACCGTGGCTGATAGCCGCTTCAATTTCTTCAAAGGTACGCGCTAATTCGAAGCTCTGCACCTGTGCCCCGAGCAAGCGGGCAATCTGCGTAATCGAGAACAGACCGCACACGGTTTGCTTGCCATCCGCCCCTTCAGTGACCACCAGCGCATGCTGCCGATTGGATTTCTTCAAGCTGGCAACGATGTCACCTACTTTAGCCTTCTGCACGTCCTCAATCTTCATCGCGCTCAATTCACGCTGCGTACTCATAATGTCGCGCACCATGATGTCAGCGTGCGTTCCACCCATATTTTGCAAAAAACGCATCGGTTTTTCGCCCAGCACATCGGAGGCGGTCAGCAAACCGGCCACCTGATCATTATCGTCCAGCACCAGCAGCATCCGAATGCCGTAACGGATCATCTTGGCATTGGCGCGTTCCATTGAAGTCTTAGCGCGCACGCTGATCACAGAGATACGGGTTAAATCCGTCATAACGGACGCGGCAGGATCGCTCAGCTTGACGCGCTCAGGAAACGCTTGCACGGGACGCACAAAAGACGAACCCGTTTTCAACGGATGTGATTGCAACCCGGAATATTCTCTAATCATGCTTGCGCTCCCAAATATATATTAAAAAAATATCTATACACGCACCAAATCATGCGCGTGCGGCGAACAGACACACTTAATTTTCGGTTCTGGTAAATAACGAACCAATTCATTCAACGCCTTGGTATAAACATCACGTTTGAATTCAATCACGGCCTGAATATCCAGCCAGTAATCATTCCAGCGCCATGCATCAAACTCAGGATGCGCGCATGCACGCAAACAAACATCACAATCACGTCCTACTAAACGCAACAAAAACCAAATCTGCTTCTGCCCGCGATAACCGCCTCGCGATTCTCTTCGACTCCAGCTCTGCGGCACTTCATAGCGCATCCATTCACGGGTGCGCCCGAGTATCTCCACATGTTCAGGCATCAGGCCGACTTCTTCGTACAACTCGCGATACATTGCCTGCTCAGGATTTTCCCCGTGCTGTATCCCGCCTTGCGGAAACTGCCAGGCATGCTGCCTAATCCGCTTCCCCCAGAATACTTGATTTTTGTCATTCGTGATAATGATGCCGACATTCGGGCGGTAGCCGTCTCGGTCTATCATTTTTCACTCTATCAGGTTAATTTCAATATGCGGATTCTTTCACATTTCACCTTTATTGAAAAGCGAATATACACCATAGACTTACCTAGTCCGGGCAATTGTGCCGATATGCTGAAGACAAAGCGGCGACATGTGAATGCGCAGCCTGCCTATTCCCTGTAAAATCACCGTCTCATTACAACTTTTTATTCTGGCCATCATGCGCGTCTCACAATTTTTCATCTCCACACTCAAAGAAGCCCCTTCCGAAGCGGAACTGCCCAGCCACATCCTGATGATGCGCGCAGGCTACATCAGAAAGCTTGCCAGCGGCCTGTACACCTGGATGCCGCTGGGACTGCGCGCGTTGCGCAAAGTGGAAGCCATCGTGCGCGAAGAGATGAATAACAGCGGCGCGATTGAATTATTAATGCCCGCCGTGCAACCGGCAGAACTCTGGGATGAAACAGGGCGCTGGGAAGTCTTCGGCCCGCAAATGCTGAAGATCAAAGATCGCCACAACAACCAGTTCTGCTTTGGACCTACCCACGAGGAAGTCATCACCGACATCGCGCGCCGCGAAATTCGCAGCTACCGCCAGTTGCCGGTCAATTTCTACCAGATTCAAACTAAATTCCGCGACGAAGTGCGCCCGCGTTTTGGCGTGATGCGCGCACGGGAATTTCTGATGAAAGACGCCTATTCATTCCATGCCGACTTCGACAGCCTAGAGCAGACTTATGCCGTGATGTACCAAACTTACAGCCGCATCTTTACGCGCTTAGGGCTGAAATTCCGTGCGGTTGCCGCCGACACCGGCGCGATTGGCGGTAGCGGCTCGCATGAGTTTCACGTACTGGCCGATTCAGGCGAAGATGCACTGGCCTATTGCCCGAACTCCAGCTACGCCGCCAACGTGGAACTGGCCGAAGCGGTAACGCCGGACAGCCCGCGTGCCGCGCCCGCCGAAGCGTTACGCAATGTGGACACCCCAAAACAGACCACCTGCGAGCAGGTCGCCGAACTGCTGGGCATTCCATTGCAGCGCACCGTCAAACTGCTGGCGCTGGTGGCAAATGACCAACTGCACATCATCCTGCTGCGCGGCGACCATAGTCTCAATGAAATCAAGACAGCCAAGCTGCCGGGACTGGCTGATTTCCGTTTCGCCCGCGAAGATGAAATTCGCGCCTTCTTCAATTGCCCGCCGGGATTCTTAGGCCCAGTCGGCATCGACCGCGCTAACGTGCGCGTGATTGCCGATAACGCCGTTGCCGTCATGAGCGATTTCGTTGCCGGCGCCAATACGCCCAAGTTCCACACCGCAGGCATCAACTGGGGACGCGATTTACCGGAAGCCGATCTGGTCGCCGATATCCGAAATGTCGTCACGGGCGACATTTCACCTGACGGCAAAGGCACGCTGGAAATTTGCCGCGGTATCGAAGTCGGCCACATTTTCCAGTTGCGCACCAAATATGCGGCCGACATGAAAGCCACCTTCCTCGACGCACAAGGAAAAGCCCAGACACTAGAAATGGGTTGCTACGGCATCGGCGTATCGCGCATTGTAGCCGCCGCCATCGAACAGAACCACGACCCGCGCGGCATCACGCTGCCGGCTGCCATCGCACCGTTCCAAGTAGCCCTCGTGCCGATCGGCATGAACAAGAGCGAGGCTGTACGTGCAGCGGCAGAACAGCTGTATGCCGAATTAAAAGCATCAGACATCGAAGTGTTGTTCGATGACCGCGACGAGCGTCCCGGCGTGATGTTTGCCGACATGGAACTGATCGGCATCCCGCACCGCATCGTAGTCGGCGACCGGGGTTTGAAAGAGGGTTTAATTGAATATCAGGGGCGACGCGATGATGCCGCGCTGTCCATCCCCTTGCAAAACGCACTGGAATTCATACAATCCAAATTATGATAAAAACAGAGACAAGGTGCGAAATACAAGACGCAAGCAAAAGCTGCTATCCAGCTTTGCGCTTGTCACTTACCTCCTGCACCTTGTTCCTGCTTTTCGCATCAAACGCCTTTGCGGGTGCGCAAGTTGATTCCCACTTGTCGGCCAGTGTCCGCGCGGTATTGCAACACAGCGTATCGGATATGGCCGCACCCAAGCTCGCCTTTGCCAGCCAATACGAGGCTGACCGCTGGCTCAACGACATGTCACAGCGCCTAGAAAAACGCCTTCCTGACAAACAGTTACGCAGCGATTTTTTGAACACGGTGCATTACGAGGCCACCCGCGCAGGACTCGACCCGCAGCTAGTGCTGGGCCTGATTGAAGTGGAAAGTGGTTTCAAAAAATATGCGGTCTCATCCGCCGGTGCACGCGGCTACATGCAGGTGATGCCGTTCTGGGTCAGGGAAATCGGCACCAGTGAACAAGACCTGTTCCACCTGCGCATCAACCTGCGCTATGGTTGCACGATATTGCGCCACTATCTGGATATCGAAAAAGGCGACCTGTTCCGGGCTTTGGGACGTTACAACGGCAGTCTCGGACGACCTGAGTACCCCAACATGGTGCGCGCAGCCTGGCACGGACACTGGCTCACGCCGCAACGCAACCTTGCCAGCGCCAACCCTAGTTAAATTTCTTGCTCTTAATATAGTGCTCGACGGATTTCCGCGTGATTTCACCTGCCTGCATGCTGACTTGCTCGCCTGACGGGTTGTACAGGTAACTGGTCGGCAGCACATCGAGCTCCCCGATTTGCGCAACAATTTTAGAATTGCCCAACACCACCGGGTAGCTGATACTGTGTTTCCTGACGAATTCCGCCACCACCTTGCCGGAACTATAGTCCATCGCAATACCGATCACGACAAGATCAGTGTTCTTATGCGCAGCGTGCAGCGCATTAAGTTCAGGAATCTCGGCAAGACAGGGTGGACACCAGGTCGCCCAATAATTCACCAGCACCCATTTACCGCGATAATCTGACAAATGGTGAATTTTCCCCTGCTGATCCGTCAAAGTAAAATCAGCGGCATGAGCGGACCACGCCAATAGCACCGCCAGCAATGCAAACGCCGCTCTTAACATCAGTGGCCGTGCTTCTTAGGTGCTGCAGGCGCTTCGTCTTCATCTGAAGTCGCTGCTTCATGATTGACTGCACCGTGCTCGGCCGCATGGCTGAAATACAGCGCCAGTGCGATCAGCGTGATACTCGCACCAAGATAAACCAGGTCTATCGGCGCCTCAAGCTTCATGTGCAATGCCTCTTCAAACAGCGTCACGATCATGATCATCAGAATCACTTTAGCCAGACGGCCTTTCAAATCATCCAGATTATTGATCACCAGAATTTTGCTCGACGCCTTGCTGCCGTGTGCCTGATCGATATCGCTGATGAACAATTCATACAAACCGAGAGAGAAAATCAGCATCACGGTTGCCAGCAGATAGCCATCGACAACTTCGACGATGTGGGACACCGTGCTGTCATGCAACGCCTTGCGCGCCTCATCCGACAGACTCGCATCCGCATAATGCAGTGCATGCTTAAACAGGAAAAACACGTCGACTGTGGCCATGTAAAAAATTACAAATCCCGCCACCAGACTGCCGATAACAGCGGCCAGAATGACGAAACGGCTATTCCACAAGGAACCTTCAAATAATGATTCAAAAAATTTCATTTTGAGCTTAATACCGTAAAAAACGAACCGTATTAAAGCGCAAATAGCGGCATCGGGCAAGCGACAAAACCAACTGACTATATACTTTGGCCGATTGACAGCAAAGAAAACGGGGGCATACGATGCCCCATGTCCTCACTTTATCTCGATCATTTCGGCCTTAGTCTGCCACCGTTTTCCATCACCCCCGATCCGGAATTTTTCTTTTCCGGCGGCAGCCTGATTATCGAAGAGCTCTTGTACGCTTCTCTGCAACGCGAGGGCATCGTGCTGTTAACCGGTGAAGTCGGCAGCGGAAAAACATTGCTGACCCGTGTGCTGCTCTCACGCCTGCCTGACAATGTCGATACGGTTTATCTGCCCAACCCGGCTTTTTCCCGCGATGAAATCATCGACGTCATCGGCCGCGATCTGGGATTGACCAGCACCGGGAGAGGTCTGGAATCGCTGCAGCATGAACTGATCAGGCGACACACTATTGGTCGTCAGGTGATTGTGCTGATAGATGAAGCGCACACCATGCCGGGCGACGCGATCGAAGAAGTCAGGCGGCTCTCAAACCTTGAAACCGACCGCTGCAAACTGGTGCAGCTCATCCTGTGCGGCCAACCGGAACTGGACGCCCTGCTTGCGACGCCGTCGATGCGGCAGGTGCGCGACCGCGTGGTGTACCGGTTCACGCTGCAAAAAATGACCCGCAGCGAGGCGAGTCACTATCTGAATCACCGCCTCCGCATCGCAGGCTGGCATGAAGCCCCCCTGTTTTCCGCTGCCGGCATGCAACGATTGCTCAATGACGCCAACGGACGGGCGCGCCGCCTCAACCTGATCGCCGACAAATCGCTGCTCGCCGCGTATGCCGAGGGGAAAAATCAGGTCAGCGCACGCCACGTAGGAATGGCGATCGGCGACGTCGGCACGAACTTTTCATCATCCCTACTAATGAAACACATTTGGCCCGCTGCGACCGCACTGCTGCTGAGCGCCACACTGATCGCCTGGCACTTCAAATAGCTGCACCCGCAGGAAAATTCCTTTCTGCCACCCTCTATTTCCCTATCAGACTAATTACATAGACCTTTAGGCATATTGACCCTGCCTACGTCAGGTGAAAGACTGTACGTCAGCCAAACAGTCGCACTCGAGAGGAACGGGCAATGCATTTCGCTCTGAAAAATATAAATAAAAACATGCTGATGCTGGCCGCACTCGGCACCCCACTGGGAGGATGCAGCAATCTGCCTGCGGCTATGCCCCCCTCTGCACAGCACATTTCCCTGCCGGCTGAAACGACCGGCACCATTCCCCCTCTGAACGAGACGGCGCCGCTACCGCCACCGCCCAAAAGCACCAAAGCCGCCGAGCGCTACAGCATCGTGGTCAACGGCGTGCTGGCGCAGGAAATCCTCTTCGCCCTGGCGCGCGATGCAAAACTCAACATCGAGATTCACCCCGGCATCACCGGCACGGTCACCATGAACCTGCTCAATCGTACCCTGCCGGAAATTCTCGACGCGATTGCAAGGCAAGTGGACATGCGCTACGAGCTCAACGGCAGCAATCTCGCAATTATGCCGGACAGCCCGTTTTTGAAAAACTACCAGATCGAATACCCTAACGTTGCGCGCAACGCCAAAAACAGCATCAATATGTCCACCAGCATTGCGGTGATCGGCAAAGGCCAGGGCACTGGCGGCGGCAGCAATGGATCAAACTCCAGCATCGATAATATTTCTGATAATCAATTTTGGGCTACGCTGACCGAAAACATCAAGGATCTCTTGCGCGAAACCGACAAGAAGCTGCCGGAAGGATCGAGCGAGACCGTCACCGAGCAAAATAACCAGCAGCAAATCACGCCGCAAACCGGCACGACCGCGACCGATGCCACCGGCAGAAATACCCGCAGCGCCATCTCCACCCTGCCCGCGCAGATACAAACCCAGAACACCAGCCGTGCGCGCCGCGTGACTTACCGGGAAGCGGCCTATGTGATTGCCAACCCGGAAACCGGCATCATCAGTGTGCGCGCCACGTCTCGCCAGCACGCCACAATCCGTGAGTTCATCGACAAGGTGATGAACAACGCGCGCCGTCAGGTCCTACTCGAAGCCACTATCGTCGAAGTCACGCTCTCCGACCAGTATCAGCAGGGTATAGACTGGTCACTGCTGCGCACACTGGGTCTTAGTCTCACCCAAGTGTCGCCGGTCGGCGCCCTGACTGCAATGGGCACGATCAGCTACACAAATCCGGGCAAACCCGGCAGTTTCAGCCTGAGCGGTTCGATCAAGTTACTGGAAACCTTTGGCAAGCTGCATGTGCTGTCCAGCCCGAAACTGTCGGTGTTAAACAACCAGACGGGTTTGGTCAAAGTCGTGGATGAATCAGTCTATTTCACCATTGAAGTGACGCAGGGAACCTATGGCGCGAATAACACCGTACTCACTCTCCCGACTTACACCTCAACCATACACACGGTCCCGGTCGGCTTCATGATGTATGTCACGCCGCAGATCGGCGGCGACACCGAGGTCACGCTCAATTTGCGACCGACCATCACGCGCATCTTGAGCTACGCAAAAGACCCCAACCCGGCACTGATCAATACGATCACGCCTGCGCTCAGCGTAACCAACCTGATCCCGCAAATCCAGACGCGGGAGATGGAGTCCATCATGAGGGTGCGCAACGGCGACATCGCGGTGCTGGGCGGACTGATGCAGGATACCCGCGCAGGCGACACCAATCAGATACCGGGACTCGGCAGCGTCCCGGGGCTGGGACAACTATTCAAGGCGCGCACCGACAAAAACACCAAGTCCGAACTGGTGGTTTTCCTGCGCCCCGTCATCCTGAATCAGGAGACTCAGTACGATCTGGTGCGCCAGTTCAAGGACCCGGCCAGTACGCCTGAATGGCAAAAAACGATCCAAAAAACCGAGGTGAAGCCATGAGTCTGCTATTGGATGCGTTAAAGCGCGCACAGAGCGATGAGAACAAACACAACACCGCGCCCCAACCGGAATCAGGCGTTGCAATCAACGCGCCTCATACTCATGCACTAATGGCTTACAGCATCGCAGCACTCGCCGTATTGAGCCTCGCATTAATCTGGTATTTTTACCATATAAATCAATATGTTCCTGTATCAAATCCGCCCAGAGATCTAGCATCGGCAGCATCTGCGGCGTCGGCCCCGTCAGCCGCATCATCGACGGTTGCGCTGGACAGCCCACTGGCCGCACTTCCGCCGACTGCCAGCGGCGTTGACAGTCTGACCTATAAAGATAAATCATGGACGCATCCGGTCGACACCAAAAATCCTGAGCGCAAAAAACACAAACCGGCAAAGAAGGGGGCAAAACGCGGCATTATTGCCAGCACCGCAATCGACCCGCTGAAGGCCGGCTACCTTGCGCTCAGCGAAGGGAATCTGGATCGTGCTGAACAATATTATCTGAGCGTGCTCGCCCAACGTCCGCAGGAAAAGGATGCGCTACTTGGACTCGCCGTAATTGCCCAACGCAGGAATCATCCCGACCGCGCGACTGAATACTACCGGCAGGTCTTGCGTGAAGATCTGGGCAATGCAGCCGCAGCGGCAGGACTTGCCAGCCTAACCATGCACGCAGACCCGGTGACAGCCGAGAGTCAGCTGCATGAGCTGATTGATTTAAAGCCGACCGCACCCGAATTTCACTATGCGCTAGGCGGCGTACTGGCGCGCCAGTTACGCTGGGGAGAGGCGCAGCAATCCTATTTCAAGGCCTTTAACCTGTCGCCCAACAACGCACTTTACGCCTACAACCTGGCTGTTTCACTCGATCGTCTGCATCAGAGCGCCGCCGCCCTGCCCTATTATGAAAAAGCGATCATGCTCGCTAAACCCGAAGATCCAACGCTCGATATGGATCAGATTGAGCGCCGCATACAGGAACTGCGCGCGACATCCCCGGAATCACGCTAGTTCAAAATGAACACACAACTCGAGCAAGGCGCGCACCAACGTATCGGCGAAGTACTGATCGCACGCGGTCACCTCAACGATGACCAGTTGCGTATCGCCTTGCAAAAACAAAAAACCGACAACAAGCCGCTGGGTGAAGAGTTACTGGATTTACATTTCATCTCCGAACAGGCAATGCGGGAAGCCGTCTCTGAAGCGGCAGGTTACAAATCGATCGATCTGGCCGGCAATGTCGCCAATGCAGCAGCACTCGCCCTGATACCCAAACCGGTCGCCATAAAATACACCCTGTTTCCGATCAGCTTCGACGCCGCTGCGGGCCATCTGGTCATTGTGGCGGCCAATCCAGACGACATTCTGGCGCGCGATGCGATTTCGCCGTTTCTGGTGCAGGCCAGCCTAATCGCAGGGCGGCGCATCATCCCCGCCTGGCGCATCGCACCAAGCGCCGAAGTACTGGCAGCAATCGACAAATTTTATGATCACGAACTCTCTATCGAAGGCATTCTTTTCGAACTGGAGAGCGGCGAGTTGGACATCAACGCGCTGATGCAGGCGGGCGTGTCCTACAGCCATCCGATTGTGCGCCTGACCGACGCAATTTTGTCGGACGCCGTCAGTCGCAGTTCATCGGACATACACTTCGAACCCGAAGAACAGTTTTTACGCGTGCGCTACCGCATCGACGGTGTGTTAAGGCCGGTGCGTTCGCTGTCCAAAACGCACTGGATGGCAATACTGGTGCGGCTGAAAGTCCTGTCTGGCATGAACATCGCCGAGACGCGGGCGCCGCAGGACGGCCGTGTCTCACTGTCGCTGTTCGGCCGGCAGATTGACTTTCGCGCCGCCTCACACCCGACCATCCACGGCGAAAATTTTGTGCTAAGGATTTTAGACCGCAAGCTTGGCATCGTCAGTCTCGACAAACTGGGCATGACAGACTCACAACTGTCGCTACTCGAACGCATGCTCGAACGCCCCGAAGGTATCCTGCTGGTAACAGGCCCCACGGGTTCGGGCAAAACCACCACGCTGTACTCCATCCTGAGCCACCTCAATAACGATGCGGTGAACATCATGACGCTGGAAGATCCAGTGGAATACCCCATGCCGCTCACCCGGCAAACCTCGATTGCCGAGACCATCAAACTGGACTTCTCGAACGGCATCCGCTCCTTGATGCGCCAAGACCCGGATATCATCCTGGTCGGCGAAATCCGCGACCACGACACCGCCGAAATGGCACTGCGCGCCGCGATGACGGGACATCAGGTGTTCTCGACCCTGCACACCAATTCGGCAATAGGCTCGGTATCAAGACTGCACGATCTCGGGATTGTGGACGACATGTTTGCCTCCAACCTGATCGGCATCATCGCCCAGCGCCTGGTGCGCCGCCTGTGCCCGCTGTGCAAAGTCGGCTATTCTCCCGATGATACCGAACGCCGCATTATGGGGATCGATCTGAATCTGGAGATCATGATTTACCAGCCGGCGGGCTGCACCGACTGCGAAGATCAAGGCTACAAGGGCCGCCTTGCCATCATGGAGCTGCTGCGTTTTGATCGCGGCATCGTCGAGCTGGTCACCCGTCGCGCCGGCCTCAAAGAATTAACCGACTACGCACTGGCACATCAGTTCGTGCCGCTCGCCGAAGACGGCATCCGCCGCGTGCGCGAAGGGCTCACGTCCTTACCGGAAGTGCGTCGCGTCGTCGATTTCAGCGACAGGATGAGTGAATAATGCCGCTCTACCGCTACCGCGCCGTCGATAAACAAGGCCGTGTCACCAAGGGTGAAACAGACGCGCTCAATGAATTCGATCTGACAGCACAACTGAAAAAAAACGACCTGGAACTGATACGGGCGAGCTCGAACAAAAGCCGCAAACACAGCGTCCACAAGCTCTCGCGGCGCGATCTGATTCAGTTTTTGTTTCAGCTGGAAATGCTGCTACGCGCAGGCGTACCGATCCAAGCCATCTTGTCCGATTTGCGTGAAACCTCCGAGACGCCGCACATCAAGGCGCTGTGCGCCAACCTGTATGAAAAAATCGACTCGGGATCGACAATCTCCGAAGCCTTTGCCGCCAATCCGGGAATTTTCCCGGAACTGGTGGTCAATCTGATTCGAGCAGGCGAGGGCACAGGTCAGCTGCCCTATGTGCTGCAGGAAATCGTCGCCTCCTTAAAATGGCAGGATGAGCTCGTCTCTAAAACCCGCCAGCTGCTGACCTATCCCGCCTTCGTCACGCTGGTGGTCGGCTCCGTCGTGGTATTTTTGATGACCTATCTGGTGCCGCAAATTCTGGGGTTCGTCGCCAACATGGGCGGCACCATCCCGCTGCAAACCGTCGTCCTGCTCTGGGTGTCGGATAAATTCGTCAGATACTGGTGGATCATCGTACCTGCACCCTTCGTAATAATTGTGCTGATCCTGATACTGTCCAAGATGAGCTATCGCTTCAGGCGCATGATGCACGCCGCGCAATTGCGTATTCCCTATGTCGGCACCATCATCAAAAAAATCATTCTGGCCCGCATCAGCGACACGCTGGGTTTGACTTATCGCACCGGCATTCCCGTGCTGGACGGTCTGGTTTACTGCCGCAACATCTCAGGCAACATCGTCGTTCAAGAAGCGCTAGATCTGGCGCGCACCGACATCGCCAACGGCGCGCCGATCAGCCGTGGCTTTTCCGCCCAGAAGCTGTTTCCCCCGCTGGTGATCCGCATGATCCGGGTCGGCGAGGAAACCGGTGATCTGGCAGGTTCTCTGAAAAACATCTCCTATTTTTACAACCGCGATATCAACGACTCGATCAGTCGCGTGCAAGCGCTCATTGAACCCACGCTCACCATCGTACTCGGCATCATCTTAGGCTGGATCATGATGGCTGTGCTGGGGCCCATTTACGACACCATCGCCAAGCTCAAACTGACATGAAAACCGTCCTGTTTATCAATTCATCAGGTCCGCGCTACTTCAGACGCGAAAACGGCGTTTGGCAGTCCATCGATAAGCCGGATCACAGCGACCGCCTTTGGGTGATCGCCAATCTGCCTGAAGAAACGCTGGATACCTTTAAACTTCCGATGCTGTTCGGGCGCGACCGCAGCAGTTTTATTGCGAGACGTCTGGCCGCCGCCTTCCCGCACAGCCAGTATTGCGCCGCGCCCGTCCTCGACGGAAACTGGCTCAAACCGGTGACCGCAGCACTCAACGGCTTAACGACAGCGGAAGCCGTCACCAGCCAACTTGAAAAGCACGACATTACCGTCGCCGGGGTCTGGGGCATCTCGCTGCTGCTCACGCTGATGGCACGCCGCCTGTCCATCAAGGATGTAATACTGGCGATGCCCAGCGTGCACTTTCTGCGCATCGTGGTGCTCAAAGACGGCACTCCGGTACTCACGCGCTGCGTCCATCGTTACAGCGAGGACAGCGATCACGAGAATGACAGCGACGCTAACGAGATAATACGCACACGGCAACATCTTGAAAATAAACATTTTTTTGAACTCGAATCGATTCCACCCGTACTGTACCTAGGCGACGCAACTTCGATTGAAAGCTATCTTACCCGTGCAGGCCTCACCTTGATGCCTCTGCCGGATCAGTTGTCCCCCAAAGGCGCTGCCGCCTACTTACACCCCCTGTTCGAACTGGCAGTCACCTCGCCTCGCGGGCAACTGGCCCCATTGCAATTGCGCGCGAGTCATCTGGCTCAAAATCTGCGCCATGCAGCCTATGCAGGCATCGGGCTTAGCCTGCTGGCGGTTATCGTGTTCGGGCAAGCCAATTTTCGCACCCTGATCGACCTGTTCGGGCGCGAGCAGACCTTGACCCGCGACCTGGAAAAAGCGACTAGTGCGCGCGAACAACTTGCCGCCCGCATCAGCTCAACCGGGATGGATCCCGCGCTGGTACGTCAGGCGACCCGTTTTTCGGCACGGGAACTTGAAGCGGCTCCCGCACCGGGATCCCTGCTGAAATTTACCGCCGGTGCGATTGCCAGCTTGCCACAGGTGCGCATCAAAACCTTAAGCTACCGTTTTCCAAAATCCGGCGAACGCTACTGTCAGGGACAGACCGTGATTGAAGTGCCGCTACTCAAACGAAAAATCGACCTCTCGATAGGCGGCAGCACGACCTCCGATACGGCCATAGGTGAAGCAGAGGACACCCCGCCGCGCTATACCGAATTGCAGTTTTCAATTTTACTGACGGAGACGCTCACGCCGGAAGCGCAAATAGAAATCAAAAAGCGCATTTCAAGCGCACTTAAAGCGCGCGATGGCGTGCAGTTGATGCAGGATCCGGCAGCCTTCTCTTTGATCAACACACTCAAGGGCGGCTTTGGCATGGACACCACCCAGACTGAAAATCTGTGGTGCATGAGCATACCCTGGCACGCCCTGCAAACCCGGGAGCTGCCATGAGCGCCTACGGCGTTGTTTTCAAACCTGCCCGATTCGCGCTGATTCTATTTGCGCTGTCCATCATTCTGGCCTTTATTGTCATCACAGGCCTCGATCGTTATCGCATCGAAAAGGAGCAGCGCATCTTAACGACCGAGAAGCGCTTATCTGACACGCGTGAGGAAATCAGAAAACTGACCTTTGATCTCGACAGCATCAGGAAGCTTGCCGCGAAATACAAAAAACTCAGCGAACTGGGCTTCATCGGCGAGGCGGATCGTGATGCTTGGGTGCAGCGTCTGGACAGCATTTACCGCGACACGCGCCTGCCGCCCACACTGCGCTACACGCTCGCCCCCCCTCAGCCGATCAATCCGCAACCGCTGGCGCCCGACTCGCCTGACAGCTATCAAAACAACGTCTCTCACCACGATCTGGCGCTAGAAATCGCCGGCATACATGAAGTTGAACTGATTGATTTCATGAATAAACTTAAAACCGACTGGAAAACACCCTACCGCGTGGAGACGTGCCAGATAGCGCGAGAAGCGGAAGTACTGGCCGGCCTGCAAATTAAATGCACCGTGCAGGTTTATTCACTGCCTTTAAAACCGTAAGTGGGAAGTGGGAAGTGGGAAGTGGGAAGTGGGAAGTGGGGGAAACCATGATAAAACTATTATTAATCAATATATTGCTATTTTGTAGTTGCGCGCAGGCGGAGACGCTCGGCACCTTGTTTTATTCGCCTGCCGAACGGGCAGCGCTGGTCGCGGCACGCAGCGGCATAGCACAAACGGCGATCTACACATTAAACGGCATCACGCTGCGCGGTGCAGGAAAGAGTGTCGCGTGGATCAACGGCCGCGCCGTCACACAGGTGCCGCCCGATCCTGTCATCCCGACGCTCGTCATTCATCCGGACCATGTATTGATCGAAGGAAAAGTCATCAAGGTAGGCGAATCACTCGACATCAATTCCGGCCAGCGCACCTTGCGCCTGCCTGAAAAAGCCGTGCGGGTGAAGCCATGAGCAGAAAAACGGAAAGTGGAAAGTGTGGAGTGGTGGCACGTCATTTTGGCTTTCGCCGAAATCCAGTAAAGAAAATCCGCTCAAAACAACAAGGCTTTGCGCTCTTGCTGTTTGTCACGGTACTGGCAACCGCAGCTACTACCTTGACCGTCAAGGCGCTGAACAATAACGGCAACGTCCAGATCGACCGCAACAAAATCACCGCCGCCGCGCTGGCTCAGGCGAAAGAAGCGCTGATCGGCTATGCGATTACTTATGCCGACAATCATTCTGGGAATGTGGATGGCTACCTGCCCTGCCCTGACACAAGCGGTACAGATATTGGCGGTGAAGGTGCCGCCGCTGGTGCTTGCGGCGCACAGGATGTCAGCGCCATCGGAAAACTGCCGTGGAAAACGCTTAAACTTCCCCCTCTAGTTGGCGGCGATAACGAATGCCTTTGGTATGCAGTCTCAGGTACTTATAAAAACAATCCCCCAACCGGACTGATGAACTGGGATACCAACGGACAACTGCGGGTTTATGCACCGGATGGGACTACGTTGCTGACACCCGCCGATAATCAGGCAGTGGCAGTTATTTTTGCACCTGGCATAGCTTTGGGACAGAGTCATACTATGGCATTGGGTACTCCATCATGTGGCGGCAATTACACAGCAAGCAATTATCTTGACAATGACACCGTGCACCGCATCAACAATGCCAACATTGCTATAGGAAAATTTATTCAACCACATGTGGATCGTGACGCCAGAGGCAATATCCTCCTTACCGTCAACGACCAAATAGTTTTCATCACAAAACAGGACATCTGGAACGCGATGAAAAAACGCAGAGACTTTCTCGATACCCTCGACGGGATGACCAGAAGTACGGCTGAATGCATCAAAAAGTATGCCACAACGAACAACATGGCTGCCAATAAAAGCTTGCCGTGGCCAGCTCAACTTGCCCTTTCCGACTACACCGACAACACCAGATATAACGATGCAAGAAACCTACTGGTCGGCCGCGTCCCCTACAAGGTCAATACCTCACGTACAGATACCGGCAACACTATCCCCGGCACCCCCCCTTCCGATTATTTTTTGCTGAAAGCTGATAATCCATCCGGCACAGCTTACTGCTCGACTAGCTCGACTGGCCTGACCTGGGCAAACATCTATCCTTGGTGGTACAACTGGAAAGATCATCTGTTCTACGGCGTCAGCGAAACGTACAAGCCCGACAATGCTGCCACAACTGCCTGCACCAGCGGTCATTGCGTGAGCGTGAACGGCTCCGGCAATTATGCCGCTGTGGTGATATTCGCTGGGGACAGACTGGCTGGTCAGATACGCACCGACAAAAGCGTAGTCTCGGCTTATCTGGAGGGTCGCAATAACACCAACATTGACTCCGCACTTTCTACCGGTCACGAGAATTATCAGGCATCCTCCGTACCGGCCAGCCCCACATTCAACGACATTGTTTACTGTATCAAGGAAGACCTGTCTGTAGTGCCGGGTTCAGCAGCAGGTTGTCTTTAACCGAGATTACTATCATGAAAAAACGCACACAAATCGGTTTTACCCTCGTCGAAATGGCCATTGTGATGTTCGTTATGGCACTGATGCTAGGCGGTGGACTGACGATACTTTCGGCGCAGCAGGATCAACAAAAAACTGAAGAAAATTCAGCCAAGCTCAATGAGGTACGCGAGGCGTTGATTGGCTATGTAATTGCCAATCAACGACTGCCTTGTCCTGCATCATCAACCAGTAATGGTCTGGAAACTTTTTGCACCAATGCTTTAGGAACGGCATGTGGTTTACCCATTGTCCCGCCTGCCGCCATACCCGCTCATGGTCGATGCACCAACCCATACAACGGTTTTCTGCCTGCAGTGACACTTGGCCTTAGTCCGACTGATACACAAGGATATGCTATGGATTCTTGGGGGACTGTTCAAAGTAGGATTCGATACGCAGTTTACGAGGGACGTATAACGGGGGGCACAGCTAATTACAGCACTTTCACTGCAAGCGGAGAAATGGCCATAGCAACTATGTCCAATATCGCCAATTTCTCCTCTAACAATCCACTACTATCGGTCTGCACCAACGCTATCGGAATAACATCCACTACCTGCAATACAGCCATCGCGCTTACAAGCCAGTCACCAGCCGTAATTTTTTCATTGGGTGAAAATGCCATGACAGGTGGCACAAGCGCCAATGAAGCCGCAAATCTGAATGGTGATCCTGTTTTTATCAGCCGCGCACTAACTTCCAGCGCTGAAACTGGCGGTGAATTCGACGACCAAGTGAACTGGCTTTCCCTGTACATACTGTTCAACCGCATGGTTCAAGCCGGGAAACTGCCATGAGCCGTCGGAGCGCACTTCAGTCATCCATTCCCCGCAGTGCGCCGTCGCTGCTGATCGTCGAAGATGATGAAGCGCTGGCCAATTATTTGACCTATGCCATGACCGAGGATGGCTATCAGGTGGTTTGCGCACTCGACCGCTCTCAAGCACTGAAAATTTCTCCGCAACCGCTGCTGGCGCTGGTCGATCTGGGTCTGCCACCTGCAGCAAACCGAATCACTGAGGGACTGTTCCTGATCGACGCCCTACTGACCAACCAGCCGCACTGCAAGATTATCGTCATCACCGGACAAGACGAGGAATCCGCAGCACTGGAAGCGGTGCGCCGGGGGGCATTCGATTTTTTGAGCAAACCCGCATCTATGAACGACATCAAAACCGCTGTCAAACGCGCCAGCCTTTTTCTACACCATGAGGAACATCTGTCCGAGTCGGGCGAGGAGCGTTTACATATCACCGTAAAACTCTCCGACGGGCCAAAAAATACCGGCGATGCGGCAGAGGAGAAAATCGTACGCGGCGTGATGGCCGAGGTAAACGGAAACGTCACGGAAGCAGCCAATCGGCTGGGGCTCGTACGTGAAAATTTATACTATTACCTGAAAAAGTATGGCATCCAGCTGCACAAAGCATGAACCTCTATCCAGCCCTACCTTTGATACTAGTCGCAGCGGGGCTGGCCTTGCTGGTTGCGATTGCCTACCTTGCGCGTCTGGTCAGACGGCATCGCCGCTCGTTGGGTGCGCTGCTGCAACTGGCGCAAACGAATCAGGAACCGCTGCACCTTCCCGCTGAAGCCTGGCCCGCACTGACCGCCGGCGGCATCATGCGGCTCGAATATTCGGGCAACTGGTTCGGGCAACCGGTGCAAGAGTCCCGTGGAATTGAGCACACTAACCGCCATCCGTTCACCTTCAATATCCGCGCGGATAACGATATCAGTCTGGATTTCAGACTTTATGCCAACTCCAATCGCGGCGAGACTAGGCTGTTTGCGGAAAATCTGGCAGGTGTATTTCGCCTGCTGCTGGAAACATCCGTCCACAGCAAAATGGAAGCGTTATCCGCAGCGCTGACCGAACAGGCCAAGCTGTCGCTCTATCTGCAACACGATCTGCGCAATCTGGCTCAGTGGGTCGAGTGGCTCGCCGCCGACCTTGATGCGACCACGGACGACACCTCATTACTGCGCCTTGCCAATCGCCTGAAAAACAGCGCCCCGCAGGCTGCCGCGCGGGCAAAACAGATACTCAAGGCCAGTTGCAAAGTTCATGTAAACACCCCGCAACCGCCACAGGAAATTGCGCTGGGCTATACCATCCGTCAGGCGGCCGAACACGCCGGAATTTCCATCAATATCAAAGGCGATGCGCGCATTTTTCTGCGCCGGGATCTGTTCGAGCGCACGCTGGACAATCTGTTCGCCAATGTAGCGCCCCTGCTCCGCCAGCATGAGGACCTGAGCGTCCATGTTGAAATTACGCACCCAACGGGTCAGATTTTGGCCAGAATCGACATGCCGCATCTGGAAGAAATCGCAAGCCTACCCGCCGAAAACCTGTTCGAGCCTTTCGCCAGCGGACGCCCCGGGGGGCTTGGCTTGGGACTTTATCAGGCGCATCAGAGCATGGCTGAGGCGGGGGGAGAGTTGGTCGCAGAACTGCGCGAAAAACATATCAGTTTTTTGCTGACGCTGCCCGATACGAAGTCTGGATTGCAAAATTAATCCGCCACAATCGACATAACTGTAAACTTTTTATACTCCCCAACATTCGCCAAAATCCCTACATTGCTGACTGCAAGACCCACCGTAATTCATTCATACTTTTTAAGGAGAATATTATGTGTCAGCAATATAAAAACCGTCAGCACGGCTTCACGCTGGTCGAACTCGCTATCGTACTGGTCATCATCGGTCTAATCTTAGCCGCCGTCCTCAAGGGGCAGGAAATGATACAAAATGCCAAGGTTAAGAATGTAATCAATGATTTAAAGGGTGTCAGTGTCGCCTATTATGCGTACCAAGATCGCTATAAGGCAATACCCGGCGACGATGCAACTGCAGCAACCCATGCTGGAACTGGTGCTATAGCTGGCAATGGGGACGGCCTAATTACAGGTGCTTTTAACGATGCGGCTTCGCCGCCAGCCACTGAAAGCCAGTATTTCTGGCAGCATACCCGTATGTCTGGCTTTCTCACTGGCAATGCCACAGCCACAGTGGCACTTCCCTCTAACAACTCTGTAGGAGGAATACTCGGCGTACAAAGTGGCACAACAGCAGCAGCAATTTATGCCACAACAGGCCCCGTAGTCTGTGCCAGCAATGTACCTTGGAAAATTGCTCTGGCAGTTGACATAACACTAGACGACGGCAATAGCGACACAGGCAGCATCAGAGCAGGCGTCGCAGGAACAACTGCCACAGCCGCTGCAGTTTCTGGCGCATATGGTCCGACGGTTGCAATTCCGGCTACAGAAGGATTACATACGCTTTGCATGAAAATCTAACCTCGATCACTTAAACAAAGCCCGCTTCGGCGGGCTTTTTATTTTCAAAGTGTAAAATTTTTATACTTCCAGGAATGCATTTCACGGCCTAAATTTATCCCAGCTATACCCACACGTTCATTCATACTTTTCAAGGAGAATATCATGTCGACATACCGCAAAAATCATCAATCCGGCTTTACGCTGGTTGAACTCGCCATCGTTCTGGTCATCATCGGCCTGCTGCTCGGTGGTGTGCTAAAGGGCCAGGAAATGATCGAAAACGGCAAGATCAAGAACCTGGAAAATGACATGCAGGGCGTGACCGCAGCCTACTATGCATACCGGGATCGCTACAATGCACTGCCGGGTGACGATCTCAGGGCAGGAACGGTAGGCGCGGTGGTAGGGCGCTGGGCCACTGGCACTTCCGGCAATGGCAATGGCACCATAGGTCTCGCTAGCAATTGGATAAGCTGCGTTGCTGCCACCGCAGATGAAAACTGCCTTTTCATGCAACACCTGCGTTTGGCTGGCCTACTCACAGGTCAACTTAACAATGCAGATCCAATCAATGCCTACGGCGGGGCAATTCGTGTCACCCACAATACCGCTGCTGGTCTTACCGGTTTGCTGGTCGGCCCAAACCTGTGTTTTGGCAACCTGCCCGCCAAGGCGGCGGAAGCGGTTGATGCTCGTTTCGACGATGGCAATCCTGACAGAGGCAATGTGCGCGCCTCACTCGGTGGCAACAACGTTGATCCTGCTGGTGGTGCTGCCCCAGTCAGTTACGTTGACCCGAACACTTACACCGTTTGCAAACTACTGTAATTATTGTCTGTTTTGAGCATCAATAAAGCCCGCGTAAGTGGGCCCTATTAGAACAAATTAGGAACAAATTAGGGTCAGACTCGAATTAACGCCAAAACCGTAAAAATACTTTAAAGGCAACCAGATGACTCGCCTTCCTCGCCTGTTTCTACCAGATCAACCCCTGCATGTTATTCAGCGCGGTAATAACCGTGAGACGATCTTCATGACGAATGCTGATCATCGCTTTTACCTGCGCTGCCTGAAGGAGGCGAGCGATGAAGAGAGCATAGCTATTCACGCTTACGCGCTGATGCGCAATCATGTACATTTACTGGTGACACCTGAAACGGAATCAAGTCTGCCCAAGACGATGCAATCCATTGGTAGACGTTATGTGCAGTATTTCAATCATATTTACGGACGCACCGGCACACTATGGGAAGGCCGTTACAAAAGCACGCTGATTGACAGCGAGCGTTATCTGCTCACTTGCATGCGCTATATCGAACTCAATCCTGTTCGCGCAAAAATAGTCGAGCAGCTTGATGACTACCCATGGTCAAGCTACCGCGCCAATGCTCATGGTATGACGGATGAGTTGATCACGCCACACTCGTTATACATAAGCCTTGGAAGCACCGATAAGGAACGACAGAAAGCATACCGCGAACTATTCAGTGCAGAAATATCCAGAGAAGATATGGATAATATCCGGGAGGCAACGAATAAGGCTTGGGCTTTGGGAGGAAGCAGCTTCTGCGCTAAAGTGGAAACGCTGACAGAAAGGCAGGCAATGCCGCATCCACGCGGCAGGAAAAAATCGAAAGCAATGAACCAAATCGAGTCTGACCCTAATTTTTATGACCCTAATTTTTACTAATTTTTACTACTAATTTTTACTAATTTTTAAAGATTCCGGCTTAGGACGCGGAAGCCTGTACAAGGCACTCTCACCGGGGGGAAAACCGCGCCACGAGACGGTAATGAAAGTTGTGCGAGCGCTCGGCGTTAACTTACACGCAGAGATTCGACACTCCTAATACCGCTACACCCGCCGCCAGTTAGTGCCGGCAGCACTGTCTTCCAGCACAATACCATCGGCCAATAACGCCTTGCGGATCCGGTCGGCCTCCGCGTAGTTCTTAGCAAGTTTAGCGGCGTTGCGCGCGGCGATTTGCCCGACAATCTGCGCATCGTCAGAACCTGCACCCTGCAGAAATTCGGTCGGATCGCGTTCGAGCAGACCCAGCACCGCACCCAGCGCCTTGAGTTGCGCGGCAGCATCTTCCGACTGGCTGCGGTTCACGTCATTGGCCAGATCGAACAAAACGGCGATCGCTTCGGCCGTATTGAAATCGTCGTCCATCGCAGCCTTAAAGCGCACGGCATAGGCTTCAGTCCAATCCACTGCCCGCACGCCGCTCGCCGATCCCGACTTGAGCGCCGTGTACAGACGATCCAGCGCCTTCTTAGCGTCGTCCAGATGGGCATCGGAATAATTGAGCGGACTGCGGTAATGCGCGCGCAGAATGAAGAAGCGCACCACTTCCGGATCGTATTGCTTCAACACCTCGCGGATGGTGAAAAAATTACCCAGCGACTTGGACATCTTCTCGTTGTCCACACGCACGAAGCCGTTGTGCATCCAGTAGTTGACGTAACTGCACTGGTGCGCGCCTTCGGACTGCGCAATTTCGTTTTCGTGGTGCGGAAACTGCAAATCCGCGCCGCCGCCGTGGATGTCGAAATGTTCACCCAGCAATTTCGAGCCCATCGCCGAACATTCGATATGCCAGCCCGGACGCCCGCGACCCCATTTAGAATCCCACTTGACCTCCTCGGCCTCATCGTCCCTTGCATGCTTCCACAGCACGAAGTCGAGCGGATCATTCTTGGCATCGGTCACTTCGACACGCTCACCGGCGCGCAAGTCTTCCAGCGACTTGCCGGACAGTTTTCCGTAGCCCTCGAATTTACGCACCGCGTAGTTCACATCGCCGTCGGCCGCCTGATAGGCTAAGCCATTAGCTTCCAGCTTGGCGATCATTTCCAGCATTTCCGGCACATATTGCGTCGCACGCGGCTCGTGATCGGGACGCGTAACCCCGAGTGCATCGGCATCCACGTGCATCGCATCGATAAAGCGTTGCGTCAGCGAATGAATAGATTCATTATTTTCAGCTGCACGGCGGATAATCTTGTCATCGATGTCGGTAATATTGCGCACATAGGTCACGTCATAACCGGACGCCTTGAACCAGCGATACACCATGTCGAACACCACCATCACGCGGGCGTGCCCCAGATGGCAATAGTCGTACACCGTCATGCCGCACACATACATGCGCACCACATTCGGTTCGATGGGGACAAATTCCTGCTTATCGCGGGCTAAGGTGTTGTATATTTTTAACATAATCAAAAAGTCATCGGTTTATTGTCATTGAGGTTGAGCCAGCCTTTAACAATGCGGTAAATGATCCAGCAAAAATTGGCGAACAGAATGGCAAAACCCGCCAGTATCACAATCGTTGCGGTACCGATCACGGCCCACAGCAGACCGAACCAGAATGTGCGCATCTGCCAGCGAAAATGGCTCTCCAGCCAGGTACCGGAAACATCCTCAATTTTTACGTAATTGATAATGATACCGATAATGGCAGTGATACCCGTGAAATACGACAGCGCATACAGTATGTACACCGCCTGAGTCAGGCTCTTCAGTGATTTCATCTGAAGTTCGCCCGGCACGATATCGCTCATGGTTTCGTCCAGGAATCTTTCAGCGTCACCGTGCGGTTGAACACCAGTTTGCCGCCCGGCTGATGGTCCCGTCGATCGGTACAGAAGTAGCCCAGACGTTCGAACTGATAGCGGGTTTCGGGTGCCGCATCCTGCACGACCGCCTCGACATAGCCTTGCACCACGGTCAATGACTCGGGATTCAGATAGGTGAAAAAATCCACATCCTTGTCCGCATCGGGTTCTGCCACGGTAAACAGACGGTCATACAAACGGATTTCGGCGGGCAACGCGTGTGCAACTGACAGAAAATGGATCACGCCTTTGACCTTGCGCCCTTCAGGATTTTTGCCCAGCGTCGCATGGTCGATGCTGCAACGCAGTTCGATGACATTTCCTGCCGCGTCCTTGATCGCCTCATCGCAACGCATCACATAGCTGTGGCGCAGACGGATCTCGCCGCCCAGCGTCAGACGTTTCCAGCCATCCGGCGGCACCTCGGCAAAATCATCGGCTTCGATGACAAGTTCGGGGCCGAAGGCAACCTGACGACTCCCAAATTCGGGATGCTGCGGATGAAAGTCCGCCTCGCGCGTTAACGCCCCCTCATAATTGGTGATGGTCACTTTGAGCGGATTGATCACCGCCACCACCCGAGGTGCAATCGCTTCCAGGTCTTCGCGGATCGCACCTTCCATCACCGCCATATCGACATTGTTGCCACTTTTCGATACACCGATGCGTTTGGCAAATTCGCGAATTCCTTCAGGCGTGTAACCACGGCGGCGCATCCCGCTGATCGTTGGCATGCGCGGATCATCCCAGCCGTTCACCCGCTTCGAGGTCACCAGTTGCAACAGCTTGCGCTTGCTGGTGATCGTGTATTGCAATTCCAGACGTGAAAATTCGTACTGGCGCGGATGGCATGCAATCGAAAGGTTATCCAGCACCCAGTCGTACAGCGGTCTGTGATCCTCGAATTCCAGCGTGCAGATCGAATGCGTGATGCCCTCCAAAGCGTCGGAGATGCAGTGCGTGTAATCGTACATCGGGTAGATGCACCATTGGTCGCCGGTGCGAATATGGTGCGCGCGGCGGATACGGTAGATGGCAGGGTCGCGCATATTGATGTTGCTTGACGCCATATCGATTTTGGCGCGCAGCACTTTTTCGCCATCGGCAAATTCGCCTGCCTTCATCCGCGCAAACAAGGTCAAATTTTCAGCGACCGTGCGGTCACGATACGGGCTATTGCGCCCGGCCTCTTTGAGCGTGCCGCGATATTCGCGCATTTCTTCAGGGGTCAAATCGTCGACATAGGCCAGTCCCTTATTGATCAACTCAACGGCAAAGTTATACAGATCATCAAAATAGTCCGACGCCCAGTGCACCGCCCCATCCCACTCAAAGCCTAGCCAGCGCACGTCTTCTTGTATCGACAGCGCGTATTCTTCGCTCTCTTTCTCGGGATTGGTATCATCGAAACGCAGATTGCACTTGCCCTGATAATCCCGTGCGAGACCGAAATTCAGACAGATGGATTTGGCGTGACCAACATGCAGATAGCCGTTAGGCTCAGGCGGAAAACGCGTAACGATGCTGCTGTGACGACCTGAGGCTAGATCGCCGTCGATAATGGTGCGAATGAAATTGGAGGCTGCGACAGGCGTACTGCTCATACTGGACTCTCTTGTATCTTGATTGAATTATCTGAAAGTTACGCGAATTTTCTAATTTTCTGCGCCAATTTTACCCGAAAAAACACAATTCACTCTATCAGTTGCACTGCAATATGCATTAACCTTGTGAAAACACATCAGATATTTGGTAGAATCCAAGGCTAGTCATGCCAGCGCATGTCATCGCGCACCCACAGGATCTGAATTACCAATGAATATATTGAACCGTTTCCCTCTATCCGCCGCGCTGTTGACCGTCATGCTGAGTGTCAGTTTCGCCCTGCACGCAGATGAGCTACAGGATGCCAACCAGTTATTCAAACAAGGTCAGCAAACCCCGGCACTGAACAAAGTCAACAATTATCTGGCCAACAAACCGCGTGATGCTCAAGGCCGCTTCCTCAAGGGTCTGATACTGACCGAGCAAGGTAAGATTGCCGACGCGATCAAAATCTTCACAGAGCTGACGCAGGACTACCCTGAACTTCCTGAGCCGTACAACAATCTGGCCGTGCTGTATGCGAGCCAAAGCCAGTACGACAAAGCCAAGTCGTCGCTGGAAATGGCGATACGTACTCACCCGAGCTATGCGACCGCACATGAAAATCTAGGCGACATCTATGCCAAAATGGCAAGTCAGGCCTACGATCGCGCACTGCAACTCGATAGCGGCAACACCACAACCCAAACCAAGCTTGCGATGATTAAGGACTTGTTTTCGGACAAGCCTCGCAGCAAAGCGATGGTATTGCGCAATCCTGCCAGCCCGATGCCAGGCCGCCCCTTTGTGGATGCAACACCGACGGCCAAACCCGTTACAGCTTTACCCGTTGCAGCACCTGTCGCAAAGCCTGCCCCCGCACCGACGCCTGCCGCAACACCCGTAACACTGGCTAAGGTGTCAGGAAAAACGACCGCAGAAGCACCTGTCGTGTCAGAAAAGGCTCGCGCAGTTCAGCAAGCGGTCGAAAGCTGGGCCGATGCCTGGTCCGACCAGAACGTAAAAAAATATCTGGCGCACTATGCCCCTGACTTTGACACGCCGGATGGCGAAAGCCGTAAAGCCTGGGCCGAGACGCGCAAAGAGCGCATCACCCGCCCCAAACACATTGAGGTCAAAGTAACCAATATCGCGGTTGATTTCACCGACAGCACTCATGCGACCGTCAAATTTCGCCAGAACTATCGCGCCAGCAATTTCAAGGCAAACGGTGGAAAAACCATGCTGATGGTTAAATCGGGCAACAACTGGCTGATTCAGGAAGAGCGTACCCGCTGATGCGCCTGACGACCCTCCTGTTATGCAGCCTGATGGCGAGCACTGCGCACGCGGCGAGTGACTCGCGCGCCACCGAAGTCAAACTCGCAAAAAGCTTAATCGCGATCAAGAATAACCGGCTCGACATCGCAATGAACGAGGTGGACAGCCTGCTGCGCGTCAATCCCAACTACAAACTGGCGCAACTGGTCAAAGGCGATTTGCTGATGGCAAAAGCGGGCGCGATCACCAGCATGGGTGGCGGCGCGCCCCGCGCTTCAGGCGATAAAATTCAGGATCTGCGCGACGAAGCCCGCGTACGCATCCAACGCACACAGGCGCAGCCACAAACGCTGCACGCCCCTCAGTACCTGTGGCAACTCAATGCGCAACAAAAATTCGCACTGGTGGTCGACACCAGCCGCTCGACACTGTATGTCTACGAAAACGTCAAAGGTGAGCCGCGTTATGTAACCGACTTTTACGTAACCATAGGCAAACTCGGCACTGAAAAAGTTTCTACGGGCGATCAGCGCACCCCGCTGGGGGTTTACTTTATTCAGGCTAATCTGCCGAAAAACCAGCTTGCCGACATGTACGGCAGCGGCGCCTTTCCGCTTAGCTACCCGAACGAATGGGATAAAAGAAATAACCGCACCGGCAGCGGCATCTGGCTGCACGGCACCTCCAGCGATACCTACAGCCGCCCGCCTCGCGCAAGCAACGGCTGCGTTGTGCTTAACAACGATGACCTGAACAAGCTCGCTCCCTATTTGCAGGTGGGCATCACCCCGGTCATCATCACTAACAAAATGGCCTGGAGCACGACTCAGGACACCACCGAAAAGTCCGCTCTGCTGCACGAAATCGAACAGTGGCGTCAGGACTGGGCTAGCATGAACACCAGCGCCTACCTGAAACACTATGCGCGAAATTTCAACAGTGACGGTGTCAGCTACGATGCGTGGGCAAAACAAAAACAATCCGTCAATAACGGAAAATCCTGGATCAAGGTCAATTTAGGCGAAGTGAGCCTGCTCACCTACCCGCAACAACCCGGCATGGTGGTGGTCAATTTCGAACAGGACTACAGCAGCAGCAATCTGTCGAACCGCATGAAAAAACGCCAGTACTGGATCAAACAAAACAATCGCTGGCAAATCATCTATGAAGGTTCTGCATGACACTGAACAAACTATTCACCGCGCTGCTCGCACTGCTCCTGTGCGGGATGATGCACTCCTCGTATTCTTTAACTCAAGGCAAACAAAAAATGGTCAAGCTACATACAAATCACGGCGTTATCACTTTGCAACTGGATGCTGAAAAAGCACCAGCGACCGTCCAGAACTTTCTCGACTACGTTAATGCAGGCTTTTACGAAAACACCATTTTCCATCGCGTGATTGCAAGCTTTATGATACAGGGCGGCGGTTTCGAACCCGGCCTGCACCAGAAAAAGGTTAATGCACCGATCAAAAATGAGGCTGCCAACGGCCTGAAAAACGACAAGTACACCATCGCTATGGCACGCACGGGTGAACCGCACTCAGCTACTGCACAGTTCTTCATCAACACGGGCGACGACAACAGTTTCTTGAACTATCCGGGACAGGACGGCTGGGGCTATTGCGTATTCGGCAAAGTCATCGAAGGCATGGATGTCGTAGATGCGATCCGCAAAGTTAAAACTGGCAGCAAGAGCGGCCATCAGGATGTGCCTAAGGAAGATGTCATCATCACTAAAGCGGAAGTCGTACAATAAGGATTGAGGAATGAGGAATAAGGATCGAGTGAAAAGCGGCGCAGTGATTTTCCCCCAATCCTCAATCCAACATCCTCACTCCTTACTCATCTCCGACCTGCATTTAAGCCCCGACCATACCCACAGTACGGCAGCGTTTTTTCATTTCATTGAAAATGAAGCGAGGCATGCCGAGGCGCTCTATATCTTAGGCGACCTGTTCGAATACTGGGCAGGGGATGACGATCTACACGACCCGTTCCACCAACGCGTCATCAACGCCTTAAGCAGCCTGAACGATACGCGCATCTACCTGATGCACGGCAATCGTGACTTACTGATGGGCGACACACTGGCGGCGGCCTGTTGCGCCACCCTGCTCGCCGATCCGTTCCTGATCGATCTGTACGGAACCCCCACCCTGCTCAGCCATGGCGATCTGCTGTGTACGGACGATGTGGAATACCAGCATTTCAGGACTCAGGTTCACTCAAGCGAGTTTCAAAATGCGTTTCTGGCCAAGCCCCTCGCAGCACGCAAAGCCTATATCGAAGCGTTGCGCCTGCATAGTGCGGCTGAAAAACAAATAAAATCAAGCGCCATCATGGACGTGAACGATATGGCCGTGACCTGCCTGCTGCGCGAGCACGGCTATCCTCGCCTGATCCACGGCCACACCCACCGCCCCGGCCGGCACCTGCACCCTGTGGATGAACACCTTTGCGAGCGCCTCGTGCTGGGCGACTGGGATCGTTGCGCGAACGCACTGCGCTGCGATGAACAAGGCTGTCGGATGCTTGAATTTAAGTCCGCAGGTCAAACAGGCGCTTCATAGAAGCGGATTTGGTTACGCCCGCCATCTTTAGCCTGATACATCGCCGCATCCGCCCATTTCAGCACCTCATCCTGACTTCCTTGATGATCGACGAACAATACCACGCCGATACTCACGGTACAGTGATGCCTGACCAGCGTGTCGACACGCTCCTCGCGACTTATCGTCAGAGAATAGGATTGAGACAGGACAGAGCGAATTTTTTCCGCGACATTCAACGCCTCGGCGGCTGCACCTGCCTGCCCCCTATCCAGCTCGCTTAACATCACCACGAACTCGTCGCCGCCAAACCGTGCAACCGTATCCATCTCGCGTACGCAATTCTTCAGCCGGCTCGCAGCTTCGACCAGTAACAGATCCCCCACCGCATGACCATAGGTATCATTGAGCGGCTTAAAATTATCCAGATCGAGGAACATCAGCGCCGCATGACATCCACTGCGGCGAGAAGAGGCGATCACCTGATTCATCCGGTCATTCAACAAGCGACGGTTGGGTAACTGCGTGAGGGTATCGTAGTAGGCCAGTTGACGAATCTGCGCTTCGAACTGGGTGCGTTCGGTAATATCTTCGACAATCCCCCACACACACATTTTCCCATCGCTGTCTGTTAGTCTGAACCCCCTGATTTCAATAGGATAGCGACTGCCGTCCTTGCGCATATATTCCCTGATGGTCGGCCCGAAATATCCGGTGCGGTTTAAGCTGTCTATCTGTTCGCGTTCCTGAGATTCGTATTCTACCGGCGTCACATCCCGACAGTTCAATGCGAGCAACTCAGCCTTGGTATAACCTATCGACTCCAACACTGAATGATTGACCTCCAGAAATTTTCCGGTCTCGTAATCCACCATCGCCAAACCGATAGGCGACAACTCGAAAAGCTGACGGAACTTTGTTTCCGAGCGACGCAAATCGTCTTCAACGCGCCGGCGCTCGGCCAGTTCAAGCGATAACTGAGCGGTACGATGCGCAACCGTATTTTCCAGATCCTGCTTGGTGTTGCGGACTACGTCGAGCATGTTCCTAAATTCGGCAGACAATTCGGCAATTTCACCCGTGCCGGTCTGCGGCACATCGATATCGTAGTTGCCGGCCTTGATCTGCTCAATGGACAATCCCATTTTGTATAGCGGTTTCAATACCAGTCGATGCAGCATGATGCCAGTGGCTAGCAACCCCAGCAGGAATAACACGGCAAAGACAGGAATAAAATAGAACTGCTCCAACAAGCCCAATGTTCCGCCGTCGATCAAAGTCAAATCGAACCAGCCGATGGCCGGCAGATAGGCCACACCCAGCAGTCGTTTCCTACCTTCATAGTTAACCCACAACGTTTCGATTTTATCGGGTGCAGATTCCAGACGATGCATCACCGCACGCAATCGCGCCAGATCAGAAGGATCTCTTAACAGTACATCCACCTTGCGGCGCTGATCGACCGCTTTAGTCAGACTCGCATAGTCAATCAGCGTTTGGTCCGCATGTAACTGAACCGCCATATCCCGGTCGATAAACAGGTTGTCGATACCCACTTGTGTATCATCGACCGTACCCTTTAAAAATTCGCCAATATCGATGCCCGTGCCGATGACTGCCACGACCCGGTTACCTTGCTTAACCGCCACATTGATCCAGACTTTGACGTTACCCAGATGAGCGTCCGGATCAACGTTAACCTGATACTCACGATCGCTTTCGACCGTCGCATAAAACCATGCATCATCGGGATTTTTTCGTGACAACGTGTAGCGCAACTGTTGCGCGCCAAACTGCTTGGCATCATCATCATTAAAATAGTAATGTCCCGATTTGATAATCGCGGCGAAATAGCTGTGGTCCTGAAACCTCATCCGGTACTGTTCGAGCACCGCAATTCCGGCCTCCTGTGCCTTAACACTACCCTCATGCAGCGCCATTTCAAGCATAGCGGGCTCGGCGGCTAACTGCCTTGCCAGCCCAATTTCACGCAACAACGGTTGCAAGGTACGGTGCTTGTCGAACAAGACCTGCTTCTCGGTCACGCGAGCGCCCCAGCGCTCGTTGAGTTGAGTCACCAGATAACTGGAATACAGCGCAATCGTTACCATAAAGGCAGCGAAAATCACGCTCATCAGAATAAAAATCCGGGTTTTAAGTTTCATATTATCTCACCGCTCTGTTGGCATCCCGGCCGCGTGTTTTGTCGCAAGCAAAATCTCGAACTGCTCAAGCGGAATGGGCTTACTAAATAAATATCCCTGAAACGTATGACAGCCATGGCTATCCAAAAAAGCGCGCTGCTCTCGCGTCTCCACACCCTCAGCAATCACATTCAGACCTAACGCATCGCTCATCGCGATGATGGTTTGTACAATCGCCGCATCATTGTTGTCATCCATAATATCGCGCACAAATGACTGATCAATTTTTAACTGATCCAGCGGCAAACGTTTTATATATTGCAATGAAGAATAGCCGGTACCGAAATCATCTATCGAAAAATGGATGCCCATCAACTTGAGCTCATTCATCTTGGCGATAATTTCGTCAATATTTTCCAGCAACAGACTTTCCGTCAATTCGAGTTTAAGCAGTGAGGGGTTCGCGCCACTGCTCTGCAACGTTTTCTTCACCAACTCGACAAATTCTGCCTGCCTGAACTGTTTTGAGCTGACATTGACAGCCAGGGTCAGTTCACGGGTCAGCGCATTATCCTGCCACACTTTCAGCTGATGACAGGCGGTCTTCAATACCCATTCACCTACCGGTAAAATCAAGCCGCTCTCTTCAGCGAGCGGAATAAATTGCGCGGGCGACACCATGCCTCGTTGCGGATGCATCCAGCGTATCAAGACCTCTGCACCCAGCGCTGCACCTAGACTGTTGACCTGAATCTGATAGTGCAACTGAAATTCGCTGTTGATGAGTGCGACACGCAAATCCGCCTCCAGAGAAGCACGCGCACTGATCGCATCCTGCATTTTCGAATCGAAAAAACGCAGCCCGTTGCGACCGGCTTGTTTAGCCTGATACATCGCGATATCAACCTGCTTCATCAACTCGTCCGCCGACTGCTGAGTCCCGCTAAACAGCGTTGCACCGATGCTGGGTGTGCTGTGGCATTCATGCTTCTCAAGTCGATAAGGCAGATTGAGCGAATTGAGGATTTTTTCTGCGATCGTGGTTGTGTGCGTCACCGAGTCGACCGTCTGCGCCCCAATTTCTTCGAGCATCACAATAAACTCATCTCCGCCCAACCGCGCTACCGTGTCGCCGTTACGCACGCAAGCTGTCAAACGCTCAGCCACCTGACGTAATAACAAATCACCGATATCATGCCCCATCGTCTCGTTGAGCGTTTTGAAGTTATCAAGATCAATCAGCAGCAGCGCACCCATGCGATTGCTGCGCACACTGGACGCCAATGCCTGTAACAAGCGATCCAACAGCAAACGGCGATTCGGCAAGCCGGTCAGTGCATCATAAAAAGCCAGCAGCTGTATTTCATTCGTCGCAGCCTTGCTATCAGAAATATCATTGAAAGTCGCGACATAATTATTAACGACACCAGATTCGTCTTTTACAGCGGTAATGGCAAGATATTCAGGATATATTTCACCGTTTTTACGCCGGTTCCAGATCTCCCCCGCCCATTTTCCTGTCTCATTTATGCTCTGCCACATCAACGCATAAAATACCGCATCATGTTGCCCGGAAGAAAGCAGACGGGGCGTCTGGCCTATCACCTCGGAGGCACTGTAGCCGGTCAGCTGCGTAAAAGCATTGTTGACCCTCTGGATCACGCCTTCGGCATCGGTTACGAACATGCCCTCCTGCGCGTCAAAGGCCGTTGCTGAAACACGCAGATCGGCTGCCGCCCGCAACGAGTCGCGCAAATAAATGACCACCACAGAAACGGCGATAATCAACATGCTGCCGGTGGCGGCAAGCAGCAAAAACAGCCAGTTCTTTTCGTTCGCCAAGCGCACCAGAATACCGACCGAACGCGGGACATGCACGGTAATCTCATCGTCAGGGAGTGCTTTTGAAACCAGTACCTGCGGTTTATTACCCACCAGCACTGCGGCGGCAAACTGCGGCTTTCCCCAGGATTTCATCTGCAATGGCTCAATGACCGCACGCCGGTACTGCAACAATTTCTGCTCTACCGACATGGTCAGTACAGCGGCCTCTGGCATCGCTTGAAACAAATAGGCCTGATCGTATGACAGCACGATGACACCATTGGTATCGCTGATCAATGCGTGCGATTGCTTAATCAAACTGGCAAATTTTGTGATATCGCGTTTGACCACCACAGCACCGAGAAAGCGTCCGTTTTCAAAAATAGGCGATGCGTAATAGAGTCCCGGCACATTACTCGTCCGACCCACCGCGTACTGACGTCCCGATTTGCCCGCTTTCACCTCAGGAAAATAAGCGCGATCTGCAAAATTCGTTCCCACAGGACTCGCAGGCTCCCCCGCATTCGCTGCGGCGATGCAATCCCCCCGTGCATTGAGCACAAAAATATTGTCAGCCCCTAAATTCAGCGCGGAGATTTGCAACGAACGGTTTAACTCGCCAAATACGTTCATCCCGCGTTTTATTTGCAAATTGCTGTGCAACGCCTCGCGCAACTCAACATCACGCGTAAAAACACGCGAAATCCCCTTGAGAAGCTCGATATTTTCGTTGATACTGAATGCGATATTTTCCGCTTGCTGTGTGGCTATCTGCACTTCCTGCTGATACAGATTATTGGCGCGCCTGCTGTAATAATAATCGGCCCCCAGCCAAGCCATACACGTCCAAATCACAATAAACAGCGCGATTGTTTTGTACGCACGTCCGAGCGATAGCAGGTTAGATTTTCTGACGAAGGTAGCCACGATGGTCACGATGATAATCAGGCCGCTCGCCGCGAGCACAATCCCGGTCAAAAAATTCGGACTCATTCCCGCGCTGCTGCCCGCAGGCGTCTCGACACGAATGAAATAAGCCGCCGCCATGGCCGTGTAGTGCATACCGGAGACAGCCAACCCCATGATCAGCGCACTAAAAAAAGCACTCCATCGGCTCCAGACGGACCGCCTCGCATTCAAGCGGAAGTTGATCCAGAGTGCAAGGATCGCCAGCACGACTGCCACCAAAATAGAGATCAGGAACAATCTGACGTCATACCGTATCATGCCATCGATTCGCATGGCGGCCATGCCCGCATAATGCATGGCACCGATACCCGAACCCAGCAGCACGCCGCCAGCCACCAGTTTTAAATTCGATATGTCATGACGGCTGATCAAACTCAGCGCGAGCATACTCGCCAGAATACCGGGAACCATCGATAACAAAGTCAATCTGGCATCGTAGCTACTCGAACAGGGCAGATTAAAGGCGAGCATGCCGATAAAATGCATTGCCCAAATCCCAACCCCCAGACACAGACTCCCGCCTGCCAGCCACAGCCGCCTGGTCAGGGGCCGCTTGCATTGCACGATGTTATTGGACACCAGCAGGGCTGCGTAGGAAGAAAAAATTGCCACCGCAACCGACAAAGTCACCAGCAGAAAATCATAGTTCCCCGCGTAAAGCACGCTATTTTCGGGCGAAGAAAATAAAAGGCTGAACCGTTCCAGCATAAAAAAGTCCATTGTAAATTTACGACACGGGGTAAAACCCGATATTTTATTTAGATCTTATCTGAAACTGAGGACTCAAATACACCATTTTTTATTAATATTCAATTTCATCGGATACTTTCACCGCCTGATCGTCTTGATAAGACTTTCCTCGCAATTTTTTTACTGAAACTCGCACTGCATCCACTTTAATTCTGATTCATATTTCTGCAATATGGCCGTCATATTGAGGAAATATTCCCGTGCCATGCTGCGGACATGACTCAAGTTCGCTCAATTTTCCTCTCTGACATCCATCTCGGCACGAAAGCGTGTCAGGCAGCTCAACTACTCGAATTTTTGAAGGCCTATAGCGCAGACAATCTGTTTTTGCTCGGCGACATCGTGGATATGTGGGCAATGAGCCGTGGTGGCGTGCATTGGACCCCGGAGCAAAACACCTTCGTGCAAAAAATATTGCGGCGGGCACGTCACGGCGAAAAGGTATTTTTCATTCCCGGCAATCACGATGAGGCGATGCGAGAATATGTCGGCACCTCCTTTGGTGATGTGATGGTGGTAGCTGAACACATACACACCACAGCAGATGGTCGACGCTTACTGCTGATCCACGGCGACGCATTCGATCAGGTCACGCTACATCACAAGTGGGTCGCTGTACTGGGTGATATCGCCTACAACCTGCTGGTCGGCATGAATATTTATCTGTCCTGGTTAAGACGCACCTTAAAACGCCCGGGCTACTGGTCTTTAGCGGGATACGCCAAACGGAAAATAAAAACCGCATTGACGTTCATTTGCAACTTTGAAGATTCTGTCATCCACCATGCGCGCGAACGCGGTCTGGATGGCGCCATTTGCGGGCACATCCACTGGGCCATGATCAAGGATATCAACGGTCTGACCTACATGAACTGTGGCGACTGGGTGGATAGCTGTACCGCCATCGTCGAACATCTGGATGGACGCATGGAACTGATACGCTGGAATGATCATGCCGCAGCTCAAATTACATCCCTTTAAGTCCGACTACACATCATGAAAATACTGTTTATCTCCGACGTCTATTTTCCGCGCGTCAATGGCGTTTCAACCTCCATACAGACGTTCCGCCATGAATTACGTCAACTGGGTCACACAGTACACCTGATCGCCCCCGAGTACCCGCAGAAAACGGCTGATGACACCGAACTCGTTCGCATACCTGCCAGAGGTGTTCCCATGGATCCTGAAGACCGCTTCATGAGTTACCGTTGCGTGATGGAGCAACTAGCGCGGCTTCAGAACGAGCACTATGACCTGATTCATGTACAGACGCCTTTTGTGGCGCATTATCTAGGTATAAAACTTGCTAAACTGCTGAATATCCCCTGCATCGAGACCTACCACACGTTCTTTGAAGAGTATCTGCACCACTATATCCCGCTGGTGCCGAAACAGCTGATGCGGCAGGTTGCCAAACGATTTTCTCGTCATCAGGGCAACAGCCTGCATGGCATGGTCGTGCCCTCCCGTCCGATGCTGCAAGTTCTCAAAGATTACGGCATCACCACACCGACAGAAGTCATCCCGACCGGCATTGAACCTGCCAGTTTTGTCCCGGGAAATCGCGCAAGCTTCCGCGAGAAATACGACATCGCACAGGACAGGCAAGTCCTGCTGTTTGTCGGCCGCGTTGCTTTCGAAAAAAATATCGGTTTCTTGCTGGGCGCCGTATCGGAAGTCAGAAAGACCCTCCCGAACATTCTGTTTGTCATCGCGGGCGAAGGCCCTGCACTCAAAAGTCTCGAGCTCGATGTCAGGCAAATGGGCCTGATTGATAACGTCAAGTTCATCGGCTATCTGGACAGAAACACCGAATTGAACAGTTGTTACCGCGCGGCTGACATCTTCATCTTTGCCTCCCGCACCGAAACACAGGGACTGGTGTTGCTCGAAGCAATGGCTCAGGGTACCGCAGTCGTCTCAACAGCAGAACTCGGCACGCTTGATGTATTGCGTGAAGGCGCGGGCGTCTGGATTGCACAAGAAACGCTACAGGATTTTTCAGACAAGATCATCAAAATGCTCGCAGATAGCAAGACTCGCGAGGCATTAGGCAGATCAGGTAAGGAATACGCCCATGACTGGTCTGCCACACGCCAGGCCGAACGGATGCTGACATTCTACAAAACGATCTGCAAAACGTCCGCTTAACCCGGCTCATCGCATACCGTGCATATAAAAGCGCAGATCGTTGCGCCCGTCTTTCTTCGCGTGATACATCGCAATATCGGCGTTGATCAGCAGCAGCTTTTCATCTTCGCCGTGCTCAGGATAAGCCGCGATACCGATACTGGCAGAGATGTGAATATCATATTCCAACACGTTAAACGGCTGCTTGAGCGCATGTAAAATTTTCTCGGCAACCACCGTCGCATCCTGTTGCTGTTCGATCGCAGGCAGCAAGACGACAAATTCATCGCCGCCTAAACGCGCAACCGTGTCCGAAGCTCGCACGCTGGACAACAAACGCTGCGCGACCTGTTTTAATAAGAGATCGCCAACATCGTGTCCCAACTCATCATTGACCGGCTTAAAGCGATCCAAATCCAGAAACATCACCGCCATAAACGTTTTGTCGCGGCGCGCCTTGATGACCGCCTGTTGCAGCCGCTCGTTGATCAGCGCGCGGTTAGGCAATTCAGTGAGCAGATCGTAATGCGCCATGTGACGCATGCGCTCTTCCATATTCTTGCGTTCGGTGATATCCGCATGCGTGCCTATCATGCGCATAGGCGTCCCATCCGGCATACGGCTGACGATCATGCCGCGCGCCAGCACCCATTTAACACTACCGTCGCGACATAGCACACGGTGCTCGTTGTAATAAGCTGGCGTTACGCCATCCAGATACGCACGTATCTCGGCATCGACCTGAGTGCGATCTTCCGGGTGAATGCGATTGCGCCAGGCCGCTTCGTTGGCAGCGATATCCTCATCGGTGTAACCGGCCATTTCCTTGTAGCGTGCTGAAAACACAACCGTATCCTGCGGTATATTCCAGTCCCACACGCCGTCCCCGGCCCCTTCCAAGGCAAATTTCCAGCGTTCTTCGCTCTCGAGCAACTTACGGTTAAGGCGAGAAATATCCCAGACAAACCAGAAACCTGCCACCGCTGCGATAGCGGCAATCACACCGATCAGGTAGAGTAGATTCATCTAATCGAACCTGTATCTCGTTGATTTAAAAGGCGGTACGGACTAAGCATGTGCCGGATTAAGTGATCGCGTTTGATTTTGAATCACGATAGTTAGCTTTTTGATACGCAGATATTGCACTGATTAGGCGTTATTTTCAACCCTTTTTATGACAGGCCGATGACAGCATTCATTCAGGTTAAACCGCATCCCATCCTCGCGAAAAATCCGTACCCAAACCGGTTCGCCTTATGAAAATGATGAACGGACCGATAATAAAAGTAACACGGGAGAGCATCATGAACCTGATCGTCAGTATCCAGTATCTGAGCAGCAAGTTAAGCGGAAGAGGCGCGCAGCCAAGTCGTGGAAAATCAGCAAAAAAACCGGCTGCAAAAAAAGACGTGGCACGAGCTCAATCGAGCGAGAGTCGTCTGGGGCAAAAGCTGGACACTTGCGCCTGAGCCGGCCTCAAAACGCCCCGTTTACAACAGGATGCTTTTGATAGCCGCCATGCACAGCAGTGCGTATCCGGCGGCCAGCAGATCATCAAACATCACTCCTAACCCGCCATGCCAGTTGCTATCGAAATACCGTATCGGTGGCGGTTTTATGATATCGAAAAAACGAAACAGTGCAAACGCCAAGAGCTGCCAGTACCACCCCGGCGGGGTAAAGAAAAGTACCAGCAACATTGCAACGATCTCATCCCAGACCATGCCACCGTGATCCGCCACACCGAGCGCGCGCCCGGTAATCTCGCACACCCAGACACCAATCGCAAATGCCCAGATCAGCACAAAGATAAACAGTGCGTCCGACAAGCGCGGTGCCAGATACCAGTACATCGGAAAGGCAACCAGCGTGCCAAAGGTACCGGGTGCTTTGCGTGCTAATCCACTGCCAAATCCAAACGACAAAAAATGCGCCGGATGGCTTAACAAGAATTTCCAGTCGGGTACAACTTTCAATTCATCGGAAGTGGTCATAGCCTGCGCCTTCTGTATCGATTAATTTGCCATCCCCGTCACGCACGAAGCAGCCGTGCCCTGCCACGATGCGCCCCACACAACTGAGCGGCAAATCGATTTCCTGGCCGATCGCCAGCACCTCTGCGTGACGCGATACCGGTGCGGTAAAACACAGCTCATAGTCATCGCCACCCGACAGCAGATAGCTTGCAACAAACCGCCGCCGCACTACGTCTGAGACCGGCAGTGCTAAAAAATCGATTTCGGCGCCAACACCGGAGGCGTCGAGGATGTGCCCCAGATCCGCCAAAAACCCGTCGGAAATATCGATCGCGCTGCCAGCCAGTCCGCGCAGTGCGAGCCCTAATGCCACACGCGGCTGCGGCTGGTGCAGTGCCACCGCACAGGATGCGAACTCATCGTCCTCCAGCCTCACCCGCCCTTGCATGTGAGCCAGCGCCAGCGCCGCATCACCGAGTGTACCTGACACCCAGATTTCATCGCCCACTTGCGCCCCGCTGCGCCGCAACGCCTGCTGCGCGTCCACTTCACCGAAAATCGTCACACACAGGTTAAGCGGCCCGCGCGTCGTATCGCCGCCGACCAGATCAACTCCATAGCGCGCGGCCAGCGCAAAGAATCCCGCTGAGAATTGTTCTAGCCACATGTCATCGGCCGCTGGCAGCGAAATCGCCAGCGTCGCCCAGCGCGGCACAGCCCCCATTGCAGCCAGATCAGACAGATTCACCGCCAGCGTTTTGTGCCCCAACCCATAGGGATCGGCATCGGGGAAAAAATGCGTGCCGGAAACCAGCATATCGGTTGATACCGCCAGCACGCGGCCGGGTGTGGCCTGCAATAACGCGCAATCATCCCCCACACCCAGTAAGGCACCTGGCGTTGCGCGTGTAAAATGACGGCGGATCAGATCAAATTCAGACATGAGTGGGAAGTGGAAAGAACCAGATTTTACTGACCACTCACTACTTCTTGTTATTAGCGAACTCGACCGCGCGAACTTTCGGTGCCAGTTTGTCCAGCACGCCGTTAACGTACTTGTGACCGTCTGTGCCGCCGAACGTCTTGGCAAGTTCGACCGCTTCATTGATGACCACTTTGTAGGGCACATCTAACTGATGAGCCAGTTCAAAACCAGCCAGCAGCAGGACTGAAAATTCGACCGTGCTCAGCTCATCGAGCGCACGATCCAGATAAGGCGTCAACAGAATTTGCAGCTCTTCCTGATTGGCCAGCACACCGCGCAACAATTTCGAATACATGGGCTTATCGTAACGTCCCAGATTCTTTTCGCCTTGCAGATGCGCTTCAATTTCTGTTGCATCGCTGCCCGACACGCGCCACTGATAGACGCCCTGCAACGCCAGTTCGCGCGCACGATGACGCGGACTTTTCTGAACAGCATTTTTAGCCGCTGCGGCCTCTGGAATCAGACTCATGCCAGTTCACGCAACAGATTAGCCATTTCAATTGCAGCCTGTGCTGCTTCCGCCCCCTTAATGCTGATACGCGCAAGCGCCTGATCATCGGTATCCGTCGTTAAAATCGCATTGGCGATCGGCACACCGCACGCCAGTTGCACATCGTTCACGCCGCGTGCCGATTCGTTCGAAACCACCTCAAAGTGATAGGTATCGCCACGGATCACCGCACCTAGCGCGATCAGCGCATCGTATTTTTCGCTATCGGCCATGTGCAATAGCGCAACGGGGATTTCCAAGGCGCCTGGCACGGTCGCGAGCGTAATGTCGTCATCGGAGACCCCCAGACGCACCAGTTCCGCACGACAGGATGCCATCAATCCCTCGCATACTTCAGGATTAAAGCGGCTTTGCACCATACCAATACGCAACCCGTTGCCATTCAAATTCTTTTCTAGTTCTTGCATAGTCCCGCTCCTTTATTCGTGGCCGGCATAACCGACAACTTCCAATCCAAAACCTGTCATGCTGGGCATCTTGTGCGGTGTTGCCAGCAGGCGCATTTTTCCCACGTTCAAATCGCGCAATATCTGTGCACCGATACCGTAACTACGCGAATCCCACTGCGGCTGAGTCGTCGCATCGTTCATCGCCCGCGCCAGTAAGTTCTGCGGCGTCTCGCCGCGATGCAGCAACACCAGGACCCCAGCCTTAACCTGAGACATTTTTTGCATCGCCTCATGCACGCTGGTCGACTGCCCGGACGGCTTTTGCTCGAGAAAGTCGATGACAGACAGCGGTTCATGGACGCGTACCAGCGTCTCTTGCTGCGGGTTAATTTCCCCCTTCACCAGTGCCAGATGGGTGCGTTGCGTCGTTTTATCGACGTAAGTGGCCAGATTGAATTCGCCATACGCGGTCTGCACAGGACGAATCGCAACACGCTCGACCAGTTTTTCATTCTGGCTACGATGTTCGATCAGATCCGCGATCGTGCCGATCTTAAGGTTGTGCAGCCTAGCATAGTCGATCAGATCCGGCAGACGCGCCATCTCGCCATCGTCTTTGAGTATTTCACAGATCACGGAGGATGGCGTCAGTCCCGCCATCTGCGCCAGATCACACCCCGCTTCGGTGTGGCCTGCACGCACCAGCACACCGCCATTTTGCGCGCGCAGCGGAAAGATATGCCCCGGCTGCACGATGTCGGCCGGTGTCGCATTTTTATCCACGGCAGCCAGCACCGTGCGGGCACGGTCACCCGCCGAAATTCCGGTGGTCACGCCGCTTGCCGCTTCGATAGAAATCGTGAAATTGGTCGCCAATTGCAAGCCGTTTTCCTGCACCATCAAGGGCAGATTAAGCTTACGGCAATGCGCTTCGGTGAGCGTCAGGCAAATCAGCCCGCGCGCATGACGCGCCATAAAATTGATTTTTTCCGGCGTGGCAAATTCAGCGGCAAAAACAATGTCGCCCTCATTTTCGCGGTCTTCCTCATCCACCAGAATGACCATATTGCCGGCACGAATTTCTTCGATGATTTCCTGTATCGGTGAAATTCCGTTCATTGCACTTCTTTCTGCATCATTCGTTCTACATAGCGGGCGATCAGATCGATCTCTAAATTCACCTGCGCCCCCGTTTTTAATTCATTCAAGGTCGTCACATCCAGCGTATGCGGAATCAAATTCACTTCAAATTCCGCACCGGCGACATGGTTGACGGTCAGACTCACCCCGTTGATGGTGATGGAACCTTTCACCGCGATGTATTTTGCAAGCGACTGAGGCGCACGCACCACTAAGCGCCAGCTCTCGCCGATATCGTTGAATGCGACAACCGATCCCACGCCATCGACATGACCGCTGACCAAATGTCCGCCCAACCGGTCAGACAGTCGCAAGGCCTTTTCCAGATTGACATGAGCGCCCTGATGAGCAAGTCCTACGGTGCAGCTCAAGGTTTCGCGTGAGACATCGACGGTAAACTCGCGCCCGGACAGTGTGACGACAGTCAGGCACACGCCGTTCACCGCAATGCTGTCGCCTATCTGCACATCATCCATACCCAGCACCTCAGCCTCAACCGACAGGCGCAAGCCGCCCTCACGGTCAACCGCACGGGTGATAATGCCGACATCTGCAATGATTCCACTAAACACAATTAAACTCCTTTATCGTCATTTCTGACTGTAACAGTGATACGTAAATCGCGACCGACTTGCCGTACATCCTGCCATTTAAGATCAACGCGCTGATCGAGCGCTGTCAGTTCGCCCAAAGCCGCTATGCCGCGCGCACTGCTGCCTAGCAACTGAGGCGAGATATACAGCAGCATTTCATCGACGAGTTCCGCGCGCAGCAACGCGCCATTGAGCACGGCTCCTGCCTCAACCAATATCTCATTGCATCCGCGCGATGCCAGATCGCGCATCACAGCAGGTAAATCCACCCGCCCGTCTGTACCGGGCAGAAGCACCACTTCAGCGCCTGCCTGTTGCAGGCGCTCAATTTTATGATCATCTCGCAGTGCGGCATAAATCAGCACACCGCCTTGCAAGATGCGTGCGTCAAGCGGCATGCGCAAATGACTGTCCAGCACCACCCGCTTAGGCTGACGCTCAACGTCAATTTCTCGCACATTCAACTGCGCATCGTCGGCCAAAATGGTGTTGATACCCGTCAACACGGCACAAGAACGCGCCCGCCAGTGCTGCACATCAAGCCTTGCATCAGCCCCGGTGATCCACTGACTGACGCCGTTAGACAGCGCGGTTCGCCCGTCCAGACTCATACCGACTTTGCTTCTGACTTGCGGCAACCCGCGCGTCATGCGCGCGCAAAAACCGG